>NZ_JBVJPY010000012.1:0-173452 GCF_055609145.1 Streptomyces sp. NPDC036822
GGCGCTTTGTGCGGGTGTCGACGGTCGGCCGTGCTCGGCCGCTCGTTCCTCGCGGCCTGTGCGCGTTCTCCCTTTCGACACCCGCGCGCCCTTCGCCTCACTCGCCCCGCGTCAAACGCGGCCCCGGCACAGTTCCAGCATGGTCATCGCGAGAGCGGTGCCCGGCTTGCCCAGCGCGTCCCTGTAGTGGCCCAGCACCTCCATCTCGCGCGCGAGATTCACCCGGCGGCCGCCCGAGCCGATCCGGGCCTCCTGGATCACGGCCGAGACCGCCATCCGTTCCTGGATCAGGCCGATGATCCGGTCGTCGAGCGCGTCGATGCGCTCGCGGGCGCCGCCGATGAGCGCCGCCGCCTCGTCGGTGCGGGCGCCGGTCTTCTCGGTGCGGGTCTTCTCGGTGTGGGTCGTCGTGGTCATGGCCGGGGCTCCTCGTGATCGGGGGTTCGATACCGGGGCCCCGGAGCGGCACGGCCCGGAAACGACAGAGCGCCCCGGGCCTTGTCGGCCCGGGGCGCCTGGGAAGTCGCTTGTCAGTTGCTCAAGCAGCACGACCATGGCAGCCGGACGGGCCGGTGCCATAGGTAAAGACGAAGGTCGGGAGCTTGCGCATGGCGACAGTATGGACCCCGCCTCCGGACCGGGGCCAACCCGCGTTCGGATGGTGAGACGAAAAGCGACATCGGCGCGCCGGTAGAATCGACACATAGACCCCCGTCTCGGGGGACCTTCTCCTACCGCCGGAAGGCCGCCGTAGTGTCATCAGCGACTCCCGCTGCCGCGCCCGACGTCTCCAACCCGGACGTAGTCCTCGTTGTCGACTTCGGCGCCCAGTACGCCCAGCTCATCGCCCGCCGCGTCCGTGAGGCCCGGGTCTACAGCGAGATCGTCCCGTCCACCATGCCGGTGGCCGAGATGCTGGCCAAGAACCCCAAGGCGATCATCCTCTCCGGCGGCCCGTCCTCCGTGTACGCGGAGGGCGCCCCGCGCCTCGACCGCGCCCTCTTCGAGGCCGGCGTCCCCGTCTTCGGCATGTGCTACGGCTTCCAGCTGATGGCGACGACCCTCGGCGGCACCGTCGACAACACGGGCGCCCGTGAGTACGGCCGGACGCCGCTGCACGTCTCCAAGGCCGGCTCGACGCTGTTCGAGGGCACCCCCACCGAGCAGTCGGTGTGGATGTCCCACGGCGACGCCTGCTCCGCCGCTCCCGAGGGCTTCTCGGTCACCGCGTCCACGGACGTCGTGCCGGTCGCCGCCTTCGAGAACGACGAGAAGAAGCTGTACGGCGTCCAGTACCACCCCGAGGTGCTGCACTCCACGCACGGCCAGCAGATCCTGGAGCACTTCCTCTACCGGGGCGCCGGCATCGAGCCGAACTGGACCACCGGCAACGTCATCGAGGAACAGGTCGCGGCCATCCGCGAGCAGGTCGGCGACAAGCGCGCCATCTGCGGTCTGTCCGGCGGTGTCGACTCCGCCGTGGCCGCGGCGCTCGTGCAGAAGGCCATCGGCTCGCAGCTCACCTGCGTGTACGTCGACCACGGCCTGATGCGGAAGAACGAGACCGAGCAGGTCGAGAAGGACTTCGTCGCCTCGACCGGCGTCAACCTCAAGGTCGTCGACGCGCAGGAGCGTTTCCTCGCCGCGCTCGCCGGGGTCTCCGACCCCGAGGAGAAGCGGAAGATCATCGGGCGTGAGTTCATCCGCGTCTTCGAGCAGGCGCAGGCCGAGATCGTCGCCGAGTCGGCGGGCGCCGGCGAGGACGTCGCCTTCCTCGTCCAGGGCACGCTCTACCCCGACATCGTCGAGTCCGGGGGCGGTACCGGCACCGCGAACATCAAGTCGCACCACAACGTCGGCGGCCTCCCCGAGGACCTGGAGTTCGAGCTCGTCGAGCCGCTGCGCCAGCTCTTCAAGGACGAGGTCCGCATGGTCGGCCAGGAGCTCGGCCTGCCGGAGGAGATCGTCCAGCGCCAGCCCTTCCCGGGCCCCGGCCTCGGCATCCGGATCGTCGGCGAGGTCACCAAGGAGCGCCTGGACCTGCTGCGCGAGGCCGACGCCATCGCCCGCGAGGAGCTCACGGCCGCCGGTCTCGACCGCGACATCTGGCAGTGCCCGGTGGTCCTGCTCGCCGACGTGCGCTCCGTGGGCGTGCAGGGCGACGGCCGCACCTACGGCCACCCGATCGTCCTGCGCCCCGTCTCGTCCGAGGACGCCATGACGGCCGACTGGACCCGCATGCCGTACGACGTGCTCGCGCGCATCTCCACCCGGATCACCAACGAGGTGGCCGACGTGAACCGCGTGGTGCTCGACGTCACCAGCAAGCCGCCGGGCACCATCGAGTGGGAGTAGTCCCCGCAGAGGTCCCTCCCGTACGACGGTGAAGCCGCCGCCCCCACCGCGAGGGGCGGCGGTTTCGTCGTGCGCGGGCTCTGGTGAGTTGCGAGGCCCGGCGTTACCTTCCCGCGCATGAGCGAGACACCCGCCCCCGTGCCCGTCGAGCAGCTCCGCTTCGCCATGCCGCCCGTCCACGCCACGCCGGCCGAGGAGCGCGCCCACCGCAGGCAGCGACTCGCGGGCGCGCTCCGGCTCTTCGGCCGGCTGGGGTACGAGGAGGGCGTCTCCGGGCACATCACCGCACGGGACCCGGAGTTCCCCGACTGCTACTGGGTCAACCCCTTCGGGATGCCCCTCGGCGAGACCACCGCGAGCGAACTGATCCTGGTCGACGGCGACGGCCGGGTCCTCCGCGGCGGCCACCACGTCAACCAGGCCGCCTTCGCCGTCCACGCCGCGATCCACCGGGCCCGGCCCGAGACCGTCGCCGTCGCGCACACCCACTCCCTCCACGGCCGCGCCCTCGCCGCCCTGGGCGAGCTGATCGAACCGATCACCCAGGAGGCCTGCGGCTTCTACCAGGACCACGCTCTCTACGACGCCTACACGGGGGTCGCCGTGGACCCCGAGGAGGGGCGGCGGATCGCGACCGCCCTGGGCCCGTACAAGGCGCTCGTGCTGCGCAACCACGGCCTGCTGACCGTCGGCACCACGGTCGACGCGGCCGCCTGGTGGTTCATCACGATGGAGCGCTGCGCCCGGGTGCAGCTGACCGCGCGGGCCGCCGGCAAACCCGTGCCGATCGGCCACCGGGAGGCGCTGGCCACCCGCGAGCGACTCGGGACCGACCTCGCCGCGTGGATCAACTACCAGCCGCTGTGGCGCACGATCAGCCGCTCGGAGCCCGAACTCCTGTCGTAGAACATCCCGGCCCCATACGCAGAACGTCGTAGAAGGTGCCCGTACGTCAATGTGATGACGGGTCCATCACTCCCGCGCGGGGCGCTCGAAGCACGTGGATCGCCCGCGAGTGCGACACAATTCCGAAGAACCAACGGTGAGTTGACGGATCGGGAAGTGAGCGCCGTGGCGGTGCGAGAGGCGAGACGGTGCCAGGAGCCGACGCTGTGCGGTGACCCCGCGCCATGCGCGTGCGGCGGACGGACGGGGCACCGGCGCGCCGTCGCCGCCTTCCTCGCGCTGCGCGACGAACTCGCGGCGGGACACGGTGTGCCGGCCGCCGTCGCCCATTCGCCGGTGGCCTCCCGCCAGTGGGTCTCCGACGAACTCGGCCAGTCCGCCCGTACCGTCGCCGCGCGCGGCCGAGCGGCGAGCGAGGCATGGCTCCGGCGCGTGCGGCGGGCCACGTTCGGCGCGGTCTGGGGCGCGGTCCTCGCCCTGCTCCTCGGTCAGGCGCTCACCGCGCTCGGCACCGGGTGGACCGGTCCGCGCACGGCGGCCCTGGGCGCGGCGCTCGTCCTCGCCGCGCTCCTCACCGGCGCGGCGCACGCCCACTGGACGCGCGGCGGGGTCCTCGCGCCGCTGATCGGCGAGGACAACCGGCTCTCCACCTCCCGAACCGTCGCGGCCGGATGGCTCCTCCTCACCCTCTACGCCCTGCTCTTCGTGACGTTCCGCCTGGTCACCGGCGCGGACCGGATCGGTCTCGGGGCAGCGCGCGCCGCCGGCCTGCTGACCGTCTTCGCCCTGACGTCGGCGGTCGCCGTGGCCGTCCGCCGGATCGTGTGGGGGCGGGTCCTGGGTCTGCGGCTGCAGAAGGTCCGCGCCGACCGGCCCCGCGCCGTCGACATCGTCGCCGACGACGACGGCCGCGCCTGCCTCACCGACCTGCAGTACGTCCTGGTCTCCGGCGTCGTCCTCGTCCTGTGCGCGGTGCGGCTGGCGGACGAGCCCGACCGGCTGCCCGGACCACCCTGGTCGGCGGCGCTTCTCGTCGCCGTCTCAGCGGCCTGCTATCTCGCGGGGAAGTGCCTGGAGGGCGGGCGGCCCGCGATCCTCTCGGTCGTCAGGTCCCGCGAGCCGGGCGACCTGGACGCGCCGATCCGTACCGGCGACGACATCGAGATCCGCGGCGCCGGCTTCGTCCCGCCGGGCGCGGACGGCCCCGACCCGCTCACCCGCCTCGTCGTGCGGATCGGCGCGGTCCACGCCCGTGTCCCGCTCGTCCCGGTCCCCGGCGGCTTCGCCAACCCGACGGACTCGTCCCTCACCGTCCCCCTCCCGGCGGACGTCGAGCCGGGACGGGTCGAGGTGTGGGTCGTGACCGCCTCCGGCGCGGAGTCCAACCGGGTCACCATCGACGTCGTCGACTGAGCCGACCGGGCCCCTCTGAACCACCGCCGTGTCCCCCGCGTATCCAGAAGCGGGACGTCCGAGGACAATCGATTCCCCGGACACGGGCGCGGAGAGGCAGGCCGGCGATGACACGAATGCGGCGGGCGAACGGGCCGTACGGCCCCGGTGCGGGCACGGGTGGCCGTGGACACGGCGGGGGCGGGGAGGGTCGGGGAGCCGGCGGGGCGCCCGGCTGGAAGGAGACCGCCTCGCGGTACGCGCTGCTGCCGCTGCGGCTCTTCCTCGGCGTCACCTTCGTCTACGCCGGGCTCGACAAGCTCACCGACTCCACCTTCATGGCCGGCACGGGCACCGGCTCGATCGGCGAGATGATGCGGGCCGTACGGGACGGCTCCGCCGTCCCCGCCCTCGTCGACCTGGCGCTGAAGAACCCCGTCGGCTTCGGCTACGCCATCGCCCTCGGCGAGCTGGCCGTCGGCATCGGGACCCTGGTGGGGCTCTTCGCCCGGCTCGCCGCCCTCGGCGGGGCGCTGATCTCGCTCAGCCTGTGGCTGACGGTCAGCTGGCAGACCCAGCCGTACTACTACGGCAACGACCTCGCCTATCTCATGTCCTGGCTGCCGCTCGTGCTCGCCGGGGCCTCCCTGTTCTCGCTCGACGCGCTCCTCGCCGAACGACGGCGGAGGCGGTAGGCGACCCAGGTCACCAGCGAGGCGACGCCGAGACCGCCGCAGAGTACCGGGACCACGGCGTACCAGGGCGTCACCCACGCGTCGGCGGCGTCGCCCGCGTAGAGGACCGCCAGGGCGAGCGCGGTCGCCCCGACGACGAGCCGGCCCGGTCGGAACTCATGAAGCAGCACGGGTGACCTCCACCTGTCCGAGACCGACCTCCAGCGAGAGGTCGAGCGTTCCGCCCGGGACGGTGCCCGCCGGCGGGGTGAGCGTACGGGTCTCGTCGCGGTCCGGCGCGATGTCGATGTCCCCGGGGTGCTGCTGGGGCAGCCGCACGTCCCCGAGCCCGACCTGGGCCCGCAGCCTTACCGTCACGTTCGCGGGGACGACCACCTCCACCTTGCCCGCCCCGACGTCCACGGCGGTCCCGACCGTCGTGCCGGCGGGGACCGCCAGCCGCGAGAGGTCGAGCGTGCCGACGCCCGAACCCAGTTCGTAGCGCGGCTCCACGGCGGCGACCGATGCCGGTCTCCACGTCGTGCGGACCCAGTCCGTGGAGATCTCCTTCGGCAGCGCCGCCGCCACCGCGAGCAGGCCGGCCGTCACCACGGTCACGAAGACCGTGCCGAAGCCGGTCCGGCCGAGGAAGCTGCTGAGCACCAGGCCGAGACCCAGCACCGCCAGGGCGGCCACCAGGCCGATCTGGAGGCTCGTGCCCACCGGATGGGTGTCCCAGGACAGGCCGGTGCCCAGACCGCCCGCGAGCAGGGTGAGGAGGAAGACCAGTCCGCCGATGGAACGGGGACCACGCCGGGCCGCGGGCGCGGCGGCTACCGGCCCGCCGGGCTCCGGCACCCAGCCGCCCCACTGACTGCCCGGGGTCACCCGCTCGCCGTTCACCAGGCCGTCCGCGTCCGCCCCGTGCGGACCCCAGAGGTATCCGATCGCGATGGGGCCGGTCGAGCCGTCCTTGACGATCGGGTCCTTCCACCACGACGAGAACTCGACGAGCGGCGGTGCCTTGGTCTCCGGCGGCGCCTCGGCGACCGCCGCCGCCGTCGCGGCGACCAGCCGGCTCTCCGCGTCACCGCCCGCGAGCGCCTGGCGGCGGCGCTGCGACCAGACCGCCGCGCCGCTCACCGCCGTGGACAGCAGCATCGCGAACGCGATCGTCCCGCCGTTGTGCAGCATCGACAGGAAGATCCCGCAGCCGACCATCGCCATCAGGACGGCGGAGAGGGACGCCCCCTCGACCCGGCCGGACAGCAGCTTGCGGCCTTCGTTCTCCTCCTCGCCCGCCTGCGGGATCAGCAGCCAGGCGAAGCCGTAGAAGATCAGCCCGACGCCGCCGGTCACCGACAGCACCCCGAGCGCGATCCGGAAGATCACCGGGTCGAGATCGAAGTGCCGCCCCAGGCCCCCGCACACACCGCCCACGACCTTGTGCCGCGCCGAGCGGCGCAGAGGCGCGACGGCGGGAGCCACCATCGGCGGCGGGGCCTCGTGCGAGGAAGGCGTCGAACTCGTCATGCCTCCATGGTGACGGCCGGTGACCCCCGGCGGCACCGGGCACGACCCTGGCCCGACCCTGATATTCGCCCGACTCCCCACCCCGAGAGCCACCCGGGGACACGACCGAGGTGTTCGCTCACCTAGGGGGATTCTCAGGGCCGCCCCTGATGTACCGGCCCGTGCCCGCGTGTGACGATCGACGCATGCCAGCATCCGCCCGCGTCGCAGACACCGACGAACCGCCCGTGCGCAAGCTCTACCGGAGCGCCGACGGGCGGTGGCTCGGCGGTGTCGCCCGCGGCCTCGCGGGACACCTCGGGCTGCCCGTCGTCTGGGTCCGCGCCGTGTTCGTGGCGCTGCTCCTCGCCGACGGGCTCGGGGCCCTGCTGTACGCGGTCTTCTGGATCGTCGTCCCGCTGGGCGTCGGCGGACGGGCCGCGCCCCGGCCCGTGTTCGAGACGACCGAGGACGGCCGCCGGCGGCTGCGCAAGCCGGACCGCGGACAGGTCTTCGCCTTGATCGCGCTGGCGGTCGGTGCCGCCGTCTTCGTCGGCAACATCGACTTCGGCAACCGGGCCGACCGGTACGTCTGGCCGACGCTGCTGATCGGCGTCGGAGTCGTCCTCGTCTGGCGGCAGGCGGACAACGCCCGCCGCGCCAGCTGGACCGAGCCAGGCCGCCGCCGGCGCACCCTCCAGCTCGCCCGCGGCTTCGCCGGTGTCGCCCTGGTCGGGCTCGGCCTGACCGCCTTCATGGTCGTCCGAGGCTCCGCCGCCCAGCTCGGCACGGCGTTCACGGCCGCCATAGCGGTGCTCACCGGCATCGCCCTCCTCGCCGGTCCGTGGCTGGTCCGCATGTCCCAGGACCTCAACGAGGAACGGACCATGCGCATCCGCGCCCAGGAGCGCGCCGAGGTCGCCGCCCATGTCCACGACTCCGTCCTGCACACCCTCACCCTGATCCAGCGCAACGCGGAGGAGCCGGGGGAGGTGCGGCGCCTGGCCCGCGCGCAGGAGCGGGAGCTGCGGAACTGGCTCTACAAGCCGGAGGGCACGGGCAAGGACGAGGACGAGGAGCCGGACACCCTCGCCGAGGCGGTGAAGAAGGCCGCCGCCGAGGTGGAGGACATGCACGGCGTCCCGCTGGAGGTCGTGGTCGTGGGCGACTGCCCGCTCGACGAGAAGCTGGCCGCACAGATGCAGGCCGCACGCGAGGCGATGGTCAACGCCGCCAAGTACGGTGGCGGAGGCGGGGCGGTGCAGGTCTACGCCGAGGTGGAGGGACGCACGGTGTTCGTCTCCGTCCGCGACCGGGGGCCGGGCTTCGACCTGGACTCCGTCCCCGGCGACCGGATGGGCGTACGAGAATCGATCATCGGCCGGATGCAGCGCAACGGCGGTTCGGCCCGGCTGCGGTCCGTTCCGGGCGGGGGCACCGAAGTGGAGCTTGAGATGGAGAGGGCGGACGCATGAGCGACGAGACCGGGACCGGGACGACGGCTTCGGAGGCCACGGAGCGCCGGGTGCGGGTCGTCCTCGTCGACGACCACCGGATGTTCCGCACGGGCGTTCAGGCCGAGATCGGCCGGACGGACGTCACCGGCGTCGAGGTGGTCGGCGAGGCCGCCGACGTGGACCAGGCCGTCACGGTGATCACCGCGACCCGCCCCGAGGTGGTGCTGCTCGACGTGCACCTGCCCGGGGGCGGCGGGGTCGAGGTGCTGCGCCGTTGCGCCGGCTTGCTGTCCGCGCCGCAGAACCCGGTCCGCTTCCTGGCCCTCTCGGTCTCCGACGCGGCGGAGGACGTCATCGGGGTGATCCGTGGCGGTGCCCGTGGCTACGTCACCAAGACGATCACCGGCACGGACCTGGTCGACTCGATCTTCCGGGTCCAGGACGGCGACGCGGTGTTCTCCCCCCGCCTGGCCGGCTTCGTCCTGGACGCCTTCGCCTCCACGGACGCCCCGCCGGTCGACGAGGACCTGGACCGCCTCACCCAGCGGGAGCGGGAGGTGCTGCGGCTGATCGCGCGGGGATACGCCTACAAGGAGATCGCCAAGCAGCTCTACATCTCGGTGAAGACGGTCGAGTCCCATGTCTCCGCGGTGCTGCGCAAGCTCCAGCTCTCCAACCGGCACGAGCTGACCCGCTGGGCGACCGCCCGCCGCCTGGTCTGACCGCCGGGCCGGCCCGGCGGTCAGACCAGGCGGTCAGAGGACCCGAGGGCGGCGAGGCGTCGGCCCGCCCGGGGCAGGGTCGCCCCTGCCGGGACCCGCGCGCTGGGCCCCGCAATGCCCAGGCCCGCCCGCCCGGCCCCCCCGTCGGGGCCGGCCCGCCCGGCCCCGCACGCCGGGGTCAGCCGACGCGGGTGGCACCGGCGAAGGGCATCTCGTCGATCGGCGCGACCCGCACCGGTGCGCCCGGGCGGGGAGCGTGGATCATCTGCCCGCCGCCGATGTAGAGACCGACATGGCTGATGCCGGAGTAGAAGAACACCAGGTCGCCCGGAGCCAGCTCCGAGCGGGAGACCCGGCGACCGGCGTTGATCTGCGTGTAGGTCGTGCGCGGCAGGGAGACTCCCGCCGCTCGCCAGGACGCCTGCGTGAGGCCGGAGCAGTCGTACGCCGAAGGCCCCGTCGCGCCCCACACGTACGGCTTGCCGATCTGGTCCCGGGCGAAGGCGATGGCCTCGGCGGCGCGGGCGTTCGGGGCGGCCACCGGTCCGCGTGGCAGGGAGCCCCGGTCGGCGCGGGGGGCGGCCGCGGCGGGATCCGCGGCGCCACGGCCCGCCGAGGCCGCTTCGTACCGTGCCCGTTCCTCGGCGGTCAGCCGGGCCAGCAGCGCCCGGGCCTCGTCGAGTCTGCCCTGCACCGCCGTCTTCTGCCGGCGCAGATCGGCCTCGTGCCCCCGGAGCTCCGCCAGCCGCCGGGTCGACTCGGCGCGCAGCTGTCCGATGCCGGCCTGTTCACGGCGTACGGAGGTGACGGCGGCGGCCCGCCGGTCCCCCTCCTTCTCGGCGAACGCGGCACGCTCCAGGTACTCGTCGGGGTCGGAGGTGAGGGCCAGGCGCACGGCGGGGTCGAGTCCCCCGGAGCGGTACTGGGCGGTGGCGAAGGAACCGAGACCGCCCCGCAGGGTGTTGAGCCGGTCGGTCCGGCGGGCCGCCTCGTCGCGCAGCCGGTTCAGCGCGCGCCGCGCCTCGGTGGCCTTCTCCTTCGCGCCGTTGTACTTCTCGGTGGCCACCTCGGCCTCCTGGTACAGCCGGTCCACCTTCGCCTTCACCTGGGCGGGGGTCGGCCGGGGCTCGGCGTGCCCGGCGCCCTCGAACACGGTCGCCGTCGCCGCGGAGGCGAGGGCCAGGGTGGCGGCGGTCCGTACCGCCTGACCGCCGAAGGGGAACTGCCTGGGCTTCCGGTGCGCTGCCACGAGGGCGGGTCACATCCTCTCCCTGCGGGGGCCGATGACCGCCGGGGCCGGCGACGGTCCGCACAGGGGAGACGGGCCGCCGCCGGTTTTTCTCGGCGGGGGCGGCCGACTGTCGCCGGGAGACCCGGCGGTGGTGGGAAGCCGGCCACCTGGGGGAGGACGCTAAACCTGGGCGTCACGGGGCGGCGGGGAGTTGACCGCTATTGGCGCCAATTGTCCCTTCGGGACCGTTCGCGTCCGGGAGAGGTGACGCGTGGAGCCCGCTTTCCTGTGTCGGCCTGACCGATGTGCGGGAGAGGGCGGACCCGGCCGGAGGAGGGTGCTATGGGCCCGGTTAGGCTCCGCCCCATGGACGTACTCATCAATGTCTTCGTCGCCCTGCACATCATCGGCATCGGTTCCCTGCTCGGCGGGTTCCTGACGCAGATGAAGGCGATGGGCGCGGGTACGGCCCGCTTCAGCCCCGCGATGCTGCACGGCGCGCTGACCATGCTGGTCACGGGCATCGCGCTGGTCGGCCTCAACCAGGCGGACGACCAGACCGTCAACAACGTGAAGATCGGCATCAAGCTGGCCGTCCTCGTCGTGATCCTCGCCCTCGTATACGTGAAGCGGGACGAGGAGAAGGTCGACAAGGGCCTCTTCGGCGCCGTCGGCGGCCTGACGATCGCGAACATCTTCATCGCGACGCTCTGGACCTGATCGTCGGGGCCCTCGGGTCTCTCCGTCGAGCCCTCCGGACCTGATCGCCAGGGCCCTCGGACTCTCCGTCGGGCCTCCCGGATGTGAGCGTCAGGGCCCCGGATCTCTCCGTCGGGCCCATCCGAAGGTCCGGCCCGCGGGGGCGCGCCGTCCGGCCCGCCCCCCCGGAGGCGGGGCGTCACGCCGGACGCACGCTCCCGTAGATCGGCATGTAGTAGATCGACTCCTCGCGGACGTTGGCGCCCGGCTTCGGCGCGTGGATCATCTTGCCGCCGCCGATGTAGAGGCCGACGTGGCTGATGTCGTCGTAGAAGAAGACGAGGTCCCCCGGCAGCAGGTCGTCCGTGGCGACCCGGGTGCCCACCTTCACCTGGTCCCAGGTGGTGCGCGGCAGGTCGACGCCCGCCGACTTCCACGCGGCCTGCGTGAGCCCGGAGCAGTCGTACGAACTCGGGCCCGTCGCCCCCCAGACGTACGGCTTGCCGATCTGGTCCCGGGCGAACTCCAGCGCCTTCGCCGCCTTGGCGGCGTACGTGGAGCCGCCGGTGGGCGGCGGGGTGACCGGCGACTCGGGCCGCTGTTCCCGGCTCGCCTCCTCCTGCCGGCGCCGTTCGGCCTCGGCCTTCGCCCTCGCCGCCTCCGCCTCGGCCCGCTCCTGCGCCTTGCGCCGGGCCTCCGCCTCCCGCTTGCGCTCCAGCTCCGCGAGCCGGGCCTTCTCCTCGGCGGTCAGCCGGGCCAGGAGGGTGCGCGCCTGCGCCAGCTTCCCCTGGACCGTCTGCTTGCTGGTGCGCAGCGCCGCCTGTGACTCGGTGAGGCTCTGCAGGCTCTTCGTCGCCTCCGCGCGCTGCTTCGCCGCGGCGGCCCGCTTGCCCTCGTAGTCCGCCACCGCGCTGCGCTGCCGCTCGGAGAGCCGGTCCATGATGTGGGTCTGCTCGAAGTACGACTGCGGGCTGTCGGCGAAGATCAGCGCCGCCGTCGGTCCGACCGCCCCGGCCCGGTACTGCGCCGCCGCGTACGAGCCGAGGGTCCGCCGCGACTCGTTGATCGACTCCGTCCTGCGGGCCATGTCGTCGAGGATCCCGTCGACGTTGCGCCGCTGCCGGTCGGTGGACTCCTTGGCCCGGTTGTACTCCTGGGTCGCCGTGCCGGCCTGCCGGTAGAGGTCGTCGACCTTCTTCTGGATCTCCTCCACCGTCGGCTTCGGCGGAGCGGGCGCCGCGCCGGCACTCTGCGTGGACAGCAGGGTGACCGAGGCGATCGCGGCCGTCGTGACCCCGACGGCGGGGGAATGCGTACGGGTGCTGCGCGGCTTGCGATGGGACGCCAAGACCGGCATCTCCTTCCGTGGACGCCGAGGCGTGAGGGCACGACTGCCTCGCGGCAGGGCCGGATGCGGCGTGGGCCGCCCGCTCGGCGTGATTCGCCGTTCGGAGGGGACGGGCTGCTTGGGCGAGCACGCTAGCCAACCCGTGGGGCGGCTGGGAAGTCCGATGTTCGATATGCCCGATACATTTTCGTGACCTGAAGTGGACTGTCACCCTCCGTAAAAATATGGTCACTTCGGGAGGTGGGGGTGGGTTGTCGGTGGGGCGGCCTAGACTCGTTAGGCGATGAGCAGCCTCTTTGACGACAGTTTCCTGGCGGGCCTCCGGAACCACTCCCCGGAGGAGCCCCCGCCCCCTCCCGAGGACCACGAGCACGGCGCTCCGGCCGCGGAGGAGGTCCCGCACGACCTCTTCGGGGGCAGGTTCGACGCGCCCGCGCCCCGGGACGCGTACTACCGCGACGGAGCCCCGCGCCCCGTCGTGGACGCCGCCGCGCTCCTGGAAGGGCTGAACGAACAGCAGCGCGCCGCCGTCGTGCACACCGACACCCCGCTGCTCATCGTCGCCGGAGCCGGCTCCGGCAAGACCCGGGTGCTCACCCATCGCATCGCCCACCTCCTGGGCACCCGCCACGTCCACCCCGGCCAGATACTGGCGATCACCTTCACCAACAAGGCCGCCGGCGAGATGAAGGAGCGCGTCGAGCAGCTCGTCGGCCCGCGCGCCAACGCCATGTGGGTGATGACGTTCCACAGCGCGTGCGTCCGCATCCTGCGCCGCGAGTCGAAGAAGCTCGGCTTCACGTCCTCGTTCTCGATCTACGACGCCGCCGACTCCAAGCGCCTGATGGCGCTGGTCTGCCGCGACCTGGACCTCGACCCCAAGAAGTTCCCGCCGAAGTCCTTCAGCGCCAAGGTCTCGAACCTCAAGAACGAGCTGATCGACGAGGAGGCCTTCGCCGACCAGGCCGCCGACGGCTTCGAGAAGACGCTCGCCGAGGCGTACCGGATGTACCAGGCGCGGCTGCGCGAGGCCAACGCCCTGGACTTCGACGACATCATCATGACGACGGTCCATCTGCTCCAGGCGTTCCCGGATGTCGCCGAGCACTACCGCCGCCGCTTCCGCCACGTCCTCGTCGACGAGTACCAGGACACCAACCACGCCCAGTACACCCTCGTACGGGAGCTGGTCGGCACGGGCTACGAAGACCTGGACCCGGCCGAGCTGTGCGTCGTCGGTGACGCGGACCAGTCGATCTACGCCTTCCGCGGCGCGACCATCCGCAACATCCTCCAGTTCGAGGAGGACTACCCCAACGCGACGACGATCCTGCTCGAGCAGAACTACCGCTCCACGCAGACCATCCTCTCCGCCGCCAACGCCGTCATCGAGCGCAACGAGTCCCGCCGCCCCAAGAACCTCTGGACCAACGCGGGCGCGGGCGCGCAGATCACCGGCTACGTCGCCGACACCGAGCACGACGAGGCGCAGTTCGTCGCGGACGAGATCGACCGGCTGACGGACGCGGGCGAGGCGAAGGCCGGCGACGTCGCCGTCTTCTACCGCACGAACGCCCAGTCCCGTGTCTTCGAGGAGATCTTCATCCGCGTCGGCCTGCCCTACAAGGTCGTCGGCGGCGTGCGCTTCTACGAGCGCAAGGAGGTCCGCGACGTCCTCGCCTACCTGCGCGTCCTCGCCAACCCCGAGGACAACGTTCCGCTGCGCCGCATCCTCAACGTCCCCAAGCGGGGCATCGGCGAGCGCGCCGAGGCCATGATCGACGCCCTCTCCCTCCGCGAGAAGATCACCTTCCCGCAGGCGCTGAAGCGGGTCGACGAGGCGTACGGCATGGCGGCCCGCTCGGCCAACGCCGTGAAGCGCTTCAACGCCCTCATGGAGGAGCTCCGCACCATCGTCGACTCGGGGGCCGGCCCCGCCGTCGTCCTCGAGGCCGTACTGGAGCGGACCGGCTATCTCGCCGAGCTCCAGGCCTCCACCGACCCGCAGGACGAGACCCGGATCGAGAACCTCCAGGAACTCGCCGCCGTGGCCCTGGAGTTCGAGCAGGAGCGCGGCGAGGAGCCCGCGACCCTCGCCGAGTTCCTGGAGAAGGTCGCGCTCGTCGCCGACTCCGACCAGATCCCCGACGAGGACGAGGAGGGGTCCGGCGTCATCACGCTGATGACGCTGCACACCGCCAAGGGCCTGGAGTTCCCGGTGGTCTTCCTGACCGGCATGGAGGACGGCGTCTTCCCGCACATGCGCGCGCTCGGCCAGGCCAAGGAGCTGGAGGAGGAGCGGCGCCTGGCGTACGTGGGCATCACGCGCGCCCGCGAACGGCTCTATCTGACCCGCTCCTCGATGCGCAGCGCCTGGGGCCAGCCCTCGTACAACCCTGCCTCGCGCTTCCTGGAGGAGATCCCGGCGACGTACCTGGAGTGGAAGCGCACCGGCCCCATGGTCAAGCCCGCCGGTCCGACCTCCGGGATCACCTCCCAGCTCTCCTCCTCGCGCTCGCGCTCGGGCCCCTCGGGCTTCGCCACGCGCCGCGCCGGCGAGAAGCCGGTGATCACGCTCCAGGTCGGCGACCGGGTCACCCACGACCAGTTCGGCCTGGGCACGGTCATGCAGGTGACGGGCGTCGGCGGGGACGCCCAGGCGACGATCGACTTCGGCGACGAGAAGCCGAAGCGGCTGCTCCTGCGGTACGCGCCGGTCGAGAAGCTCTGACCCGCGGACGGACGCACGGAAGAGGGCCCCGCACGGAAAAGGGCCCCGGCTTCGGCCGGGGCCCTTTCGCGTGGGGCGTGGGGCGTCGTCGCGTGGTGCGCGACGCGTAGGGCGTGACGTGGTGCGTCTGCGCGCTGGCGTGTAAGGCGTGGCGCGTGTGAGGCGTGGTGCTCGGCCGGGTCAGCCGGTCGGGCTGAGGCCGTGGCTGCGCAGCCACGACTCCGGGTCGATCGCGGCCCCGCCGTTCGGCCGCACCTCGAAGTGGAGGTGGGGGCCGGTGGAGTTGCCAGAGTTGCCGGAGTAGGCGATCACGTCGCCGGCCTTGACCTTGCCGGAGCGGATCTTGGTGCTGCTCAGGTGGCAGTACCAGGTCTCGGTGCCGTCCTCGGCGGTCACGATCGCCATGTTGCCGTAGGCGCTGTTCCACTGGGTGCGGACGGTGCCGTCGGTCGCGGCCATCACCTTCGTGCCGTACTGGACCGGGAAGTCGATGCCGGTGTGCACGGACATCCAGTTCACGCCGGCCTGTCCGTAATGGGCGCTGAGCTGGTGCAGCTTCACCGGGAGCATGAACTTCGGACGCAGCGCCTCCTTGCGGGCCGCCTCCTCCTCACGCTTCTTCTTCTCCGCTTCCTGGCGAAGCTTGAGGTCGATGCGCTCCTGGGTGCGGCTGGCGCGGTCGCCGAAGTCGCGGGCGTCGGCGCTGAGCGCCGCGAGCTGCGTGTCGAGCTTGTTGTTGGCGGCGACCGGCTTCACCGACGACGGGTCGGCCGCGGCGACGGCCACGTCGTCCTTGGTCTCGGCGCCTGCTTCGGTGAGGCCGCCGACCGAGGCGGCGGCGATTCCGGCGACTCCCATGACGCAGGCGGACGGGACGGCGACGGTCAGAAGGGCGGAGCGCTTGGCGGGCGTACGGCGACGGCCGCGGCTGCCACCGGAGGAGCGGCGCACGGGACGGGCCGTGACGGGGGCCGCCTCCGTGAGGATCTCCGAGGCCGGGCCCGGTTCCTCGGGCTCGTACGCGTGCTCCGCCGGGCTCTCGTAGCCGTAGTCGTACGGGTGCTCGTCGGGCAGGACGGCCTCGAACTGCGCGGTGTGCTCGGCCCCGTGCTCGACCGCGTGCGCGGCGTCAGTCCCCGCGGCGTGCTCCACGACGTGGTCGCCGTGCCCGCCACCGTGCTCGGCACCGTGATGGTCGGGGAGGAAGTCGTACTCGGGGGTGTACTGCTGCGGAACGACCGGCTCCGTGTGGAGGTGCTCCTGCTCCGGCGCGGCGGCGTGGTTCCAGGCGGTGGCGTCGTACGTACCCGTCTCGAAGGCGGGAGTCGTCCACTGGCCGGTGGTGTCGTACGAGGCGAGGGGGGCGGTCTGGTACTGACCGGTCTGCTGCGCCTCGTTCCAGGCGCTCGCGTCCCACTGGCCGGTGGTGTCGTACTGCTGCGTCATCGGCTGCTGCGTGACGTAGGCGTCGTACGCGCCGGCGTCCCACTGGTGGCTGCCGTTCCACTGCGTGGTGTCGTACTGACCGCTGTGATCCGCGTCGTACCCCCCCGGGAGGGCGCCGAACAGGGGGTCGGTGGCGAAGCTGCCGGTGCTGTGCATGTCGTCTCCGACGTATCCGGCGTGGGGGTGCTGGTCGTTCACCAACTTCTCTCTCGCCTCGGCGGCAGGACCAGTCCGGGTCGGGCCCGATGAGGGGTGTCCCGGGGGTAAGCAGTGGCGCGACTGTACCCGGCGGTATGCGCAGCCGACAATCTTCGGAGGGTTTTGGTCTCGCAGGAAACGGGCAATCGGCCGTGTTTCGGCGGTCTCGGGGAGAGCTTTGGCTCTGTGTTCGAGGAACGTTCGAAGAATGAGTGCCTTCTGGCGGCCTGTCAGGCGTCCGGAGGTGATCGCTCGTGTCGCCGTCAAGCGACGGACGCGGCTCCGGGGTCGCCGGCCTCCGGTGCGCCGGTCTCCAGCTCCTCGGCGTCGAGGACGCGCACGATGCCGGAGGCGACCGTGGGGTGCACCGGCAGGGCCAGGTGGCCGATTCCGCTCACCTGCACGTTGTGCACCAGAAGGTCGGGGTGGTCGAGACGTGCCGTCTCGACCGGGACCATCACCTGGTCCAGGTCGCTCCAGAAGCTGACGAAGCGGGTCCGGCAGGAGGGCGCGGGGCCTGCCAGCTCCCGCAGCACGTCGGATCCGGGGCGCATCTGGCGGACGAGCGGGTGGGCCCCGGCCCAGGGTATGGCGGTGGTGCCGGCGTGGGGGGTGCCGAGCATGACCAGCGTCCGCACCCGCGCGTCACCGCCGAGGCGCTGTACGTAATAACGAGCGATCAGGCCGCCGAGGCTGTGCCCCACGAGATCGACGCGCTCGTGACCGGTGCGGGCGCACAGCTCCTCGACACGCCGGCCGAGCAGGACCGCGGCGGTGCGCAGGTCGCACGTGAGCGGGGAGTAGTTGAGCGAGTCGAGACAGTCACGGCCGTGCCGGGTGAGGCAGCGGCGCAGCAGGACGAAGACCGAGCGGTTGTCGACGAAGCCGTGGAGGAGGACGACCGGGCGACGGCCGGAGGCCGGTCCGGAGGCAGGGGTGGTGACGGTGCGCTCACGGACGATTCCGGAGGGGTAGAGCATCATGTGTCCGGTGAGGATCGCCAGCTCCAGGGCGTTGGCCTTCAGTGCGGTCGTGACCTTGGTGAGCTTGGTGAACACCATCGGCGACCTCCACCCGGTCTGCGGCCCGCGGGCCCCGGGGACGGGCCCCGGGGACGGGCCCCGGGGAGGGTCCGGCGCGGGACGAACACGCCCCACGTGTGATTTCCCCCTCGCTGTCCACCGCGAAACGGTCCCTTGCGGGATGCTGGCGATAACGTTCGTTCACCTCCCCGGCAATCAGGCGCGGGGGTCGCATGTGGAGGCAGTGATGGGTGTGACCGGTCCGATCCGCGTGGTGGTGGCCAAGCCGGGCCTCGACGGCCACGATCGCGGGGCCAAGGTCATCGCGAGGGCGCTGCGGGACGCCGGTATGGAGGTCATCTACACCGGGCTGCACCAGACGCCCGAGCAGATCGTGGACACGGCGATCCAGGAGGACGCCGACGCCATCGGCCTGTCGATCCTCTCGGGCGCGCACAACACGCTCTTCGTGAAGGTCCTGGAGCTCCTGCGGGAGCGCGACGCGGAGGACATCAAGGTCTTCGGCGGCGGGATCATCCCCGAGGCGGACATCGCGCCGCTGAAGGAGAAGGGCGTCGCGGAGATCTTCACGCCGGGTGCGACGACCGCGTCCATCGTCACCTGGGTGAACGCGAACGTCCGCGTCGCCGCGTAACCGCCGGAACGACGGAGAGCGCCGGCGCGGCGCAGTGCGGGAGCGGCGGTGAGCGGGCGGTCGACGCGAGCAGCGGCCGCTTGGCGGCCGACTGCTTGGTGCCTGGTGCCTGGTGCCTGGTGCTCGTCCGTGTGCCGAAGCGCGGAAGCGACGAAGCGCCGTCCGTGCCACGGGCCACGGGCGTGGGAGGTTCCGCGGCCGGTTTCGTGCGGCCTGGTGACGTGCCGCCGACGTCGCACAGGTGGCGGCGCGCGGGCGCCTTCGGCCGCCCGCGGTGACTTATGGTCGCCTCCGGCCGGTCGCGCTCCGCCCTTGCCGTCGCGGGAGGCGGGCGCCCGGCGGTCAGCCCTTCGGATCCGCCGCCTGCGGCTCCGGCCGGGCCTGCGGCTCCACCTCCAGTTCCGCGAGCATCTCGGCGCGCAGGCGCAGGGTCGACACCAGGCGCTGGAAGGCTTCGGACCAGTAGCTGCCCGCCCCGGGGGAGGCGTCCTCCGCCTCGTTCGGGAGGGCAGTCAGGGAATCCAGCTGGGGGGCCGCGGCCGGTGAGAGGCAGCGCTCGGCCAGGCCCATCACTCCGCTGAAGCTCCACGGATAGCTGCCCGCCTCCCGGGCGATGTCCAGGGCGTCGATCACCGCTCCCCCCAGCGGCTCCGCCCAGGGCACCTCGCAGACGCCGAGGAGCTGGAAGGCCTCGGACAGGCCGTGGGCCGCGATGAAGGAGGCGACCCAGCGGGCCCGCTCCTCCTCCGGGAGCGTCGAGAGCAGCTGGGCGCGTTCGGCGAGGGACGAGGTGCCCGGGCCCGTCGCGGGCGGGGCCGACGGGGGGCCGAGCAGGGCCCTCGACCAGGCCGGGTCCCGCTGTCGTACGGCGGCCCGGCACCAGGCGGCGTGTAGCTCGTTCCGCCAGTCGTCGGTGACCGGCAGGGCGGCGATCTCCTCGGGAAGGCGTCCGCCGAACCGGGCCGGCCAGCAGGCCAGGGGCGCCGCCTCCACCAGTTGGCCCAGCCACCAGGACCGCTCGCCGCGGCCCGTGGGCGGGGTGGGCACCAGGCCGTCCCGCCGCATGCCGTCGTCGCACTCGTGCGGTGCCTCGACCACGATCGTCTCGGCCCCTTCCGTACGGTCCAGACTGACGCAGGAGGCGGCGCGCCGCGCCATGCGGCCCGCGAGCGCCGATTCCGGGAGCGCCGAGAGGAGTTCGGCGGCGGTGGAGCGGACGTTGCGGCTGCGGTCCGACAGCGCGGCCTCCAAGAACTCCTCGTCTGCGCCCGACAGCCCGGCCCGCAGCGAGTCCAGGAACATCAGCCGGTCCTCGGCCCGCTCCGCCTGCCATGTGGAGGCGAGCAGGGAGAGGGCGGCTGCCGGGTCCTCGGCCCGGAGGGCTCCGAGCAGGGCGACACGCTCCGCGAACAGGCCCTCCGACCACAGCTTCGCCACCTCCTCCGGGTTCCGGGCGCCGGGGAGAGAGGCGCTGCCGGCCGTGCCGCGCAGGGCGAACTTCCACTCCGGATTGAGCCGGGCGAGCCACAGCCCCCGCGGGCCGGCCAGCGCGAGCGCCTGCGGGCGCAGGTCGGTCCGGGCGCGGGCGGCGTCGAGCAGGGCGGGCAGGGAGGACGCGGGTGCCGCGAAACCGCGTTCGTTGGCGGCGGCGAGCCACTGGGGGAGCAGCTCGGCGAGGTCGGGCGCGGCCCCGCGGCGTCCTCCGGACGGGGCGGGGGCCGCACGGTCCGCGAGCAGCCGGCCGAGGCGGTGGCGGGCCGCCTCGGGCAGCGGGCGGCGGGGGTCTTCGGGTGCGGGCTCGGGAGCCGGTGCGGCGGGTCCGGGGCGCAGTCCGGCCCTGCGCCGCACGGTGTGCACGGCCGCGGCGTCGAGCAGGGCGACCGGAGCGTCGCCGCTCGCCGCCGTCACCCCCGCCCGCGCGGTGGCGGAAGCTGCGGGCGGCCGCCGGTCGGTGCCGAGCAGCGCCGAGGTGACGAGCTCTTCCCAGGCGTCCATCGGAGTCCTCCAGGCTGTCGTCGGAGTCGGGGTCGGGGCTTGACTCGGTGTCGGTGTCGGTGTCGGCTCGGGTCGGGTCGGGTCGTGCCGGGCCAGGCCTGGTGCGGGGCGCCGACGGGTCCGCCGAGTAGGCGCGTGCGCGAGCCGGGCCGGATGAGCGAGCCAAGGGGTGCGCGGGGCGTCAGTGGAGTGGGACCGTCTCGCCTGGGGACTCCGCCGACCAGGCGGCGAGCGGGGTGAACCCGCGATGCCCGCACTCGCCGAAGACGCGTACCGGCCGGCCGCCGGACAGTGCCGCAAGGCGCCAGAGACCCGGTCGGGCGAGCGCGGCGGCGCTCACCGGCACCGCCTCTCCGTCGCCGCTCGCGCTGCCCCGGTCGGCGAGCTGCCAGCCGCACTCCGTCGGTATCGGCACGACGTCGGTCAGGGTCACCGGCCAGGAGTCGAGCCAGGGGTCCTCCCGCAGGGCGAGGCCGTACGCCGTGAGGGCGTCGGCGACGGTGCCGCCCGGCGGCGGGACGTCGAGCGGTGCGGGAGCGGCGAACTGCTCGACCCACTCGGCCCGCACGGCGCCTGCACCCTCGTGCAGCGCGAGGGCGGCGTCGAGGACGGAGCCGACGGGGAGGGAGAGCTGGGGTGCCCGTCCCGCCGCGCCGAAGGAGAGCAGGAGCGCCGTGCGCCCGCTCTGCCGGCCGTGGAGCCAGATCCGGCGAGTCGTCAGTTTGCCGTCGGAGGTGTCGCTCTGGGCGAGGACCAGCCAGTGATCCCGCATCTCCGGGCCCCGTGTGGGTGTCGTGAGGCCGACGCGGGTGCGGACGGTCGCCGCGAGTGGACCGGGGAGCCGGTCCACGCCGAGCCAGGCCCTGCCGAGGAGATGGGTGAGCGCGCACTCCTCCAGGAGTCGCACCGGCCAGCCGGGGCCTGAGCCCGGCAGGGCGCCCAACTCCCGCACCCGGCCGGCGAGTCCCGGCGCCTGGGCGTCGACCATGCGGGCCGCCGTCTCCTCCCACAGGGCGTACCCGGACCGCTCCGCCGTCGCCAGGCCACCGCGCAGCAGATCGGCCAGCCGCTGCTCCAACTCCTCGGCTCCTGCGGTGATCCGCGCCGCGCGCCGCTCGGCACGGCGGCGCGCGGCCTCGGGATCGGCGGGCGCGGCCGGGGCCGCCGCCCGGCCGGCCTCCTGGCGCTCGCGCCGGTTCCGGAGCCACGGGGCGGCCCAGTCGGGGGCCTCGGCGGCGCCGGCCGTGCCGTCCGATGCCCAGAGCAGCAGCAGGCCCAGTGCGTGCTTGCACGGGAACTTCCGGCTGGGGCAACTGCAGGTGTACGCCGGCCCCCTTGTGTCGACCACCGTGCGGTACGGCGTGCTGCCGCTGCCCCGGCACAGCCCCCACACCGCGCCCTCACCGCTGCCCGTGCCGGACCACGGACCCGCCGTGCCCAGCTTGTTCCCCGCTCTGCGCGAGGCGTCGTCAGGAGCCAGAGCCAGCACCTGATCCGCCGTCCAGCGCACCCCCTGTGTGTCCATGTCCCTGACGTTAGGGGGCGCCACTGACAACGGCCCCGGCCTGCGGTTTCGCTGCTCCGGACCGACCAGGAAGCCGCTTGACTTTACCTTCTCTTTACCATTTCCTGCGAGGGAGGAGGCCGGAGAACCGGCCTCACCGCCCCGCGTCACCGCGGCAGTTCAGGGGGACACCGTGATGAAGCGCACCATCCGTACCGCCGTCTCGGCGCTCGCCGTCACCGGCCTCGCCTTCGGCCTCGGCGCCTGCTCCGCGGCGGCCGACCAGGTCGACAAGGCCGTGAACGAGTCGTTCGAAGTCACCTACGAGGTACCGGCACCGGCATCGAGTCGATCGAGTACCACGCGGGCGGCGGCACGGCCATGGAACCCAAGATGGAGTCGGAGAAGAAGCCGGCCACGCCGTGGAAGAAGACGGTGACGCTGAAGGGCGTCATGCCGCCCGCCGTGATGCCGGTCGCGCTCAATCCGGCCGACCTCACCTGCAAGGTCGTGCACGAGGGCAAGGTCATCAAGGAGGCCAAGGGCCAGGCGGCGCTGACCGGCGGCTGCGTCGCGGTCTCCCCGATCGCCGGCTGACTCCGCCCGGAATCACCGGACTTACCGCTCCGAGCTGCGGCGACGGCGGATTGTCAGTGGCATGGTGCACGGTGGATCCCACATCAGGTCGAACGATCTGGAGGGGGATCCATGACCGTGCCCGAAACCATCACGAGCGCCGTGCCGGACACCGGCGCCGAAGTCCTGCGGCCGCACGCCGAGCACGCCTTCGCCGACGAACTCAAGGCGCTCGCCGCCGCCGACGACCGTCCGAGGCCCGTCCGCTGGCAGCTCTCGCCCTGGGCCGTCGCCACCTATCTCCTCGGCGGCACGCTCCCCGACGGGACGGTGATCACGCCCAAGTACGTAGGGCCGCGCCGGATCGTCGAGGTCGCCGTCACCACACTCGCCACCGACCGCGCCCTGCTCCTGCTCGGCGTGCCGGGAACCGCCAAGACCTGGGTGTCCGAGCACCTCGCCGCCGCCGTCAGCGGGGACTCCACCCTCCTCGTCCAGGGCACCGCGGGCACGCCCGAGGAGGCGATCCGCTACGGCTGGAACTACGCCCGGCTGCTCGCCCACGGACCGAGCCGGGACGCGCTCGTGCCCAGCCCCGTCATGCGCGCGATGTCCGAAGGGCTGACCGCCCGCGTCGAGGAGCTCACCCGCATCCCCGCCGACGTGCAGGACACGCTCATCACGATCCTGTCCGAGAAGACCCTGCCCATCCCGGAGTTGGGGCAGGAGACGCAGGCCGTCCGCGGCTTCAACCTGATCGCCACCGCCAACGACCGCGACCGGGGCGTCAACGACCTCTCCAGCGCGCTGCGCCGCCGCTTCAACACGGTCGTGCTGCCGCTGCCCGCCACCCCGGACGCCGAGGTCGACATCGTCTCGCGCCGCGTCGACCAGATCGGACGCTCCCTCGACCTGCCCGCCGTCCCCGAGGGCGTCGAGGAGATCCGCCGGGTCGTGACCGTCTTCCGCGAGCTGCGCGACGGAGTCACCACCGACGGCCGGACGAAGCTCAAGTCCCCCTCGGGAACCCTGTCGACGGCCGAGGCGATCTCCGTCGTCACCGGAGGTCTCGCCCTGGCCGCCCACTTCGGCGACGGCGTCCTGCGCCCCGGCGACATCGCCGCCGGCATCCTCGGAGCCGTCGTCCGCGACCCCGCGGCGGACCGCGTCATCTGGCAGGAGTACCTGGAGACGGTCGTGCGGGAGCGGGACGGCTGGAAGGACTTCTACCGCGCCTGCCGCGAGGTGAGCGCATGACGGCCCCCGCGACGTCCCCGGCACGCGCCCGGCAGGGGACGGGGAGCGCGGGGCGTCCGGAAAGGGCCGGAGGGCGCGGGCCGCTCGTCCTCGGGGTGAGGCATCACGGGCCCGGCTCCGCGCGGGCGGTGCGCGCCGTGCTCGACGCGGAGCGGCCCGCCGCCGTCCTGGTCGAGGGCCCGCCCGAGGCGGACGGGCTGCTCGCGCTGGCCGCCGACGCGTCCATGCACCCGCCCGTCGCCCTGCTCGCCCACGCCGTGGACGATCCCGGCCGCGCCGCGTTCTGGCCGCTGGCGGAGTTCTCGCCCGAGTGGGTGGCGATCCGCTGGGCGCTGGCCCACGGCGCCGCCGTCCGGTTCATCGACCTGCCCGCCGCCCACACCCTGGCCGCCGACCCCACCTGGGGCGACGGCGAGGGGGACGGTGACGAGGCCGACCAGCAGGTGCGGATCGACCCGATCGCCGAACTCGCCGAGGCCGCCGGGTACGACGACCCCGAGCGCTGGTGGGAGGACGTGGTCGAACACCGTGCCGCCGCTCCCGCCCGCGCCGACACCACTGTCCCGGCGACCGTCCCCGCCCGCGCCGACACCGCTGTCCCCGCCTGCCCCGCCGCCCCCATCCACCCCGCCGACAACGCTCCCGCCGCCCCCGCCGACAGCGCCCCCGACGACCCGATGGCCCCCTTCGCCGCGCTCGCCGAGGCGATGGGGGCGCTGCGGGAGGCGTACGGACACGGAGGCCATCCCCGTGACCAGGTACGCGAGGCGTACATGCGGCTCCGGTTGCGGGACGCCCGCAAGGAGTACGGCGACGAGGTCGCCGTCGTCTGCGGCGCCTGGCACGTCCCCGCGCTCACCCGGAAGACCACCGCCACCGCCGACCGCGTCCTGCTCAAGGGCCTGCCCAAGGTCAGGACCGAGACGACCTGGGTGCCCTGGACCCACCGCCGGCTCGCCCGCCGCTCCGGATACGGCGCGGGCATCGACTCGCCCGGCTGGTACGCCCACCTCTTCTCGGCCCCCGACCGGCCGGTCGAGCGCTGGATGACCAAGGTCGCCGGTCTGCTCAGGGACGAGGACCGGTTCGTGTCCTCCGCCCACGTCATCGAGGCCGTACGGCTCGCGCAGACCCTCGCGGCGATGCGCGGCCGGCCCCTGGCCGGGCTCGGCGAGACCACCGACGCCGTGCGGGCCGTGATGTGCGACGGCTCCGACGTCCCCCTCGACCTGATCCGCGACCGCCTCGTCGTCGGCGACGTCCTCGGCGAGGTCCCGGCCGACGCTCCCGCCGTACCGCTCCAGCGGGACCTCGCCCGGCTCCAGCGCGGCCTGCGGCTCAAACCCGAGGCGCTGGAGCGAGAGCTGGAGCTGGACCTGCGCAAGGAGAACGACGCCGCCCGCAGCCGGCTGCTGCACCGGCTCACGCTGCTCGGCGTCCGCTGGGGCGAACGGGTCGCCGGCCGCGGCAGCACCGGCACCTTCCGGGAGAGCTGGCGGCTGCGCTGGCAGCCCGAACTCCACGTCCAGGTCGCCGAGGCGGGCGTCTGGGGCACCACGGTCGCCGCCGCCGCCACGGCCAAGGCCGAGAGCCGCGCCCTGGAGGCCACCGCCCTCGCCGACGTCACCGACCTCGCCGAGCGCTGCCTGCTCGCAGGCCTCGGCGAGGCCCTCCCCACGGTCATGGCGGCGCTCGCCGACCGGGCGGCCCTCGACACCGACGTCGGCCACCTCGCCCAGGCCCTGCCCGCGCTCGCCCGCTCGCTGAGATACGGAGACGTACGCGCCACGGACACCGCCGCGCTCGGCGAGGTCGCTGCCGGGCTCGCCGAGCGGATCCGCGTCGGGATGCCCCCGGCCTGCACCGGCCTGGGCCCCGACGCCGCCGCCGAGATGCGCGGCCACCTCGACGCGGTCCACGGCGCCCTCCCCCTGCTCCCGGACCACGCCGAGCTGACCGACCGGTGGACCGGGATGCTGCGCGGACTCGCCGGCCGCGACACCGTGCCCGGCGCGATCCGCGGCAGAGCCGCCCGGCTGCTCCTCGACGAAGGCCGGCTCGACGAGGACGAGGCAGCGCGGCTCATGGGCCTCGCCCTCTCGCCCGGCACCCCGCCCGCCGACGCGGCCGCCTGGATTGAGGGCTTCGTCGGCGGCGCCTCCGGCGGAGGCATGCTCCTCGTCCACGACCGGCGGCTCCTCGCCCTGGTCGACACCTGGCTCACCGGCGTCACGGCGGACGCCTTCACCGACGTCCTGCCCCTGCTGCGCCGCACCTTCTCCGCCTACGAACCGGGCGTCCGGCGCACGCTCGGCGAGCTGGTCGAGCGCGGCCCGTCCACCGCCGCGACCCGCCAGGACACCACGACCCCCGGCTTCGCCACCGGCCTCGACGAGGAGCGGGCCGACGGCGTGCTCCCCGTCCTGCGGCTCCTGCTCGGCGCGGAAGCCGGCCCGCCCCGAACCGAACCCGTCACGACCGCTGTGGAGGTGGGCCGATGAACGCGGCCGGACACGACGAGCGGCTGCGCCGCTGGCGCATGGTCCTGGGCGGCGGCGAGGCCGACGGCACCGGCCACTCCCCGGCCGGCACGGACGCGGCGATGGACGGTGCCCTGACAGCGCTCTACGGGCAGGGCCCGCGCCCCTCCGGCGGACGGGACCGCGGCGCCGGCCTCGGCGGTTCCGCCCCCTCCGTGGCCCGCTGGCTCGGCGACATCCGTACGTACTTCCCCAGCTCCGTCGTGCAGGTCATGCAGCGCGACGCCATCGACCGCCTCGGCCTGGCCACCCTCCTCATGGAGCCCGAGATGCTGGAGGCCGTCGAGGCCGACGTCCATCTCGTCGGCACCCTGCTCTCCCTCCACAAGGCCATGCTCGAGACGACCAAGGAGACCGCGCGCGCGGTCGTCCGCAAGGTCGTCGAGGACGTGGAGAAGCGCCTCGCCACCCGCACCCGCGCCACCCTCACCGGCGCCCTCGACCGGTCGGCCCGCATCAGCAGGCCCCGGCACCGGGACATCGACTGGGACCGCACCATCCGCGCCAACCTCAAGAACTACCTGCCGGAGCACCGCACGGTCGTCCCCGAGCGGCTCATCGGCTACGGCCGGGCCGCGCGGACGGTGAAGAAGGACGTCGTGCTCTGCATCGACCAGTCGGGCTCGATGGCGGCGTCCGTCGTGTACGCGTCGGTGTTCGGCGCCGTCCTCGCCTCGATGCGGTCCCTCACGACCCGGCTCGTCGTCTTCGACACGGCGGTGGTCGACCTGACCGACCGGCTCGACGACCCGGTCGACGTCCTGTTCGGCACCCAGCTCGGCGGCGGCACCGACATCAACCGGGCCCTCGCCTACTGCCAGTCGCGGATCACCCGGCCCGCCGACACCGTCGTCGTCCTCATCAGCGATCTGTACGAAGGGGGCATCCGCGACGAGATGCTCAAGCGGGTGGCGGCGATGAAGGCCGCCGGGGTCCAGTTCGTCGCCCTGCTCGCGCTCTCCGACGAGGGGGCCCCGGCCTACGACCGCGAGCACGCGGCCGCCCTCGCGGCCCTCGGCGCCCCCGCCTTCGCCTGCACCCCGGACCTCTTCCCCAAGGTGATGGCGGCGGCGATCGAGAAGCGCCCCCTGCCCCGGCCGGACACGGCGGCCCCGCGGTAGCCCGCTACGGAATCCTTCGCCGCACCGGCGTGCGACATGCTGCGGACCCGTCACCGCATCGGCCGTCCGGCCCTGCGGAATCCGTCGCCGGCCCGCGCGTCCGGTCCGCGGATTCCGTCGCCGTGCCGCCGTTCGGCCGGACACCGCGCGCCGCACTGAGGCCCATATCACACGGCCTCCCGCAGGGCCCTCACCCCGCGGGCGGGCGCGTCGTGAGGCCGGGGAAGCCCGGGCCCTGCCTGCCTCTTGGGCCCCCCGGGCCCCCGCCCGTACCCCTACGGACCGCCCCCCACCCCCTACGTTCTGTGACCCGTATCACCGCTCCGGTGTGATCTGCGATTTAGGGACCCACGTCCCTCGGGGATAACCTGCGAGACGGACATGCCGCGTCCACGGACACCGTGTACGCCTCCCTTGTGACAGCGCAGTCACGTTGCCCTTCGCGGCACGCCCACGCAGACAACGAACCGCGATCATCAGAAAAGGGACGGACGCGCGTGGACCTGTTCGAGTACCAGGCGAGGGACCTCTTCGCCAAGCACGGTGTACCGGTGCTGGCCGGTGAAGTCATCGACACGCCTGAGGCGGCGCGCGAGGCCACCGAGCGTCTTGGCGGCAAGTCGGTCGTCAAGGCGCAGGTGAAGGTCGGCGGCCGCGGCAAGGCCGGCGGCGTGAAGCTGGCCGCCACCCCGGACGAGGCCGTCGCCCGCGCGACGGACATCCTCGGGATGGACATCAAGGGCCACACGGTCCACAAGGTGATGATCGCGGAGACCGCTCCGGAAATCCTCGAGGAGTACTACGTCTCGTACCTCCTCGACCGCACCAACCGCACCTTCCTGGCCATGGCCTCGGTGCAGGGCGGCATGGACATCGAGGAGGTCGCGGAGAAGACCCCCGAGGCCCTCGCGAAGGTCCCGGTCGACTCCAACACCGGTGTCACCATCGAGAAGGCCCGCGAGATCGTGGCCCTGGCGAAGTTCCCGGCCGAGGTGGCCGAGAAGGTCGCCGAGGTCCTCGTGACCCTGTGGGAGACCTTCGTCGCCGAGGACGCGCTCCTCGTCGAGGTCAACCCGCTGGCCAAGGTCGCCTCCGGCGACATCCTGGCCCTGGACGGCAAGGTGTCTCTCGACGAGAACGCCGACTTCCGTCAGCCCGAGCACGAGGCGCTCGAGGACAAGGCCGCAGCCAACCCGCTCGAGGCTGCCGCCAAGGCCAAGAACCTCAACTACGTCAAGCTCGACGGCGAGGTCGGCATCATCGGCAACGGCGCGGGCCTGGTCATGTCGACCCTGGACGTCGTCGCGTACGCCGGTGAGAACCACGGCGGCGTGAAGCCGGCCAACTTCCTCGACATCGGCGGCGGCGCCTCCGCCGAGGTCATGGCGAACGGCCTGGAGATCATCCTGGGCGACCCGGACGTCAAGTCCGTGTTCGTCAACGTCTTCGGTGGCATCACCGCCTGCGACGAGGTCGCCAACGGCATCGTCCAGGCCCTGGAGCTCCTGAAGAGCAAGGGCGAAGAGGTCACCAAGCCGCTGGTCGTGCGCCTCGACGGCAACAACGCGGAGCTGGGTCGCAAGATCCTGTCGGACGCGAACCACCCGCTCGTGCAGCGCGTGGACACCATGGACGGCGCGGCCGACAAGGCCGCCGAGCTCGCGGCTGCGAAGTAAGGGACGAGGTCAAGCACACCATGGCTATCTTCCTCACCAAGGACAGCAAGGTCATCGTCCAGGGCATGACCGGTGCCACGGGCATGAAGCACACCAAGCTCATGCTGGGTGACGGCACCAACATCGTCGGTGGCGTCAACCCGCGCAAGGCCGGCACGACCGTCGACTTCGACGGCACCGAGGTCCCGGTCTTCGGCTCCGTCGCCGAGGCGATGAAGGAGACCGGCGCCAACGTCTCGGTCCTCTTCGTCCCGCCGGCCTTCGCCAAGGCCGCCGTGGTCGAGGCGATCGACGCCGAGATCCCGCTGGCCGTCGTCATCACCGAGGGCATCGCCGTCCACGACTCCGCCGCCTTCTGGGCGTACGCGCAGTCGAAGGGCAACAAGACCCGGATCATCGGCCCGAACTGCCCGGGTCTCATCACCCCCGGCCAGTCCAACGCCGGCATCATCCCGGGCGACATCACGAAGCCGGGCCGCATCGGCCTGGTCTCGAAGTCCGGCACGCTGACGTACCAGATGATGTACGAGCTGCGTGACATCGGCTTCTCGTCCGCCGTCGGCATCGGTGGCGACCCGGTCATCGGCACGACGCACATCGACGCCCTCGCGGCGTTCGAGGCGGACCCCGACACCGACCTGATCGTCATGATCGGCGAGATCGGCGGCGACGCCGAGGAGCGGGCGGCCGACTTCATCGCGAAGAACGTCACCAAGCCGGTCGTCGGCTACGTCGCGGGCTTCACCGCGCCCGAGGGCAAGACCATGGGCCACGCCGGTGCCATCGTCTCCGGCTCCTCCGGCACGGCCCAGGCGAAGAAGGAGGCCCTCGAGGCCGCCGGCGTCAAGGTCGGCAAGACGCCGACCGAGACGGCCAAGCTGGCGCGCGCCATCCTCGCGGGCTGAACCGTCGCCTGACGCGTTCGCACAGGAGTGGGCCCCGCCCCTCCCGGGAAACCGGGCGGGGGCGGGGCCCACTCGCGTGCGGGAGCACTTTCCCGCGGGCGGTCAGTGCGTGTCCGGGACCAGCCGTTCCGGGCCGGAGTGGGGCCGCTCGCGCAGCATCTCCCGCAGCTGCCGGTCCCGGGGGGTGAGTCGCGGCGAGCCGCCGCTGACCGGGACACCGTCGACCCTCTCGCCGGGGGCGTGCGTCGGCATGTAATGGGTCGGCGCGGTGGCGGCCGTGAACGCCGTCGCCCCGACGAGCACCGTCGTCACGCTCAACGCCGTCCGGGTCCACAGCCGTACGCGCCACTCGCCCCTGGCGCGTACGGTCTTCGCCGACGGGAGCGTCGCCGTCGGCGCCTCCGCGACGAGCGCGCTCAGCCGGCGGTGGAGGACGTCGGGGTCGGCGAGTTCGGGGAGCCGCTGTCCGATGACGGTACGGGCGTGCAGCAGCCGGTTGGCGGCCGCGGGGGTGCTCGCCTCGGTCTCGGCGGCCGTGTCGGGCAGGTCGAGCCCGAGCCCGTCGTAGAGCAGGACGGTGCGACGGTACGACGGCGGCAGGTCGAGCAGCACCGTGAGCAGCGCCCGCCGCCCCGCCTCCGTGGGCGGGCTGTCGGGGTGCCGGTGCCTGCGGCGCAGCCGGTGCCAGGGTGAGAGCGCGTACTCGTACGCGACCACCCGCACCCATCCCACCGGGTCGCGGTCGACGGCGACCTCGGGCCAGTGCTGCCAGGCGTGGTGGAAGGCGCGCTCGACCGACTCCCGTGAGAGCCGGCGCCGGCCGGTCAGCAGGTAGGTCTGGTGGACGAGGCCGGGGGCGGCGTAGGCGTACAGCGCGTCGAAGGCCTCCTCCGGCGTGAGGGAGAAGCGCGGGGCCGCGGACTCCGCCTCGGCGTCGGTGTCCGTCTCGGTGACACGGGCGGTCTCGGCGTCGTATGCGGACGTGGACGCGGCAGCGGGAGCGGCCCCGGGAGGGGCAGTGCCGGGGGAGGGCAGTGCCTCGGCCACTCGCGCCGCGACCGCCGGTTCAGATCCGGGTTCGGCCGCCACCGCCGGGGCGCGGCCAGGCACCACCGGTCCGGAATCAGCCGCCGCCGGTTCGACGTCGGCCGCCGCCGGTTCGACGTCGGCCGCCCCCGGTTCGGCGCCTGCCACCGTCGGTCCGGAATCGGCCGCCCCCGGTTCGGCGCTTGCCATCGTCGACCCGGGATCGACCACCGTCGAACGGCGATCGGCCGGCGCCGGCCTCGGTGTGGAGCGCTCAGGCCGTGCCTCGTGCTCTGCGGTCGCCGGGGAGAGGGGCCCTGCGGTCTTCGGAGGCTTGCCCGCGCGCCTCACCGCCGCCTGAGGCCGGGCGGGCGGGGCGCTTCTCCCGCGCGCCTCCGGCTCCGGCACGGACTCCGCCCGGGAGGGCTCGGGCTCTTCCTCGTACGCGCCGAGGAGCTTCATGTACGCCTCCCGCTTCCGACCCCGCGGCTCGGTCCGTCCCGTCTCCCAGGACCGCACGGTGGCCCGCGTGACGCCCATGGTTTCCGCGAGCTGGTCCTCGCTCAGGGCCAGGGCCTCGCGAAGTCTGCGCCGCTCCTTGGGGGGCGGCAGCACGAGGGGCGAGGAATCGGCGGTCCCCCGACTCGTCGGACTCATCGGTGTCGACCTCCCGCAGAGCTTCTGTGGGCGGAAAAGTACATAAACGTATATTGAGCGACACAACGGCTGTTTGCCTGTTACGTCGGAAAAGCGCGTGTCGTTGGCAGCATGGGCCCGTGACCCCTGTGACCGAGCACCCTCCCGCACCGCCGACCACCGAGCCGCTGGTCCTCCCGCGGGGCCGTTCCACCGTGCTGGTCGCCGCCTTCGTACGGGGCGGAACGGCAGCGGTGCTCGGACTCGGCGGCCTGGCGGTCCTGGTCACGGCGGCCTGGATCGGCTCCCCGTACCCGGACAGCGGCCCCGGCGGAGCGCTGCACACGGCCGCGGGCCTCTGGCTGCTGGCCCACGGCGCCGACCTGGTGCGCACCGAGACGCTCTCGGGGGTGCCCGCACCCCTGGGCCTCTCGCCCCTGCTGCTCATGATCCTCCCGGGATGGCTGGCGCACCGCGCGGCCCGGGACACGCTGGAGCCGGACGAAGGCCGTCCGAAACCGTCCACCGGCGGGGCGGTGACCGCTGTCTGCTCCGGATACCTGCTGGTCGCGGCGTGTGTCGCGGTCTATGCCGCGAGCGGCCCGCTGCCGGCCGACCCGGTCGCGACCGCGCTGTGGCTGCCTGCCGTGGTGGCTTCGGCGGCCGGCCTCGGGGTCTGGACGGCGATCGGGCGGCCTCTGCCCCAGGGGGAGCAGGCGGCCGTCGCACTGCGGTCGGCCGGGCTCGCGGTGGTGACCCTGCTCGGGGGCGGCGCCGTGCTGGCCGGTGTCTCGCTGGGCCGGCACGGGGCCGAGGCGCAGGCTTCCTTCGCGGGGCTGGCGGGGGAGTGGTCGGGCCGGTCCGGTCTCCTGCTCCTCACCGTCGCGCTGGCCCCGAACGCCGCCGTCTGGGCCGCCTCCTACGCTCTGGGACCCGGCTTCGCGCTCGGTACGGGCGCCGTGGCGACCCCGCTCGGGTTCACCGCGGACGCGGCCGTTCCGGCCTTTCCCCTGCTCGCCGCGCTGCCCGCCGAGGGCCCCGGTGGCTGGCAGCACCGCGCCGTGGCGGCCGTCCCCCTGGTGGCGGCGCTCGCGCTGGGGTGGTGCGCGGGGCGGAACGCGCGGCTGTGGACGGTCCGGGAGACGGTGCTGACGGCGCTGGCCGCCGCCGGGGCGTGTGGGGCGGCGATGGCGCTGCTCGCGGCGGCCGCCGGCGGCCCGCTGGGGTCCGGCCGGCTGTCGGCGTTCGGCCCGGTGTGGTGGCAGACGGGGGCCGCGGCGGTGCTGTGGAGCACGGCGCTGGGCCTGCCGACGGCGTTGGCGGTACGGGCCTGGGCGCGGCGCGGTCTGAAGTCGCCGCCCGTTCCCGTACCCCTGCCCGTCGCGGCGCCGGTGTCCGGCACGTCCGCGACCGCCGCGGCACCGGACGTCCTGGACGCCGACCCGCTCGCCGACCCGCTCGCCGGGCCGGCGGAGGACGAGGACGACCTCGGCTTCGACGCGTACGACTTCCTCACGGCGGCCTGGGAGCCGGCCCCGGCCCTGCCGCCGACAGCGCGCCTGCCGCAGCCCTTGCCCCCGCTGCCGCCCTTCCCGCCGCCGTCGCCCCCGGCGCCCGCCGCGCCACCGGCCTCGCGGCCGGTGCCGACCGAGCCCGTCGGCCCTGTCGAGCCCGCCGTCCCCCCGCCGCCCACCGCGCCCCGCCCCGCCGAGCGCACGGACCCGTGACGCACCCCGCCCCGCCGAGCGCACGGACCCGTGACGCACCCCGCCCTGCCCCGCCGAGCGCACGGACCCGTGACGCACCCCGCCCCGCCGCCCACCGCGCCCCGCCCCGCCGAGCGCACGGACCCGTGACGCACCCCGCCCCGCCGAGCCGAAAACACCCAGCCGTACGCACCGCCGTACGCACCGCCGTACGCACCGCCGTACGCACCGAGCCTCCCCCCGACCGGCGGTCGGGGAGAGGCTCGGTGGCGCGGTACGGCAGTCCGGCTCCGGCGGTGGCTACTCGCGCACGCCGAAGACGTCGCGCAGCGGTTCCGGCAGCAGGTCGTTGCAGGCGAGCTGGCCCGACTTGGTCAAGGCGTCGTCGGCGCAGGTGTAGAAGTCGCGGTAGACGAGCTGGAGGGTGAAGCCGCCCGCGACGATCAGCAGGGACAGCACTCCCGCGACCAGGCCGCTGATCGCGGCGGTGCGCTGGGCCCTGGCGGGTCCCGGCCGGGCTCCCGCGCCGCTCGCGCCAGGGCCACCGGCCGCGCCGGCGCCGTCGTCGGCGCCCGGAGCCGCGGTGGCCCCCCGCACGACGGAGGCGGCCGCCGGGGAGGACGGGCCGCCCGTCGCGGCCTTCGGCTTGGTGCGCAGGGCGCTGACGGCCCAGTACAGGGCCAGCGCGCCCAGGAGCAGGGCGAGCTCCCGGATCTCGAAGATCGCGAAGAAGAACGCCCACATACCCGCGAGGAGCGCGTACCGCGCCCTCCGCTGCGCCGGATCCGTCGGGTCCCACTTCATGCCGGGACCCTTGCCCTGGTCGGGGCCGCCCTCGCCCGACGGGCGCTCGGGGCGGCGGCCCCAGCCGTCGGTGGAGCGGCCGGGCTGGCGGCTGCTCCAGCGGCCTGAGGAGGATCCGGACGACTCGGACGACGAGTCGTCGTCCGAGCCCTCCGGCCGCCGCGGCTGCCACGGCTGGTCCGGCTGCCCCTCGGGCGGCGGCGCGAACGGATTGTTGTCGTCCGTGGACTGGCGTTCCGGCATCTGCTGAACGTCTTCCCTCTGTCGTCGCAACTGCGGTCTCACGTGCTGTCTCAACGGGTGTCTCATCTGGCGTCGAACCCTGACGCTACCCCGCGGCCACGCCCCCGTCCCGTGGGGGCCGTCCGGTGTGCCGGTATCGTTGCTGACGGTCGGGCCGTTCGTAGGGTTCCCCGTATCGAGGGCCACGATTCGTTCGTACGACCGTACAAACACCACGGAAAGAGTGACTCAGTGGCCGCCGCCCGTCTCGTCGTCCTGGTCTCCGGGTCCGGCACCAACCTCCAGGCCCTGCTCGACGCCATCGCCGCCGACCCCGAGGGGTACGGCGCCGAGATCGTGGCCGTGGGCGCCGACCGTGACGGCATCGCGGGTCTGGAACGCGCCGAGCGCGCCGGGCTGCCCACGTTCGTCTGCCGGGTCAAGGACCACGCCTCCCGGGACGAGTGGGACCGCGCGCTCACCGAGGCCACCGCCGCGTACGCGCCCGATCTCGTCGTCTCGGCCGGTTTCATGAAGATCGTCGGCAAGGAGTTCCTCGCCCGCTTCGGCGGCCGGGTCGTCAACACCCACCCGGCGCTCCTCCCCAGCTTTCCCGGTGCCCACGGGGTGCGGGACGCCCTCGCGTACGGCGCGAAGGTCACCGGATGCACCGTTCACTTCGTCGACGACGGTGTCGACACCGGCCCGATCATCGCCCAGGGCGTGGTCGAAGTCCGGGACGAGGACGATGAAGCCGCTCTCCATGAGCGGATCAAGGAAGTCGAGCGTTCGCTGCTCGTCGAGGTCGTGGGGCGTCTGGCCCGGCACGGCTACCGCATTGAGGGACGAAAGGTAACAATCCCGTGACCGCCGAAGGTACGACGCGCCCCATCCGCCGCGCACTCGTCAGCGTCTACGACAAGACCGGCCTGGAGAAGCTGGCCCGCGGCCTGCACGAGGCGGGTGTCGCCCTCGTCTCCACCGGTTCCACCGCCGCCAAGATCGCCGCCGCCGGCATCCCGGTCACCAAGGTCGAGGAGCTCACCGGCTTCCCCGAGTGCCTGGACGGCCGCGTCAAGACGCTGCACCCGCGCGTGCACGCCGGCATCCTCGCCGACCTGCGCCTGGAGGGCCACCGCAACCAGCTCGCCGAGCTGGGCGTCGAGCCCTTCGACCTGGTCGTCGTGAACCTGTACCCGTTCAAGGAGACCGTCGCCTCCGGCGCCACCCCCGACGAGTGCGTCGAGCAGATCGACATCGGTGGCCCCTCGATGGTCCGCGCGGCCGCCAAGAACCACCCGTCGGTGCTGGTCGTCACCGACCCGGGCGCGTACGACGCGGTCCTCCTCGCGGTCAAGGAGACCGGGGGCACCACGCTGGGCCTGCGCAAGCTGTTCGCCGCCAGGGCCTTCCAGCACACCGCCGCGTACGACGTGGCCGTCGCCTCCTGGTTCGCCGACGAGTACGCCGCTGCCGACGACAGCGGTTTCCCCGACTTCCTGGGGGCCACGTACGAGCGGAACAACGTGCTGCGCTACGGCGAGAACCCGCACCAGGGCGCCGCGCTCTACGTCGACGGCACCGGCGGCCTCGCCCAGGCCGAGCAGCTGCACGGCAAGGAGATGTCGTACAACAACTACACGGACACCGATGCCGCGCGCCGGGCCGCGTACGACCACTCCGAGCCCTGCGTCGCGATCATCAAGCACGCCAACCCGTGCGGCATCGCGATCGGCGCCGACGTCGCCGAGGCCCACCGCAAGGCCCACGCCTGCGACCCGCTGTCGGCGTTCGGCGGCGTGATCGCAGTGAACCGTCCGGTCTCCGTGGCGATGGCCGAGCAGGTCGCCGAGATCTTCACCGAGGTCATCGTCGCCCCCGGCTACGAGGACGGCGCCGTCGAGGTGCTGGCCAAGAAGAAGAACATCCGCGTCCTGCGCGCCGAGGGCGCCCCGGCCGCTCCGGTCGAGGTCAAGCCGATCGACGGCGGCGCGCTGCTGCAGGTCACCGACCGCCTCCAGGCCGACGGCGACAAGCCGGAGAACTGGACGCTGGCGACCGGCGAGGCGCTCTCCGCGGAGGAGCTCGCCGAGCTGGCGTTCGCCTGGAAGGCGTGCCGCGCGGTCAAGTCCAACGCGATCCTCCTCGCCAAGGACGGCGCCTCGGTCGGCGTCGGCATGGGCCAGGTCAACCGCGTCGACTCCGCGAAGCTCGCGGTCGAGCGCGCGGGCGAGGAGCGGGCGCGCGGCGCGTACGCAGCCTCGGACGCGTTCTTCCCCTTCCCCGACGGCCTGGAGATCCTCACGGAGGCGGGCGTCAAGGCGGTCGTGCAGCCGGGCGGGTCGGTCCGCGACGAGCTGGTGATCGAGGCCGCGCGGAAGGCGGGCGTGACGATGTACTTCACCGGCACGCGCCACTTCTTCCACTGACGGGGCCCCTGCCACCGCCATGCCACGGACGGCCCGCCCGGTACCCCTCGGTACCGGGCGGGCCGTCCGCCGTACGGGTCGCGGCCCGTGTGCGCTCGGCGATTCCGCCCCCGGTGGGTCTCTGGTCTAATGGGTTGCTCTTTTGTCGGCGGCTGGTTCAGGGGGCGCGGTGTTGGATGTACGGAACGGGGCTGTGGCGGAGACCACCGCCCCGGAGACGTCCGCGCCGGAGACCGGCGCCGGGCCCCCCGCCCCCGCCCCCGGGGTCCCGATCCGCCCGTACGCGCTCCTCGCCGGAGTGCTGTGCGCCCTCTACTTCCTCTACTCCTGGGTGCAGTACGAGCGGTTCCGCACGCCCTCGTGGGACCTCGGGATCTTCGAGCAGTCCGTCCGCGCCTACGCCGAGTTCCGCGCGCCCATAGTCGACATCAAGGGCCCCGGCTTCCTCATACTCGGGGACCACTTCAGTCCGGTCACCGCCCTCCTGGCGCCCCTGTACTGGATCTGGTCCTCCCCCCTCGCGCTCCTCCTCGCCCAGGCCGCGCTCTTCGCCGCCTCCGCCGCGATCGTGGGCCGCACCGCCCAGGAGGTGCTCGGCAGCCGTGCCGCCGGCATCGGCCTCACCGTCGCCTGCGGCCTCTCCTGGGGTCTGCAGGAAGCGGTCAAGTCCGACTTCCACGAGATCGCCTTCGCCGTCCCGCTGCTCGCCCTGACCTGCCGGGCCCTGCTCCTCGGGCGGTGGACCGCCGCCGTCGCCTGGTCCGCCCCGCTGGTCCTGGTCAAGGAGGATATGGGGCTCACCGTCGCCATGGTCGGCGCGGTCCTCTTCCTGCGCGGCGGCCGCCGGCTCGGCGCCGCCCTGGCCGGTTTCGGCGTCGCCGCCTTCGCCCTGACGGTACTGGTCCTGATCCCCGCCGCGAGCCGCGTCGGCCAGTACGACTACTGGGCCAAGATCGAGAAGTCCAGCGAGGGCGCGGACGTCTCCTTCGCGCAGGCGCTCCTCACGTCCCTCGGCGCCGGCGAGAAGTGGGAGATGCTCTTCTTCCTCGTCGGCATCACGGGCTTCCTCGCCCTGCGCTCCCCGCTGATGCTGCTGGTGCTGCCCACGCTCGGCTGGCGCTTCCTCTCCCAGGACCCGAACCACTGGGGGATGCTCTGGCACTACAGCGCCATCCTGATGCCCATCGTCTTCCTCGCCCTGGTCGACGCCGTCCGGGCCGTCCGCAGCTCGCCGCGCGGCTGGCTCGTCTCGTACGGCAGGGTCGTCGTCCCCGTCGTCACGGCCGTCTCGATCGTGCTCGCCCTCGACCTGCCGCTGCGGGAGCTGCTGCGCCCGGAGACGTACCGCACGGACACCCGGACGACGGAGGCCCGCAAGGCGGTGGACGCGGTGCCCGAGGGGTCGAGCGTGGAGACCAACGTGCCGCTGATGGCGCATCTCACCGGGGACCACACGGTCTACTGGGTCGGCGGTGCGCAGGGGGTCACCCCCGACTACCTCGCCTTCGACCTCGACTCGGGCTGGTCGCAGCCGGTGTCGGACCCGGTCGGCCTGGCGTCCTCGCTCCATCCGGGGGCGCGCTACGAGGTGTCGTTCCAGGCGGGACGGTTCGTGGTGCTGCGTCGGACCTGAGCCCCCTTCGTCAGGTTTGCGACGAGGAACGGTGAAGAAGCGGCGGAAGAACGAGGAAGGGCCCCCGGTTCGTCGAACCGGGGGCCCTTCCGTCGTCGGGAGCGGCGGCTGTCAGCCGTTCTCCTTGATGACCACCGTGCTGCACACCTTGTCGGCGAAGGTCTGCTTCTTCGCGTCCCAGATCGGCCACAGGTAGCCGATGTAGCAGGCGATGCCGTCGAGGAAGTGCGCCAGCTGCCGGACGAACGCCATGCCGAAGCCGAGCGGACGGCCGTCGGCCTCGCGCAGCGTACGGGTGCCGACGGCGCGCTTGCCGATCGTCTGGCCCGTGGAGCCTTCCTTGTAGATCTGGAAGAAGAACATGCCGATCAGGTAGACGAACGAGATCAGCCCGAGGACCGTGGCCAGGCCGCTGGACTCGCCGCCGCCCATCGCGGCACCGATGCCGGTCACGAGGTAGAAGGGTCCGAGCAGGACGGCGCTGTCGATGAGCCGGGACAGCACGCGCCAGCCCCAGTGCGCCAGCGGCGGCATGCCGCCGTAGCCCATCGGAGCCTGCGACATCTGCGGAGCCTGCGGGTACGCGCCGTACGGCGACGGCTGGGCGGGCTGCTGCGGGTAGCCGTACTGCGGCGGCACACCCTGCGGCGGAACGCCCTGCGGGGCCTGCTGCGGGTAGCCGTAGCCCGGCTGGCCCTGGGGCGGCTGCTGGGGCTGCTGGCCGTACGGGTTGTTCGGGTCGCCGAAGCTCATGACGGGGTTCCTCCGTGGGGGTGATGCGGGGACGGTGCGGTCCGAGCGGAGGAACATCACAAAGCTGAGCGGTCCGCCCCCCTGCGCTGCCGCGGCACTGCGCGGATCATCGTTGTCGCAACGTCGACTTTTTGTCCAGTCGGATTGCACGGGAGTTGTGCGAATGCAACCTCAAGATCCGTTACGGGAGGCGGGGCGGCGGGGCCCGTCAGGGGCGAATTGGAAGAAGGCGGGGGTCATCCGGGAGGATGGCCGCATGAGCGCCCAGATTCTCGATGGCAAGGCCACCGCAGCCGCGATCAAGTCCGATCTGACCGCCCGTGTGGCGGTGCTGAAGGAGAAGGGGGTCACTCCCGGACTCGGCACCATCCTGGTCGGCGACGACCCGGGCAGCCAGAAGTACGTCGCGGGCAAGCACCGCGACTGCGCGCAGGTCGGCATCGCCTCCATCCAGCGCGAACTGCCCGCCACCGCCACCCAGGAGGAGATCGAGGCGGTCGTACGGGAGCTCAACGACGACCCGGAGTGCACGGGCTACATCGTCCAGCTCCCGCTGCCCAAGGGCATCGACGAGAACCGCGTCCTGGAGCTGATGGACCCGGCGAAGGACGCGGACGGTCTGCACCCGATGAACCTCGGCCGCCTCGTCCTGAACGAGCCCGCGCCGCTGCCGTGCACCCCGAACGGCATCCTCACGCTGCTGCGCAGCCACGGCGTGGAGATCAAGGGCGCCGAGGTCGTGGTCGTCGGGCGCGGGGTCACCATCGGGCGCCCGATGCCGCTGCTGCTGACCCGCCGCTCGGAGAACGCGACCGTGACGCAGTGCCACACCGGCACCAAGGACCTCGCCGCGCACCTGCGGCGGGCCGACATCGTGATCGCCGCCGCCGGTGTGGGGCACCTGATCCGGCCGGAGGACGTGAAGCCGGGCGCGGCCGTCCTGGACGTCGGCGTGTCCCGCGACGGCGAGGGGAAGATCGTCGGCGACGTGCACCCGGGTGTGGCCGAGGTCGCCGCCTGGATCTCCCCGAACCCCGGCGGCGTGGGCCCGATGACCCGGGCGCTGCTCCTGGTCAACGTCGTCGAGGCCGCCGAGCGCGCGGCCGCGGCGCTCTGACGATGACCGCCCGGACCCCCGCCCAGGACGGGCCCCCGGCCCCGGACCCGGAGCACGCCTCCACCGGCCCGGACGGCTCCACGACGGCGCCGTCCGCGCCGGGCGTCCAGGGTGCGCCGGACGCCCAGGGCGTGGCCGGGCCGTCCGGGCCGGACCGGGGTGCCGACGCACGGTCCGGGCCGGCAGGCGCCCAGGGCGCGGACGCGCCCGGCACACCGGATCAGTCGGGGCACGGTGACGAGGAGACGGCCCCTCCCGGGGACGCGGACCCGAAGGCTCCAGCGGGGCCGGAGACGGCCGCCTCCGAGAGCCCGGCCGTCGCCTCCCCGGGGAGCCCGGAGACGGCCGCCCCCGGGGCCGGCGCGACCGAGACGGCCGCAGCGCCGGAGACGGCCACCCCCGGCGAGGGCGCGGAGGGCGTCCCCGCCGCGGGCAGGACCCGGCGGCCGCCGGCCATGACCACCGACACCGCCCGCCCCGAGGGCGGCGGCCGCGCCGCGCCCGGTGACGCGCCCGCGCCGGCCCGTCAGTGGCCGCTGCTCTCGGTCCTGGGCCTCGCCGCGCTCGGCCTGCTTGTCGTCGGGACCGACCTGTTCCCGCAGTCGTTCCGGGTGGGCACCGTCCTCGTCGGGGTCGCCCTGCTGACGGGCGCTGCCCTGCGTCGCGCGCTGCCCTCCGTCGGGATGCTCGCCGTCCGCTCGCGTTTCACCGACATGGTCACGTACGGACTGATGGGCACCCTCATCGTGCTGCTGGCGCTCATGGCGCAGCCGGGCCCCTGGCTGCGGATCCCGTTCCTGGAGGACGTCCTCCACCTCACGATCACCTAGGGCCGCCGGCCTCACGATCACCTAGGAGCATCGGAAGCAAACGCGACGGCGCCCGTCCTCTCCCCCGAGGGAGGACGGGCGCCGTCTGCGATCAAGGGTCATGTACGTGCCAAGAGGGCTTCAAGGGCCGCCAGGTCCCTGTGGCATGGAGGTGACCATTCCGGTACGTCCGGTACGCGAACCGCATGAGCTCGTGAACCGGATCGACGCATGAACCGGACAGCGCGGGCACGAGCCCTCCGCAAGCCGGGCACCAGACGGGCACCGGCCCTCCGCGGGCCGTCGGCCGTGCGTACGCAGTCAGTTCGGGTGGCAGTGAGCCGGACCACAAGGGGTTGGGGGTTGGCCGGGGCCCGGGTCGGATAGCCTGACCGCTGGATATCTCTTCACGTCGAGACATCGATCGATCAGGAGGGGTATCCGACCCCAGGGGCAGGGACCCCCACCGCCAGCTGTCTTACGGAGATCGCCATGACCCGCACTCCCGTGAATGTCACCGTGACCGGCGCGGCCGGCCAGATCGGCTACGCGCTGCTCTTCCGCATCGCCTCCGGCCACCTGCTCGGCGCGGACGTGCCGGTCAAGCTGCGCCTCCTCGAGATTCCGCAGGGCGTCAAGGCCGCCGAGGGCACCGCCATGGAGCTCGACGACTGTGCCTTCCCGCTGCTCAAGGGCATCGACATCTTCGACGACCCGAACCAGGGCTTCGAGGGCGCGAACGTCGCCCTGCTCGTCGGCGCCCGCCCGCGCACCAAGGGCATGGAGCGCGGCGACCTGCTCGCCGCCAACGGCGGCATCTTCAAGCCGCAGGGCAAGGCCATCAACGACCACGCCGCGGACGACATCAAGGTCCTCGTCGTCGGCAACCCGGCCAACACCAACGCCCTGATCGCCCAGGCCGCCGCCCCGGACGTCCCGGCCGAGCGCTTCACCGCGATGACCCGCCTGGACCACAACCGCGCGCTCTCGCAGCTGGCGGCGAAGACCGGCGCGTCCGTCGAGGACATCAAGCGCCTCACCATCTGGGGCAACCACTCGGCGACCCAGTACCCGGACATCTTCCACGCGGAGATCGCCGGCAAGAACGCCGCCGAGGTCGTGAACGACGAGCAGTGGCTGGCCGACACCTTCATCCCGACCGTCGCCAAGCGCGGCGCCGCGATCATCGAGGCCCGTGGCGCGTCCTCGGCCGCCTCGGCCGCCAACGCCGCCATCGACCACGTCCACACCTGGGTCAACGGCACCGCCGCGGGCGACTGGACCTCCATGGGTATCCCGTCGGACGGCTCCTACGGCGTCCCGGAGGGCCTCATCTCCTCCTTCCCCGTCACCTGCGCGAACGGCTCGTACGAGATCGTCCAGGGCCTGGACGTCAACGAGTTCTCCCGCACCCGCATCGACGCCTCGGTCCAGGAGCTGGCCGAGGAGCGCGACGCGGTGCGCGAGCTGGGCCTCATCTGAGCCACGGCTCACCCCTCGCGACACCACGGCGCCCCCGGCCCTCACGGCCGGGGGCGCCGTGCCGTTCGCGCCGCCCCGGCGCCCGCCCTCACTTCCCGTACTGCCCCGGGGTGTAGTGACCGGGCGTCATACGGGTGGTCACACCGATCCGGTTCCAGGCGTTGATGACGGTGATCGCCGCGATGATCCCGGCGAGTTCGGTCTCGTCGAACCGGGCCGCGGCCCGCGCGTACACCTCGTCGGGCACGAAGCCGTCGGTGAGGACGGTGACGGCCTCGGTCAGCGCGAGCGCGGCGAGTTCGCGCTCGGTGTAGAAGTGGCGCGACTCCTCCCAGGCCGGCAGCTGGACGATCCGCTCGACCGACTCGCCCGCGGCGAGGGCGTCCTTGGAGTGCATGTCGACGCAGAACGCGCAGTGGTTGATCTGCGAGGCGCGGATCTTGATCAGATGGAAGAGGACGGGGTCGACGCCCTTCGCGGCGACGGCGTCGAGGCGCACCATCGCCTTGTGGAACTCCGGGGCCCGCTCGGCGAGCGAGAGCCGGGGAGCGTGCTCGTGGGCGTACTCGGTCTGCGCGGAGTCGTGCGACATCGTGGTCATGCCGCCCACCGTACGAGCCGGGTGGCCGGGGAGTATGGTCCATTTCCATGGCGAACGACCGGGCCACTTTCGGTGTCGACCTCCATCTGGAACTCCGGGGCGCGACGCTGCGCACGGGGCTGATGGACGCCCTGCGGGAGGCGATCCGCAGCGGCCGTCTGGCGGAGGGCGTACGGCTGCCCTCGTCGCGTTCGCTCGCGACCGACCTCGGCGTGGCCCGCAACACCGTCGCCGACGCGTACGCCGAACTCGTCGCCGAGGGCTGGCTCACCGCCCGGCAGGGATCCGGCACGAGGGTCGCCCGCCGTGCCGTGCCGCGCCGGCCGGCCGGGACCGGCACGCGCCCCCCGGCCGGGGGCCGGACCGCCACCGCACGCCCGCCCACCGCCCGGCCGGCGTACGACCTGAAGCCCGGCGTGCCCGACCTGGCCTCCTTCCCCCGCGCCGAGTGGCTGAAGGCGTCCCGGCGGGCGCTGACGGCCGCGCCGCACGAGGCGTTCGGCTACGGCGACCCGCGCGGACGGATCGAGCTGCGCACCGTGCTCGCCGACTACCTCGCCCGGGCCCGGGGAGTGTACGCGCGGCCCGAACGGATCGTGCTCTGCTCCGGGTTCGCGCACGGGCTGATGCTCGTCGGGCAGGTGCTGCGGGCGCGGCGGGTACGGGAGGTCGCGGTCGAGTCGTACGGACTCGGCGTGCACACGGACCTGCTGACCGGCGCGGGGCTGCGGCTCGCGCCCCTGTCCTTCGACGAGCGGGGCACCAGGACCGAGGGGCTGGCGGCGATGGAGGACGTCGGGGCGGTCCTGCTGACCGCCGCCCACCAGTTCCCGCTCGGCGGCGCGCTCCACCCCGACCGGCGGGCGGCCGTCGTCGACTGGGCGCGGGCGTCGGGCGGTCTCGTCCTGGAGGACGACTACGACGGCGAGTTCCGCTACGACCGCCAGCCCGTCGGCGCCCTCCAGGGCCTGGACCCCGAGCGGGTCGTCTACATGGGAACGGCGAGCAAGTCCCTCGCGCCGGGGCTGCGCCTGGCCTGGATGGTGCTGCCGGTGGGCCTGGTCGACGAGGTGGTGGCCGCCAAGGGGACGGTGGACTGGATGTCCAGCGCGCTGGAGCAGCTGACCTTCGCGGAGTTCCTGGGCTCGGGGGCGTACGACCGCCATGTCCGGGCGATGCGGCTGCGCTACCGGCGGCGGCGCGACCAGCTGGTGGAGGCGGTGGCCGCGCACTCCCCGGTCACGCGGGTGAGCGGCATCGCGGCCGGCCTCCACGCGGTCCTCGAACTCCCCCCGGGCACCGAGTCCGACGTCCTGCGCTCCGCCGCCTGGCAGGGCCTGGCCCTCCTGGGCCTCGACCGCTTCCGCCACCCCGCGGTCGCCCCCGCCCTGGACGGCCTGGTCGTGGGCTACGCGACCCCGCCGGACAGCGGTTGGGCGGGCTCGCTGGCGGCGCTGTGCCGGGTGCTGCCCGGGCGGGACATCACGGACAAGCCGTAGGAGGTGTCGTAGGGGGTGGGTGGAGCGGGTGTGGAGGGTTTCGGCCACGCCCTAGACTGTGCGGTCGCGACCACGCGACGGGGAGGACGGACATGCGCAGGCTGAGGTCGAGCACCGTGGTGCTCGGCGGTATGGGGGTGCTCGCGGCGACGATCACCTCCTGTGGATCGGAACCGGACAAGCGGTGTGTGGACCCGCTGACCCGGGAGAAGCTGCCCAGCTACGAGTGCGGAGGCAGCGGGAGCACCACCCGCGGCTCGTACTACTACGGCGGCAGCGTCAGTGACAACAAGGTCAGCGGCGGCAGCTTCGACAAGACCGCCGTCGACACCGGCGGCTTCGGCTGCTCCGGCTCGGGCGGCGGCTGACCGGCCCCGTGGAACGGCACACGATCGAGCCCCGGCCCGGCTGGCAGGAGACCGTGGAGGAGCAGGGGCTCGTCTACCCCCTGACCCGCTACCCCGACGGCTCCCTGCGCCCCTACTGGGACGAGAGCGCGTATTACTCCTTCACCCTCCCCGAGGTCGAGGCCCTGGAGGAGGTCGTCGAGGAGCTGCACGCGATGTGCCTGGCGGCGGCGGCCCACATCGTCGAGAAGAACCGTTTCGCCGATCTGGGGATGACCGATCCGCGCCTGGTCGCCCTCGTCGCCGAGTCCTGGCGCCGCCGTGCCGAACAGCCTTCCCTGTACGGCCGGTTCGACCTGCGCTACGACGGCACGGGTCCGGCCAAGATGCTGGAGTACAACGCCGACACCCCCACCTCCCTGGTCGAGGCCGCGAGCCCGCAGTGGTTCTGGATGGAGGAGCGCTTCCCCGGCGCCGACCAGTGGAACTCCCTCCACGAGCGGCTCGTCGACGCCTGGAAGCGACAGGCACCCCTGCTGCCGCCCGGCAGCCCGGTCCACTTCGTCCACTCCGACGGTGACGAGCTGGGCGAGGACCTGATGACGGTCGCGTACCTGCGCGAGACCGCCCAGCAGGCCGGACTCGACACGGAGGCCCTCTCGGTCGAACGCATCGGCTGGGACCGCCTGTCGGGCCGCTTCGTCGACGACCGGCTCCGCTTCATCCGCAGCTGCTTCAAGCTCTATCCGTGGGAGTGGCTGACCACCGACCGCTTCGGCCCGTACGTCCTCGACACCCTCGACAACGGCGGCGGCACCGGCACCACCTGCTGGATCGAGCCCGTCTGGAAGATGCTGCTGTCCAACAAGGCGCTGCTCGCGGTGTTGTGGGAGCTGTACCCGGGGCACCCGAACCTGCTGCCGGCCTACCTCGACGGCCCCCGGGAGCTGGCCGGGCGCGGCGGCTACGTCGCCAAGCCGCTCCTCGGCCGGGAGGGCGCGGGCGTCACGATCCACGAGCCCGGCGCCCCGGCCGTCGTACGCGAGGAGCCCTGCTGCTACCAGGAACTGGCCCCGCTGCCCGACTTCGACGGCAACCGGGTCGTGCTCGGGGCGTGGGTCGTCGAGGACGAGTCGGCGGGGCTCGGCATCCGCGAGTCGGCGGGCCTGGTGACGGACGAGTACGCCCGCTTCCTGCCGCACGTCATCCTGTGACCTGAGATTCCGTCGCCGGAGCGCCGGAGCGCCGGAGCGACGGAATGGCCAGTGACGGAGCGACCCGCCGGGGCGCGTGGCGACGGCCGTCGCGCCCCGGTGTCGTCCCTGTCCGCCTCAGCCCGACAGCACCGCCCGCAGCTGCTCCAGGCCCCAGTCCAGGTCCTCCTTGCTGATCACCAGCGGGGGAGCGATCCGGATCGTCGACCCGTGGGTGTCCTTCACCAGCACACCCCGGTCCATCAGCTTCTCGGAGATCTCCCGGCCCGTGCCCAGGGACGGGGTGACGTCCACCCCCGCCCACAGCCCGCGCCCGCGCACCGCGTCCACCGACCCGCCGCCCACCAGCAGACCCAGCTCGGCGTGGAGGTGCTCGCCCAGCTCGGCCGCGCGCTGCTGGTACTCACCGGTCCGCAGCATCGCGATCACCTCCAGGGCCACCGCGCAGGCCAGCGGATTGCCGCCGAACGTCGAGCCGTGCTCACCCGGCCGGAACACCCCGAGCACCGAGCGGTCCGCCACCACCGCCGAGACCGGCACGACGCCGCCGCCGAGCGCCTTGCCCAGGAGGTACACGTCCGGCACCACGCCCTCGTGCTCGCAGGCGAAGGTCTTCCCGGTCCTGCCGAGCCCGGACTGGATCTCGTCCGCCATGAACAGGACGTTCCGCGCCCGGGTCAACTCCCGCACCCCGCGCAGATACCCCGCCGGGGGCACCAGCACCCCCGCCTCGCCCTGGATCGGCTCCAGGAGCACGGCGACGGTGTTCTCGGTGACCGCGCTCTCCAGCGCCGTGAGGTCGCCGTACGGGACGATCTCGAATCCCGGGGTGTAGGGGCCGTAGTGGTCCCGCGCCTCGTGATCCGTCGAGAAGCTCACGATTGTTGTCGTCCGGCCGTGGAAGTTGTTCGCCGCGACCACGATCTTCGCGTGCCCGTCCGGCACGCCCTTGACCTCGTACCCCCACTTCCGCGCGGTCTTCACGGCCGTCTCGACCGCCTCCGCGCCCGTGTTCATCGGCAGGACCATCTCCTTGCCGCACAGCTCGGCCAGCCGCGTACAGAACTCCGCGAACCGGTCGTGGTGGAACGCCCGGGACGTGAGCGTCACCCGCTCCAGCTGGGCCCGCGCGGCGTCGATCAGCCGCCGGTTGCCGTGCCCGAAGTTCAGCGCCGAGTACCCGGCGAGCATGTCGAGATAGCGGCGTCCCTCCACGTCGGTCATCCAGGCCCCGTCCGCCGAGGCGACGACGATGGGCAGGGGGTGGTAGTTGTGCGCGCTGCGCGCCTCCGCGGCAGCGATCGCGTCTTGCGTCCTCGACACGGGGTCTCCGTTCGTCCTGCGGCCCGGGGGTGGGTGTGGCCCCCTTTCTTATCGTCGCTCGGATGCCGGACGAGGAAACCTCGGCGACGGCGCGCCCGCTACGCTGACGACACGCGCGGCGACTGGCGTACGGGGAAGCGACCCCGGGGGAGCCGCGCGCGGCAGACACACGAGATGCCGCCCGCCTGGGCATCTTCGGGAACCGAACCTCCCGTGTGGTGCCGCCCAGCAGGACTGAGCCGTACCCCGGGACCACCGAACGCCCGGAGGAACGCCATGACCGACCACTCCCCGCACCCCGCTCTCGCCGCCGCCGACCCCGAACTCGCCGCGCTCGTCGGCGCCGAGGAGCGGCTCCAGGCCGAGACCCTGCGGCTCATCCCCAGTGAGAACTACGTCTCCCGGGCCGTGCTCGAAGCGTCGGGCACCGTCCTGCAGAACAAGTACAGCGAGGGCTATCCCGGCCGCCGCTACTACGAGGGCCAGCAGAACATCGACCAGGTCGAGACCCTCGCCGTCGAGCGCGCCAAGGCCGTCTTCGGCGTCGAGCACGCCAACGTGCAGCCCTACTCCGGCTCCCCGGCCAACCTCGCCGTCTACCTCGCCTTCGCCGAACCCGGCGACACCGTCATGGGCATGGCCCTGCCGATGGGCGGCCACCTCACCCACGGCTGGGGCGTCTCCGCGACCGGCAAGTGGTTCCGCGGCGTGCAGTACGGCGTACGCCAGGACACCGGACTCATCGACTTCGACGAGGTCCGCGAGCTCGCCCTCAAGGAGCACCCCAAGGTGATCTTCTGCGGCGGCACGGCGCTGCCCCGCACCATCGACTTCGCCGCCTTCGGCGAGATCGCCCGCGAGGCCGGCGCCGTCCTCGTCGCCGACGTCGCCCACATCGCCGGCCTGATCGCGGGCGGCGCGCACCCGTCCCCGGTGCCGCACGTCGACGTGATCTCCACGACCACCCACAAGACGCTGCGCGGCCCGCGCGGCGCCATGCTGATGTCCCGCGAGGAGCACGCCAGGGCCCTCGACAAGGCCGTCTTCCCCGGCCTCCAGGGCGGCCCGCACAACCAGACCACCGCCGCCATCGCCGTCGCGCTGCGCGAGGCCGCGCAGCCCTCCTTCCGCGACTACGCCCACGCGGTCGTCGCCAACGCCCGCGCCCTCGCCGAGGCGCTGCTCGCCCGGGGCTTCGACCTGGTCTCCGGCGGCACCGACAACCACCTGATCCTGATGGACCTGACCCCCAAGGACGTCTCGGGCAAGGTCGCCGCCAAGGCCCTGGACCGGGCGGGGATCGTCGTCAACTACAACACCGTCCCCTACGACCCCAGGAAGCCCTTCGACCCCTCCGGTGTCCGCATCGGTACTCCTTCCCTCACCTCCCGGGGCCTCGGGACGGAGCACATGGCGCGGGTCGCCGAGTGGATCGACCGCGGGGTCGCGGCGGCGGGCAAGGGTGACGAGGACGCCCTGCGGACGATCAGGGCCGAGGTCGCCGAGCTGATGGCGGCCCACCCCGCCCCCGGCCTGCCGGTCTGACCGCCGCCGGGGCCGGCCGGCGGGACCCCTCGCCCGCCGGCCCCGGACAGCGGCACGGCGGGGCCGGCGGGACCGGGGCGCGGGGGGTGTGTCCAAGCTCTCATCGGCCCCGGTCCTCGTCCTCGCGGCTTTGGCGCACCGGTAGTCCGGGATCGGTTCCGACACCTGAGAGAATGTGGGGCATGGCCTCTGTTCCTCCCCGTGTGCTCTCCGGAATCCAGCCCACCGCAGGCTCGTTCCACCTCGGCAACTACCTCGGTGCGGTGCGTCAGTGGGTCGCGCTGCAGGAGTCCCACGACGCGTTCTACATGGTGGTGGACCTGCACGCGATCACGGTCCCGCAGGACCCCGCCGAGCTGCGCGCGAACACCCGGCTCGCCGTCGCCCAGCTCCTGGCCGCCGGGCTCGACCCCGAGCGCTGCACGCTCTTCGTCCAGAGCCACGTCCCCGAGCACGCCCAGCTCGGCTGGGTCATGAACTGCCTCACCGGCTTCGGCGAGGCCTCCCGCATGACGCAGTTCAAGGACAAGTCCGCCAAGCAGGGCGCCGACCGGGCCACCGTCGGCCTCTTCACGTACCCGATCCTCCAGGTCGCCGACATCCTGCTCTACCAGGCCCACCAGGTCCCGGTCGGCGAGGACCAGCGCCAGCACATCGAGCTCACGCGCGACCTGGCGGAGCGCTTCAACGGCCGCTTCGGCGAGACGTTCACGATCCCGGCGCCGTACATCCTCAAGGAGACGGCGAAGATCTTCGATCTGCAGGACCCGGCGATCAAGATGAGCAAGTCGGCCTCGACGCCGAAGGGCCTGATCAACCTCCTCGACGACCCGAAGACGACGGCGAAGAAGGTCAAGAGCGCGGTCACGGACACCGACACGGTGATCCGCTTCGACCCCGCGGGGAAGCCGGGCGTCTCCAACCTCCTCACGATCCTCTCGACCCTGACCGGGACGCCGGTGCCGGAGCTGGAACAGGGGTACGAGGGCAAGATGTACGGCGCGCTGAAGACCGACCTGGCCGAGGTCATGGTGGACTTCGTCACGCCGTTCCGGACCCGTACGCAGGAATACCTGGACGACCCGGAGACGCTGGACTCCATCCTGGCCAAGGGCGCGGAGAAGGCCCGCGCGGTCGCCGCCGAGACCCTGGCCCGGACGTACGAGCGGATGGGTTTCCTGCCCGCCAAGCACTGACCGAGGACCGGGTCCGGGGACCCTGGCCACAGAGGTGGTGCAGGCCGCACACTGGCGACTGCACCATCGTCACGGACGATTGAGGAGAGACGACGTGGGGACCGTAACGCTCGGCGTTTCGATCGCGGTCCCGGAGCCCTTCGGCAGCCTGCTCCAGGAGCTGCGCGCGGGCTTCGGGGATCCCGCCGCGCACGGCATCCCGACGCACGTCACCCTCCTCCCGCCGACCGAGGTGGACTCCTCCCGGCTCCCCGCCGTCGAGGCGCACCTCACCGAGGTCGCCGCAGGCGTCCGGCCCTTCCCGATGCGGCTCGGCGGGACGGGCACGTTCCGCCCGCTGTCCCCGGTGGTCTACGTCCAGCTGGCCGAGGGCGTCTCGGCCTGTGCCTGGCTCCAGCAGCGGGTCCGGGACGCGTCCGGCCCGCTGGTGCGCGAGCTGCAGTTCCCGTACCACCCGCACGTCACGGTGGCGCACGGCATCTCCGAGGAGGCGATGGACCGGGCGTACGCGGAGCTGGCCGACTTCGAGGCGGCGTGGACGTGCTCCTCCTTCGCGCTCTACGAGCAGGGCGCGGACGGCGTGTGGCGCAAGCTCCACGAGTACGGCTTCGGCGGCCGGCCCGCCTCCGCCGTCCCGGCCCAGGGCTCCCCGCTGGACACCCCCACGCCGGCGGCCGGCTGACGGCAGCCCGTCCCCCGTCCGCGCCGGCCGGGGGCGGTCCTTCCGCGCTACATCGGCAGCCGCCGGAACAGCGGCCGCGGGACGTGCCGCAGCGCCGACATCACCACCCGCAGGGCCCCGGGCACCCACACCGTCTCCGAGCGGCGCCGCAGGCCCAGCTCGATCGCCGTCGCCACCGCCTCCGGAGTGGTCGCCAGCGGCGCCTCCTCAAGGCCCGCCGTCATCTTCGAGCGGACGAACCCGGGCCGGACGACCATCACGTGCACCCCGGTCCCGTACAGCGCGTCCCCGAGCCCCTGCGCGAACGCGTCGAGACCGGCCTTGGACGATCCGTAGATGAAGTTCGCGCGCCGGGCGCGCTCGCCCGCCACCGACGACAGCACGACCAGCGAGCCGTGGCCCTGGGACTGCAGGGCCCGTGCGCAGACCAGACCGGCGGAGACCGCGCCCGTGTAGTTGGTCTGGGCGACCCGGACGGCCGCGAGCGGGTCGGACTCGTCACGGGCCTGGTCGCCGAGGACGCCGAAGGCGAGCAGCACCATGTCGATGTCGCCCTCGGTGAAGATCTTGCCGAGCCGTTCCTCGTGCGACTCGGTGTCGAGGGCGTCGAAGGGCACGGTGCGGACGTCCGCGCCCAGCGCGCGCAGCGACGCGGCGGCGGCCGTCAGGGCGGGGGAGGGCCGCCCGGCCAGCCAGACGGTCCTGGTGCGGCGGGCGATCAGCCGGCGGGCGGTGGCGAGAGCGATCTCGGACGTGCCGCCGAGTACGAGCAGGGACTGCGGGGTGCCGAAGGCGTCCTTCATGGCGATCAAGCTCCTCAGGGGGCGGGACGACGGGACGGGTCCGAGGTGCCGCGTGGCCCGGGGGACGGCCCCCGGACCCCGGCGGCGGGGTGACCGTCACAGGGCGAGACGGCGGGAGAGGTCCGAGGTGAAGACGGAGCGGGGATCGATCCGCGCGCGAAGATCCTGGAAGTCGGCGAGCCGTGGGTACATCGTGTGCAGCACGTCCGGCCGCAGCCGGGAGTCCTTGGCGAGGTAGACCCGGCCGCCGGCGTGCGCGACCTCCTCGTCCAGCTCGTCGAGGAAGGCGCCGAGCCCGGAGAGCCCGGTCGGGATGTCGAGCGCGAGGGTCCAGCCGGGCATCGGGAACGACAGCCACCCGGGGTCGCCCTCGCCGAAGCGTTTCAGTACGGCGAGGAAGGACGGGCAGCCCCGGCGGGCGATCCGCCGCACGATCCGGCGCAGTGTCTCCTCGTGCCCGTACCCGACGACGAACTGGTACTGGACGAAGCCGCCGCGGCCGTAGATCCGGTTCCAGTGCGGGACGCCGTCCAGGGGGTGGAAGAAGGCGGAGAGCCGCTGGAGCTCGCCGGTCCGGCGGCGGGGGGCCCGGCGGTACCAGAGCTCGTTGAAGAGGCCGACGGTGGTGTGGCCGAGGACGCCTTCGGGGACGTACGCGGGCGCCGCCGGGAGCCGGCCGGGCCGGAAGACCAGGGGCGCGCGCCGGGCGCGGCGCGGCAGCGCGGTGTACGGGGCGTGGTCGCCCCGGGTGAGGACGGAGCGGCCGGTCGCGGCGCCGCGCGCGAGCAGGTCGATCCAGGCGACGGAGTAGCGGTAGCGGTGGTCGTCGGCGGTGAGCCGGGCCATCAGGTCGTCGAGATCGGTGGCGCGTTCGGTGTCGACGGCCATGAGCGTGGTCTCGACGGGGAGGAGCCGGAGGGTCGCGGAGAGGATCACCCCGGTCAGGCCCATGCCGCCGGCGGTGGCGTCGAAGAGGTCGGTGCCGGGGACGACGGTACGGATCTCCCCGTCGGCGGTGAGGAGTTCGAGCGAGACCACATGGCGGGTGAAGGAGCCGGAGACGTGGTGGTTCTTGCCGTGGATGTCGGCGCCGATCGCGCCGCCGACGGTGACGTAACGGGTCCCGGGGGTGACGGGGACGAACCAGCCCAGCGGCAGCAGCACCTCCATCAGGCGGTGCAGGCTGACACCGGCGTCGCAGACGACGAGGCCGCCGGCGGCGTCGACGGTACGGACGCGGGCCAGCCCGGTCATGTCGAGGACCGAGCCGCCGGCGTTCTGGGCGGCGTCGCCGTACGCGCGGCCCAGACCGCGGGCGATGGAGCCACGGGCACCGCAGGCGCGGACGGCGGCGGACGCCTCCTCGGGGGTGCGCGGCCGGTACACGCGCGCGAGGGTGGGCGCGGTACGGCCCCAGCCGGTCAGGGGCTCGGCGTCGTCCGGCAGGGTCTCGGTGTCGGTCTCGGCAACCATGCGGCGACCGTATCGCCCCGACTATCGCTTATGCCTGGTTTGCCCTTCGGTTCGCCGAATGGGTGATTAAAGGAGTGTCAGGAAAGATTGCCGTGCGGTCGGCCGCGGGCCGGGCCAGAGTCGCCCCTGGTTGACCGACGACCGGGGAGGCGGAGTTCGATGCGATACGCGGACTGGGCCGGGGCCGAGAGGAGACTCCTGGCCGTCCTGCGCGGCTGCGGGCGGCGCGCGCCGGTGGCGACGGCCGCCCGCGCGCTGTCGTCCGCCGGCGAGCACGGCGTGCTGTGGCTCGCCGCCGGGCTCGCCGGCGCGGCCGCGGACCGGGAGCGCCGGGCCGCCTGGCTGCGCGGTACGGCACTGATCGGCGCGGCCCATCTGGCCAGCATGGGCGTCAAGCGGGTGGTACGCCGGCCGCGGCCCGGAGCGGAGGCGTACGCGCCGCTCGTCCGCACGGCGGGCCGGCACTCCTTCCCCAGCTCCCACGCGACCTCGGCCGCCGCCGCGGCCGTCGCCCTCGGCGCCCTGCGCCCACCGGCCCGGCGTCTGCTGGTCCCGGCGGCCGCCGCGATGTGTCTGTCCCGCCTGGTCGTCGGCGTCCACTACCCGACGGACGTGGCGGCGGGCGCCCTGCTGGGCGCGGCGACGGCGACGGCCGGCCGCCGCTGGCTGGCCACCGCGGCCACCACCACCGCGGACGGCCCCGCGGGCTCGCGCCACGGGACGGTGGACGGCCTCGCGGAGCGCCGGGCCGCCGGCCCAGCCGCCACGCGCCACGCCCCCGTGGCCGGCCTCACAGGTCCGCGTCACGCCGCCGCCCGGCGGACACCGTGACGGAACACACCGGCGGAGCCGGAGCCGCCCTGCTCGACAAGCCCGCCGTCGTACGGCACCGGAGGTACGCCGAAGGCCCGCGGGCGCTCGCCGTCCCGCTCGGGCTGCTGCGGACCGCCCGCCCCCGGCAGTGGGTCAAGAACCTCCTCGTCGTCGCCGCGCCCGTCGCCGCCGGGCAGCTCGTCTCCTGGCACACCGCCGCCCGGCTCGCCCTCGTCTTCGGCCTCTTCACGGCCGCCGCGTCCGCCGTCTACCTGGTCAACGACGCCCGCGACGCCGACGCCGACCGCGCGCACCCCGTCAAGTGCCGCCGCCCCGTGGCCGTCGGACTCGTCCCCGTACCGCTCGCGTACACCGCCGGAGGCGCGCTCGGGCTCGGGGCCGCTCTCGCGAGCGCCGCCCTGTGCAACCCCATGACCGCCGCGCTGCTCATCGCGTACCTCGTCATGCAGTGCGCGTACTGCCTCCGGCTGAAGCACGTCCTCGTCGTCGACCTGGCCGTCGTCACCACCGGCTTCCTGATGCGGGCCATGATCGGCGGCGTCGCGCTCGGCATCCCGCTCTCCCGCTGGTTCCTCATCACCACCGGCTTCGGCGCGCTGTTCATGGTCGCCGCAAAGCGGTACTCCGAGGCCGTGCAGATGGAGAGCGCCCGAGGGGCGACCCGGGCGCTGCTCACCCAGTACACGACCGGCTACCTGCGCTTCGTCTGGCAGCTGGCGGCCGGGGTCGCCGTGCTCGGCTACTGCCTCTGGGCACTGGAGAGCGGCGGCGTCGCCAACGGCTCGCTCCTGCCCTGGCGCCAGCTCTCCATGATCGCCTTCATCCTCGCGGTGCTGCGCTACGCCGTCTTCGCCGACCGGGGCGCGGCGGGCGCCCCCGAGGACGTGGTGCTGCGCGACCGGCCGCTCGCGGTCATCGGCCTGGCGTGGGCGGCGATGTACGGGATGGCGGTCACCGACCTGTGACCGGTCCTCGGGCCCGGCCCCGGCGCCTGCCCGCGCGCCCGCTTCGGCCCCCGGCCGGTCTCTCCGCCCCCTCCCCGGGAGTCCGGCGAAACCAGGACGCGCGTCGCCCGGCCCGACGGCCGAACAGGGGGTAGGCGTACGGCATGGACTGGCTGACCAAACTCCCCGTCATCGGCCCCTGGGCGACCCGGCTCATGCGGACGCACGCCTGGCGTTCGTACGAGACCCTCGACGCGGCCCACTGGACGCGGCTCGCCGCCGCCGTCACCTTCATCAGTTTCCTCGCCCTCTTCCCGCTGATCACCGTCGGCGCGGCGATCGGCGCCGCGCTGCTCAGCGACGAGCAGCTCGACACGATCGAGGCGAAGATCTCCGAACAGGTCCCGGGCATCTCCGAGCAGCTGAACATCGACGCGCTGGTCGACAACGCCGGGACGATCGGCCTGGTGGCCGGCGCGCTGCTGCTGTTCACCGGCATCGGCTGGGTCGGCTCGATGCGGGACTGCCTGCGCGCGGTGTGGGGCAGGGACGACGAGGACGAGGGCAACCCGTTCGCGCGGAAGGCCAAGGACGCCGTCGTCCTGCTCGGCCTCGGCGGGGTGGGACTCAGCTCCCTCGCGGCCTCCTCGCTCGGCTCCACCGCCGTCGGCTGGAGCGCGGAGCAGCTCGGGATCTCCGGCGGCGGGGTGGGCGGCGTGCTGCTCCAGACGGCCGCGGTCGCCGTCGCCGCCGTCGCCGACTTCCTCATCCTGCTGTACGTGCTGACCCTGCTGCCGGGCGTCGAGCCGCCGCGCCGCCGCCTGGTGGTGGCCGCGGTGATCGGCGCGATCGGCTTCGAGCTGCTGAAACTGCTGCTCGGCGGCTACATGAGCGGCGTCGCGGGGAAGTCGATGTACGGCGCGTTCGGCGTTCCGGTCGCCCTGCTGCTGTGGATCAACTTCACCGCGAAGCTCCTGCTGTTCTGCGCGGCCTGGACGGCTACGGGATCGGCTCCGGATCCGGAGTCGGCTCCGGGGTCGCGTCCTCGTCCCGAGGAGCGGAACGGCGACCGACCAGCTCCGGCACCGGCCAGCGACGGTTGACGAGGAAGACCGCGCCCACGAGCAGCGCCAGGGCGCTGCCGGCCACCGCGAGGGCCGTTCCGACCCCGCCGGTCTTCTCGGCCACGGCGGCCTTTCCGACCCCGCCCGGAGGCGGCGTGCCGTGCGTCGCGTCCGAGCCGGTGTCGATGTCCTCGACCGTTCCGGTGTCGGTACGGGCGGACTTCGGCGGGACCAGTTCGCCCACCGGCGTCACCTTGCCGGACGCCGCGAAGCCCCAGTCCAGCAGGCGGGCGGTCTCCTTGTAGACGGCGTGCTGCTCCTTCGAGGACGGGTTCATCACCGTCACGAGCAGCACTTTGCCGTTGCGTTCCGCAACGCCGGTGAAGGTGGCGCCGGCGTGCGTGGTGTTGCCGTTCTTCACCCCGGCGATGCCCTGGTACGGCGGGACGCCGAAGTCGCCGGTGAGCAGCCGGTTGGTGTTCTGGATCTCGAAGGTCTCCCGCTTCTTGCCCGGCTTCAGCTCGCCCGGGAACTTCGCGCGGGCCGTCGCGGCGTACTCGCGGAACGCGGGCTTCTGCATGCCGCTGCGGGCGATCAGGGTGAGGTCGTACGCGGAGGAGAGCTGGCCCGGGGCGTCGTAGCCGTCGGGGGAGACGACGGTGGTGTCGAGGGCCTGGAGCTCGGCGGCGCGGTCGTTCATGTCCCGCACGGTCTGCGGGATGCCGTTGTTCATCGCGCTCAGGACCCGCACGGCGTCGTTGCCCGAGCGAAGGAAGACGCCCAGCCACAGGTCGTGGACCGTGTAGGTCTGCTTCTCCTTGACGCCCACGAGGCTGGAGCCGGCGCCGATGCCCGCCAGATCGGTGGGCAGGACGGTGTGGCTCGACGTGCTCGGGAACTTCGGCAGGAGCGTGTCCGCGAAGAGCATCTTGAGCGTCGAGGCGGGTGCGAGCGGCCAGTGGGAGTTGTGCGCGGCGAGCACGTCACCGGTCTCCGCGTCCGCCACGATCCAGGACCGGGCGCTGAGCTCCTTCGGCAGCACGGGGGCGCCGGGCCCGAGCCGGACCTGGGTGCCGGGCTGACCGAGCAGCGCGCCGCCGACGTGGGACATCCGGGCGGGCGGCTTGGGCTGCGGGGCCTCCTTCGTGTCCGGCGAGGGGTCCGCGACGGCGGGCGCGGCGGAGAGGAGGGGCAGCAGCGCGGCGGCCGCGACGGCGGCGGCGACCGTCCATACGGACTTTTTCGAAGCAGACACGATCGAGAACGTACATGCCGATCTCGAAGATCCGAACCCCGCCGGGCGGTACACCCCCGCCCGTCCACCCGGACGCGGGGCGCGAGGGGCGGGTGAGGATACTGGGGACATGAAGCTCAGCCGGCCCGTCTCCTGGTTCCTGCTCGCGTTCGGTGTGTGGAGCTGGGGCATCTGGATCACTTTCGTCAAGAACCTGTGGAACGACGGGAGCGGGCTCGCCTTCGACGACGCGGGCGATCCGACGGCCTACTTCTGGGTTCATCTGTTGCTCGCCATCACGTCCTTTGTCTTGGGGACGGTGGTCGGCGTGATCGGGTTGCGTGGCGTGCGCGCATTGCGTCGCGAACACGGATAGGGGTTGCGAAGCGTGGTCGTCCTGCTGCTGGTTCTCGTCGCGGTACTCGCCCTGCTGGGGGGCGTCCACTGGTACGTGTGGCGTCGCCTGGTCCGCGACGTGACCGCCCGGGACGGCCTGGCCCGTCGTCTGGGCACGGTGGCCGCGGTCGCCCTGCCGCTCCTGTCGGTCGCCGCCCTCGTCTCCTCCCGGGCGGGCGCCCCCTTCCGGCTCCAGCAGGCCGTGGCCTGGCCCGGCTACCTGTGGCTGGCGCTGCTGCTCTACGTCACGCTGGCCCTGCTGGTCGGCGAGGCGGTGCGGCCCCTCCTGCGCCGGTGGCTGGAGCGCCGTGCCGCGGCGTCCGCGGAGGGCGGAGGGGTCGCCGCGCCCCCGTCGGAAGCCGGGGAGAGCCGCACGCGGGCCGGGTCGCGGGCGAGCGGGGCGGGCGGGGCGGGCACCCCGACGGCGGCTGCCGGGCAGGACGCGCCCGGTTCCGTCCTGACGGAGTCCGCCACCACGTCCGAGGCCCCGGCCCCGGCGACCGCGTCCGGAGCCGCCCCGTCCGAGGCGGGCACGCCCGGCGGCGGAGCGCCGGGAGCCACCGCGGTGTCCCGGAGGCTGTTCGTCTCCCGGGTCGTCGGCGGAGCCGCCGCCGCGGCGGCCGTCGGCACCGTCGGCTACGGCACCTACGGCGTGCTGCGCGGTCCGCGCGTCAAGCGGGTCACCGTCCCGCTCGCGAAGCTGCCCCGCTCCGCGCACGGGTACCGGATCGCCGTGGTCTCCGACATCCACCTCGGGCCGATCCTCGGCCGCGCCCACACCCAGCGCATCGTCGACTCCATCAACGCCACCCAGCCCGACCTGGTGGCCGTCGTCGGTGACCTCGTCGACGGCACGGTGGAGAACCTCGGCTCCGCCGCCGAGCCGCTCGCCCGGCTCCGCGCCCGGCACGGTTCCTTCTTCGTCACCGGCAACCACGAGTACTTCTCCGGCGCCGACGCCTGGGTCGACCACGTCCGCGACCTCGGCCTGCGGCCGCTGCGCAACGCCCGGACCGAGATCGCCGCCGGGTTCGACCTCGCGGGCGTGGACGACATCGCCGGCGAGAGCGAGGGGCAGGGTCCCGACTTCGCCGGTGCGCTCGGTGACCGCGACCGCGCGAGAGCGGCCGTGCTGCTCGCGCACCAGCCGGTCGTCATCCACGACGCCGTCCGCCACGGCGTCGACCTCCAGCTCTCCGGCCACACCCACGGCGGTCAGCTCTGGCCCGGCAACTACCTCGCCGAACTCGCCAACCCGACCGTCGCAGGGCTGGAGCGGTACGGCGACACCCAGCTCTACGTCTCCCGGGGAGCGGGCGCCTGGGGTCCCCCGGTCCGGGTCGGGGCGCCGTCCGACATCACCGTCGTCCAGCTGGCGTCCCGGCAGGCCTGAGAGGCGTCTCCGCGATCCGGTCCGGGTGCTTCGCGGCCGGCCGTGACGACACCCGGGCCACCAGCCTGAGCGGCAGGCCGCAGCCGGTCACCAGCACCCGACCGGGGCGGGACGCGGCGGGGAGGCCCGAGGGAGCGGCGCCGGCCGGCAGGACGCCGACCACGGCGGCGCCGAGCCGGCGAGCGGTGGGGGTGACCGTCCCGGTCGCATCGCCCCGGGCGGCCCGCATGCCGCTCACCGCGGTGTGGGTGAGCAGGGCGTTGGCGAAGCCGAACCCGAAGCCGATGAGCGGGTACGCCGTCGCCGGCAGGGCCACGCTCGTGCGCCGGTCGAGCCCGACCAGCGAAGACCGGCAGGAACGGACGGTCGCCGACGCGTCGCCCCCGACGCCGAACCGCCCTCGCCGACGGGCTACTTCGCCCCGTCGCCCTTCTTCTTGGCGGCGGCCGTCGTCTTCCCGGTCGTGCGCTTCGCCGTCTTGGAGAGGACCCGCTGCGGCGTGCCCGAGGCGGCCATGCCCGCGGCCGTCGGCATGAAGTCGGCGAGCAGGTCGTGGGTCTCCCGGACGAGCGGGCGCAGCAGGCGGAAGCGGGAGAGCGTGATGGCGCGGGCCGTGACCGGGGCGAGCCGTTCGACCAGGCGGCGGCTGTTGGCGGCCCCCTCGGAGCGGTCGTACACCCAGAACAGCACCAGGCCCATCTGCTGGAGCCAGAGCAACCGCGGCAGGGGCTCGGCCAGTTCGGGATCGATCTTCACCGACGCCCCGGCGATGACCCGGCGGTGGACCTCGATCGCGGCCTCGCGCGGGCCCTCCGACTCGGGGGAGAACGGGCTGAGCGGGCTGTCCGGGTCGGCGGCGTTCTTGAAGAACTGGGAGGCGAACTCGTGGTACGGCTCGGCGATGTCGAGCCAGCCGAGGAGGACCCCGCGGATACGGGCCGTGAGGTCCTTCTCGTCGCTGTCGAGGATCTCCTCAACCGCCGTCTGGTGTTCTTCGGCGATCCGGTCGTAGAAGCCCTGGACGAGGTGTTCCTTGGAGGAGAAGTAGTAGTACGCGTTGCCGACCGAGACCCCGGCCTCCTGGGCGATGGCCCGCATCGTCGTCTTGTCGTAACCGCGTTCCCTGAAGAGCCGGAGGGCGGTCTCGAGGATGAGGGTGCGTGTCTGCTCGCTCTTGGGGGCCTTCGCCGGGGCCTTCCCGGAGACCTCCGTGGGGGCCTCCGTCGAGGCCGTGGCCGCGGCCTTCGCCGGGGCCGTGGTCTCGTCGGGCTTCTCTTCCTTCACGTCCTTCACAGTCCCCGAGCCTAGCCGTGCGCGCCCGGCGGTTCGCACCGCCCGTCTTCACAGGGAGGCCCGTCGCCGCCCTTGAGCGCCTCGCGCCACCGGGCGGCGGCGAGGACGGTCGCCCGGGCGAAGGGCCGGCCGGCGGGGGTGGCCAGCCAGTGGGCCCTGGGCCGGTGTTCGGCCAGGGCCCACAGGCAGACGATCCAGGCGGAGTCCGCGTGGTAGACCTGCCCCCGGTCCCCGACGACGGTGACCTCCCGCAGGGTGGACGCGTGGTCCAGGCCGGGGAAGCGACGCCGGGCCTCCCGTGAGGCGGCCGGGACGAGATCGAGCGGGACGAGCTGCCGCTGTCGCATGAGCCAGTGCCGCAGATGGACACAGAGCGAGCACTCGGCGTCGTACAGCACGGTCAGGCGGTGGACGGGGGTGGCCGGCCGTACGGCCCCGGGTCCCGCCGGGCGTCCGGCCGGATGCGCCGCCGGGTGTCCGGCCGGCGGCCCGGGGGTCCTCGCTGCCTCCGCCTGTACCTGTGCCGGTGTGGGCGGCGGTGTCGGCGTCGTCATGGCGGCCGTCCTCACGCGCCGGGGGCGGGCGGTGCCCAGGCGCCGGCCGTGGTCCCGGTCCAGCCCTGCGGCGGCACCGGCGGCACCTGCTCGCGCTCCATCACGCCGCGCCGGCGGATCTTGTTGAGGACGTAGACGTTGGCGAGGTGCATCACGCCGAGGACCAGGAGCACGACCCCGAGCTTGACCGAGAGGGCCTCGAAGAGCGCCCGGGCGTCGAGCACGGCCTCGTCCTGGCTCAGATAGAGCGCCACGAAGCCGAAGTTGACGAGGTAGAAGCCGACCACCAGGAGGTGGTTGACGGCGTCGGCGAGCTTCTCGTTGCCGTGCAGGACGTCGGCGAGGAAGACCCTGCCGTTGCGGCTGAGCGTACGGGCGACCCAGATGGTCAGCGCCACGCTGATCAGCAGGTAGACGATGTACGCGATGACTGTGAGGTCCATGCCCCACGCTCCCTTGAACGCGTTCAATTGCTGGCGTTCATGACTGTAGGGCGTTCCTTGAACATGTTCAAGTGCCGAGGGTTCGGGCCCGGGGCGGGCGCCGCGGAAAGGGAGAGGCGGCCGAGGAGGGGGTCGCCTAGGATCGTGCGAATGACGCTCATTCACGATGTGGCCGGATCAGGCCCTTCCGCAGTCCTCCTCGTCCATTCCGGTGTCTGTGACCGGCGGATGTGGGACGCGCAGTTCGACGCCCTGGCCGATGCCGGACACCGGGTCGTGCGCTGCGACCTCCGCGGCTTCGGGGAGACCCCTCTCGAAGCGCCGCACACCCACATGGAGGACCTGCGTGACCTCCTCGACACCCTCGGGATCGAGCGGGTCGCCCTGGTCGCCTCCTCCTTCGGCGGCGCCGTCGCCCTGGAGTTCGCGGCCCGCCACCCCCAGCGGGTCTCCGCGCTCGCACTGCTCTGCCCGAACTCGCCCGACCACGAGCCGAGCGACGAACTGCGCGCCTGGGGCGGGCAGGAGAACGCCCTGCTCAGGGCGGGCGACATCGACGCCGCCGTCGCGCTCAACGTCGACACCTGGCTCGGGCCGGAGGCCGGGGACGAGGCCCGCGAGCTGGTCCGCGTGATGCAGCGGCGCGCGTTCGACCTCCAGCTCCCCGCGCCGCAGGAGTTCGCCCCGACCGATCCCGAGGTCGGTACGTCGGAGCTGGCGGCGATCGAGGTGCCGTGCCTCGTCGTCTCCGGCGCGCACGACGTCGCCGACTTCCGGACCCTCGCGACCCGCCTCGCCGGCCTCCTGCCGGCCGCCCGCCTCGTGGAACTCGACTGGGCGGGCCATCTCCCGGCCCTGGAGCGCCCGGAGGAGACGAACAAGCTGCTGGTGGACTTCCTGGCCTCCCCGGCGCGCTAGGAAGCCAGGGCGCCCCCTAAGGGGTGCCCTGACGGGCCCCGGGCGTCCCGGCCTGCGGCGTCGAACCGCCGAACCGCCGCACCCCCGGCACCAGCGCCGTCCCCAGGCAGCAGCCGCCCACCAGCAACGCGGCGGCGACCAGGGGCACTTCCGGGCCCCAGGCGGAGGCGGCGAGCGGGGCGAGGGCGTAGCCCAGGGGCATCGCGGCCAGGGAGAGCAGCCAGTCGTAGGAGATGACGCGGGCCAGGGCGTGCGTGGGGATCGCCTCCTGGACGGCGGTCTCCCAGACCGGCGAGAGGAAGCCCAGTCCGGCCTGGGCGATCCCGTAGGCGGTGATGGTCACCGGCGCCGGGGCCGGGAGGGCGAGGAGCAACAGGGGCAGGGCGTAGGTCGCGAGGCCGAGGTTCGCCGCCAGGACCGGGCGCCGGGGCCGTACGCGATCGGCCGCCAGCGCCCCGAGGAGAAAGCCCACGGCCCCGACCTGGAGGAGCACCACCCATGCCGTCCTGCCGCCGAGCTGGGTCAGGGCGATGGCCGGGCCGAGGGTCATCAGCACGGCGGCGGCGCCGTTCCAGGCGCTGTGGCCGATGAGGCTGGTCCAGTACCAGTCGCGGGAGCGGACCTCGTGCCAGCCCTCGGCGAGGTCCGCGCGCAGCGAGCGGCGGGGGATCGGCACCCGCTCGACCCGTAGGACGCCGAGGACGGCCGCGCTGATCGCGAAGGTCGCCGCGTCCAGGACGAAGGCCCAGCCCGGCCCGACGGTCACGATCAGGGCGCCGGCCAGCGCGGGGCCGCCGATGCGGGTCGCGCTCTGGGCGGCGCTCAGAGCGGCGTTGGCGCGCTGGAGCGCCTCGGGGGCCACCGTTCCCTTGACGAGGGGGGAGCCGGTGGGCAGCGCGAAGGCCCCGGCCGCGCCGCCGCCCGCCTGGACGGCGGCGATGACCCAGAGGGTGGGGTCGCCGCTCAGCAGCTGCGCGCCGACGAGGAGTTGGGTGGCGCAGCGGACGAGGTCGGTGGTCAGGGCGACCGTACGGGCGGCGAAGCGGTCCGCCACGACACCACCCAGGGGGAGCAGCAGCAGCTTGGGGACCATGGCGCAGGCCAGGACGAGCGCGAGCGCGGAGGGTGATCCGGTGGCCTCCCAGACGGCGATGGCGAGCGCGGCGGGGATGGCGGCGTCGCCGAGCAGGGAGAGGGTGCGGCCGGTCAGGAACAGCCGGAAGGCGCGGCCCCGCAGGGGGTGGGGTACGGCCTTCCCGGGCGGCGCGGGCAGTGGCGTGACGGGCATGGACCCAATCTATTTCGGTACCGAATAATTCGGCAACGAAATATTCGAGAACGAAGGGTCACGGCCTGGCGACGTACGATCGAACCATGGAGCCCTCCCGGCGTAGCGAACCGACCGACCCCACGGTCCCCGCGGCCCCCACCCCGCCGGCCGGCCCCGCCCGGCGCGACTGGACCGACGAGCACGTGGAGCGCTGGCAGCCGGTGCTGCCCGGCCTCGACCCGGTGGTCGAAGGCGCGGTCACCCGGATGAAGAAGCTCTCGGTCCACCTGCGCCGGGTGCGTGAGCAGTCCCTGGTCGACTTCGATCTGGAGCGCCACGAGTTCGACACGCTGCACAAGCTCGCCGGCCGCGGGGGCAGCGCGGCCCCCTCCGAACTCGCCAAGGACCTCGACCTCGCCCCCGCGTCGGTCAGCGGCCGCCTGGACGCCCTGGAACGGCGCGGCTTCGTCCGCCGTACGCAGTCCACGACCGACCGCCGCCGGGTCGTGGTCGAGCTCACCGCCGCCGGCCGCGAGACCTGGCTCGGCGCGATGGACGTCCTCGGGCACGAGGAGGAGCGCCTCCTCGGCGTCCTGGACGAGGACGAGCGGGCCCGGCTCAACGACATGCTCCGCCGGATCATGGTGATGGCCGAGGAGCCGGGCGGCACGGAGGCCTGGCACGGCTGACCCGCCGCCCGCCGCCCGCCGCACGCAGCCGACCGCCGGGTCGCCCTCCGCCTCACATGCTGAGCGAGCGCGCGTAGTTGAGCTGTCCCATCACCCAGGCGAAGCTGTCCGGACCGGTCGCCGGGATCATCGTGGAGTGGTGGCGGCCGGCGCTGGTCACGGTGACCTGGATGAAGCCCGTCGTCTGCTTCTCCTTCATCAGCAGGAACAGCAGCCCCAGCAGGCAGAAGATGAAGAAGACGATGGCCAGCACGATGGCGGCGGCCGGGATCTTCTCCTCGGTCCGCGACATGTCCATCGCGTTCCACACCGCGCCCTTGAGCGGCAGCGGACCGGCGGGCGTGATGATCTGGTCCCCGACGACGGTGATGTCACCCAGGCTGAGCAGCGGCGCCCCGCCGTGGGCGGCCACCGGCGGATGCTGCGGCGGCACCGGCACGCCCGGCAGCGTCGGCTGGTACGCGGGCCCGGGGGCCGCGTGCGGGTAGCCGTAGGCCGGCGTTCCGTGCGGGTAGCCGTAACCGGGCGCCCCCGCCCGCTGATCGGGACCCCACGTGTACTCCCCGTCCGCGTAAGGGTTCGGCTCGGTCATGACTCCCCGCTTTCCACAACGACAAAGGCCCGCTCCTGCACGCCGCAGCGTACAGAAGCGGGCCCCTGTCCCGAGCCGGCTCTCAGAAGCGGCGCGTGATCAGCGCGCGCTTGACTTCCTGGATGGCCTTCGTGACCTCGATGCCACGGGGGCACGCGTCCGTGCAGTTGAACGTCGTGCGGCAACGCCACACGCCGTCCTTGTCGTTCAGGATCTCCAGGCGCTGCTCGCCCGCCTCGTCACGCGAGTCGAAGATGAAGCGGTGCGCGTTGACGATCGCGGCCGGACCGAAGTACTGGCCGTCGTTCCAGAAGACCGGGCAGGACGACGTGCACGCGGCGCACAGGATGCACTTGGTGGTGTCGTCGAACCGCTCGCGGTCCTCGGCGGACTGCAGACGCTCGCGCGTCGGCTCGTTGCCCTTGGTGACCAGGAACGGCATGACGTCCCGGTACGCCTGGAAGAACGGCTCCATGTCGACCACGAGGTCCTTGAGGACCGTGAGGCCCTTGATGGCCTCGACCGTGATCGGCTTCTCCGGGTTGATGTCCTTGATCAGCGTCTTGCAGGCGAGCCTGTTCTTGCCGTTGATCCGCATCGCGTCGGAGCCGCAGATGCCGTGCGCGCAGGAGCGCCGGAAGGTCAGCGTGCCGTCGACGTCCCACTTGATCTTGTGGAGCGCGTCGAGCACGCGCTCCTTGGGGTCGATCGCGATCTGGAAGTCCTCCCAGACCGCCGCGTCGAGGACCTCGGGGTTGAAGCGGCGGATCCGGAGGGTGACCGTGATGTACGGCGAGGCGGCGGAGTCCTTCTCCACCTTGTCCAGTACGGGGGTAGCCATCAGTACTTACGCTCCATCGGCTGGTAGCGGGTCTGGACGACGGGCTTGTAGTCGAGCCGCACGGTCTCGGAGCCGTCGGCGCCGACCTCGCGGTACGCCATGGTGTGGCGCATGAAGTTGACGTCGTCGCGGTTGGGGTAGTCCTCGCGGTAGTGACCGCCGCGGGACTCCTTGCGCGCCAGGGCCGAGACGGCCATGACCTCGGCCAGGTCGAGAAGGTTGCCCAGCTCGATCGCCTCGAGCAGGTCCGTGTTGAAGCGCTTGCCCTTGTCCTGGATGGACACGTTCAGGTAGCGCTCGCGCAGTTCGGCGATCTTGTCGACCGCCGTCTTGATGGTCTGCTCGGTACGGAACACCATCACGTTGGCGTCCATCGTCTCCTGGAGCTCCTTGCGGAGGACGGAGACCCGCTCCGAACCCGTGGAGCTGCGCAGCCGCTCGACCTGCTCGGCGACGAACGACGCCGGGTTCTCGGGCAGCTCGACGAAGTCGGACTTCGCCGAGTACTCGGCGGCGGCGATGCCGGCGCGCTTGCCGAAGACGTTGATGTCCAGGAGCGAGTTGGTGCCCAGACGGTTGGCGCCGTGCACGGAGACACAGGCGACCTCGCCCGCCGCGTACAGGCCCGGGACGACGGTGGTGTTGTCGCTCAGGACCTCACCCTCGACGTTGGTCGGGATGCCGCCCATGGCGTAGTGCGCGGTCGGCTGGATCGGGATCGGGTCCGTGTAGGGCTCGATGCCGAGGTACGTCCGCGCGAACTCGGTGATGTCGGGGAGCTTGGCGTCCAGCTGCTCCGGCGGGAGGTGCGTCAGGTCGAGGTAGACGTGGTCGCCCTCGGGACCGCAGCCGCGGCCCTCGCGGATCTCCGTGTAGATGGAGCGCGAGACGACGTCACGGGACGCGAGGTCCTTCATGACCGGCGCGTACTTCTCCATGAAGCGCTCGCCGTCCTTGTTGCGGAGGATGCCGCCCTCACCGCGGGCGCCCTCCGTCAGCAGGATGCCCATGCGCCAGATGCCCGTCGGGTGGAACTGGAAGAACTCCATGTCCTCCAGGGGCAGACCGCGGCGGTAGCAGGCCGCCTGGCCGTCACCGGTCAGGGTGTGCGCGTTCGACGTCACCTTGAAGAACTTGCCGGTGCCGCCGGAGGCGTAGATGACGGCCTTGGCCTGGAAGATGTGGATCTCGCCGGTGGCCAGCTCGAAGGCGACCACACCGGCCGACTTCTTGACGCCGTCGACCTCGGTGATCAGCTGGTCCAGGACGTAGAACTCGTTGAAGAACTCCACGCCCTCCTTGACGCAGTTCTGGTACAGCGTCTGGAGGATCATGTGACCGGTGCGGTCCGCGGCGTAGCAGGACCGGCGGACCGGGGCCTCGCCGTGGTTGCGGGAGTGACCGCCGAAGCGGCGCTGGTCGATGGTGCCGTCCGGGGTGCGGTTGAACGGCAGGCCCATCTTCTCCAGGTCGAGGACGGCGTCGATGGCCTCCTTCGCCAGGATCTCGGCGGCGTCCTGGTCGACCAGGTAGTCACCGCCCTTGACCGTGTCGAAGGTGTGCCACTCCCAGTTGTCCTCCTCCACGTTGGCGAGCGCGGCGGCCATGCCGCCCTGCGCCGCGCCCGTGTGGGAGCGGGTGGGGTAGAGCTTCGTGAGCACGGCGGTGCGGCTGCGCTTCGTCGCCTCGATGGCGGCGCGCATGCCGGCGCCGCCGGCGCCGACGATGACGGTGTCGTACTTGTGGATCTTCATGTCGTGGATTACCTCAGCCCCGTGCCTAGCGGATGTTCGGGTCGAAGGTGAAGATCACCAGCGTGCCCAGAAGGATGGTGAACACCGTGGCGGTGTACAGCAGGCCCTTGAGCCACAGGCGCGTGTTGGCGCGCTCCGCGTAGTCGTTGATGACCGTGCGGAGGCCGTTGGCGCCGTGGAGCATGGCCAGCCACAGCATCAGCAGGTCCCAGACCTGCCAGAACGGGGACGCCCAGCGGCCCGCCACGAAGGCGAAGCCGATCTTGGAGACGCCGCCGTCCAGGAAGAGCTGGATCAGCAGGTGGCCGAGGACCAGGACGACGAGGACGACGCCGGACAGCCGCATGAAGAGCCAGGCGGCCATCTCGAAGTTGCCGCGGGTCGCCCGCGGGGTCCTGCCCGTGCGCTTGCGGGGTGCCTCGATGTACGGCGCGGGGTTGTCCACGTCGTAGCGGGGGCCGCCCTCGACGGGACCGATCGCGGAAGTGGTGTCAGCAGACATGTCTGGCGTCAGCTCCCGAACAGTTCACGTGCGGCGTGGCCGAGGACGGGATACACAGAGCCCGCCATCAGCACGACCCAGATGCCCACGACGGTCCAGAGCATCTGCTTCTGGTAGCGCGGGCCCTTGGACCAGAAGTCCACGGCGATGACCCTGAGGCCGTTCAGCGCGTGGAAGAGAATGGCGGCGACGAGGCCGTACTCGAGGAGTGCGACGATCGGCGTCTTGTACGTGGCGACGACATCGTCGTACGCCTCGGGGGAGACGCGGACGAGAGCGGTGTCCAGCACGTGTACGAACAGGAAGAAGAAGATGAGGACGCCGGTGACTCGATGAGCCACCCAGGACCACATTCCTTCCCGGCCGCGGTACAGCGTTCCAGCCGGCACGGAAAAACCCTCCGGGAGCGGGGATCAGGGTCGGCCGGCTTCAGTGTCGGTCTGACCCGGCCGGGTACGGTCCACCGGCCCTGGTCATCGTAGCGACGACTTGTCGGTTCGCTCGCGCGGGGTCCATAGGTGTGATCAAACAGGCACGGACGGGCTATCACACAAGCCCGAATCACCGCATAGCGGACAGATTCTGGTGGGACACCAGCTGAACGAGCCGTGCCCGGGCGAGTCGGCGGAGCTCGTCCGCCGTGATCGCCCGCTCCTCGTCCCGCTCGTTGCCCAGCCGCGACCGGAGGGCCGCGAGGACCTGGTCGAGCCGCTCACCGGGCCGCACCCCGTCGAGGCTGATCACGAAGGCGTGTCCGAAGCGGCTCTCGTACGCGCCGTGGGCGGCCCGCAGGGCCGTGTCTGCGGCCGGCGGGGCGTGCGGGTGCAGCGAGGCGGAGGCCGCCGACTCCTCGCCCGACAGCGCCTCGTCGAGGTCGGCCCGGGACAGGTCGTAGCCGGCCTCGTCGGCGGCGGCGAGCAGCGCGTCCAGCGTCGGGTACGGACGGTGCGCGGCCACCCGTTCGGCCCAACGGCGACTCCCGCAGCAGCCGAGGAGCAGCTCCTCCACCACGCCGGGCGGGGCCACGTTGAAGCGCAGGAGGCCGGTGGGGTGCCGGTGACCGCCCTGCCGGGCAGGTATGGCGGGGGAGCCCAGGTTCCTGGAGGGGGCGTGGGTGTCGCTGGTCAGCGTGGGCTCCGGGAAGGGTGGGGTGGGTGTGGCGCAACGTTATCGACGGGGAGGGGGAGTCGTCCGACGGATGCGCGAATTTCACCCGGAAGGGAGAGTTTCGGATACGGCGGTGGACGTTCCGGACGGCGCCGGGCCGCGCGCCCGATTCCCCCGGATGGCCCCGTTCCGCTTCCTGAGGGAGGATTCCGAGTGATGCGGTACTCCATACGGGGGTCCCACAGGGGCCCCGCTCTCCTCGCGGCCGTGGTGGCGTCGGTCACCGTGGCGGCCTGCTCCGGCGGGTCGTCGCAGGGGTCCACGGGAACCGTCTCCGGACCCGGTGCCCCGTCCTCCGCCGTCGGCGCGCCACCGACGCCGTCGACGCCGGGTGGGGCGAGCCCCACCCCCACACCGACCCCCACCCGGACCTATCCGCTCTCGTCCGCCCCTCTCACCATTCCCGCCGTCGCCTCGCACGAGCCGGCCCGGGGCCCCGGCTGGCGGCCGGCGCCGAACACGGGAGTCGTCGTCGCCAAGGGCAGCGAGCGCCTCGCCGACGAGGGCAGGCTCCTCGCGGGCGAGCTGAGGATCCCGTACCGAGGGGTGGCGGCCCCCCGCTCCGGCGATGTCGAGCTGGCGCTCGGCGGCAAGGGCGCCGCCGAGTCGTACACCCTCACGACCCGCGACAACCGCGTGCGGATCACCGGCCCGGACGAGGCCGGCGTCTTCTACGGCACCCGCACGCTCAAGCAGTCCGTCAAGGGCTCGGGCGCCATGCCCGAGGGCGTCGTGAACGACCGGCCGGCCAAGCCGCAGCGCGGACTGAACCTCGACATCGCCCGCAAGCACTTCGACGCGGGCTGGATCGAGGACCGCGTCCGCGAGATGGGGGACCTCAAGCTCAACCAGCTCGGCCTGCACTTCTCCGACGACCAGGGCTTCCGGATCGCCTCCGACACCCACCCCGAGATCGTCTCCGCCCAGCACCTCACCAAGGCCGAGGTACGGCGGATCATCGCCCTCGCGGCGAGCCGGCACATCACCGTCGTGCCCGAGATCGACTCGCCCGGACACCTCGGGGCCGTCCTGCGCGCCCACCCGGACCTCCGGCTGCTCAACGTCCAGGGGACCCCGCGCCAGGGGGCCATCGACATCTCCAAGCCGGGCGCGGCGGCGATCGTCGACGACCTGCTGCGGGAGTACTCCGCGCTGTTCCCCGGCGGCTGGTTCCACGTCGGCGCGGACGAGTACCAGGCGCTGACCGTGCGCGACCCGGCCGCCTCCTACCCGCAGCTCGCCACGGCGGCGCGGGAGAAGTACGGGCCGCAGGCCGGGATCCAGGACCTCGCGGAGGGCTGGCTCAACGACCGCGCGGCGGTCGTCCGGGCCGCGGACAAGACGGCCAAGGCCTGGAACGACGGCTTCTTCGGCGGCGGGGTCGTGAACGCCGACAAGAACATCGAGGTCGAGTACTGGACCGGCAAGGAGATCGGGGCCCGGCCGCCGGTCGAGTACCTGAGCGAGGGCCGGCCGGTGGTCAACCTCAACGACGAGTTCCTCTACTACGTCCTCGGCGAGCCGAACGAGTTCACGTACCCCACCGGCCGGCGCATCTACGAGCAGTGGACACCGCTGGTCCTGCGCGGCACGACACCGGTCCCCGAGCGGTACGGGCCCCAGATCCTGGGCGGCCGTTTCGCGGTCTGGTGCGACCTGGCGGGCGCCCAGACGCAGGCGCAGGTGGCCGCGGGGATACGGATGCCGCTGACGGCGACGGCGCAGAAACTGTGGGACGCGCGCGAGCCGACGCTGAGCTGGGAGCGGTTCCGGGCCCTGGCGGCGGAGGTGCGCTGAGCCGTCGACGGGCCGGGAGGGGGCTCTGGGTGGTTGAGGTGAGCCGAGTCGTCGACGGGCTGAGAGGGGTTGCGGGCCCCCGAGTCGTCGACGGGCTGAGAGGGGTTGCGGGCGCCGGGGGTGGAGGGGCGCCGAGCCGCCGGCGGTTGGGCGAGGGCTCCGGGCGGCGGAGGGGCGCCGAGGCGACGCGGGTACGCTCCCAGCGCTGCGGCCGCCCGGCCGCCCGGCGCCTCGGGGAGGGGTGCCGTCTCGTCCGTGGGGGTCTCGCTCACTCATGCTCCGCAATCCCGTCGGCCTGTCGTACGCCGTCGTGGCGCTGCTCGCGGCGATGGCCGTGGCCGACGCCGCCCTCTTCGCCGCGGCCCTCGACGTCCGCCTCCTGATGGCGGGGGGCTCTCAGGGCCACCCGGAGTGGGCGGACTTCGTGCACCCGGGTGTCGAGGGCGCCACGGTGGTCCGGGGGCTGGTGCAACTGGCGCTCACCGTCGTCTTCATCGTCTGGTTCTTCCGGGTCCGCAGGAACGCCGGAGTCTTCGCGCCCGATCTGCACCGCGGCGGCCCCGGCTGGGCCATCGGCGCCTGGTTCGTCCCGGTCGCCAACCTCTGGTGGCCGCGGAGCGTGGCGGCCGGCACCTGGCGGGCGAGCCGCCGGGACCCGTACGGCGACGGCAAGGGCGCGGGGGAGTCGTTCGCGGTGCTCAACCTGTGGTGGGCCTTCTGGATCCTGACGAACCTGGCCGACCCCTTCGCCACGGCGGTGTACGACGACGCCGACACGGCAGAGGAGTTCGCGGCCGGGGCGGGCTTCTTCATGGGCGCGGCTCTGGTGGACATCGTCGCGGCGGGGCTGGCGATCCTCTTCGTCCGTCGTCTGACCTCTATGCAGCGGTCGAAGGTCACTGGCATGATTCCGGCCGCGCAGTGACGTAAATGCGCCAAGCGGCGCAGTAAGAGGAGTACTGCGTCCGCTACGGGAGGCCTCCATGAGCCTGCTGGAACTGATCGACCTGGCCGACGAACGGGGTCTGGCCGCGGCCGGGCTCGCCTGCCTGGACCGGTGCCTGCCGCTGCTCGCGCCCGACGGCGGCGAGGCGCTCCGGCCCGTCTGGGCGGCCGTGGCGCGCGGAGACGGCGGTGCGTGGGGCGAGGCGCTCGCCAAGGCCGGCGTCGAGCTGGACGGTGCCCCCGCGAACGACGAGGCGGCCCGGCTCGTCCGGGAGATGCTGGGCGCCGCCCCCGCCGAGTGGGCCGCGCCGGACCTGCGCGCCTGGGCCTCGGGCTGTTCCGCCACCGCCCTCACGCTGCACGGGCGGTACGACGGGGCAGGAGGTGCGCCCGAACTGGTCGAGGCGTGCCGCTCCGGCGACGCGACCGGCGCGGGGCCGCTCCTCGCCGGCGAACTGCGCCGCCAGCACGCTGTTTTGGAATCCGTCGCCCACGGCCCGACGGGCCTGCGCCGGGCCCGCGAACTCTCCACGGAGGGCGGCCGGGTGCTCCGCGCGGTGGTCTCGCGCAGGGCGCGTACGGCCTGAGGCGTTTTGGGCGGAGCCGTGTGGGCCGGCAGGCCGCGCATACGGCGGCCGGGTGCTCCGCGTGGTCTCCTACGAGGGCTCTCGCCGCCTGAGACGTCGGGACAAGGTCGCGCGGCCCGGCAGGCGCGGCTCGCCCGGGGGCCGCGCCGCGGGGGACGGTGTCCCGGCCGGTGCCCGTCGGGCGTCCGGCCGGAACGGTCAGGCCTCCTGGCCCGGCAGGGACGCCGAGGCGATCGTCTCCGCGATCTCGCGCTCCGCCCGCGCCTTGTCGAGGCCGAGGCCCGTGAGGACGCCCTTGCCGTCCTCGAACTCAAGGAGCGCCAGCAGGATGTGCTCCGTACCGACGTAGTTGTGACCCAGACGCAGGGCCTCCCGGAACGTGAGCTCCAGGACCTTCTTCGCGCCCGCGTCGTACGGGATGAGCCCGGGCACCTCCTCCGCCGGCGGCGGCAGCGTCGCCGTGACGGCCTCGCGCACCTGGTCGGGGGTCACGCCTTGCGAACTGATCCAGAGGACGGCGATTCCCTCCGGCTCGGCGAGGAGGCCGAGGGCGAGGTGGCCGGGGAGCGTCTCGGCGTTGCGCGCGGCCGCGGCCTCGTTCTGCGCGGCCATCACGACGTTCCTGGCCCGCGGGGTGAACCGGTTGAAGCCCTCGCCCGGGTCCAGCTTCGTGGAGTCCGAGTCCTTGGGGTCCTTGGGCACGAAGCGCTTCTGGGCCGCCTGCCTGGTGACGCCCATGCTCCTGCCGATGTCGGTCCAGGAGGCGCCCGAACGCCGTGCCTGGTCCACGAAGTGGCCGATGAGGTGGTCCGCCACGTCGCCGAGGTGGTCCGCCGCGATGACCGCGTCGGAGAGCTGGTCGAGCGCGTCGGTGTGGACCTTCTTGATCGCTTCGATGAGGTCGTCGAGCCGGACGGGATGGGTCATGCCGACTGGTTTCGTCATGGGTGCAACCTTAGGTTGACAGTCGCACACTGTCAACCGTCGGTTGACACTGTGAGGGTCGTCATGATGATCTCCATGACGACGCCCGAGCACGCCCTCGCCGCCGACGACCTCCAGCACGCCGTCCGCCTCTGCCTCGCCACGCTGCGCGGCGCCTCGGCGGCAGGCGCCGCCGCCGACTGGCAACGGCCCGCCGGCTCGCTCACCTGGAGCTGCTGGGAGACCGCCGAGCACCTCGCCGACGACCTCTTCGCCTACGCCGTCCAGATCGGCCTCGAAGCCCCGCCGCTCGACACGGAGGTGCCCTTCCTCTGGACCCGGCGGCGCGAAGGAGGCCCGGCGAACGTCACCTTTGCCGACCCGGCGGCCGGCGTCCCCGGCCTCCTCCAGGTCCTCGAGTCCTGCGGCTCGCTGCTCACCGCCCTGGTCCGTACGGCTCCGGCCGACCGGCGCTCGTACCACTGCCACGGAGTCTCCGACCCGGCGGGCTTCGCGGCGATGGGCATCGTCGAGGTCCTGGTCCACACCCATGACATCGCCCTCGGCCTCGGCGTCCCCTGGACCCCACCGTCCGGCCTGTGCGCCCGCACCCTGACCCGCCTCTTCCCCGACGCCCCCACGGACACCGACCGTTGGCCGACCCTGCTGTGGGCCACGGGTCGCGGAGACCTCGAAGGACGCGACCGACTGACGACCTGGCGCTGGTTCGCCGAGGTCCGCGACGCAGGGGAGTAAGCGGGAAGGCTGTGCGCCCCATCTCGACCGGCACTGCGGAACCGGAGAACCGCAAGTGTTGATCGAGGTGACTCTTTACCGTAAAAACAGGTCCCCGTCAACGAAGGCCGGGGAAATAGGGAATCGAAGAATAATTCGAAAAGCTCCGCACCTCTCCATTGGTGCGTGTTCAAATTTGTAACCTGCGCTGAGGGCAGGATTCTTTTGACATGCTAGCGAGAGGGGTGATCGAGATCTGATCAATAATGAGCTCTTACGGTCATTGCGCAAAATCTGACTGTCGAGGGCTCCTGATGCTGGCAGAGTGGGTGTTCCTAGTCGCCACTCGAAGGGTTCCATCGATGTCCACGTCTCCGACTTCGGACCCTTCTCAGGAGCCGGATCCAGGATCTGAGAATGGCGCAGAGATCCTTCGCAGGCTTCATGAAGTAGAGCAATTGCAGGCGAGGCAGGCGAGAGAGCTCCGTCTCTCTCGGGTGATGCGGACGTTCTCTCTGCTCTTTAGCGTGCAGAACGCACTTCGGGATTCCGGTGGCGACGCTTCTAACCTCACGGCGAAAGCTCTCAGGGAAATCGCCAAGTTGTATGACTGGTAACAGTGAAAGAGGTGCTCGCGTGACTACCCTCGCAAAATCTGGCCCTTTCCCCTCCCCGGTTTCGGAAGAACGTCGGCGTGTCTGGGTGGATGCAGCCTTGGCCACACCGGGCGTGAACACCCCGCGAGCGGCCCTGGAGAATGCTGCTGCCTTCTTGGTTGATCCGGAAAGCACGCTGAGCGATCAGGATGCGCACGGCGGCCACACGCTCCGAGAGGGGGCCTTGCGGAGAGTGCGGACCGATGCGGGGGAAATGCTGATGGTCGAGGTGCAGTTGCATGGAGTGTCCGGAATCGTTTGGGAACACAACGAGCGGATCAGTTCCCTCTGGCACTCCACAGCAGATCCCGCTGTCGGCAGCAAAACTCAACGTTCGCTCACCAGGGTATTCCCTTGGGAGCGAGAGGAGGCAGACCCGGGCGAGGGACCTTATGCGGCTCTTATGAGCTATTCCCCAACTCGCGAGTGGCTGATGTCAAACACGGAAGAGGCAGCCGACGAGCTTGACCGGCGAGATGGACTGCGCGCCTACGACTTGAAGGAGGATTTGGTCCTCAATGGTCAACAAGAGCCGGGGATGTACATCCCTCAACTTTTCCGCCTAGAAGAAGAGCCTCCGCTCAATGACGTAGGAATCCCGAGGTATCCAACCGAGTATGTGGGCTGGATGGCTGTTCGCGGAAACAACCGCACTAAGCGACGTCAGGACATTTTTGGGGTGACGTCTGCTGAAGTTCTGGCCGGTGTCCCCGCAGTCAAACTGGGGTTGAGCAGTGACGAGATTCTTTTCGACCCGCACGTCTGGGTCGGTAAGCTTTCGGAACGCCTAAATCGGGAGCGAGCAGCAGCGGAGCGCGACGGTAATGAGGAAGACGCTGCGCTTCGGGCAACTAATGTGGCTGTGGTATCAGCGCATCTAGTGATCGGCTCGCCCACGCCGGAGCGGATTTACCGCATTGTGCAGATGAGTAATCGCCGTGACCATGTTCACCCGCCGCTTGAGTTTGTTCCAAACGATCGAGGCCGAGCTCTAGGGCGCAGCGTGCTCGGCGTGTATGTGGCCGAGGGGCTGCTCGACGAGAAGGAGTCTCAAGTCCTCTCGGGGCTGGCGCCCATCACGGACCTGCCCACAGCCCCTGAGGACGCCACGATTGCCGAGCTTCGAGATCTCCGGTCCATGATGATCTTGAGAGAGTTGTTCCCGGATGATCCGCAGAAGAAACTGCTGCTCCGTCGCGCCCTCAGTGAATCTCCCCCTTCACAGCTCAGTAGTCCGGAAATCAATCGGCGAGCGCGTGCATGGTCCGCCCTCACCTCGGAAAGCTACCCTGCACCCTGGAATCCGCGCATTGCGGAGGTATTCAACGCCGGAAGTGTCCGAGCCGGGCTTGTTTTTTCCGGGCGTCCGCTGAGAGAGCTACTGGCTGCTGCGGACTCGGATGATGAGGCGTTCGAAGAGTTGGTGGCTTACAGGGCTGCGCACTGGCTGGCTGCCTTCGACATCATCGATGCCGATCGAGGGTCGTTGACCGGTCAGAAGACCGACGATGACGACGGAGCGAAAGCTGCGCGCGTTCGGCGCACGGTGAAGAATCACCTCAACGCTCTGCGGAATAACCGGGGCATGGCGGTGGCATTGCTCCGTGAACTGGCTGAGGCGATGAACGACGGGGACCGAAAGCCTCGGCGGGTGAGCCGCTCGGGCAACCTGCTCATCGAGGAGATGAACACAGCCTGGTTCGACCGAGAATTTCCGAAAGAGTCTGGGAAGCGCCCACAGAAGGTGCCTTCACCCCGGCGCAGCCAGAGCTCCCCTCCGCCACTGCCGCTCGCCGGTGGAGGCGGTTATACAGCACCGATTACCGCATCGTCTTCGCAGTACTCGCTGCCGGTTTCGTCCTCACAGGGTGTCATTCCATCTGCCCTTCCTGTTCCGGCGACGTTGGGCGCGGCGGCGTGTGCCGGCGAGAAGAACCACGCGTCTGACCCGCAATCAGAACTCGCCGTGCCCGCTACCGATCACTCCGAGCTCACCTGGGGACAGCTCGTCGACGAAGTGGATCTGACGACGCGCGAGCTGCTCGGGGCCGCGCACCGCGCCAAAGACGTGTTCGGCCTGCTGACGTCCACAGCAGCCAAGGAGGACGTGGCGCGCCCGCTGGCGAACCAGGCGGGAAGTGAGGTCATGCGTAACCTCGCAGAAGCGGTTCAGGCAGTCCGCGCTCTGCGCGAGGCCGGCGAGGACCTGGGGGGGCGGGCCGAATAGCAAGGGCCTCACGGAGGGGGTGCGGTCCGCGTCTGCCGGCCGGCGGCGAACGCGGCGGCAGGTTCCACGGGTCTGATCGCCACTGCGGACTGCTCCGCTTGCCGGCGGCGAGCCGGGTCGGGGTGGACAGCTCAGGGTGCCCCAGTAGCTTTGAGCGGGTGCATATTCCCACTCGCTTATATCGGCGGTTCTGCCGCCTTCCCTCTGTGCTCCAGGGGCTCCTCTGGTGTGTCCTCTTCCTGACTCTCCTCAGCTCGGCGTGGGCGCTGCGCGGCGAAGGCGCGAGCGGCCGGCCGGGAGTTTCGGACGGGAAGGGCTCGCCGAGCGTCTTCGACCACGGTTACTCGATCACGAGAACAGTGCTGGCCAACAACCAGATCACGCTGCAAGTTCCTGGTTCCGGACCCGGGACCGTTCGCGACACGCTGTACAAGAACTGCCAGGGCATCGTGCAACGGATCATGGCGGGTGGGAAGGCGCCCACAGGCTTTCACTCGTCGCCCGAGGAGTGGTATCGCGGCTGCACCGGTTACCTGGCCGAGTGGTTCGCGAAGCGGGAGCAGTGACGGCCCACCCGGCGGAGGGGGCGTCACCAGTAAGGCGGAGGGGCGTCGCCGGGAAAAGGAAGACGACCAGGGCCGCCACCCCCCACAGGAGAGGCCCCGGTCGTCGTCCGCCGGGGCCGCAGCACGGCCCCGTACTCCTCTCAGCGCCAGGCGTGCGTTTTCTGTCACACCGCGGGGCGGGCGGAGAAGGTTGCAGTTTGTACAAAGAGCGGACGAACATGGACGCGACGACGGAGAAGGACGTAGCGTGCTGCTGCGCGCCGGGCGGCGTGGCGGTGGTGACCAGCCGCGATGACGAACAGGTTGTGGGGAGTGCTGGGGGACGACGCGGAGCTGACGGCCGCCGTGCTCGCCGCGCGGAACGGGGACGAGGACGCCTTCCGTGCGGTGTACCGCGCCGTGCATCCCCGGCTGCTCGGCTACATACGTACGCTCGTCGGTGACGCCGACGCCGAAGACGTGGCCTCCGAGTCCTGGCTCCAGATAGCCCGTGACCTCGACCGCTTCGACGGCGACGCCGACCGGTTCCGGGGCTGGGCGGCCCGTATCGCCCGCAACCGGGCGCTCGACCACATCCGCATGCGGGGCAGGCGCCCCGCCGTGGGCGGCGACGAGACCGAACTCACCGACAAGCCGGCCGACTCCGACACCGCGGACGAGGCCATGGAAGCACTCGCCACCGGCCGTACCATGCACCTGATCGCGCAACTCCCGCAGGACCAGGCCGAGGCCGTGGTCCTCCGGGTCGTCGTCGGCCTGGACGCCAAGAGCGCCGCCGACACCCTCGGCAAACGTCCCGGCGCCGTACGGACGGCGGCGCACCGCGGTCTCAAGCGGCTCGCCGAACTCCTCGGGGCCGACGGCGCCGACGGGGCCGACGCGAGCGCCGTCCCGCTCGGGGGCGTACCGCCGCAGCGCGGCCGCGGGCAGGCTGCCCCGGCCCCGGGTGGTGTGACGCAATCGCGCGCGTGTACGCAGAAGGACATGTGATGGCCGACGAGCGGTACCCATGGCTCGACCAGGAGGCCGCGGAGCGGTTGCTGCGCGGCGAACCGGTCGACGCCGTCGACGATCACGCCCGTGAACAGGCCGGACGCCTGGCCCGCGCCCTCGAATCCGCCCGTGCCGTGCCGCCCGCCCTCGCGGCGGAGGCCGAGCTTCCGGGCGAGGCGGCGGCCCTGGCCGCCTTCCGCGAGGTGACGGCCAGGGCCGCCGCCCTCGCGGCGTCCGCCGCCGGCGCACCCGGGCCTACCGCCGCCGAGCTCGACGGCGTGCGGCTCGCCCCTCCCGCCTCCGCCCGGAAGTGGGGGCGCTCCCTGCGGTACGGCCTGGCCGCCGCGGTCGCGGCCGTCGCCGTGGGCGGCGTCGCCGTCGCCGCCGGCACGGGTCTGCTGCCCCGGCCGTTCGCCGACGCCCCCGCGCCCGCCTCGTCCGTGACGGTCGCCGACACCCCCGAACCACTGCGCTCCGAGACCCCCGAGGACGGCTCGGGTACCGCCACGCCCCCGGCGCCCCCCGGCACCGAGAGTCCGTCCGCCGGTCCGTCCCCCTCGTCGTCGGGCGCGCCCTCGGCCACGCCCGGGTCGGGCGGTACGGCCGGACCGGACGGCGGCAGCCCCGAGCCCCGGCGGAGCGGGAGCGCCTCCGACCCGGACCGGTCCACCTTCCGGGCGAAGACCCTCAAGGCGTGCCAGGACTACAAGGCCGGACGCCTGGACGACAGCGACCAGCGGCGGCTCGCCGGATCGGCGCGGAGCGGCGAGACCGTCCGCCGCTTCTGCGACCGGGTCCTGGCCGGCGACTGGAGCGGCTCGGGCGACTACGGGAGCTCCACCGGATCGGGGTCCTCGGGCTCGACCGGCCGGACCTCCGGCGGTGATTCCGGCGGCAAGGGCGACGACCAGAGCGGCGACGACGGCTCCGGCGACGAGAGCGATCGAGGCGACAGCGCCGCCGGCCCCGTCGGAGCGCCCGGCTCCGGCGGCTGGAACGGCGGACACGGCGGCGGCCACGGGAACACCAGCGCCGGCAAGGGCGGTGACGACGGCCGGAGCAAGGGCCGCGACCGGTCCGGGCGCGCCCTCGCCGCCCCCGGAAGCACCCCCGGACCGGCCGACGCGCAGCCCCTCACCCTCCAGGTGTGACACTTTCGGGCCCGCCGACGCAGTACTGAGTGAGCCGACTGGTCATCGGCCGCGCATGGAGCCAAGGTTCCCCCCGTACCTTCGGCTCTGCGCACAGGCGCGGGTGGGACACGTTCCCCCGGTCCCACCCGCGCCCTTTCCTCCTCGACCGCCCGCCACCCGGGCGGCAGCCGCTCACCAGTGGACGACGACCTTGTCGCCGACCCGCACCTGGTCGAAGAGCGCCGAGAGCTTCCCCCGGTCCCGTACGTTCACGCAGCCGTGAGAGGCACCGTTGTAGCCGCGGGCGGCGAAGTCCGCCGAGTAGTGCACGGCCTGTCCCCGGCTGAAGTACATCGAGTACGGCATCGGCGTGTGGTAGAGCTTCGACCAGTCGTTACGGACCTTGCGGTCGACGTTGAAGATGCCCTCGCGGGTCGGCGTGTTCTCCGAACCGAAGCGCACGTCCATCGACGAGACGACCTTGCCGTCGATCATCCAGGCCAGCGTCCTGCTCTCCTTGCTGATGCACAGCACCCGGCCCGTCATGCAGCGGGCGTCCGGCTTGTCCAGCTTGTTCGTCGTGGACGGCTTCAGCTCGTCCGCCGTCGGCTCGTGGGTCATCGCGACCAGACGCTGCCAGGTGGTCTCGTCCACCGAACCGGTCTGCGGCAGCTCCCGCTTCTTCTGGAAGGCCGAGACGGCCTTGCCCGTGATCGTGCCGTAGAAGCCGGTGGGCGCCCGGTCGAAGTAGCCGACCTGGCGCAGCCGCGCCTGCAACTCCCGCACCTGCGTGTTCTCGTCGCCGTCCTTCATCAGGACCGTGCCCCCGGACGCGTCCGCGGTGGGCGAGGAGGACGGCTCGTCGTCCGTCGTGGGCGTCGCCGACGGCTCCGCCGAGGACGCGGAGGCGCTCGGTTCGGGAGCGGGGGAGGACGACGCGGAGGTGGGAGACGACGACGGCGCCCCCACCCCCTCCGAGCCGGCCGCCTGGGCCGTACAGCCGGTGGCCAGGGCCACGGCGGCCGCGGCCAGGAGTGCTCTGCGTATGACGGACGAACGGCGCATCTTTTCCCCCCGAATGAGTCTGTGACTTATGTGATGCTTACCGGCCCCGCTTGGTTGCGCGGCGGCGGAAAGTCCGGAGCATGCTGTGAGGAAGGTCCCAGCGTGCGGGCCTCCATCCGCCGCACGGCCGCCGCTACAGTCCGTCACGACGTTCGGTACCGCTGAGTAGGTCTATCGGGAGGCACAGCAGATGGCGCGCGAGTCGGAGTCGGGGCTGCCCATCGAGCCGGTCTACGGACCGGCCGCCCTGGAGGGGTGGGACCCCGCCGAGAAGCTGGGCGAGCCGGGCTCGTACCCCTTCACCCGCGGCGTGTACCCGTCGATGTACACCGGCCGGCCCTGGACGATGCGGCAGTACGCGGGCTTCGGCACCGCCGTCGAGTCCAACGCCCGCTACAAGCAGCTCATCGACAACGGCACCATGGGCCTGTCCGTCGCCTTCGACCTGCCCACCCAGATGGGCCACGACTCCGACGCCCCGATCGCGCACGGCGAGGTCGGCAAGGTCGGTGTGGCCGTCGACTCGATCGACGACATGCGCGTGCTCTTCGGCGGGATCCCGCTGGACAAGGTCTCGACCTCGATGACCATCAACGCCCCCGCCGCCCTGCTGCTCCTGCTCTACCAACTCGTGGGCGAGGAGCAGGGCGTCCCGGCGGACCGGCTGACCGGCACGATCCAGAACGACGTACTCAAGGAGTACATCGCCCGCGGCACGTACATCTTCCCGCCCAAGCCGTCGCTGCGGCTGATCGCGGACATCTTCAAGTACTGCAAGGCCGAGATCCCGAAGTGGAACACCATCTCGATCTCCGGCTACCACATGGCCGAGGCCGGCGCCTCGCCCGCGCAGGAGATCGCCTTCACCCTCGCGGACGGCATCGAGTACGTCCGTACCGCCGTCGCGGCGGGCATGGACGTGGACGACTTCGCGCCCCGGCTCTCCTTCTTCTTCGTGGCCCGTACGACCATCCTCGAGGAGGTCGCGAAGTTCCGTGCCGCCCGCCGGATCTGGGCCCGGGTGATGAAGGAGGAGTTCGGCGCGAAGAACCCCAAGTCGCTGATGCTCCGCTTCCACACCCAGACCGCCGGCGTGCAGCTCACCGCCCAGCAGCCCGAGGTGAACCTGGTGCGCGTGGCCGTCCAGGGGCTCGCGGCCGTCCTCGGCGGCACCCAGTCGCTGCACACGAACTCCTTCGACGAGGCCATCGCCCTGCCGACGGACAAGAGCGCCCGGCTCGCCCTGCGCACGCAGCAGGTCCTCGCCTACGAGACGGACGTCACCGCCACCGTCGACCCGTTCGCCGGGTCGTACGTCGTCGAGAAGATGACCGACGACGTCGAGGCGGCCGCGGTCGCCCTCATGGAGAAGGTGGAGGACCTCGGCGGCGCGGTCAACGCGATCGAGCGCGGATTCCAGAAGAGCGAGATCGAGCGCTCCGCCTACCGCATCGCGCAGGAGACCGACAGCGGCGAGCGGGTCGTCGTCGGCGTCAACCGCTACACGATGGACGTCGAGGAGCCCTACGAGCCGCTGCGGGTGGACCCGGCGATCGAGGCCCAGCAGGCCGAGCGGCTCGCCAGGCTGCGCGCCGAGCGGGACCAGGCGGCCGTGGACGCGGCGCTGGTCGAGCTGAAGAAGGCCGCGGAGGGCACCGACAACGTGCTCTACCCGATGAAGGACGCCCTCAGGGCGCGCGCGACGGTCGGCGAGGTCTGCAACGCGCTGCGCGAGGTCTGGGGCACCTACGTCCCGACCGACGCCTTCTGATCTTTCGGGCCTTTCCGGCATACGGAATCACGAGGCGGAGTGTCGTACCCCTGTGCGAGACTCCGCCTCATGCTGGGTGTCACCGATCTGCCGACCTATCTCGCGGGCCTCGTCCTCATCATCCTCCTGCCGGGGCCGAACTCGCTGTACGTGCTGTCCGTCGCCGCCCGCAAGGGCACCCGGACGGGATACAAGGCCGCGGCCGGCGTCTTCACCGGCGACGCGGTCCTGATGACGCTCGCCGCGCTCGGCGCGGCGTCGCTGCTGCAGACCACGCCGCTCCTCTTCATGATCGTGAAGTACGCGGGCGCGGGCTATCTGACCTGGATGGCCGTCGGGATGCTGCGGGCGGCGTGGGCGATGTGGCGAGCCCGCGGCGAGATGTCCGCCGACGGGACCGCCGAGGCCCCGGCCGCTCCCGAGGAGCGGCCGTACCGCCGCGCGCTGATCATCAGCCTGTTCAACCCCAAGGCGATCCTCTTCCTGATCTCCTTCTTCGTGCAGTTCGTGGACCCCGGGTACGCCTACCCGGCGCTCTCGTTCCTCGTCCTCGGCACGCTGCTCCAGCTCGGCAGCTTCCTCTACCTCACGACGCTGATATTCGGCGGGACCCGGCTCGCGGCGGCCTTCCGCTCCCGCCGCCGCCTCGCGGCGGGAGCGACCACGGCCGCCGGCGCCCTCTTCCTCGGCTTCGCGGCGAAGCTCTCGCTGGCAGGGGCCTGAACTCCGGCGCCCGAGCCCTCGGGGGCCGCGGGCGGTTGACCCTGACACCGTGTGAGGCCGTTCCGTAGGGGGCGTCATGTTCATCATCGGAGACTTCGCCCGGCACGGGCGGGTGTCGGTCCGCATGCTGCGCCACTACGACGCCATCGGACTGCTGCGCCCGGCCCATGTCGACCCGCACAGCGGCTACCGCTTCTACGAGGCGGACCAGCTCGCCCGGCTCAACCGCGTCATCGCGCTCAAGGAACTCGGCTTCACCCTCGACCAGGTGCGGGTGATCCTCGACGAGCGGATCGGCGCCGAGGAACTGCGCGGCATGCTGCGGCTGCGCCAGGCCGAGCTGGAGACGGCCCTGGCGGAGGCGGCGGGACGGCTCGCCCGGGTTGGGACGAGGCTCCGGGCCATCGAGAGCGAGGGACGCATGTCCACCCAGGACGTCGTGATCAAGAAGGTTCCGCCGGTCCGTCTGGCCGAGCTGAGCGGGGTGGCCGCCGGCTTCGGGCCCGGCGAGATCGGGCCGGTGATCCAGCCCCTCTACGACCGGCTGTGCGAGCGGCTGGCGGCGGCGGGCGTGTCCGGGTTCGGCCCGGGGATCGCCTACTACGAGGACGCGGGCAACGGCGACGGCTCGGTCGTCGTCCACGCCGGCATGACCGTCCCGGCCGGGGCGGAGGCGGACGGGGTCGACTTCGTCGTCCTGCCCGGGCTCGAGGAGGCGGCGACGGTCGTCCACCGGGGCCCGATGGACGACATCCTGCCGACCGCCCAGACCCTGGCCACCTGGATCGACGCCCACGGCTACCGCTCGGCGGGCTACGCCAGGGAGCTGTACCTGGAGTGCCCGGACGACAGGTCGAAGTGGGTGACGGAACTCCAGGAGGCGGTCGTCCGCGTGTGACGGCCGGCTCGCGGCGAGGGAGGGGCCGGTGCGACCCCGCCCCTCCCGCGGGCCCCGCCCCGCTATCGGCTCAGCGCCCGCTTCAGGCGCAGCGCGTGGCGGGCGAGGCGGCGGACGCGGGGATGCCGGGGGACGGGGAGGCCGCCCGGGAGACCGAGCACGGTCAGGCGGCGGCGCGTGAAGTGGTGCCGGGTGCGCTCGGCGAGCGGCCCGGAGAGGTGGCGTACGGCGGCGTCCCGCAGGTCCGGACGGATCTTCGGTTGCATCGCGAACCCGACCGCCGCGACCAGCCCGGCCAGTTCCTCCGCCTCCGGGACCCGGCCCGGTGCGTCCTCCTCCAGATCCGGCAGGAGCGCGTCGGCGAGGGCCAGGGGGACGCGGTTGCTGTTCTGGTACGGGGTGAGCCGGGCCAGGAGTGTCCGGGTGCCGACCCGGGCGACCGGGATGCCGTAGAAGGCGCGGGCCGTGAAGAGTCCGGTGGAGAAGCAGCCGACCACCAGCGCCGGCCGTAGCTCCCGGTAGAGCACTTCGGCCAGGACGGGGCGGTCCAGGACGGTCAGCTCGGCGCCGAGCCGCTCCGCCTCCAGTGCCAGGCTCCTGGTCCAGGCGTCCGGCGCCGTGGGGTGCGGCTTGAACGCGAGCCGCCGGTGCCCGCGCGCGATCGCGCCGCGGACCATCCGCAGGTGCAGCTCCTCCTCCTCGGCAGGGGTGAGAAGGGACAGCGCCGCCAGGTACTGCCCAAGGAGCAGGGCGGGCCGGTCCTCCTCACCCGCGCGTGCCGAGCCGCCCGAATCCCCAGCCCCCGCCCCCGCGCCGGGCCTCTCCGCGAGCTCGGCGACCACCTTCGTGAACGCCTCCGTGGGGACCACCGTCGCCGTCACCCCGAACTCCGCGAGCAGCAGCGGTGCGAGGCCGGGCACCAGATCGAGGTGGAGCAGCCGCCGCACCCGCTCGCCGACGAGCGGCTCGATCTTGTTACGGGTCGGTCCGTAGCTCATCAGCCCGTCCGCGTACACGTCCAGCGCCGCGTCCGGGAACAGCCGGGCGATCGTCAGCGCGGGCGTCACCTGCACGGACTCCAGAGCCAGTTCGAGCCGGTCGTCGCCGAGCCCCCACAGTAGCCGCAGATGGCGCTCCAGGAGGGGCAGGTCGTCGGCCCGAGGGGTCCAGCCGGCGGGGTGGAGCGGCGAGATCGCCTCGTTCCAGGACAGGACGGCGTCGAAACGGCCGCGCAGTCCTTCGAAACCGGGCATCCGGTCCAGCGCGGGTGTCGTCTCCGGCACCGCCGCGTTGTTGGCGACGACCAGCAGCCGTCGGTCGGCGGGGCCGAAGCAGCCGCTGTCCAGGGCGGCGGCCAGCGTCGTGGCTCCGTACAGGGTGGAGGCGTAGAAGATCTGGGTGGTCCTCACGCGGCCACCTCCGCGCTCCGGGCCCGGGGGAGGGAGACGGCGGCCGCGCGGTGACGGCGGAGCAGCTTGCGCAGCACCGCCGCGCGCTGGGCGTCCATCGACCCCAGCGCCTCGCGGAGAACGTCCTGCGGCATGCGCCGCAGCGCCGCAGCGCTCATCGCCCGCAATTCCTTCGCCACGGCCGGTTCGTATCGCCCGGTGTTGCCGAGGTGGTGGGAAATGAGCGCGCAATAGGTGCGGACCGCTTTCGGGAGAAGGAGGCCGGCTTCATGATCGTCCGTTGTTTCGTCGATCACCTGGTCGAATGCGCGAATGAAATCGAGCTGTCGTATATCGCCGACCTGTGTGAGAGATGTGGAGACTCCACGCCGGTAGAAGATTCCCAGCGTGCTCACCGCGGCGAAGGAATCCGCCTCCCGGTGCAGTCTCCAGATCCACGGCCGGTCCTCCGCCGTCCGCAGCCCGGGCGTGAAGCGCAGCAGGCCGCGGTCGAGCAGCCGCCGGTCGTAGAGCCCCGCCCAGGCGTACGGGTAGTCCACCGACGTGGTCCTGTCGGCGGGCAGGATCGCGTCCCGGGGACGCAGCACCTCGCCGCGCCGCCCGACCGGAGACCGGCGCACCGCGCGGGCCCGGCCGGTCACCCGTACGTGATCGGTGCGCAGGAAGTCGCACCCCAACCGCTCGATGGTGTCCACCAGTTCGGCGTAGTGGCCGGGGGCGACCCAGTCGTCCCCGTCGAGGAAGGCGAGGTAGCGGCCGCGGGCCGCGTCCAGGCCGGTGTTGCGCGCGGTGGCGAGGCCCTCGTTGCGTGGGTGTCGGAGCAGGACGGCGCCCGGGACCTCGCGCCCGGCCCGTTCGAGCAGCTCCGTGGTCCCGTCCGTCGAGCAGTCGTCGACGAGAAGGAACTCGAAGTCCTCGCGGGCGTTGGCGCGCAGGCTCCTGAGGGTGTCCGGGGCGTATGCGTGCACGTTGTAGAACGGCACGACGACGGAGAGCTTGACCACGCGGCCGACGCTATGCGCCGCCCCGGCATTCGTCCTGACCGGCAGAGGGATGCCTGGTGAACACGAAGCGGCGGGGCCCTTAACCGACCCGGGGAAAACCCCCGCCATCGTCGGCGACATCACTTTCCCGGCCGTTTTCAGAAGGCGTAACGGTGCTGTTCACCGTTTGTTGCGTCCCAGTTGGGCCGACCACCGGAATGCCTCTCTAACGTCCTCGGCGTGCCAGCAAGTACCAGAGAAACGGTGCGTGTCGCCGTACTCGCCGACTCCGACACCCGGTGGAAATGGGGCGCGCTCACCGCGCGCCGGATCACGGCCGACGCCGTCGAACCCACCGGCTTCCTCCTGCGCGGCCGGGCCACCCCGACCGCGCGCCAGCTCGCCGAGACCGGGGCGTCCACGACGCCCCCGCGCGAGGTGACGGGAGCGGAGTTCCTGCGCGCGGTACGGGACGCGGCGGCCCGTGACGAGGGGTACGACGTCGTCGTCCTCGCCCTCGTCGGGGGCACGGTGCGCGCCGTCCTGCACGGGCTGGCCGAACTCGCCCTCGACCGGCGGCCGGTGATCGTCACCGGGTATGTCGGCGTGGTCTACGAGAAGCTCGCCGACGGCCTGCTGCTGCGCCACGGCGCCGACGTCGTCCTCGCCAACTCCCGGCACGACGCCGAGCGGTTCCGCGCGGTGTACGAGGGGGTGGGAGCCGACCCCTCCTCGGTCGTCGAGGCCGCGCTGCCCTTCCTCGGCGGCGCCCCCTACGCCCCCGAGCCCGGCCGCGACACCCTCGTCTTCGCCGCCCAGCCGTCCGTGCCGGCCACCCGCGCCGAACGCACCTACCTGCTGCGCAGGCTCGTCGGACACGCCCGCAAGCACCCGGAGCGCGAGGTCCTCCTCAAGCTGCGCTCCAAGCCGGGCGAGCACACGACGCACCTGGAGGAGCTCCCGTACCAGCGGCTGGTGCGCGAACTCGCGGTGCCGCCCAACTTCCGCCTGGTGTACGGCCACATGGGCGAGGTGCTCGACCGCACCGACCTGCTGGTCACGGTCTCCTCGACGGCCGCGCTCGAAGCGCTGCACCGGCGCGTCCCCACGGCGGTCCTCACCGACCTGGGCGTCCGCGAGGTGCTCGGCAACCATCACTTCATCGGCTCGGGACTGCTGACCTCCTTCGACCGCCTCGACGCCGACGCACGGCCGACGCCGGACGAGGAGTGGCTCGCGCGCCAGGGAGTGGCCACCGCCGGCCGCGTGGGGGGAGGCTCGTACGCGACCGCCTTCGACGCGGCGCGGGCACGCGTGGGCGAACTGCTGGTCCGGCCGTCCGGGCTGCCCCCGATCGCCCCCTACTACACGGCGGAGACGGCCCCCGGCTACCTGCCCGGCATCCTCGCCCGCCACCGCCTCGACGTGACCGCCCCGGAGCCGCGCGACAGCGGACTGCGCCGCGTGGTCCGGGAGGCGGCGCGGGGCGCGTACCGCCACGGCGTCCAGCGCGTGGCACCCGTCATCCGCAGGCTGGGAGAACTCTGATGACCGCGACGAAGCCGACCGCTGCGAGGGCGTCCGCGGGGCAGCCGACCGCGACGGGGACAACCGCGACGGAGACCACCGCCGGGAAGGCGACCGCGACGGACGCGAGCACCTCCCTGCCGGAGCGCACGGGCACCGTCCTCGCGGTGATCCCGGCGCGCGGAGGTTCCAAGGGCGTCCCCGCCAAGAACCTGGCCCCCGTGGCGGGCGTCCCGCTGGTCGCCCGCGCGATCCGGGCCTGCCTCGGTGCCCGCCTGGTCACCCACGTCGTCGTCTCCACCGACGACGCGGCGATCGCGGCCGAGGCCCGCGCCGCCGGGGCCGAGGCGGTGCACCGTCCGCCGTCCCTCTCCGGTGACACGGCCACCAGCGAGTCGGCGGTCCTGCACGCGCTGGACGCCTTCGAGGCCACCGCGGGCCGGCGCGTCGACACCGTCCTGCTCGTCCAGTGCACCAGCCCCTTCCTCACCCCGGCGGACGTCAACGGCGCCGTCGGGGAGATCGCCGCCGGCGCCGACACGGCCCTCACCGTCGCCCCCAGCCACGGCTTCCTGTGGCGGCGCACCGGCGAGGGCGCCGAGGGTGGAGGCACGGGCGTCAATCACGACAAGGCCCACCGTCCCCGCCGCCAGGACCGGGAGCCGGAGTACCTGGAGACCGGCGCCGTCTACGCCATGGACGCCGAGGGCTTCCGTACCCACCGCCACCGCTTCTTCGGCCGCACCGCGCTCGTGGTCACCGACCCGTCCCGGGTCCTGGAGATCGACGACCCCCACGACCTGGCCCGCGCCCGCGCCCTCGCGCCGCTGCTCGACACCCCCGTCACGCCCCGGATCGACGACGTCGACGCGATCGTCCTCGACTTCGACGGCACCCAGACCGACGACCGCGTCCACATCGACGCCGAAGGACGGGAGTTCGTCTCCGTGCACCGCGGGGACGGCCTCGGCATCGCGGCCCTGCGCCGCACCGGCGTCCCGCTCCTGATCCTCTCCTCCGAACGGAACCCCGTCGTCGCCGCCCGGGCCCGCAAGCTCCGGATCCCCGTCCTGCACGGCATCGAGCGCAAGGACCTCGCCCTCAAGCAGTGGTGCGAGGAGCAGGGGATCGACCCCCAGCGCGTGCTCTACGCGGGCAACGACGTCAACGACCTGCCCTGCTTCCACCTCGTCGGCTGGCCCGTCGCGGTGAGCAGCGCCCACGACTCCGTACGGGCCGCCGCCCGTGCGGTCACCGTCACCCCCGGTGGCTCCGGAGCCATCCGCGAGATCGCGGCCTGGCTCCTCGGACCCGAGCTCCACACCCCCGACGCGTAAGGAACACACGAGCCATGAGCACCGACACCCGCACCCGTACCTTCGGCAGCAAGGTCGCCGGCCCCGGCCACCCCGTCTACATCACGGGCGAGATCGGCATCAACCACAACGGCGACCTGAACAAGGCCTTCGCGCTCATCGACGCGGCCGCGGACGCGGGCTGCGACGCGGTGAAGTTCCAGAAGCGCACCCCGGAGATCTGCACCCCGCGCGACCAGTGGGACATCGAGCGCGACACCCCCTGGGGCCGGATGACCTACATCGACTACCGCCACCGCGTGGAGTTCGGCGAGGACGAGTACAGCGCCATCGACGAGCACTGCCGCAAGCGGGGCATCGACTGGTTCGCCTCCCCGTGGGACACCGAGGCCGTCGCCTTCCTGGAGAAGTTCGACGTCCCGGCCCACAAGGTCGCCTCCGCCTCCCTCACGGACGACGAGCTGCTCCGCGCGCTGCGCGCCACCGGCCGTACGGTCATCCTCTCGACGGGCATGTCGACCCCGAAGCAGATCCGCCACGCCGTCGAGGTCCTGGGCAGCGACAACATCCTGCTCTGCCACGCCACGTCGACGTACCCGGCCAAGGCCGAGGAGCTGAACCTCCGGGTGATCGACACGCTGAAGGAGGAGTACCCGAACGTCCCGATCGGCTACTCCGGCCACGAGACCGGCCTGCAGACCACGCTGGCCGCCGTCGCCCTCGGCGCCACCTTCGTCGAGCGGCACATCACCCTCGACCGCGCGATGTGGGGCTCCGACCAGGCCGCGTCCGTCGAGCCGCAGGGCCTCCAGCGGCTGGTCCGCGACATCCGCACCATCGAGACCGCGCTCGGTGACGGCGTCAAGAAGGTCTACGAGTCGGAGCTCGGCCCCATGAAGAAGCTCCGCCGGGTCCAGGGGCTCGTCGCCGCATGACCGGCCAGCTGGCGTTCGTCGAGAGTCCGGTCCAGCTCCTGAACGTCCTGGAATGGGCCCACGCGGCGGCGTCCGCCCCGGAACGGGACGCCGCCGCCACCCCGGCGCCGGACGCCGCCTCCACCGCCCCGGTGCCGGACCCCGCCGCCACCGCGGGCCCGGGGGCGGCCCTCCCGGCCCTTCCGGCCCAGCGCACCCGCCTCCGGACGGCGACGGTTCCGGCCGACCCGGCGGGCCGGCCCCCGGCGGCCCCGGGACCCCGGGCGGCCACGCCATCCGCATCCCAGGCGCCCGCACACCAGGCGCCCGACGGGACCCTCGCCCCGGCACCCCAGGCGGCCGACGCCCCGGCCCCCGGCGCCGCCGAAGCCCCCCTCACGCCCCCCACCACCGAACCGGCTCCCGGTGCCGCCCCCACCCCCGGGTCGGCCTCCGACGCTCCCGCCCCCGCCCCGGCCTCCGGCGCCCCCACCCCCCGGCTCACCATCGTCGTGCTCTCCCCGACCGACCCCATGTCCCGCGGCCAGCTGCGGCGCATGGCACAGCTGGCCCGTGACGAGGGGTTCCACGTCCGCTGGCAGGAGGCCCGCGGGGGCCGTGGGGCCCTCGTCCGGACGCTGCGGGACCTGGCACCGCTGCTGCGGGCGGCGGACCGGGTGATCGTCGGTGACCCGTTCTCCCGCTACGTCCAGCTGCTGCTGACCCTGTTCGGTCCCCGCCGGCTCACGGTCGTCGACGACGGCACCGCCACGATGGAGTTCGCCGCCCAGCTCGCGCGCGGCGAGCGCCTGGTCCGCTGGCACCGCAAGGGAAGCCGGGGTCCCCGCGAGCTGGTCCTCGCCCCGGTCTCCGCCCTGGCCCGCCGCCGGCTCGCCCCCGCCCGGCACCGCACGGTGGAGATCTTCACCTCGCTCCCCGTCGACCCGCCCCCGGGCACGACGGTCACGCCGCACACCTTCGCCTGGACCCGGGCCCGCTTCGGGCCGCCCCGCCTCACCCGGGGCGCCGACCTCGTCGGGACCTCGCTCGTCGAGACGGGCGTGGTCGACGCCGACCGGTACGCGCAGGCCGTGGCCGACCTGGCCCGCGCCCACGGCGCGACCCGGTACTTCGCCCACCGCCGCGAGAGCACCGAGAAACTGCACCGGATCGCGGTGGAGACCGGGCTCGAGATCGTCCGCCCCGACCTCCCGCTGGAGGTGATCGCCCGCCGCGGCCCCATCGGCCGTACGGTGGTCAGCTTCCCGTCCACGGTCGTGCACACCCTCCCGCTGGCCCTGGAAGGGACCGGCGTCAAGGTCGCCGTCTGCGAGATCGCGCCCGAGTGGCTGAGCGCGCACGTCTCCCCCCGGGCCCAGGGCTTCCTGGCCGGTGTCGCCGGCACCGCGGCCCACGAGGTCGACCGGCTCACCGCCCGCGCCGCCCCGGCCGTCGAACGGCTCGAATTCGGGTGAGGTTACCCACAAGGGACGGCCGTCATGCCTCGTCAGCGGGTTTTCTTTCCCCTATCGGGTTGAACTTTTCGTGATCATCGGGCAGTTGACCACTCGGGGGGCCTACCCTTCAAAAGGTGAACCAGTTGAAGTCCCGTGAGCCCGGCTCCGTCGCCCTGCCCGGAACGCTGCCCGCGTCGCTGCGCGAAGAACTGATCGCCTTCCGCCGTGACCTGCACATGCACCCCGAGCTCGGCAACCAGGAGTTCCGTACGACCGCGGCCCTGATGGGCCGCCTGGAGGCGGCCGGCCTGGCGCCGAAGGTCCTCCCGGCGGGCACGGGGCTCGTGTGTGACATCGGCACCTGGGACGGGGTGCGCCCCATGCTGGCGATCCGCGCCGACCTCGACGCGCTGCCCATCCCGGACGTCAAGACCGTCGCGTACCGCTCCACCGTGCCCAACCGCGCGCACGCCTGCGGCCACGACGTCCACACCACCACGGTCCTCGGCGCCGGACTCGTCCTCGCCGACCTCGACCGCCAGGGGCTCCTGCCGAACGCGGTGCGGCTGATCTTCCAGCCCGCCGAGGAGGTGCTGCCCGGCGGCGCCGCCGATGCCATCGAGGCCGGTGTCCTGAACGGGGTCGGCCGGATCATCGCCGTGCACTGCGACCCGAAGGTCGACGCCGGCCGGATCGGACTGCGCCACGGCCCCATCACCTCCGCCTGCGACCGGCTGGAAGTCACCCTGGACGGCCCCGGCGGCCACACCGCCCGTCCTCACATGACCACGGACCTGATCACCGCCGTCGCCCGCGTCGCCACCGACGTGCCGGCCGTCCTCGCCCGCCGCGTGGACGCCCGCTCCGGCCTCTCGGTCACCTGGGGCCGCATCGAGTCCGGCCACGCCTGCAACGTGATCCCGCAGAACGCCGCGCTCTCCGGCACCGTCCGCTGCCTCGACCTGCACACCTGGCGCGACGCGCCCGACCTGGTGCACGCGGCGGTCGACGAGATCGCCACGCTGCACCGCGCCAAGTCGACCATCAGCTACGTCCGCGGTGTCCCGCCGGTCGTCAACGACCCGGCCGTCGCCGACCTCCTCGCCGCCGCCATGACCGCCCGCCGCGGACCGCACGCGATCGAGGACACCGAGCAGAGCCTCGGCGGCGAGGACTTCTCCTGGTACCTGGAGCACGTCCCGGGCGCCATGGCCCGCCTCGGCGTCCGCGTACCCGGCGACACCACCCGCCGCGACCTGCACGCGGGGGACTTCGACGTCGACGAGGCCGCCATCGAGGTCGGTGTGGAACTCTTCACGGCCGCCGCCCTGCTGACCGGCGGCGCGTAGCCGCGTCCCCGCGCCGCGCCGTCCCCGAGGCCACCTCTGCCGAGGCGGCGCGGGATGGCCGGAACGCTGTGGTGAGGGCCCTCCGGCGAACGAGGGTGAACCTCCGGGCGGCGACGAGGGTGAACCTCCGGCTCGCGCGGCGCGGCCTCGGTTGAGCGCCGCCGGGTCCGGTGGGAGACTGCCGGGTGAGGATCCATGAGCACAGCGTGCGGATCCCGGCCGCGGCGGAGGGGGCGCGTCCGGCGCGGGACCGGATGCTGCGCTTCGATCCGGTAACGACTCGTGAACGGGTCTTTAACTGACATCTACGCGCGTTACGATCGCCCGAAACCAGCGCCGCAAGAGGCGCTTTCGGTCAGTCTTGAAGGGACCTCCTCGTGCGCCGGGTATCCAAGATCACCGCCGCGTGTGCTGTCACCGCGGCTCTCGCTCTCACTGCCACCGCCTGCGGAGAGTCCTCCACCGAGGACACGGGCTCCGACTCGGGCACCATCAAGGTCGGTATGGCCTACGACGTTGGTGGTCGTGGCGACAACTCCTTCAACGACTCCGCCGCGCGCGGTCTCGACAAGGCCAAGGCCGACCTGGGCGTCGAGACCAAGGAGCTCACCGCCAAGAACGGTGAGACCCCGGCCGACCGTGAGCAGCGCCTCGCCTCGCTGGCCGAGGGCGGCTACAACCCGGTCATCGGTGTCGGCTTCGCCTACAAGGACGCGATCGACGCGGTCGCCGCCAAGTTCCCGAAGACCACCTTCGGCCTCATCGACTCGGTGTCCGACAAGAAGAACGTCGACTCGATCGTCTTCACCGAGGAGCAGGGCTCCTACCTCGCCGGTGTCGCCGCCGCGCTGAAGTCCAAGGACGGCAAGATCGGCTTCATCGGTGGTGTCGACCTCCCGCTGATCAAGAAGTTCGCCGCCGGCTTCCAGCAGGGCGTCAAGGACACCAAGCCGGACGCCAGCGTCCAGATCCAGTACCTGTCCACCGGTACGGACCTCTCCGGCTTCGGTGCCCCGGACAAGGGCAAGGCCGCCGCGAAGGGCATGCTCGACAAGGGCATCGACGTCATCTTCGCCGCCGCGGGCGGCTCGGGCGCCGGCGCCATCGAGGCCGTCGCCGCCAAGCCGGGCACCTGGGCGATCGGCGTCGACTCGGACCAGGCCAAGGACCCGGCCCTGTCCAAGTACGCCGGCTCGATCCTGACCTCGGTCGTCAAGAACGTCGACACCGGCGTCTTCGACCTGATCAAGTCCGTCAAGGACGGCAAGCCGCTGACCGGCGAGCACATCTACTCCCTGGCCGAGGACGGCGTCTCCCTGACCACCACGGGTGACCACCTCAAGGACATCCAGGCCAAGCTGGACGAGGCCAAGAAGAAGATCGTCGACGGCCAGATCAAGGTCGCCACGACCCTCTGACGTTCGTCGGAGGGGGGCCCGGACTGCGGCTTCGGCCGACACTCCGGGCCCCCTTCACACGTATGCCCATGGGCAGTTGAACATTTTCGCGAACGCTACGCGCGTAGCTCCCGGTCCACGCGGTATTTTTCGCCACCGACAGCGCCTGCGTCCTGCCTCATCCTCCTCACGCTCCCTGCCTAGGAGAGTGCGCCATCAAAGCCTCCAGCTCCAGTAGTCCCCACGCCGTAGAACTCCGCGGCATCACCAAGCGTTTCCCCGGGGTCGTGGCCAACCACGACATCGACATCACCGTGCGCCGCGGCACCGTGCACGCCCTCGTGGGCGAGAACGGAGCGGGCAAGTCGACCCTGATGAAGATCCTCTACGGCATGCAGAAGCCGGACGAGGGGACCATCGCGATCGACGGCGAGCAGGTGTCGTTCAGCAACCCCGGTGACGCGATCGCCCGCGGTGTCGGCATGGTCCACCAGCACTTCATGCTCGCGGACAACCTCACCGTCCTCGAGAACGTCGTCCTCGGTTCCGAGAAGCTCCACGGCATCGGCGACAAGGCCCGCGCGAAGATCAAGGAGATCTCCGACGCGTACGGTCTCGGCATCCGCCCCGACGTCCTCGTCGAGGACCTGGGCGTGGCCGACCGTCAGCGCGTGGAGATCCTCAAGGTGCTGTACCGCGGCGCCCGCACGCTGATCCTCGACGAGCCGACCGCCGTCCTGGTCCCGCAGGAGGTCGGCGCGCTCTTCGACAACCTGCGCGAGCTCAAGGCCGAGGGCCTCACGGTCATCTTCATCTCTCACAAGCTGGGCGAGGTCCTCTCCGTCGCGGACGACATCACCGTCATCCGCCGCGGCACCACGGTCGGCACCGCCGACCCGGCCTCCACCACGCCCAAGCAGCTCGCCGAGCTGATGGTCGGCAGCGAGCTGCCCTCCCCGGAGACCCGTGAGTCGACGGTCACGGACGTCCCGATGCTCACGGTCGAGGGCCTGTCCCTCAGCGCCGTCGACCCCGACGGCGTCGTCCGCGCGGTGCTCGACGGCATCACCTTCACCATCCACAAGGGGGAGGTGCTCGGTATCGCCGGCGTCGAGGGCAACGGCCAGTCCGAGCTCGTCGACGCGATCATGGGCATGCGCCACCTCGACCACGGTGTGCTCACCCTGGACGGCGCCGACATCTCCGCCGCGCCGACCCGCAAGCGGCGCGAGGACGGCATCGGCTGCATCCCCGAGGACCGCCACCGGCACGGCCTGCTCCTGGAGGCCCCCCTCTGGGAGAACCGCATCCTCGGTCACGTCACCGAGAAGCCGAACTCCAAGGGCGCCATCCTCGACCTGAAGGCCGCCCGCAGGGACACCGAGCGGATCGTCCGCGAGTACGACGTCCGCACCCCCGGCATCGACGTCACCGCGGCCTCGCTCTCCGGCGGCAACCAGCAGAAGCTGATCGTCGGCCGCGAGATGAGCCACGACCCGAAGCTGCTGATCGCCGCGCACCCCACCCGGGGCGTGGACGTCGGCGCCCAGGCGCAGATCTGGGACCAGATCCGCGAGGCGCGCCGCGAGGGTCTGGCCGTGCTGCTGATCTCCGCCGACCTCGACGAGCTGATCGGCCTCTCCGACACGCTGCGCGTCATGTACCGCGGCCGTCTGGTGGCCGACGCGGACCCGGCCACCATCACGCCGGAGGAGCTCGGCTCGGCCATGACCGGTGCCGCCACCGGCCACCTTGCGCACGAAGGCCCCGAGGGCGACAGCCCCGAGGCCACCGACGGCCCGGAGGACGAGGCCCGATGAAGAAGATCGACAAGGAGCGGCTGCTCCTGGGCCTCGCGGCACCGCTCCTGGCGGTCGTCGCCGCCTTCCTGATCACCGCCCTGGTCCTGGTCGCGACCGGCAAGGAGCCGTTCAGCGCCTTCGGCATTATGTTCGAGTACGGCGTGAAGTCGGACAGCCAGGTCTACATCATCAACAAGGCGACGACGTACTACCTGGCGGGTCTCGCGGTGGCCATCGGCTTCCGCATGAACCTGTTCAACATCGGCGTCGACGGCCAGTACCGCCTCGCCGCGTTCTTCGCCGCCGCCGTCGGCGGCGCGCTGACGCTGCCGGGGATCGTCCAGATCCCGCTGATCATCATCACCGCGATGATCGTCGGCGCCATGTGGGCGGGCATCGCGGGTGTCCTCAAGACGACCCGGGGTGTGAGCGAGGTCGTCTCCACGATCATGCTCAACTTCATCGCGACCGCGATCATCGGCTACCTCCTCCAGCCGGGCCGCCTGGGCCACCTGGACGCGGCCGGCACCGAGGTCGCCACGAGCCCGCTCCCGGAGTCCTCGCACTTCTTCGAGTTCCCGACCACCCCGGAGCCCATCTGGGGCTTCCTGGTCATCGCCGTCATCGCCGGCGTCGGGTACTGGTTCACCCTCTCCCGCACCCGCTTCGGCTTCGACCTGCGTACGGTCGGCCAGTCCGACACGGCCGCCGCGGCCAGCGGTGTGAACGTCAAGAAGATGGTCGTCACGTCCATGCTGATCTCCGGCGCCATGGCCGGTCTGATCGGTATGCCGACCCTGCTCAACGACTCCTACGAGTACGGCGGAGGGTTCCCGGTAGGCATCGGCTTCACCGGTATCGCCATCGCCCTCCTCGGCCGCAACCACCCGGTCGGCATCGCGCTCGGCGCGATCCTCTGGGGCTTCCTGGAGCGCGGCAGCGGCAAGCTCGAGTTCGAGGGTTACGACAAGGAGATCGTCGGCGTCATGCAGGGCGTCATCGTCCTCTGTGTCGTCATCGCCTACGAGGTCGTGCGCCGTTACGGCCTCAAGCGCCAGCAGCGCCAGGTCGGCGAGAAGCTCGCGGCCCAGGCTCGTTCCAACGACAAGACGGAGGTGTCGGCGTGACCGCCACGGCGACTTCCACCCCGCCGCCCGCGGCACCCAAGGTGTCCGGCGGCAAGGGCGGCCGCGCCCGCCTCTCGCTTCCCTGGATCCTGCTGATCGTGGCGGGCGGGCTCATCGCCCTCTCCGCCGTACGCGCCATCACCGGCGCACAGGACCTCACCTCGGCGGGCCAGATCAGCGCCGCCCTCTCCCTCGCCGTCCCGATCGGCCTCGCCGGCCTCGGCGGCCTGTGGTCCGAGCGCGCGGGCGTGGTCAACATCGGCCTCGAAGGCATGATGATCCTCGGCACCTTCTTCGGTGCCTGGGCCGGCTGGCAGACCGACCCCTGGCTCGGCGTCCTCGCCGGCATCGTGGGCGGTATGTTCGGCGGTCTGCTCCACGCGGTCGCCACCGTCACCTTCGGCGTCGACCACATCATCTCCGGCATCGCGATCAACATCCTGGCGCTCGGTGTCACCACCTACTTCGCCAAGCTGTGGTTCAACACCGGCGAGGCCGCGGCCAAGGGCGGCAGCCCCAAGCAGTCCCCGCCGGCCGAGGACATCACCTCGATCACCGTCCCCGGGCTGTCCGACTGGCTGGCCGACATCGAGAAGCACCACTGGTTCCTCGTCTCGGACCTCGCCGGCATCCTCGGCGGTCTGGTCACCAACCTCTCGCTGGTGACGATCCTCGCCGTGCTGCTCGTGATCGGCACGTACTTCGTGCTGTGGAAGACCTCGTTCGGTCTGCGGCTGCGCTCCTGCGGCGAGAACCCGATCGCCGCGGAGTCCCTCGGCGTCAACGTGTACAAGTACAAGTACATCGCGGTGGTCGTCTCCGGCGGTCTTGCCGGCCTCGGCGGCGCGTTCCTGTCGCTGGTGACCTCGCACATCTACAACGAGGGCCAGACCGGCGGCCGTGGCTACATCGGCCTCGCGGCGATGATCTTCGGCAACTGGCGGCCCGGCGGTCTCGCCATGGGCGCCGGCCTGTTCGGCTTCGCCGACGCGCTCCAGCTGCGCAGCGGCGGCCAGTCCGTGCACGCCCTGCTCCTGCTGCTCTTCGCGATCCTCGTGATCCTGGCCGTGTGGAAGGCGTACAAGAAGCGCTGGATCACCGCCCAGATCAGCACCGTCATCGCCGTCGGCGTCCTGATCTGGTACCTCGGGACGGACACCGTCCCGGTCGAGTTCGTCAGCGCCACGCCGTACGTCGTGACGCTGCTGGTGCTCTCGCTCTCCGCGCAGCGGCTGCGGATGCCCAAGGCGGACGGCATGCGGTACCGCAAGGGGCAGGGCAAGTGACGCCCGCCGTGCCGGAGGCCGTCTGGGAGACCCTGCGGGAGGCCGCCCGCGAGGCGATGTCCCACGCGTACGCGCCGTACTCGGGCTTCTCGGTCGGCGCCGCAGCGCTCGTCGACGACGGCCGGGTGGTCTCCGGCTGCAACGTCGAGAACGCCTCGTACGGCATCGGCCTGTGTGCCGAGTGCGGGCTCGTCTCGCAGCTCCAGGCGACCGGCGGCGGCCGGCTGACGCACTTCGTGTGCGTGGACGGCCGGGGCGAGTCCCTCGTGCCGTGCGGGCGGTGCAGGCAGCTGCTGTACGAGTTCGGCGGACCCGAGCTCGTCCTGGAGACTCCGGCCGGGCGGAGCACGCTCGCGGAGATGCTTCCGCAGGCCTTCGGCCCGGGTCACCTGACCTCGTAGCACCTCGGAGCGGCCCTTCCGGCACGATGGGAGGGCCGCTCTTCCCTTTCCCCCCTCTATGCGCGTAGAAAGAGGCACTTCATGGACGTCATCTCGGTCATCCGCACCAAGCGGGACAAGGGTGAGCTGAGCCCGGAGCAGATCGACTGGGTCATCGACGCGTACACCCGCGGCGAGGTCGCCGACGAGCAGATGTCGGCCCTCGCCATGGCCATCCTGCTCAACGGCATGAACCGCGGCGAGATCGCCCGCTGGACGGCCGCGATGATCGCGAGCGGCGAGCGCATGAACTTCTCGTCCCTCTCGCGACCCACCTCCGACAAGCACTCCACCGGCGGCGTCGGCGACAAGATCACCCTCCCGCTCGCGCCCCTCGTCGCCGCGTGCGGCGCGGCCGTGCCGCAGCTGTCGGGCCGGGGGCTCGGCCACACCGGCGGCACCCTGGACAAGCTGGAGTCGATCCCGGGCTGGCGCGCCCTGCTCTCCAACGAGGAGATGCTGCACGTCCTGGACACCACCGGCGCGGTGATCTGCGCGGCGGGTGACGGTCTGGCCCCGGCGGACAAGAAGCTCTACGCGCTCCGCGACGTCACCGGCACGGTCGAGGCGATCCCGCTGATCGCCAGCTCCATCATGTCGAAGAAGATCGCCGAGGGCACGGGCTCGCTCGTCCTGGACGTCAAGGTCGGCTCCGGCGCCTTCATGAAGAACCTCGCGGACGCGCAGGAGCTGGCCCACACGATGGTCGGCCTCGGCACGGACAGCGGGGTGAGGACGGTCGCCCTGCTCACCGACATGTCGACCCCGCTCGGCCTTACGGCCGGCAACGCCCTGGAGGTCCGCGAGTCGGTCGAGGTCCTGGCGGGCGGCGGCCCGGCGGACGTCGTCGAGCTGACGCTCGCGCTGGCCCGCGAGATGCTCGACGCGGCCGGGATCAAGGACGCGGACCCGGCGAAGGCGCTGGCCGACGGCTCGGCGATGGACGTCTGGCGCCGCATGATCGCGGCCCAGGGCGGCGACCCGGACGCGGCCCTCCCGGTCGCCCGCGAGCAGCACGTCGTGACGGCCCCGTCCTCGGGCGTCCTGACCCGCCTCGACGCCTACGACATCGGCATCGCCGCCTGGCGCCTGGGCGCCGGCCGCGCCCGCAAGGAGGCCCCGGTGCAGGCCGGCGCGGGCGTCGAGCTCCACGCCAAGCCGGGCGACATGGTGACGGCGGGCCAGCCGCTCGTCACCCTGCACACGGACACCCCGGAGAAGTTCGAGTACGCGCTGCAGTCCCTCGGCTCGGCCTGGGACATCGAGGCGCAGGACACGGCGTTCGCCCCGAACCCGATCGTCCTGGACCGCATCGCCTGACGGCCCTCCCCTCGGTCGAGGGGCTCACCGCCCGGCCGGCGGCCCGGCCGGGCGGAGCGCCCCCTCACACCAGCGGCTCACCCAGGAGCTTCGGCAGCTCCCGCATGTCGTCGAAGACCAGCGTCCGGGGCCCCATCAGGCGGTCCGCGCGGGTCAGGCCCCCGCAGTAGCCGAACGCCCGCATGCCCGCCGCGCGGGCCGCCGCCACGCCGTACGGGCTGTCCTCGACCACCGCGCAGCGCTCCGGCGGGACGCCCATCGTGGCCGCCGCGTGCAGGAAGAGGTCCGGCGCGGGCTTGCCCCTGGCGACGTCGCGGGCGCTGAACATCCGGCCCTCGAAGCGATCCAGCAGTCCGGTCCGGGTCAGGTTGCGGTGGATCGTGGAGTGGCTGCCGTTCGACGCCAGACAGAACGGGACGTCCAGCGCGTCGAGCGCGTCCGTGACGCCCTCGACCACCCTCAGCTCCGCGTCCAACGCCCGGTCGTACAGCGGCCGGTAGGCATGGTGCCAGTCGGGCTCCAGAGTCCGGCCGAGGCGCTCCTCCAGGATCTTCGTGAGCGTTTCGCTCGACGAGCCCACGAAGTGGTCGACGATCTCCGTCTCGCTGAACTCCGCGCCCAGCGACGCGAAGACCTCGCGGTCGATACGGCAGTAGATCCGTTCACTGTCCACCAGGACGCCGTCACAGTCGAAGATCACGAGCTCGACCGGGCCCTCAGGATGACGAGTCATGCCGCGGAGCCTAAGGCGTCCGATGAGTTCCGGCCGTGACGGGGGTCTCCCTGATGTGGACACCAGTCGACCGCTCGTTCTGACCTTCGCCGCCCGGGCGACCTCCGAGGAGGTGGCCCGGCTGTGCGCCGTGCTCGAAGCCGTGCCGCCCACCGACGTCCGCTGCGAGATCGGCGCGCTCACGCACGCCGATCTCGCCGTCGTCGACGCCCTCGCCCGGCTGCGGCTCCACGCCGGGCGTCTCGGTCACCGGCTCGTCTTCCGCGGGGCCCGGGCCGAACTGCGGCTCCTCCTCGACCTCGTCGGGCTCGCCGACGTCGTATGACGACGCCCGAGAGAACCGCCAGGATCCCGCCCGGGCCGGCTACGCCTCCAGGCGCTCCGGCATGTCGAAGAGCGGGAACCACCGCTTCGTGTCCAGGAAGAAGTCCATGCCGGCGACCTTGCCGTCGTGGATGTCGAGGACGATCAGCGCCCACGGGCTGTATCCGCCCTCCGGGTCCGGGTGGTACTGCGCGAACGCCGGCGACCCGTTCGCCACGGTCGGGACCAGCTTCGATCCCGAGCAGACCTCGCCGACGCCCAGCATCCAGCCCACGATGTCGTCGTGACCCCGCAGCCAGAGGTCGTACGGCGGCATGGACATCGTCGCGTCCTCGTGCAGGAGCGCGGTCAGCGCCTTCATGTCGTACCCCTCGAAGGCGGCGACATAGCGCTCCAGGAGCTCCTTCTGCTCCTCGTCGAGCCGGTCGGCGGTGTCCGAGGCGGCCGGCCCGTGCTCGGCGAGCGTCGCCCGCGCCCGCTGGAGCGCGCTGTTGACCGACGCGACCGTGGTGGACAGCAGCTCGGCCACCTCGCTCGCCTTCCAGGACAGCACCTCGCGCAGGATCAGCACCGCCCGCTGCTTCGGCGGCAGATGCTGCAGGGCGGCGACGAACGCGAGCCGCACCGTCTCCCGGGACACCGCCGTGTCCGCCGGGTCGGCGACCGACGGCAGCACCCGGCCGTCCGGCACCGGCTCCAGCCAGGTGATCTCCGGCCGCGCGGTCAGCTGCGCCTGGGCGACCGGCGTGGCGGCGGTCAGGTCCATCGGCCGGGCGCGCTTGTTGCCGGCGCTGAGCGAGTCCAGGCAGACGTTGGTCGCGATCCGGTACAGCCAGGAGCGCAGCGACGAGCGCCCCTCGAAGGAGTCGATGGACCGCCAGGCGCGGACCATCGTGTCCTGCACGGCGTCCTCCGCCTCGAAGGCCGAACCGAGCATCCGGTAGCAGTAGCCGGTCAGCTCGGTGCGGTACTTCTCCAGCCGGGAGTCCAGGTCGTCGGTCGTTGCCGTATCGCTCATCGGGTCCACCCCACTCGCCCCTCACCGGCACCAACGCGATGCCGGTGAGGGGAAGTTACCGCAGCCCACTGACAGCGGGGGTCAGGTTCCCGGCTTGCGCCCGTAGACGTGGACGTCGTCACCGTTCCTGAGCAGGTTCCAGTACGCCTTCGCGTCGGCCGGACGCATGTTGACGCAGCCGGCCGAGCCCGGCGGGTTCCACATGGACTTGGTGACGGAGTGGAAGGCCTGGCCGCCGTCGAAGAACTGCGCGTACGGCATCGAGACGTTGTAGAGCGTCGACCAGTGGTTGATGTTCCGCCAGTAGATCTTCTTGGAGCCGGTCCGGGTCTCCGCGCCGTTCCGGCCCGTCCGCACCGGGACCGGGCCGTACTTCAGACGCGCGCCGTCCTGGATCCAGCTCAGCTGGCGGGTCAGGTCCACACAGGCGATCCGGCCGCGGTTGGTGGGGCACTTCCCGGCCTTGTTCGGGTTGGTGCCGGCCCACTTCTGCGTGTACATCGTGTACATCGTGTGCCAGGTCAGCGGGCCCGCGTACCCGAGCGTCGGCGTGATGCCGTGCTTGCGCTGGAACGCCTGTATGGCCAGACAGTCCGCGCTCGACTGGCGGCCGTCCACCGGACGGCCGAGGAACTGCTCGACCTGCTTCTGGTACGGCCCCGTCGTCGCGCTGCACGAGGCCGCCTGGGCCGGCGCGGCGCCGAGGGCGACCGTCAACGGCACCACCATCGAGGTGATGCCGAGGACGATCCCGGTCCGCTTGCGTATGGCTCCCATGATCACCATCTCCCCCTTCGTTTCCTATGCCGTAGGACGAACGGAGAGCCGTGGCGGTTGTACGGGAACGGCGAGGATTCAGGCGGCGGTACGGACCTGGAAGCGGTTCGCCTCGGCCCGCGCCGAGACCCGCGCGCTGTGGCTTCCGTACAGGGTGATCGACACGACGCCGAGGACCGCGACCAGGCCGAGCAGGACGGTGCCGGACCAGCCGCCCGCGTGGAAGGCGATCGCGCCGAGCGTGCCGCCCACGCTGCTCCCGACGTAGTACGCCGACTGGTAGAGCGCCGAGGCCTGCGCGCGGCCGGTCTTCGCCGTGCGGCTCACCGACGAGGAGGCGACCGCGTGGCCGGCGAAGAAGCCGGCGGTGATCAGGACCAGGCCGAGCAGGACGGCGCCGAGCGCGGCGGAGAGGGAGAGCAGCAGCCCGGCCGCGGTCGTGCCGACGGCCAGGTAGAGCGCCCCGCGCCGGCCCGTGCGGGCCACCAGCTTGCCGGCGGCGGCCGAGGAGACCGTACCCACGAGGTAGATCAGGAAGATCGAGCCGATCACGCCCTGCGGGAGCGAGAAGGGGGCCTCGGCCAGGCGGTAGCCGATCACGGTGTAGACCGCGCCGAACACCGTCATGAACAGGGCGCCGATCGCGTACAGCCGCATCAGCAGCGGGTCGGAGAGGTGCGTGCGGACCGTCCCGGCCAGCGCGCGGGGGTCGAGCGAACCGGGCGTGAAGTGCCGGGCCTTCGGGATCAGCAGGCGGAAGACGACCGCGCACACCGCCGCCATGAGACCGACCGCGAGGAGTCCCGCGCGCCAGCCCCACATCTGCGCCACCCAGCCGGTGACGATCCGGCCGCTCATCCCGCCGATGGAGTTGCCCGCGACGAACAGGCCGATCGCGGCGATCAGCGCCTTCGGCCGCACCTCCTCGGCCAGGAACGCCATGGCCGAGGCCGGCAGGCCCGCGAGGGCCGCGCCCTGGACGGCGCGCAGGGCGACCAGCCATTCCAGGTTCGGGGCGAACGGGACGAGCAGTCCGACGGCCACCGCGACCACGAGCGAGGCGGTCATCAGCGTGCGCCGCCCGAAACGCTCGGAGAGGGCGCTCATCGGGAGCACGAGGAGGGCGAGGGCGCCGGTGGCGGCGGAGACGGTCCAGGAGGCGGCGGACGCCGTGGCACCGAACTCGGCCGAAATGGCGGGGAGGAGGGCCTGGGTGGAGTAGAGGAGCGCGAAGGCGGCGAGTCCGGCGGCGAAGAGGGCGAAGCTCATACGGCGGTAGCCGGGGGCACCGGGGGAGAGGCGGGTGTCGGCGGCCGTGCTGGTGGCGGCCGCCTTGGTACTGGCGGAAGGCATACCTCGAACGTAGGGCGCGAAGGCTGATGCGTCCAATGCATGGAACTGCTGTAATCGTTCCCATGGTGCATGAGTACAGGTCACAGGGTCGGCTGTCACCGAGCAGTTACGAAGAAGACATGGGGCTGCTGCTAGCGCCCCGCCTCGCGTACTTCGCCGCGGTGGCCCGGCACGAGCACGTGACCAGGGCGGCGGCCGAGATGGGGGTGCCGCAGTCGACGCTCTCGCGGGCGATGGTCCGCCTCGAACAGGACCTGGGGGTCGCGCTCTTCGCCCGCAAGGGCCGTACGGTCTCCCTCACCCCGGCCGGCCGGACGTTCCTCGCCTCGGCGGAGCGGGCGCTCGCCGAAGTGGAGCGGGCGGCGGACTCGGTACGCGCGGACGCCGACCCCACCGCGGGGCGCGTCGCCTTCGGCTTCCTCCACACCATGGGGTCGGAGACCGTGCCGGGGCTGATCCGGGCCTTCCGCGTCGACCACCCCAAGGTCCGGTTCACCCTGGTCCAGAACTACGGCGAGGCGATGATCGAACGCCTGCGGGCCGGAGACCTGGACCTGTGCCTGACCTCACCGGTGCCGAACGCGCCCGACCTGGTCGCCCGCCGGATCGACGAACAGCGCCTGCGCCTGGTGGTGCCCGACGACCACCGCCTGGCCTCCCGCAAGCGCGTCCGCCTCGCGGAGGCCGCCGACGAGACCTTCGTGACCCTGGAGCCCGGCTACGGTCTGCGCCGCATCACCGACAACCTCTGCGCCGAGGCGGGGTTCACGCCCCGCATCGCCTTCGAGGGCGAGGAGACCGAGACCCTGCGCGGCCTGGTCGCGGCCGGTCTCGGCGTCGCCCTGCTGCCCCCGCCGGCCGTCCCCCGCCCGGGCGTCGTCGAGCTCACCGTCACGGCCCCGCGCGCCGTCCGGGAGATCGGCGTCGCCTGGCTGGACGGGCACCCGGACACCGCGCCCGTGGCCGCCTTCAAGAAGTTCCTGCTGAGCAAGCGGGGCCGGCTGCTCCCGGAGGGGCGGCCCCTCCCGGAGTGACCGGCTCTCCGGGAGTACCGGCAGGACCGGTCAGCGGCCGGTCACGACCTCAGCGAGCGGCCGAAGCCCGCCGCCAGCGGCATCCGCAGACCCAGCGGCGGCGGCGCCGCCAGCGCGTCGGCGAGCGGGCGGGCGAACGGCCGGGAGAAGAGGGAACCGAGCACGAAGTCGCAGGCCAGGGCGCGGACCTCGGCGCCGTACTGGCGCAGCGCGTGGCCGTCGGAGTGGACCTCGAAGCGGCAGGTGTCGCGGTTGGACTTCTTCGCCCGCTCGGCGAGCCGGTACGACAGCTCGGGATCCGTCCGCGCGTCGTTCGTGCCGTGCACGACGAGCACCCTGCGGCCCACCAACTGCCGCACCGGCTCCGGTTCCGCCGCCACGTCGTCCTCCGGGAGCCAGGGCGCCAGCGCCAGGACGCAGTCGACCGCCGTGTGCCCGGCCGCCCGCAGCGCCGCCCGGGCGCCCATCCCGTGCCCGGCCAGACAGACGGGGACGTCGCCGTAGCGCCGTACCGCCTCCGTCACCGCCCAGGTCGCGTCCGCCGCCAGTTGCCCGTCGGTGCCGTTCCAGCCGCGCCCCCGGTAGCGCACCACGTGCGCCACCAGCCCTTCCTCGCGCCCGGCCGCCGCCAGCCGCCGGGCCAGCGGCAGCGCGGCCAGGTGGGTGCGGACCGAGGCGCGCCGCCCCGACGCCACCTCGCCGTCGGGAAGGAGCAGGACCACACCGCCCACCGCCGTGAGCGGGAGCGATGCGCCGACCGGCCGTCCGAGCCGGGGTGCCCGGCTGCCGACGGCGGTCCCTACGAGTGCGGAGTGCGCCATGGCAGAACAGTCTCAGAAGTGGAGGTGTACGCCATCCGTACGCGCGGTCACTGTTACGTATCGACGCGAGCGCGTCGACAGGCGCGCGGACAGGGCGCGCTCTACGCGCGTAGGGGCTAGAGTGCCGCAATGACGAGCCAGACCCGCAACCTCCCCACCAAGGACCAGATCCGCCGGGCCCCGAAGGTGCTCCTGCACGACCACCTCGACGGTGGACTGCGCCCCGGCACGATCATCGACCTCGCCGCCGCCCAGGGCTATGACGGCCTTCCCGAGAACGAGCCCGACAAGCTCGGCATCTGGTTCCGCGAAGCCGCCGACTCCGGTTCGCTGGAGCGCTATCTGGAGACCTTCGCGCACACCTGCGCCGTCATGCAGACCCGCGAGGCGCTCGTGCGCGTCGCCGCGGAGTGCGCCGTGGACCTCGCCGAGGACGGTGTCGTCTACGCCGAGGTGCGGTACGCGCCCGAGCAGCACCTGGAGGCCGGCCTCAGCCTCGAAGAGGTCGTCGAGGCCGTCAACGAGGGCTTCCGCGAAGGCGAGCGCCAGGCGCGGGCGAACGGCCACCGCATCCGCGTCGGCGCCCTGCTGACCGCCATGCGGCACGCCGCCCGCGCCCTGGAGATCGCCGAACTGGCCAACCGCTACCGCGACTCAGGCGTCGTCGGCTTCGACATCGCGGGCGCCGAGGCCGGTTTCCCGCCCACCCGTCACCTCGACGCCTTCGAGTACCTGAAGCGCGAGAACAACCACTTCACCATCCACGCGGGCGAGGCCTTCGGCCTGCCGTCCATCTGGCAGGCGCTCCAGTGGTGCGGCGCCGACCGGCTGGGCCACGGCGTCCGGATCATCGACGACATCGAGGTCTCCGACGACGGCTCGGTGACGCTCGGGCGGCTCGCGGCGTACGTCCGCGACAAGCGCGTCCCGCTGGAGATGTGCCCGACCTCCAACCTCCAGACCGGCGCGGCCTCCTCCATCGCCGAGCACCCGATCGGCCTGCTCCGCAAGCTGCACTTCCGGGCCACCGTCAACACCGACAACCGGCTGATGAGCGGGACGAGCATGAGCCGCGAATTCGAGCTGTTGATCGAAGCATTCGCCTACACGCTCGACGACATGGCCTGGTTCACTGTCAATGCGATGAAATCAGCGTTCATTCCTTTCGATGAACGGCTCGCGATGATCAACGACGTTATCAAGCCGGGTTATGCCGAGCTGAAGTCCGAATGGCTGTTCCAGCAGACCGCCGCGACCAGCGAGTCTTCCCGCCAGAGCGACTGACGGGCGGCCGGGAAAAAGGCCTGAAGTGGCCGGGTGACACGATCCCGGCCGCTTTTCGGTGTTTGCGGGAGCGTTCATTGCTGGCTAGTTTGCAAAGCCGCCCCGCATTCCCCGAATTCCTGCTTTCCCGCAGCTCCAAGATCCTCAGAGGATGATTTTCTGATGAAGCAGTCTGCCGCCAAGAAGCTCGGTGTCGCCGCTCTCGGTGCCGCCTTCGCCGCTGCCGCCGCCGGCACGGCCACCGCGGCCCCCGCCGCGCCCGCCGCCCCCGAGGTGCTCGGCCTGGTCACCCAGACCGTGCCGCTGGGCGACGGTCTCACCGAGCTCCCCGACGGCGCGTCCGAGTCCCTCTCCGGCGCCGAGGGTGCCCTGGGCACCAGCGTCGACCAGGGCGCCAAGACCCTCCCGGCCGCGGCCGGCCAGGCCACCCAGGGCGTGCCGATCGAGGGTGCGACCAGCGCGCTCGGCGGCAGTGCCGTCACCGGCCTGCTCGGCGGCCTGCCGCTCAACGGCCTGCCGCTCGGCTGACCCACCGCGTACGCGCCGATGGGGCGCCCACCCGTACCGGGTGGGCGCCCCATCGGCGTTCGCGTGCCGTCGGCCGGCCTCTACCAGGCCGTGCCCGCCGGCTTCTCCGTCGGCAGGAACAGCCACAGCGCCAGGTAGACCAGGAACTGCGGGCCGGGCAGCAGGCAGGAGGCGAGGAAGATGACCCGCATGGTGGTGGCCGAGGTGCCGAAGCGCCGTGCCAGCGCTGCGCACACTCCGCCGATCATGCGTCCGTCACGGGGGCGGGCAAGTGCGGCCATGGTGGGCTCCTTCGAGAGGCGTGGCCCGGGAGCCGCTTCCTCGGGCTCCCGGTGACTCCATACTCGTCCCCCGCGGGGGACAAAGCGTCGGTCTACGGGGCGATCCCGACCCTGGGAATCGTCGGGGTCGTTCCCTGACCGCCCTCGTCCCGGGACAGGGACGAACCCCTGCGGGCCGTCCTCCCCGAGGAGGACCGGCCCCGCCCGGCGTTCTCCCTGCGGCGCAGCCGCGCCCGCCCGGCGGGCACCACGAGCAGATGTGCCAGCGCGACCCCGACGCTGTTGAGCAGCACCGAGTCGACGTCCACGACCTGGCCCGGCACGGCGGTCTGGAGCAGCTCCACGGCGAGGGAGACCAGCACCCCGGCCGCGACCGTACGGGCCAGCGACGCCCACGGCGAGACGTACAGCCGCCCGTCGGCCATCGGGAGCAGGACCCCCAGCGGCGCCAGGAGCAGCAGTCCCTCGCCGATGCGACGGGCCGCCTCGGCCGGGCCGAGCGCCAGGTCCGCCTCGAGACCCGCCAGCGGAGTCAGGTTCGGCGCCGTCACCCAGGCGACGTCGAGTGGGCGCAGCGACACCCAGGCGACGAGCAGCAGATGCGTGAGGAGGAGGGCGAACCCCGCCCTACGTACGACCACGGCGGCGCTGCCGCTCGAACCTTGACGCTGCACGCCCCCCAAGACGCGCTTCGAGCCGGGATCGGTTCCGCCGCCCCACAGAACGCCGCGTTCCCTCCGGCCCCCCGACGCCGCACGGAGACCGTCGCGCCGCCGGGTCGCGGCAAAGCCGCGTGTCGCCGGGGCCGTGACGGAGAGCGGCGCGGGGCCGCCGGTTTCAGGAGGCCGTCGGTGTCGGCAGGCCCGCCGTCGGGGCCGCCGACTCCGGCCGCTCCCTCAGCTCGGTGGTGCAGCGGTAGCGGCGCGGGGGGTAGGCGCCCGGGCCGCCGAGGACGACCGCGTCCGCGCCCGCCCCCGCCGCGCTGGGCGCGAAGGTGCACACGATCTGCGACAGCGCCGTCGGCGCCAGGTCCTCCGGCTGCCTGCTGAGCCGCAGCGTGCCCGCCGGATCGCCCGGATGCCCGCCGGAGACGACCAGCGGCCCCTTCACGGCCGTGGTGAACCCGGCCTGGCGCTCGCTCCGCGAGGGCTCCGTGCCCAACTGCGTGAGGAGGACCGACGCCGTGCGCACCGGGTCCCCGCCGGCCTTCTCCTCCGGCAGCGGCGAGCGGCGCTCCACCGCCTCCAGCTGAGAACCGCACACCAGGAAGACCCGGACCGGGACGCCCGGCGGCTGCGCGGACACGTCCTCGTCCTCGATGCTGCACGGCACCCGCGAAGGAGCGTGGCCCGCGTCCACGGGCACGGACGTCGTCCTGATCCCGCACCCCGAGAGCAGCACCGTCAGCGCGGCGACGACGGCCGCGCCGGCGCCCACCGCGGTACGGCGCCCCGTTCCCGTACGACGAAGCCGGCTCACCGCTCCCCACCTTCCCCGGGCTCCCCCTGGTCCGGCAGCCGCAGCACGAACACCGCGCCGTCACCGTCCGGGGAGTTGGCCGCGGTGATCGAACCACCGTGGATCAGCGCGTTCTCCATCGCGATCGACAGGCCGAGACCGCTGCCCTCCGACCGCGGCCGGGACGCGCTCGCCTTGTAGAACCGGTCGAAGACGTGCGGAAGGACCTCCTCCGGGATGCCAGGCCCGTGGTCCCGCACCTCGATGACGAGTGCGTCGTCCTCCGTACGGATGGCCACCCGCACCGGCGACCCACCGTGCTTGAGCGCGTTGCCGATCAGGTTCGCCAGGATCACGTCGAGCCGGCGCGGGTCGAGACGCGCCATGATGCCCCGCTCGGCGTCGAGCTCCACCGCGTCCAGCCAGGCCCGCGCGTCGATGCACGCGGTGACCTGGTCGGCGACGTCGACGTCGTCCAGGACGAGCCGGGCCGTGCCCGCGTCGAAGCGGGTCACCTCCATCAGGTTCTCCACCAGGTCGTTGAGCCGGTGCGTCTCGCTGACCACCAGCGCCACGGCCGGCGCGATCATCGGGTCCAGGGTGTCCTGCTCGTCCTCCAGGACCTCCGTCACGGCGGTCAGCGCGGTCAGCGGGGTGCGCAGCTCGTGCGACATGTCGGCGACGAACCGCCGGCTGGACTCCTCCCGCGCGCTCATGTCCGCGACCTGTTTCTGCAGGGACTCGGCCGCGCTGTTGAACGTCCGTGACAGCTCGGCCAGTTCGTCCGTCCCCGAGACCCGCAGCCGGGTGTCGAGCTTCCCCTCGCCCAGCTGCCGGGCCGCCTCGCCGAGCCGGTGCACCGGCCGCAGCACGGTCGTGGCGGCGGCCTGCGCGAGGAGCGCGGAACCGATCAGGGCGAGCGTGGTCGCGATGCCCAGCGACCAGGCGAGCGAGTTCAGGTCGGCCCGTTCGGCCTCGAGCGACTTGAACATGTAGCCGGTCGGGCCGCCGCCGTCGACCTTCGCCCCGCCCACCAGGTACGGCGTCCCGCCGCGCTGGGTGCGCTGCCAGAACAGGTGGTAGGGATAGGGGTTGGTGTCCGTGACGGGCCGCCGCTTCTCCACCTGTTCGCGCAGCGCGGCCGGCACGTCCGCGAGCGTGAACGTGTCCGGGTCGGAGGCCCCGATGATCGGCTTGCCCTCGTCCCGCTCCCCGAGCAGCAGCACGCTGTACCCGGAGCTGCCGCTCGCCATCTGCTCCGCGGCGCCCCGCAGTTCCTCCTCGGTGGGACGCAGCGGCAGGGTCGCGGCCCGGTTCTGCATCTCCTGCCGGAAGTCGTTCAGGGCCCCGTCCTGGGTGCGGGTGAGGACCGCCTCACGGTTCAGCCAGTACGCGATGCCGGACGCGGACACGGCGGCGGTGAGCGCCACCAGGGCGAAGACGACGACCAGACGCAGCCGCAGGCTGGTGAAGCGCAGGCCCGCGAACATCCCCTTTCTCACGCAGGGACGTCCAGTCGGTAGCCGACGCCCCGCACGGTACGGATCAGGGTGGGGGAGGACGGCACGTCCTCTACCTTGGCGCGCAGCCGCTGGACGCAGGCGTCGACCAGCCGCGAGTCGCCCAGGTAGTCGTGCTCCCACACCAGGCGCAGCAACTGCTGGCGGGACAGGGCCTGACCCGGCCGCCGGCTCAGCTCCAGGAGGAGCCGCAGCTCGGTCGGCGTGAGCTGCAGGTCCTCCCCGTTCTTCGTCACGGTCATAGCCGAGCGGTCGATGACGAGCGAGCCGAACGTCGCCGAGTCGGTGGACTCCCGCTCGCCGCGCCGCAGCACGGCACGGATCCGGGCGTCCAGGACCCGCCCCTGCACCGGCTTGACGACATAGTCGTCCGCCCCGGACTCGAGGCCGACGACCACGTCGATGTCGTCGCTGCGCGCGGTCAGCAGGATGATCGGCAACTGGTCGGTGCGCCGGATGCGCCGGCACACCTCGAAGCCGTCGATCCCGGGCAGCATCACGTCCAGCACGACCAGGTCGGGCCGCTGCTCACGGAGCAGCTTCAGGCCGTCCTCGCCCGTCGCCGCGGTGGCCACTCGGTGGCCCTGGCGTGACAGGGAGAGCTCAAGGGCCGTGCGGATGGCGTCGTCGTCCTCGATCAGCAACAGGAAAGGCACGGCGCCATTCTGTCCCATGCGGCCCTCGGAGTTCGACTGTGCGGCGCCACCAGCCCCTGTGACACGGCTGTGACAGTCGACGGACACCGCGATGAAGTGGGCGGGGCAAGCTTCTTGGCACACGGACCGAAGCTGACTCCAACCGACGGGGGGCGTGAGATGAACGCACTGCACAGCACCACCTCAAGCGCAGTTGTCACGCGTCTCCACGACGTCGTACGGAGCACGGAGAAGTCCGGCGCGGTGAACGGGCGGGGGTGCGTTCGCAGTGCCGGGCGTCAGCACAAGGCGCCGTACATGGTCGCCGTGGCTGACGGGGGAGCGGCGTACGGGGAGGGCACGGGGGAGCGCGAGTCCCTGTCGGAGGCGGAGTTCACCGCCTACGTCCAGGAGCGCCGGGCCTCCCTGTACGCCACCGCCTACCACCTGACCGGGGACCGTTACGAGGCCGAGGACCTGCTGCAGAGCGCGCTGTTCTCGACCTACCGCGCCTGGGAGCGGATCAGCGACAAGGCGGCGGTCGGCGGCTATCTGCGCCGCACCATGACGAACCTGCACATCAGCGCCTGGCGCCGTCGCAAGCTCAACGAGTACCCGACCGAGGAGCTGCCGGAGACGGCGGGCGACACGGACGCGATGCGCGGGACCGAGCTGCGGGCGGTGCTGTGGCAGGCCCTGGCCCGGCTGCCCGAGCTCCAGCGCACGATGCTGGTCCTGCGCTACTACGAGGGCCGTACGGATCCGGAGATCGCGGAGATCCTGGACATCAGTGTCGGCACGGTGAAGTCGAGCATCTGGCGCTCCCTGCGCCGGCTGCGCGAGGACGAGGTCCTCAGCTTCGGCCGTGACGAGGAAGAATCCTTCGGCGAGCTGGTGGCCTGAAGGTACGGGGGGAACACGGGGGGACCGTACGGGGGTACGGGGGAAAAGGCGCGGGTCGGACAAGCCGGGGGGGCTTGTACGGCCCGCGTCGCGTTGTGCCGCGTCGTCGTCCCGCGTGGCGGTGTCCGCTACCGGGAGGCCGGGGTGCGGTGCCGGCCGGCCGCGGCGGCGGCGAGGCGGCCCAGGGCCTCCTGCTTGGCGCAGGGGTGGGCACCCAGGGCGGTCTGGCGGGCCACGATGGAGCGTTCGGCGCGCATCAGGCGCCAGCCGCGGCGCAGCAGGAACGGGACCGACTTGCGGCCCTCCCGCAGATCCCGCACGAGCCGGCGGCGGAACGTCGTCGAGGGGCGGCCCCGCAGACACAGCGCGTCGGCGAGCACACCCAGTTCCTCGCAGCGCGTCACGATCTCCGCGGCGAAGATGCCCTCGGCCACGAAGAGCGGCGTCCGCTCGATGTCCAGCCGCTCCCGGTCCACGCGGGAACTGGTGGCGAGGTCGTAGACGGGGACGTCCGTCCGGCCCGTACGGCACAGATCCACGATCGCCGCGACGGCGGCGTCCGCGTCCCAGGACAGCGGTGAGTCCCAGTCGATGTCGGCGCTCCCCGCGACCAGCGGCAGTGTCGGGTCGTCGCCTTCCTTGTAGAAGTCGTCGAGGCGCAGGACGGGAAGGCCGGCGACGGCGGCGAGGGACGACTTGCCGGAGCCGGAAGGGCCCGCGAGCAGGACGACACGGGTCGGGATCGATGGGGAACTCACGAGACACCAGTGTGAGGCATCCCCCGGGGGAGCGGACCCATCCGGAAGCCGTTGGTATGAGCATCACACCCCCACTACGCTCGGTGCCTTCGTGATCACCCGAAGCCGGAGGCTCCCATGGCGCGTCACGCAAGATCCGCGACTCCCCGTCGCGGTGGACCGGCGAAGGCCGGGCTGACCGTGATGGCCGCGGGGGCCGCGGTCCTCGGACTCGGCGCCGCCGCGCACGCGTCGGCCCCGGCGCCGTTGCCGCTCGACACGCTCGTCGGCTCCGACACGGCCACCGCCGGCGCGGGTGTCCTCGGCGCCGTCGGGCACGGCGTCGACCCCCTGACGGAGCTTCGGCTCCATCCGCTGGCCGGCACCGGCGTCGATCCGCTCGACAACGGCGTCGGCACCCAGGTCGCCGACTTCAAGCCGGTCGGCACCCACCTCGTCACCGACCACCTCACGAAGGGCGGCGCCGTCGCGGACCTGCCGGTGGCGGGTCCGCTGACGCAGGGGACGCTCCCGTAACGAAGGGGCGGGCTCAGCCGCGGGCGCGGCGCAGCCAGCCCAGTGCCCTGCGGGGCCCGGGCAGCTTCGCCGGGACGTTCTCGCCGCCGCTGTGCGGCTGCACGTCCTTCAGGCGCGCGCTCCAGGGGCCCTCGCCCATGGACACCTGGACGAGGAGCGGGCCCTCCGGCAGCGGCACGGTGTCCCGGCGTCCGCCGATCTCGTTGATGACGGAGCTTCCGGACCTCGGAAGCGTGGTGGGGTCCGTGTGCCCCGCCAGTCTGTAGAGGTAGACGACGAAATTGCCGTCGCCGCGGTAGTGGAAGGCGGCGTCGGCCGTCCCTCCGGTGTGGAGCAGGAGGTCGGGGCCCCAGGACTCCAGGCGGCCCTCCGTCAGACGCCGGGCCTCCGCCAGCGGGAGGATCCGCATCTCCCAGGAGCCGCTCGCCTTCAGGCGCAGGCGCAGGCGCCCGTGCCCGGGGACGGAGGCGAGCACCCGGCCCCGGAAGCCCTTCTCCGTGGTGTTGACGAGGGAAGTCCCGGTGGCGTTGGAGTCGTCGAGGGGCCACAGGGCTTGGTGTCCTTCGCCCTTCAGCGTCAGTTCCACCATGAGGGGGCCGGGCGGCAGATCCTTCTCGGTGATCACGTCGCTGTCCCGGCCGGTGACGGTGCGCGGCTTGAAGACGGGCCCGCACGTCCAGACCGACGGGTCGGGCCGAGGCCCGGGCGGGGGAGGCGTCGTCCGGGGCGCCGACGCCCGGGCCTGGGCCCGCTCCGCGGCCAGGGCCCGGATCTGGTCCGGGGTCATGTCGAGGATCTGGTCCCGGGTCAGGCGCAGACCCTGCGCCTGACCCGGGGACGGTGCCTGGTCCTGAGCTTGGGACGGTGCGGGGACCTGAGACGGCTCCTGGGCCTGGGCGGCGGGCGGGGCCGGGGCCTGGTGGGGGGCCTCCTGCGGTTCCTCGCTCACGTCCACCCCGTGGTCCGCCGCCAGGCCGGTCAGCCCGTCGACGTACCCCTGGCCCACCGCGCGGAACTTCCAGCCGCCCGAGCGGCGGTACAGCTCCGCGAGGACCATCGCCGTCTCGTCGCCCGCGTCGGTCACCTCGTACGACACGACGGCCGTCCCGTCGGACCCGGACACCTCCACGGAGAGCCCGCGCGCGTCCCGCAGGGCGCCCTCCTCCGTCGACACGACGAGGAGCACGCGGGCCACGGCCTCCTCGACGCCCGCGAGGTCGGCGTCGAGTGACACCGTGCCGTCCTGGCCCTCGGCGAGCCGTACCGCGCCCGACGCGTGGACGGGCGCGCCGGGGAAGACGATGTCGGCGTCCCCCCGGACCCTGCCCGTCTCCGTCACGAGCAGCGCCGCGACGTCCACCCCGCTTCGGACGGCGACGCGCAGCGCGGCTGTCGGGACGAAGGCGTTGTCTCCCTTGATCAATTGCCTCAGCATGACTGGATCATGGGTTCGGTCACGGGCAAGCGCAAGGCCCCCGGGTGCGAACACCCGGGGGCCTCGGCCGGTGGAGCTAGTAGGCGGAGCCGCTCGCGCCCAGCGAACCCGTCGGGTGCCAGACGGTCTTGGTCTCCAGGAAGGCGGTCAGGCGCTCCGTCCCCTGCGGTGCCGTGAAGTCCACGGCGCGAGGGCGCAGGACGCGCTTGAGGTTGTCCGCCGCCGCGATCTCCAGCTCGCGCGCGAGATCCGCGTCCGCGCCCGTCAGGTCGATCGCGTTGACGTCCTGGTGCGCCGCCAGGTGCGGGCCCATCTCCGCGGCCTTGCCGGAGAGGATGTTGACGACACCGCCCGGCAGGTCGGACGTGGCGAGCACCTCGCCCAGGGACAGGGCCGGCAGCGGAGCCTTCTCGCTCGCGATCACGACGGCCGTGTTGCCGGTCGCGATCACCGGGGCGACCACCGACACCAGGCCGAGGAACGACGACTCCTGAGGCGCCACGACGGTGACGACACCGGTGGGCTCCGGGGTGGAGAGGTTGAAGTACGGCCCCGCGACCGGGTTCGCCCCGCCCACGATCTGGCCGATCTTGTCGGTCCAGCCGGCGTACCAGACCCAGCGGTCCACGGCCGCCTCGACGACCTCCGCGGCCTTGGACTTCGACAGGCCCTCGGCGTGCGCCACCTCGTGCACGAACTGGCTCTTGCGGCCCTCCAGCATCTCGGCGACGCGGTAGAGGACCTGGCCGCGGTTGTACGCCGTCGCGCCCGACCAGCCGCCGAACGCCTTGCGCGCCGCGACGACCGCGTCACGGGCGTCCTTGCGGGAGGAGAGCGGCGCGTTGGCCAGCCACTTGCCCTTGTGGTCCTGCACTTCGTACACCCGGCCGCTCTCGCTGCGGGGGAACTTGCCCCCGACGTACAGCTTGTAGGTCTTGAAGACGCTCAGACGGTTCTGCTCAGACATCGAGGTACGCCTCCAGGCCGTGGCGGCCGCCCTCGCGGCCGAAGCCCGACTCCTTGTAGCCGCCGAAGGGCGAGGTCGGGTCGAACTTGTTGAACGTGTTGGCCCAGACGACACCGGCCCGGAGCTTGCCGGCCACGGCCAGGATCCGCGACCCCTTCTCCGTCCAGATGCCGGCGGACAGGCCGTACTGGCTGTTGTTGGCCTTGGCGACCGCCTCGTCCGGCGTACGGAACGTCAGCACGGAGAGGACAGGGCCGAAGATCTCGTCCCGGGCGATGGTGTGCGCCTGCGTGACGTTCGTGAACAGCGTCGGGGCGAACCAGTAGCCGGACGTGGGGAGTTCGCAGGCCGGCGACCAGCGCTCGGCGCCTTCCGCCTCGCCCTTCTCCACCAGCGTGGTGATCCGGGACAGCTGCTCGGCGGAGTTGATCGCGCCGATGTCGGTGTTCTTGTCCAGCGGGTCGCCCAGCCGCAGCGTCGACAGGCGCCGCTTGAGCGCGTCGAGCAGCTCGTCCTGGATCGACTCCTGGACCAGCAGACGCGAACCCGCGCAGCAGACCTGGCCCTGGTTGAAGAAGATGCCGGTGACGATGCCCTCGACGGCCTGGTCGATCGGCGCGTCGTCGAAGACGATGTTCGCGCCCTTGCCGCCCAGCTCCAGCGTCAGCTTCTTGCGCGTGCCGGCGACCGAGCGGGCGATGGACTTGCCGACCGCAGTGGAGCCGGTGAAGGCCACCTTGTTCACGTCCGGGTGCTCGACGAGCGCGGCGCCGGTGTCCCCGTAGCCGGGGAGGATGTTGACGACGCCCTTGGGCAGCCCGGCCTGACGGCAGATGTCCGCGAAGAACAGGGCGGACAGCGGGGTGGTCTCGGCGGGCTTCAGCACGACGGTGTTGCCGGTCGCCAGCGCCGGGGCGATCTTCCACGCCAGCATCAGCAGCGGGAAGTTCCACGGGATGACCTGGCCGGCCACGCCCAGCGGCCGCGGGTTCGCGCCGTATCCGGCGTGGTCGAGCTTGTCGGCCCAGCCGGCGTAGTAGAAGAAGTGAGCGGCGACGAGCGGGAGGTCCGCGTCGCGCGTCTCCTTGATCGGCTTGCCGTTGTCCAGGGTCTCCAGGACGGCCAGCTCGCGGCTGCGCTCCTGGATGATCCGGGCGATGCGGAAGAGGTACTTGGCGCGCTCGGAGCCGGGCAGCGCCGACCACTTCTCGAACGCCTTCCGTGCCGCCTTCACCGCGCGGTCGACGTCCTCGGCACCCGCCCGGGCGACCTCGGCGAGGACCTCCTCGGAGGAGGGCGAGACGGTCTTGAAGACCTTGCCGTCGGCCGCGTCGACGAACTCGCCGTCGATGAACAGGCCGTACGACGGAGCGATGTCGACGACCGAGCGTGACTCGGGCGCCGGTGCGTACTCGAATACAGATGCCATGATCGATCAGTCCACCGTGACGTAGTCGGGGCCGGAGTAGCGGCCGGTCGCCAGCTTCTGACGCTGCATGAGCAGGTCGTTGAGCAGGCTGGAGGCACCGAAGCGGAACCAGTGGTTGTCCAGCCAGTCCGACCCCACGGTCTCGTTGACCAGGACCAGGAACTTGACGGCTTCCTTGGTGTTGCGGATGCCGCCGGCCGGCTTCACGCCGATCTGGACGCCGGTCTGCGCGCGGAAGTCGCGCACCGCCTCCAGCATCAGCAGCGTGTTGGCCGGGGTGGCGTTGACCGCGACCTTGCCGGTCGAGGTCTTGATGAAGTCGGCGCCGGCCATCATCCCGAGCCAGGAGGCGCGGCGGATGTTGTCGTACGTGGACAGCTCGCCGGTCTCGAAGATCACCTTGAGGCGGGCGCGGTCGCCGCACTCGGCCTTGATCGCGGCGATCTGCTCGAAGACCTGCAGATAGCGGCCGGCGAGGAAGGCGCCACGGTCGATGACCATGTCGATCTCGTCGGCGCCGGCGGCGATCGCGTCGGCGGTGTCCGCGAGCTTCACGGGGAGCGCGGCGCGCCCGGCCGGGAAGGCCGTGGCCACGGAGGCGACCTTGACGTCGGAACCCGCGACGGCGGCCTTGGCGGTGGCCACCATGTCGGGGTAGACGCAGACCGCGGCGGTCGTCGGGGTCGTACGGTCGGACGGATCGGGATTGACGGCCTTGGCGGCGAGCGCCCGGACCTTGCCCGGGGTGTCCGCGCCTTCGAGCGTCGTCAGGTCGATCATCGAGATGGCCAGGTCGATGGCGTAGGCCTTGGCCGTGGTCTTGATCGAGCGGGTGCCGAGGGACGCGGCGCGCGCCTCCAGGCCGACGGCGTCGACGCCGGGCAGCCCGTGGAGGAAGCGGCGCAGCGCACTGTCGGACGCGGTCACGTCGGCGAAAGCGTGTGCTGCAGATGCAGTGGTGGGCATGGTCACCAGTCGAGCATATCTACGCGCGTAGCGACCTGTACAGGCCCGCCCTTGCTCCGGCCGCGAACGTTCCAGGTCGGCACGGGCCGACGTGACGGCTGTCACAGTCATCCTCGCCCGCGGTCGAACAGGGCCGTCGCCTCGGCGCGGGCACCGCTGTCGAGCGGCCGACGGGCCCCGGGGGCCGGAGCCGAGTTCGGGGACGTGGACAGCCGGCGCCCGCGGGGTCGGACCGGTCCACGGCCACCGCCCCGACCACATCGTGCTCTACGCCGACCTGGTCGACCGAGCCGCCTGAGCCGGGCGAGGGGCGCTGAGGCAGAATCGGCGGTATGACGAGCCCCCAGCCGCCCGCCGAGCCGGCCTACGCCGACCGCGTCTTCCGTTCGCCCTTCGGGATCGCGGGCGGTGTCCTGCTGCTCGGCCTCGCCGCCTGGTTCTGCGGCGACGCGATCGTCCGGGGCGAGGGCCGCACGCCGTGGGTGGCGCTGGCGGCGCTGGTCTTCCTCGTCCCGCTCGTCGTGGCCTTCACCATCCGGCCCGCCGTCTACGCGAACGAGGACCGGCTCCGCATCCGCAACCCGTTCCGCTCCATCACGCTGCCCTGGGCCGCCGTCGCCGACGTCCGCGCCGGGTACTCCAGCGAGGCCCTCACCCGGGAGGGGACGAAGTACCAGCTCTGGGCCATCCCGGTCTCGCTGCGCCAGCGCAAGCGCGCCGCGCGCCGCCAGACCCGCGCCGCCCAGGACGACCCGCACGGCCGCACGTCCGTCCACGCCGACGTGAACGACGCCTCCCGGCTCGCCCCCGCCGACCAGACGGTCGCCGACCTCCGCGACCTCGCGGAGCGCTACGCCTCCCGCCCGGGCGCCCAGGGCGAGCCGCGGATCCGGTGGGCGTACGAGATCATCGCGCCGACGGCCGCCGGTCTGCTGCTGCTCGTGATCCTGCTCGCCACGGGCTGAGGCGCCCCGCACGGCGGAGGGCCGGGTACGCACCCACGGGTGCGCACCCGGCCCTCGGCGTCTCCGCCCGTCGGTTCAGGGGGCGTGGAAGCCCTGGACGTCGGCGATGAGGTCGACGCTGCCGTTGCGGTTGTAGAAGGTGACCTTGCCGTCCTTGACGGGGACGACGACGAGGTTGGGGACGGTCTGTCCCGCGACGACGTTGAGGTTGGACGCGCTGGTGCGGGTGGTGCCGTAGGGGTGGACGGAGATGAACGTTCCGGCCGTCGGGTTGGTGGCGGTGACGTTGAGGACGACGGCGGTGACACCGGTGGCGGGGACGCCGCCCTTGCCCGCGACCGTCAGGGTGACCGTTCCGCCCGTGCCGATCTTGGCCTTGGCGACGCCCGTGCCGTCGCGGGTGTCCATCACCCGTGCCGGGGTCACCGGCTCGTAGAGCGAGCCCGCCCCCGTGTCGGTGTAGTACCCGGCGACGTCGGCGATGAGGTCGACGCTGCCGTTGCGGTTGTAGAAGGTGACCTTGCCGTCCTTGACGGGCACCACGACCAGGTTGGGGACGGTCTGTCCCGCGACGACGTTGAGGTTGGACGCGCTGGTGCGGGTGGTGCCGTAGGGGTGGACGGAGATGAACGTTCCGGCCGTCGGGTTGGTGGCGGTGACGTTGAGGACGACGGCGGTGACACCGGTGGCGGGGACGCCGCCCTTGCCCGCGACCGTCAGCGAGACGGTCCCGTCCGCGCCGATCCTGGCCTTGGCGACGCCCGTGCCGTCGCGGGTGTCCATCACCCGCGCCGGGGTCACCGGCTCGAACCGGGAACCGGAACCCGTGAGGGAGTAGTACCCGGCGACGTCGGCGATGAGGTCGACGCTGCCGTTGCGGTTGTAGAAGGTGACCTTGCCGTCCTTGACGGGCACCACGACCAGGTTGGGGACGGTCTGTCCCGCGACGACGTTGAGGTTGGACGCGCTGGTGCGGGTGGTGCCGTAGGGGTAGACGGAGACGAACGTTCCGGCCGTCGGGTTGGTGGCGGTGACGTTGAGGACGACGGCGGAGACGCCTCTCGCCGGCACGCCGCCCTTGCCCGCGACGGTCAGGGTGACCGTTCCGTCCGCGCCGATCCTGGCCTTGGCGACGCCCGTGCCGTCGCGGGTGTCCATCACCCGCGCCGGAGTCACCGGCTGGTACGCCCCGGAGGCCAGGGAGTCGGCGCGCGTCAGCGCGACGTCACCGGTCCGCGTGAGCGCCTGGCCCTCGCCGTCCGCCGGGACGGCCGTCAGCGTCCAGTCGTACAGTCCGTCCGGCAGCGCGGTCCCCGACGCGTCCTTCCCGTCCCACCGGGCCTCGACCACACCGCGGGCCTCGCCTCCCCTCAGGGTGTGGACGACGGTGCCGGCCGCGTCACGGACGTCGATCCGCCAGGACGAGGCGGGCTTGGACAGCCACCAGCTGCCCGACCAGGCCGGGTCGGTGGCCTTGCGGTCCAGGATCTCGGCGGGAGGCCGGGAGTCGAGCAGCCGCAGCGGCGGCGCCGCCACCCCGACGGGTACGACGTGGATGTCCTCCGCGGCGTCCACGTAGCTGACGTGGCCGCCGAACCGGTCCACGGTCCAGCCGCGGCCCGGCACGGGGTCCGCCACGGTTCCGATGACGCGGGTCGCGCCGCCCCCGCGCAGGGGGGTGGCGGAGACCGTGTGGCCCTGGGCGTGGGCGACGTAGCCGTCGCCGAGCAGAGCGGAGGTGTGGGCGGGCAGCGACACGTCCGCCCCCGTGTCGAGGTCCTTCACCCCGGAGGCCGTCGCACACTTCCAGTACACGGCCGATCCGACCGCCTGCAGCCCGGTCAGGTCGCAGCCAGCGACCCTCACCGAGCGCGTGGTCGCGCCGGTGCGGACGTCGACCGCGTCGACGACGCCGGCGGTCCTGCCCTCCACCCACAGCGTGCCGCCGTCGAGCGAGGTCAGCCGGTTCCCGATCGCACGGGAGAGGACGTTCTTGTCGGTGTCGATGTCGTGGACCTTGTACGTCTTCTCGGTGCCGTCGCGTTCCAGGTGGTCCTGGGTGTACGCGACGTACCGGCCGGACGACTGGAAGTCGGACGAATGGGGGTCGGTGTCCGTCCACCGGCCGGGCCCTAGGTTCTCTCCCTCCCGGACGAACCGGATGTTGCCCGGGTATCCGATCCAGAGGAGCCGGCCGTCACCGGAGGGCACGATCGTCTGGCACACCTGGCGGCAGTACCCCGGAACGTTGTTGTAGCCGTCCTGTCCGCGGTCGACCCTCGGACCCGCCGCGAGGTCACCGCCGACGGTGAGGTTCCGCGAGACGACCGCCGCCGCGTTGTACACGTCGTAGTCGTAGTTCTCCGTGCCGTGCAGGACGCCCTGCGCGACGACCAGCTGTTCGGTTCGGGTGATCCCCAGCGGTATCTCGTACAACGGGGTGAGGACGGGCGCGGACCCGCCCTCGGAGATCCCGACCCGATGGACCCGGTACGTCCCGTCCGCGCCCTCGACCGTCGCCAGCGCGCCGCCGCCCGGAGTGCCGAGGACCGCGTCGGCGTCGAACGCCGGGCGCGCCTCGCCGCCGTCCAGCGGGTACAGCGTGAACGGGTCGTCGCCGTCCTGGTCCTCCTCGCGGACCACCGCGTAGTCGCCGAGGAGCGCCGAGGGCGCCTCGGGCACGGAGATCTCCGCGACCGGCCGGGAGAGGTCGCCCTCGGTTTCCCACACCTTGAGGCGGTCGTTCTTGAAGTCGAAGTCCATGACGCGCGAGCCCACGAGCGGTGCGGTGCGGCCGGTGATGTCGTAGGCGATTCCCGTCGGGCGGACGACGAGGTCGTCGAGGCGGACCCATCCGACCTGTCGGGCGCCGCCGACGGTGTACGAGACGAGGAACCCACTGCCGTTGCCCTGGGTGATGTGGGCCGTGACGCTCTCGGCACCGGCCGGCGCCGTCACCGTGCGGTCCTTCAGCACACCATTCTCGTGGGAGAGGACGTGGACGGTCTTCGCACCCGTGTATTCGGTGGTGACGACCGAGCCGCCCTCCACATGCGCGAACGACTGGTTCGCGGGGACCGTCACGGTCCGCTCGGCGGCCGTGGGGCCGTCCTGGAAGACCACCCGCTGGGGCTCTCCCGGCGGCTCGTACACGCGGGCGATTCCGGTGCCGGTGCCGTACACGTCGCGGGCGCCCTTCGCGTCGTACCGGACGGAGGCACCGTCGGCGTACGCCACCCGGGCGTACCCCTGCCAGTCCTTGTGCAGGAAGCCGGTCGCCCCGGCGTGGACGAGCTGCCCCGGGACCCGGGACTTCTGAGCCGGGATGATGAGCGGTGCCGTCGGCGTCGTCTCCTCCGCCGCGACCGCCGGCCCCCCGGTGAACGGTGCGAGCGTGGCCGCCGCGGCGACGGCGACGGCGGTCGCCGCCAGCCGTCGGCGCGGCCGGTCCGCCGCTCCTCTCGCGCGATAGCGCACAGTGGCCCCCCACTTTGGTTAAAGGATCAAAGATTCGAGGCTAGCAACGGAGGTCGACGACCTCTCCGCTCCGCGCGTCACGACTCCGTCCCGACTGTCACAGGTCTGCGACAGTCACGGCGGCCCGTGCCAGACCAGGAGCATGTAGCCGCCCAGCCACGCCGAGGACACGGCCGCCCCCGCGAGGGCCAGGGCGGCGGCGTGGAGGCGGGCGCGGGTGAGGGCGTGGGCGAGGGGGAGCAGCAGGGGGAAGCCCGGCAGCAGGAAGCGGGCGCGCGGGAAGTACACCCCTCCGCTGCCGAGGACCACCAGCAGCAGGACCCCCGTGAAGACCAGCAGCGGCAGCGGCTGACGGTCGCCCAGACAGAGCAGGAACAGCGCCGCCGAGCCGATCAGCACGACGGAGACCACCACCAGGAAGAGCTGGGGCTTCCGGTCGTACACCAGGAGCTCGCGCAGGGTCCGCGCGGTCACGGCTCCGCCGTCCCACTCGTTGGTCCACAGCCGCTGGACGGCGAAGTAGCCGTCCCAGCGGCCCAGGCGCAGTCCCACCCAGCCGACGTAACCGAGCCAGCCGAGCGGCGCCACGAGCGCCGCCGCCAGCGCCGGGCGGCTGCCGCGCCGGGCGGCCAGCAGGCCGGCCGCCGTCACCGCCGCCGCCACGGCGATCCCGGTCGGCCGGGTGAGCCCGGCGGCGACCGCGAGACCCGCCGCCCAGGCCCACCGGCCGGTGAGGACCGCGTACAGCGACCAGGCGGTCAGCGCGGTGAACAGCGACTCGGTGTAGCCCATCCACTGGACGACGGCGACCGGCGCCGCGCCCCACAGCACGGCGAGGACGGTGCCCGTCCGGCGGCCGTGCAGCCGGTCGCCGACGGCGAAGACCCCCCAGGCGGCGACCAGCGAGCAGACCCCGGCGATCACCAGCGCCACGGAGGCGGGTGAGCCCGGCGCGACGGCGGCGAGCGTCCTGATCAGGGCGGGGTAGAGCGGGAAGAACGCGAGGTTGTTGCCGTACGTCCGGGTGCCGAGCTCCTGCGCGTAGCCGTCCTCGGCGATCCCGAGGTACCAGGACGAGTCCCAGGACGTGGCCAGCGTCGGCCAGACGCCGTGACCGCGCAGGTGCGCCCAGCGGGCGAGGACGAGCAGGCCCAGGAGCCGTACGACCAGATAGCCCAGGAGCGCGGGGGCGGCATGCCGCAGTGTGCCGCGCACCCGCTCCGGAAGGGCGTCGTGCGGCGGGTCCGGCGGCCGCCGCGAGGCGGGCACGGTGGGGCGGACGGACAGCACCGGGGGCACTGCGGCGGCTCCAGGGGTGGGTGTCGGGATACCGGGTCACCCTGGCGCGGACCACCTGATCGCGGGACGCGCGTTACGGCGGTTGCCGTACCGAATTCACCCGTACGGGAGGGGGCGGGGCGGGACAGCGGCGGGGCCCGTACGGAAACGAGGACGAGGGCCCGTACGGAGACGAGGACGAGGGCCCGTACGGAGACGATTCCGTACGGGCCCTCGTGCGTGCCGCGGTGGGGGAGACCGAAGCGGACGCCCGGGAACCCGGGCCGCGAGTCCCCCCGGCGCCGAGTCAGAGCCCGGCGGCGGCCGACAGGTCGTGCTTGATCGCGGTGAGGATGGCGGTGGCCTTCGCACGGGCCGTGGGCAGTTCGCTCGCGGCGGTGACCGGGACCACGACCTCCAGGTAGCACTTGAGCTTGGGCTCGGTGCCGCTCGGGCGGACGATCACGCGGGCCTTGTGGTCGCCGTCCAGGTAGTAGCGCAGCCCGTCCGTCGGGGGCAGCGACTCCGTGCCCTTCGTCAGGTCCTCCGCCCGTGTCACCGTCAGGCCGGCCAGCGAGACCGGCGGCCGCTCGCGCAGCGCCCTCATCGCGTTCGCGATGACGCTCAGGTCCTCGACCCGGACCGACAGCTGGTCCGTGGCGTGCAGGCCGTGCGCCACCGCCAGGTCGTCCAGGAGGTCCGTCAGCGTGCGGCCCTTCTCCTTCAGCTCCGAGGCCAGCTCGGCGACCATCAGCGCGGCGGTGATGCCGTCCTTGTCGCGGACGCCCTCGGGGTCGACGCAGTAACCCAGCGCCTCCTCGTAGCCGTACCGCAGGCCGTCGACGCGGGCGATCCACTTGAATCCGGTCAGGGTCTCCTCGTGGCCGACCCCGGCGGCCTCGGCGATGCGGCCGAGCAGCGAGGACGACACGATCGACTCGGCGAAGACGCCCCGCGCGCCCTTGTCGACGAGGTGCGCGGCGAGCAGCGAGCCCACCTCGTCGCCCCGCAGCATCCGCCAGCCGCCCTCGACGGCGGCGTCCGGCACCGCCACCGCGCACCGGTCGGCGTCCGGGTCGTTGGCGATCACGATGTCGGGTCCCACGGCGCGGGCCGCCTCGAAGGCGAGGTCCATGGCACCCGGCTCCTCCGGGTTCGGGAAGGCGACCGTCGGGAACGCCGGGTCCGGCTCGGCCTGCTCGGCGACGAGCGCGGGCGGCGGGAAGCCGGCCCGCGCGAAGGCGGCCGTCAGGACGTCCTTGCCGACGCCGTGCATGGCGGTGTAGACGGTCCGCACGGTCCTGGCCGTCCCAGGGGTCAGGACGGCCTCCGTACGGTCCAGGTAGGCATCCAGGACCTCGTCGCCGAGGGTCTCCCAGCCGGACTCCGGGCGCGGTACGTCGGCGAGCGAGCGCACCGCGGCGATCTCGGCGGCGATCTCGGCGTCCGCGGGCGGCACGATCTGCGAGCCGTCGCCGAGGTAGACCTTGTAGCCGTTGTCCCGCGGCGGGTTGTGGCTCGCGGTCACCTCGACACCCGCGACGGCACCCAGGTGCCTTATGGCGAACGCGAGGACCGGCGTCGGCAGGGGGCGCGGGAGCAGGGCCGCGCGCAGGCCGGCGCCGGTCATGACGGCGGCGGTGTCGCGGGCGAAGTCGGCCGACTTGTAGCGGGCGTCGTAGCCGATGACGACGAGTCCGCCCGTGCGGCCCTTCGCCTTGAGGTACGCCGCGAGTCCGGCGGCGGCCCGGATGACGACCGAGCGGTTCATCCGCATCGGGCCGGCGCCCAGCTCGCCGCGGAGCCCGGCGGTGCCGAACTGCAGCGTGCCGGCGAACCGGGCGGCGAGCTCGTCGGTCTCACCGGCCGCGACGAGCCGGGAAAGCTCCTCGCGGGTCTCGTTGTCGGGGTCCTCGGCGAGCCAGGCCTGGGCCCGGGCGAGGAGGTCGTCCTGCGTCACGGTGGGTGCCTTTCGGAGGGTGCGGGCGGGAGGGCGCGGGCGGGTTCTCTTCCCCGGCCCGGCCCTTCCCGAACGAGCCGCGCGACGGGCGGTGGGCTCCCCGGGGCGTCCTGCCGATCCTGCCGGGCGCGCGGCTGCTCCGGCCCGATCGGCGGAAGACCCCCCGGGCGGACCCCCGTACGGCCCGCGCCCGCGCGCCCCGCCGGGCCTCCGCGCCGGCGAGGGCGCGGGAGGCGTCGGGACGGAGGGCGGGCGGGCGTGGGCCCCGTCACGGGGCGGGCGGGGTGCGGCCGGCCGTCAGATGCGGTCGAGCACCCGGGTGAGCAGCTCGCCCATGCGGGCGGCGGAGTCGCGGCCGGCCTGGAGGACCTCCTCGTGGTTCAGGGGCTCGCCCGAGAGGCCCGCCGCCAGGTTGGTCACCAGGGAGATGCCCAGGACCTCGGCGCCGGCCTCGCGGGCCGCGATGGCCTCCAGGACCGTGGACATGCCGACCAGGTCGCCGCCCATGACGCGGACCATGTTGATCTCGGCCGGGGTCTCGTAGTGCGGCCCGGGGAACTGGACGTAGACGCCCTCTTCGAGGGTCTCGTCGATCTCCTGGCACAGCGCGCGCAGCCGCGGCGAGTACAGGTCGGTCAGGTCCACGAAGTTCGCGCCGACGATCGGGGAGGCGGCCGTCAGGTTGATGTGGTCGCTGATCAGGACCGGCTGGCCGGGGCGCATGCCCTCGCGCAGGCCACCGCAGCCGTTGGTCAGGACGACGGTCCGGCAGCCGGCGGCGACGGCGGTGCGCACGCCGTGGGCGACGGAGGCGACGCCCCGGCCCTCGTAGAAGTGGGTGCGGCCGAGGAAGACCAGCACACGCTTCTCGCCGATCTTGTACGAGCGGACCGTGCCGCCGTGGCCCTCGACGGCCGGCGGCGGGAAGCCGGGCAGCTCGGTGACCGGGAACTCGGCCTGCGGTGCGCCGAGCGCGTCGACGGCCGGCGCCCAGCCGGAACCCATCACCAGGGCGACGTCGTGGTTCTCGGTGCCGGTCAGCTCGCGAAGGCGCGCGGCAGCGGCCTCGGCGGCCTCGTACGGGGTGGCAGTTGCGTTCACTGACTCTCTCGCCTCGGGGAGGGGGTGTCCGAGGAGCGCCCCGGACGGATTTCATACGCGCAGAAGCGTAGCCCGAGAATTCCTACGCGCGTAGATGACGATGCGGACGGACATGCGATCGTTGTCTTGTCGTTTCCGACGAACACTGTGGCCTCCGGCACTCGGCCGTCTGCCGGGACTGTCCCAGGCCGCGCCCGTGACCAGGCTCTTCGTGGCGAGGGCGGGCCTCGGCGTCCGTCAGCAGGGCCGCTTGCGCAGCTCCATCACGTAGTCGTGCGGCGCGCCCGCCGACTCGGCCGCGTCGGCGATCTCGCCGAGGTACCGCGCGGACGGCAGACCGCCCTCGTACGCGTTGAGGACGTACACCCACGCGGCCTCCTCGCCGTCCAGGGTGTGCACCCGCACCCGCATCCGGCGGTAGATGTCGAGACCCACGCCCTCCCACCGGTCCATCGAGTCCTCGTCCATCGGCGCGATGTCGTACAGCGCGATGAAGACCTGGGAACGCGGTGCCTCCACGATCGTGGCCAGCGCGCCCTCCCAGCCCATCTGCTCGCCGCCGAAGGTGAGCCGCCAGCCGTTGAGCCAGCCGGTGCCGCGCAGCGGGGAGTGCGGGGCGCGGCGGGTCATGAGCCGCGCGTCGAGGTTGCCGGCGTACGCGGCGTAGAGCGACATGGGGTCGAGGGTACGGGAGGGGGAGGGGTGATCGCGGAAGCCCGTGGTGGGGGCCGTGACGGGGGCCGTTCGGAGGCCCCGACGAGAGCACCCTTGAAGCGTGCGGGACAATGGGGTACGCACTGCACGCAGCCCCACGGGGTCACCCCCCGGCAGAACGAGAGCGCGAGGCGTAACCCACGTGACCCGGATCGTGATCATCGGTGGCGGACCCGGCGGATACGAGGCGGCCCTGGTGGGCGCCCAACTCGGCGCGGAGGTGACCGTCGTCGACTGCGACGGCCTCGGCGGCGCGTCCGTCCTGACCGACTGTGTCCCCTCGAAGACCCTCATCGCCACGGCCGAGGTGATGACCACCTTCGACTCCTCGTACGAGGAGCTGGGCATCATCGTGGCCGACGACACCCCGCACGTGGAGCAGGCCGCCCGCGTCGTCGGCGTCGACCTCGGGAAGGTCAACCGCCGGGTGAAGCGCCTCGCGCTCGCCCAGTCCCACGACATCACCGCCTCCGTCACCCGGGCCGGCGCCCGGGTGCTGCGCGGCCGTGGCCGGCTGTCGGGCCGGCAGGCCGTGGACGGTTCCCGTCAGGTGATCGTCACCGCCGCCGACGGCAAGGAGGAGGCGCTCACCGCCGACGCCGTGCTGATCGCGACCGGCGGTCACCCGCGCGAGCTGCCCGACGCGCAGCCCGACGGCGAGCGGATCCTGAACTGGACCCAGGTCTACGACCTCAAGGAGCTGCCCGAGGAGCTCATCGTGGTCGGCTCCGGTGTCACCGGCGCCGAGTTCGCCGGCGCCTACCAGGCCCTCGGCTCCCGGGTCACGCTCGTCTCCTCGCGCGACCGCGTGCTGCCCGGTGAGGACCCGGACGCCGCCGCCGTCCTGGAGGACGTGTTCCGCCGCCGCGGCATGAACGTCATGGCCCGCTCGCGCGCCGAGTCCGCCAAGCGGGTCGGCGACCGGGTGGAGGTCACCCTGGCCGACGGCCGGGTCATCTCCGGCACCCACTGCCTCATGGCGGTCGGCGCCATCCCGAACTCGGCCGGAATGGGACTGGAGGAGGCCGGGGTCCGGCTGAAGGACTCCGGCCACATCTGGACCGACAAGGTCTCCCGCACCTCCGCCCCGGGCGTCTACGCCGCCGGCGACGTGACCGGCGTCTTCGCGCTCGCCTCGGTGGCGGCCATGCAGGGGCGGATCGCGATGTACCACTTCCTCGGCGACGCGGTGGCCCCGCTGAACCTGAAGACGGTCTCCTCGAACGTCTTCACCGACCCGGAGATCGCCACCGTCGGCTACACCCAGGCGGACGTGGACGCGGGCAAGATCGACGCCCGGGTCGTCAAGCTGCCGCTGCTGCGCAACCCCCGCGCGAAGATGCAGGGCATCCGGGACGGCTTCGTCAAGATCTTCTGCCGTCCGGGCACGGGGATCGTGGTCGGCGGTTGTGTCGTCGCCCCCAAGGCGAGCGAACTGATCCATCCGATCTCGATCGCGGTGGACAACAATCTGACCGTCGAGCAGATCGCGAACGCCTTCACCGTGTACCCGTCCCTGTCGGGCTCGATCGCGGAAGTGGCACGGCAGTTGCAGACCCGAAAGGCGACGGGCGAGGCGTAGCCGGCGCTCCCCGCCGGGGGCGCGCCCGGCCCCGGTCGGGGAGAGGGGGACAATCCCCGGCAACCCCCGGCGAACGGGGGGCCACTCCTCGCACTCCGTGATCAACGACGGGACTTCCCATATCACTTGGGGGTCCCGTCTGTGCGCATCTTCTGCAATTCGGCGCATAGTGCTGAAAAGTATCGGCCGCTCAGGTTACTGTCAGTTTCGTGTTCGCTGCAGAACGTCGTCAGTTGATCCTCGAAATGGTGCGCGCCAACGGGGCCGTGTCGCTCCGTGAGCTCGCCCGCGTCGTCCAGACCTCAGAAGTGACCGTACGGCGAGACGTGCGGGCACTGGAGGCAGAAGGACTCCTCGACCGCCGGCACGGCGGTGCGGTACTACCGGGCGGTTTCACGCGAGAGTCCGGCTTCCCGCAAAAGTCCCATCTCGCGACCGCGGAGAAGACGGCCATCGCCGACGTCGCCGCGAGCCTCGTCGAAGAGGGCGAGGCCATCGTCGTCGGCGCCGGGACGACCACGCAGGAGCTGGCCCGCCGGCTCGCCCGCGTGCCCGGCCTGACCGTGGTCACCAACTCGCTGCTCGTCGCCCAGGCCCTCGCCCACGCCAACCGGGTCGAGGTCGTCATGACCGGCGGCACGCTGCGCGGGTCGAACTACGCGCTGGTGGGCAGCGGTGCCGAGCAGTCGCTCCAGGGCCTCCGGGTCTCCCGGGCCTTCCTCTCCGGAAGCGGACTGACCGCCGAGCGCGGCCTGTCCACGTCCAACATGCTCTCCGCGAGCGTGGACCGGGCCCTCGTGCAGGCGGCGGCGGAGGTGGTGGTCCTCGCCGACCACACCAAGCTCGGCACCGACACGATGTTCCAGACGGTGCCGACCGACGTGATCACCCGGCTGGTCACCGACGAGCCGCCGGCGCACGACGACCGGGCCGCGACGGAGCTCCAGGCGCTCGCCGACCAGGGTGTCCAGATCGCGGTGGCGGGCACGGGCGCGGCGCCGGGCGCGGGGGCCGACCCCGTCCCCCCGGGCGGCGGCCGCCCTCGACGTGACGTGCCCCTTCCCGGGCAGCGCGGCCGCTACCCGGCCGGGCAGTTCCGTGGCGCGGCCGCGATGGCCGCCGAGCCGCTCGGCCCCGAGAGGACGGCCCGCGTCGCGGACATGCGGCGTCGCTGAGCACCCGGCCGGCGGAGGGGGACCTCGCCGGCACCCGGGTCACCGTTCGAGGCCCCGCAGGGTCAGGGTGAGCAGGCGGTCCGCCAGGCCCTCGTCGTCGGGGGACTGTTCGGCGGCCAGGGCGATCGCCTTGGTGAGCTGCATCAGATCGCCGATCGACACGTCGTCGCGGACCGAACCCGCGCGCCGAGCCCGGTCGAGCAGGCGCTCTCCCGCCGTCCGCAAGGGGACGCTGCACTGCGCGAGCGCCGAACTCTCGTCGTACGAAGCCGACATGAGCGCCCGCGCGAGGCCGCGGTACTCACCCGCATGGGTGATGAGGGCGCGCAGCCACTCCCCGAGCGCCCGGCACGGGTCCTCCGCCTCGGCGAGGTCGCGCGAGCGCTGGACGAGCGTGGCCAGCGCCTCCTGGAAGACCGCGTTCACCAGGGCGTCACGGCTCGGGAAGTGCCGGTAGAGGGTGCCGATGCCGACTCCGGCGCGGCGGGCCACCTCCTCCAGGGAGGCGTCCGTGCCGCGCTCGGCGAAGGCGGCGCGGGCCTCGCCCAGCAGCCGCTCGTGATTGCGGCGCGCGTCGGCCCGCATGTGTCCTCCCCCGGTTCCGTCCAGCCGCGCCCCGTCGGGCCGTATCCCGTCGAGGCGTACCCCGTCGGCCCCGTATCCTCCGGACCGTTTTCTTCGGCCGTTCCCTTCGGGCCGTTCACGACCGCCGGTTGACGACCGCCGGTTGACGACCGCCGGTTGACGACCGCACGTGCGCGTCCGCCCGTTCACGTCGACGAAGGGCCCGCGGGCGGCGTGCGCCCGCGGGCCCTTCGTACGGTACCTGTGCGACCCGGTCAGTCCTTGATCTCGCAGATGGGGGCGCCGGAGGTGACGGAGGCGCCGACCTCGGCGGAGAGTCCCTTGACGGTGCCCGAGCGGTGGGCGTTGAGGGGCTGCTCCATCTTCATGGCCTCCAGGACGACGATCAGGTCGCCCTCCTTGACCTCCTGGCCCTCCTCGACGGCCACCTTGACGATGGTGCCCTGCATCGGGGAGGCGAGGGTGTCGCCGGAAGCGGTCGGGCCCGACTTCTTCGCGGCGCGGCGCTTCGGCTTGGCACCGGCGGCCAGACCCGTGCGGGCCAGCGTCATACCCAGGGAGGACGGCAGGGAGACCTCGAGGCGCTTGCCGCCGACCTCGACGACGATCGTCTCGCGGCCGGACTCGTCCTCTTCGGCGTCGGCGCCGGCGGGAGCGAACGGCTTGATCTCGTTGACGAACTCCGTCTCGATCCACCGGGTGTGGACGCGGAACGGGTCGCTGGTGAACGCGGGGTCGACCACCACGGCCTGGTGGAACGGGATGGCGGTGGCCATGCCCTCGACCGTGAACTCGGCCAGCGCGCGGGCCGCGCGCTGCAGGGCCTGCTCCCGGGTGGCGCCCGTGACGATCAGCTTGGCGAGCAGCGAGTCCCACGCCGGGCCGATCACCGAGCCGGACTCGACACCGGCGTCCAGACGGACACCGGGACCGGTGGGCGGGTTGAAGACGGTGACGGTGCCGGGGGCGGGCAGGAAGTTGCGGCCGGGGTCCTCGCCGTTGATCCGGAACTCGAACGAGTGACCGCGCATCGGCGGATCGTCGTAGCCCAGGGCCTCGCCGTCGGCGATGCGGAACATCTCCCGCACGAGGTCGATCCCGGTGACCTCTTCGGTGACGGGGTGTTCGACCTGGAGACGGGTGTTGACCTCCAGGAAGGAGATCGTGCCGTCGGTGCCGACGAGGAACTCCACCGTGCCGGCGCCGACGTAGCCGGCCTCCTTCAGGATCGCCTTCGACGCCGCGTACAGCTCCGCGTTCTGCTCCTCGGTCAGGAACGGGGCGGGGGCCTCCTCCACGAGCTTCTGGTGGCGCCGCTGGAGGGAGCAGTCGCGGGTCGAGACGACGACGACGTTGCCGTGGGAGTCGGCCAGGCACTGGGTCTCGACGTGCCGGGGCTTGTCGAGGTAGCGCTCGACGAAGCACTCGCCGCGGCCGAAGGCGGCCACCGCCTCACGGACGGCGGAGTCGTACAGCTCGGGGACTTCCTCGAGGGTGCGGGCGACCTTCAGGCCGCGGCCGCCACCGCCGAAGGCGGCCTTGATCGCGATCGGCAGACCGTGCTCGCGGGCGAAGGCGACGACCTCGTCCGCGTCGGCGACCGGGTCGGGGGTGCCCGCGACCAGCGGGGCGCCGGCACGCTGCGCGATGTGCCGGGCGGCGACCTTGTCGCCGAGGTCGCGGATGGCCTGCGGCGGCGGGCCGATCCAGGTCAGACCCGCGTCGAGCACGGCCTGGGCGAATTCGGCGTTCTCGGAAAGGAAGCCGTAGCCGGGGTGGATCGCGTCCGCCCCGGAGTCCTTGGCCGCCTGCAGCACCTTGGCCATGTCGAGATAACTGGCGGCCGGGGTGTCACCGCCCAGAGCGAACGCCTCGTCGGCCGCGCGGACGTGCAGAGCGTCCCGGTCCGGATCGGCGTAGACGGCTACGCTCGCGATCCCGGCGTCCCGGCACGCCCTGGCGACGCGGACAGCGATTTCGCCACGGTTGGCGATGAGCACCTTGCGCACGATGGCTCCCTCCTTGAAACAAGCTGAGTTTAGGGACTGCCGACACGGCCTTTCGACCCGTCCCCAGTGGTGAGCTTGCCCACACGGAGCGTGATACGAGGCCCGCTCGGGTCGTGAAATCCCTTGTCGCACCACGGTACGCAGGGTTCCTTGACGGCACAGTAGCTCCGAGGTGTGGCGCAGGTCTCTGTTCCGGCGGCCAGTCGCCGGGCGGGTTTCTTTGTGGAGTCCCTACGAACGGCTCAATGATTCTTTGCGGTCGGGTCCGGCTGCGCGGACCCTTGTCCGAAGGTTTACCAGTCAGTAGCCTTCGCGCTGTCGTCCGTACTCCAGGTAACAGCCGTACTCAGGGGGTGGCCCGCGTGGCCCGCAGACCGATAGCGCTCGTGACGGCGGCGGTGCTCCTCCTGGAGGCACCGGGCATCGTCGTCCTCAACGCCGTGATGGCGAGGTTCGTGGAGATCCAGTCGATGTCGCTCGACGGCCTCGACCCGGGCGCGATGGTCACGGGCACCTGGGTGCTCGGCATCGTCTCCGGCATCCTCCTGGGGCTGTGCGCCCTGGTGGCCGCGCTGGCGGGCATCCGCGACCGCCGTCCTGGGCGGGCGGGCCGCGCCCTCCTGATCGGCTGCGCGGTGGTGCACGGCCTTCTCGCGGCGGTGACGGTGGGTCTGATCGGCTGGGGGGCCTTCGCGTTCATGTCCGTGGTGCTCGGACTCGTCGTCCTCACCCTGGTGGCGTACGGCAAGACCGGCGAAGAAGCCCCCGAAGGGGCTCCGGCGGTCGCGTGACGCCTTTCGGGTGACGGCCGTCCCCGAAGGCCGGAACCAAGGCCGGGGCGGAGGCCGGAACCAAGGCCGGAAACAGCGCCGGGGCGGAGGCCGGAGCTACCGCCGGCCGGCGCGGGTCCGCGCGCCGCGCGACGGGGCCGTACCGCGGGCCCTCAGGTCCACAGGTCGGTGATCGAGACCCCCAGCTTGCCGAGCAGTGTGCGCAGCAGCGGCAGGGAAAGGCCGATCACGTTCCCGGGGTCGCCGTCGATGCCGTCGATGAACGGCGCCGAACGGCCGTCGAGGGTGAACGCCCCCGCCACGTGGAGGGGCTCGCCGCTCGCCACGTACGCGGCGATCTCCTCGTCCGTCGGCTCGCCGAAGCGGACCACGGTGGAGGCGGTCGCCGACTCGTAGCGCTTGGCCGCCGTGTCGTAGACGCAGTGGCCCGTCTGGAGGATGCCCACCCGGCCCCGCATGGCCTTCCAGCGCGCCGTGGCCTCCGCGGCGTCGGCGGGCTTGCCCAGCGCCTGCTTGTCGAGTTCCAGGACGGAGTCGCAGCCGATGACGAGTGCGCCGCTCGCCTCGGGGCGGGCGGCCACGTGCGCGGCCTTCGCCTCGGCGAGGGCGAGCGCGAGTTCGGCCGGGGTCGGGGCGTGCATCTTGTCCTCGTCGACGCCGCTCACGATGACCTCGGGGGCGAGTCCGGCCTGCCGGAGCAGTCCGAGCCGGGCGGGGGAGGCGGAGGCGAGCACGACACGGCGGCGATCAGCAGTCATGGGGCAACCCTAAGGGCTGTCCCGTCAACCCCGGTGGATCGGACAGTCCTTGGCCGGTCCGCCGGCTCGCCCGGGCGTGCGCGGCCCGTCGCGTGCCTCTCGGCCCCCGGGCCCCGGCCCCCCGTCGCCGCTCCCCGGGGAGGGGCCGTGGGCGTCAGTGCAGGCCCGCCGCGAGCATCGCCACCAGCATCGCCAGAGCCAGCAGGATGGACGCGCGACGCAGCATCGCCTGCATGTCGCGCATCTCCTTGGGGGGCTCGTCCTTCGGGTCCGACCAGAGCATGCCCTCGATCCTGCGGCCGGGACGGCCGGCGCGCCTGAGTACCCGTACTCAGGAACCCCGGTGCCGACGGACTACTCACCGCCGGGTGAACACCCCGCCACCGGCCGCGGTCAGGGCCGCCGCCACCGCGCGTTCGGCGTCCTCCGCCGCCAGCGGCTCGCGCGTGATCATGAAGCGGTAGTAGAGCGGGGCCGAGACCGCCCGGAGCAGTTCGAGGCCGTCCGTGTCCGCCGGGACCTCGCCGCGGGCCGCGGCCCGCTCCACGACCGGGGCCCATTCCTCCAGGCGGGCCCGGTAGAAGCCGTGCAGGGCGGCGGCGCACTCCTGGTCGCAGGCCGCGGCGGCGATGACGGCGCGGAAGACGGCGCCCATCCGCGCGTCGGTGAGGGTGTGGCGTACGAGGGCGGCGTTGGCCCGCAGGTCACCGGCGAGGCTGCCGGTGTCGGAGGCGGGCAGGGACCGGTCGGCCATGTCCCGCAGGAGGTCGGCTACGAGGCCGACGGGGGAGCCCCAGCGGCGGTAGACGGTCGTCTTGCCCACCCCCGCGCTCACGGCGATGTGGTCCATGTTCAGCGCGTGGAAGCCGGCGTCTGCCAGCGCGTCCTCCGTCGCGGCCAGGACGGCCGCGCGCACCTTGGCCGTACGGCCGCCGGGGCGGACCGTGCCCGGCGTGCCGTCTCCCGCACCGTCGCCGTCCAAATGGGTCTGCTGTTCCATTAGCGCCTCCGAGTCTGCTACGGTCCCTCCATCTTAACGGAACTGCGTTCCCGTTAACGCCTCGGAAGGGTCGTGTCATGAAGAAACTGCTCACCCCCGTGCTCGCCGCCGCCCTCGGTCTCACCCTCCTCTCCGGCCCCCCGGCCGACGCCCGCCCCGGCCGCACCCCCGTGTGGCGGGCCGCCTGGGGCGCCGCTCCGCAGGCCCCCGCCACCGGCTTCACCCCCAACTGGTCGCAGGAGGGCTTCTCCCGCCAGACCGTCCGGCAGGTCGTCCGCGTCACCGAGGACGGTGACCACGCTCGCATCCGGCTCTCCAACGCGTACGGCACCTCGCCGCTCGTCGTCACCGGCGCCACCCTCGCCCGCACCGACACGGGCGCGTCGGTCGAGCCCGGCTCGGTCCGCCACCTCACCTTCGGCGGCAGGCGGTCGGTGACCGTCCCCGCCCACGGCGAACTGCGCAGCGACGCCGCCGCCCTCGGTCTGCGCCGGCTGGAGTCCGTCACCGTCACGCTCCACCTCGCGGGGACGACCGGGCCGGCCACCTTCCACTCCCAGGCATGGACCGACACCTACCGCGCCGAGGGCGACCACCGCGCCGACGTGAGCGGCCGGGCGTTCACCGCCCGCACCGCGTCCTGGTACTACCTCAGCGGGGTCGAGGTGAGCGGCGGAGCCCCGCCCCGGAAGGGCGCGGTGGTCCTCTTCGGCGACTCCCTCACGGACGGCTTCGGATCCACCCCGAACACCGACCGCCGCTACTCCGACGCCCTCGCCGAACGCCTCGACCGGCCCGTGGTGAACTCCGGCATCGGCGGCAACCTCGTCCTCAACGACTCCGCCTGGTACGGCGAACGCGCCACCGCCCGCTTCCGCCGCGACGCGCTCGACCAGCCCGGCGTCGGGACCGTCGTCCTCCTCCAGGGGCTCAACGACATCGGCTACAGCGAGGCCGCGCTGAAGGCCGACCCCCACCCCACCTACAAGCCCTCGCCCGTCGTCACGTCCGCCGAACTCATCGCCGCCTACCGGACGTTGATCGACGCGGCGCACGACCGGGGCGTGCGGATCGTCGGCTCGACGCTGCTGCCCTTCAAGGGCACCAGCCACTGGGGCCCGACCGCCGAGCGGACCGGCGCCGAGGTCGACCACTGGATCCGCACCTCGGGCGAGTTCGACGCGGTGGTCGACTTCGCCCGGCTCCTCGCCGACCCGGAGGACGCGCGGGCGCTGAACCCCGTCTACGCCCACACGGACCGCCTGCACCCGAACGACGCCGGCTACCGCCTGATGGCCGAGGCCGTCGCCCCCCTCGTCTGACCGTCGCCTCCCCGAGGTCGTGTCGGACACTCCCTCAAGGTGACCTGCCGATCCCCCGGGTCCCGGCGGCGCCCGTCGCCGGACACGCGAAAGGCCGGACCTCCCGCACAAGAGGTCCGGCCTTGCGTGCGCGTACGCGTCAGACGGGCCAGTAGGAGCGCGCCCACGAGCGCGGCCCCGGCCGGTGCCGTACCCCGCGGGCGATCCGCGAAGGATCGGCCCAGCCCTCGGGAACCCCCGGGCCGCCCTCGGCGGCGGACGCCGCCGCCGACGCCGCGGCCCGGGCCTGGACCACCGCCAGTGCGGCGGCCAGCTCCTCGGGGGTCGGATTGCCTCGAACGACCTTGATCACAGCGGCTCCTTACAGGGGGATGTTGCCGTGCTTCTTCGGAGGCAGGGATTCCCGCTTCGTCCGCAGCTGACGCAGGCCCTTCACGATCTGGGGGCGGGTGTCCGACGGCAGGATCACGCCGTCGATGTACCCGCGCTCCGCCGCCGTGTACGGGTTGAGCAGCGTGTCCTCGTACTCCTGGATCAGCCGCGCCCGCTCCGCCTCCTGGTCATCGGCCGCCGCGATCGTCCTGCGGTGCAGGATGTTCACCGCGCCCTGCGCGCCCATCACCGCGATCTGCGCGGTGGGCCAGGCGAGGTTGAGGTCGGCGCCCAGGTGCTTGGAGCCCATGACGTCGTACGCGCCGCCGAAGGCCTTGCGGGTGATCACCGTGATCAGCGGGACCGTCGCCTCGGCGTACGCGTAGATCAGCTTGGCGCCCCGGCGGATGATGCCGCCGTACTCCTGGTCCACGCCCGGCAGGAAGCCCGGCACGTCCACGAAGGTGATCACGGGGATGTTGAAGGCGTCGCAGGTACGGACGAACCGCGCGGCCTTCTCGGACGCGTTGATGTCCAGGCAGCCGGCGAACTGCATCGGCTGGTTGGCGACGATGCCGACCGGGAACCCCTCGACGCGGCCGAAGCCGGTGAGGATGTTCGGCGCGAACAGCGCCTGCGTCTCCAGGAACTCGCCGTCGTCCACCACGTGCTCGATGACCTGGTGCATGTCGTACGGCTGGTTCGCGGAGTCCGGGATCAGGACGTCCAGCTCGCGGTCCTCGTCGTTCACCTCGGTCTCGGCGACCTCGGGGAAGGCCGGCGGCTCGGAGAGGTTGTTCGACGGGAGGTACGACAGGAGGGACTTGACGTACTCGATCGCGTCCTTCTCGTCACCCGCCATGTGGTGCGCGACACCCGAGGTGGTGTTGTGCGTCCGGGCGCCGCCCAGCTCCTCGAAGCCGACGTCCTCGCCCGTCACCGTCTTGATGACGTCGGGGCCGGTGATGAACATGTGCGAGGTCTGGTCCACCATCACCGTGAAGTCGGTGATCGCGGGGGAGTACACCGCGCCGCCCGCGCACGGGCCGACGACCAGCGAGATCTGCGGGATGACACCCGAGGCGTGCGTGTTGCGGCGGAAGATCTCGCCGTACATGCCGAGCGCGTTGACACCCTCCTGGATGCGGGCGCCCCCGGAGTCGTTGATGCCGATGACCGGGCAGCCGGTCTTCAGGGCGAAGTCCATCACCTTGATGATCTTCTGCCCGAAGGTCTCGCCAAGGGCGCCGCCGAAGACCGTGAAGTCCTGCGAGAAGACCGCGACCGGGCGGCCGTCCACCGTGCCGTACCCGGTGACGACACCGTCACCGTACGGGCGGTTCTTCTCCAGGCCGAAGTTGGTCGACCGGTGCCGGGCCAGCTCGTCCAGCTCCACGAACGAGTCCTCGTCGAGCAACAGCTCGATCCGCTCGCGCGCGGTCAGCTTCCCCTTCGCGTGCTGCTTCTCGACGGCACGTTCGGAGCCGGCATGCGTCGCCTCGTCAATACGGCGCTTCAGATCCGCGATCTTGCCCGCGGTCGTGTGAATGTCGATCTCTTGTGGCTCTACCGACTCGGACATCGGGATGCGGCTCCCTGCCTGGTCACGGGGGTTCATTGACTACCAATGGGCTATTACTGGCCTACTGATCCGTAGGGTATCGACGCCGATACGGTTCGGCACTGCGGTGTTTGCCACACCTAGGCTGCCTTGCATGACGTCCTCTCATGGCTCAGGAGGGCCCTGGTCCGACCTGGACCGGCCCCCGCTCAACGCCGCCGCGCTGCGCCGCGCGCTCCTGCTCCCCGACGGACTGTGGACCTCCCTCGACGTGGTCCCCACGACCGGATCCACCAACTCCGACCTCGCCTCCCGCGCCGGTGACCTGCCCGAGGGGGCGGTGCTGGTCGCCGAGGAGCAGACCGCGGGACGCGGCCGCCTCGACCGCAGCTGGGTCGCACCGGCGCGGTCCGGACTCTTCGTGTCCGTGCTGCTCAAGCCCGACGTGCCGGTGCACCGCTGGGGCTGGCTGCCGCTGCTGACGGGTGTGGCCGCGGCGACCGGTCTCGCGAAGGCCGCCGGCGTGGACCTGTCCCTCAAGTGGCCCAACGACCTCCTGGTTTCGGTCGGAGGCGAGGAACGCAAGACGGGCGGCATCCTCGCCGAGCGGGCCGGCGAGGACGGGGTCGTCCTCGGACTCGGCGTCAACGTCACCCTGCGTGAGGAGGAGCTGCCGGTCCCGGCGGCCGGTTCGCTGCTCCTCGCGAACGCCGTCTCGACCGACCGCGACACGCTGCTGCGGGCCGTGCTGCGCTCGATGGACCAGTGGTACGGGGCGTGGGTGCGGGCGGACGGCGACCCCGAGCTCTCCGGCCTGCAGGAGGCGTACGCGGCTGGCTGCGCGACGCTCGGCCGCCGGGTGCGGGCCGAGCTGCCGGGCGAGCGGATGCTGGAGGGCGAGGCGGTGGCCCTGGACGGTGACGGCCGTCTGGTGGTCGCGACGGAGGGCGGAGGCACGGAGGCGGTCTCGGCGGGCGACATCGTCCACATGCGCGCCGAGGACTAGGCGGCGGCCGGAAAGCGTCGAAGTCCGCCCGGAGGCGCGGCCCAGGGGGGGACTTTCCGGACACGCACCGGGGCGACGGTGGTCCGGCGCCGCCGGGGCACCCGCCCCGTCCGGGCCGGCGTCCGGCGGCCGCCGTGACGCGACGACGCGGGTCGCGGGCACGGTTACGGCGTGAGCTGGCACACACCTGTCGTATCGTGGAGCGCGATCCAGGCGACAGATCGGCAGGGCAGTGGGCAGGGAACGGGCAGGAGGCGGCCGGTGACCGTCGACGACGAGAACGCGGGCGGGGACGAGCCGGCCACGTACCCCACCCCCCACCATGTCGTCGACCACACGGCCGAGCCGACCGACAACCCCCTGGCCATCCGCCTCGAACAGCTCATCCTCGGGGCCGAGCGCCGCTACACCCCCTTCCAGGCCGCCCGCACCGCCGGTGTCTCCATGGAGCTCGCCTCCCGCTTCTGGCGCGCCATGGGCTTCGCCGACATCGGGCAGGCCAAGGCGCTCACCGAGGCCGACGTCCTGGCCCTGCGGCGCCTGGCCGGTCTGGTCGAGGCCGGGCTGCTGAGCGAGCCGATGGCCGTGCAGGTCGCGCGCTCCACCGGGCAGACCACCGCCCGGTTGGCCGAATGGCAGATCGATTCCTTCCTGGAGGGCCTCACCGAGCCGCCCGAGCCGGGAATGACCCGCACCGAGGTCACGTACCCCCTGGTCGAGCTGCTCCTGCCCGAGCTGGAGGAGTTCCTGATCTACGTCTGGCGCCGCCAGCTCGCCGCCGCCACCGGCCGGGTCGTCCAGGCCGGTGACGACGAGGAGATGGTCGACCGACGCCTGGCCGTCGGCTTCGCGGACCTCGTCGGCTTCACCCGGCTCACCCGCCGCCTCGAGGAGGAGGAGCTGGGCGAGCTGGTCGAAGCCTTCGAGACGACGTGCGCCGACCTGGTCGCCGCGCACGGCGGCCGGCTGATCAAGACGCTCGGCGACGAGGTCCTCTACGCGGCGGACGACGCGGGGACCGCCGCCGAGATCGCGCTCCGGCTCATCGAGACGCTCGGCCAGGACGAGACGATGCCCGCCCTGCGCGTGGGCATCGCCTTCGGCACGGTGACGACCCGGATGGGCGACGTCTTCGGCACGACCGTGAACCTGGCCAGCCGGCTCACCTCGATAGCCCCCAAGGACACCGTCCTGGTGGACGGGGCGCTCGCCGAGGAGCTGACCCGGACCGGGGAGGCGCCCGTCTCGGAGACCCAGGCGGCGGAGGAGGCCGCCCGCGCGGAGAAGGAGGGCGAGGCGGCCCCGACGTACCGCTTCGCGCTCCAGCCGATGTGGCAGCGCCCCGTGCGCGGCCTGGGCGTCGTGGAGCCCTGGCACCTGACCCGCCGCCCCTCGTGAGGGCCCCTGCCGTCCGGATACCGCGGGCCCCAGTCGTCCGGATTCCGCCGGACGACAGGGCCCGTCCCGCGGGCGCCCCGGACCGATCTCGCGGGCGGCCGGACCGATCGGGCGGGCACCCCCTAGGATCCCGGTGAACAGTCGTTAACCGGGAGGGTGTGCGGTCATGTCGGTCCAGTCCGAGCAGCGTTTTGGTGAGTTCGTCGTGGTCCGGAAGGACGGGCACGTCGCCGAGCTCGTCCTCGACCGGCCCAAGGCGATGAACGCCGTCTCCTCCGAGATGGCCCGCTCCCTCGGCGCCGCCTGCGACGCGCTCGCCGCCGACACGTCGGTGCGGGTGACGGTGCTGACCTCGTCCAACGACCGGGCGTTCTGCGTCGGCGCCGACCTCAAGGAGCGCAACTCCTTCACCGACGCCGAGCTGGTGCGCCAGCGGCCGACCGCGCGCGGCGCCTACACCGGCGTCCTCGAACTGCCGATGCCGACCGTCGCCGCCGTGCACGGCTTCGCACTCGGCGGCGGGTTCGAGCTGGCGCTCGCCTGCGACGTGATCGTGGCCGACGCGACGGCCGTGGTCGGTCTGCCCGAGGTCTCCGTGGGAGTGATCCCCGGCGGCGGCGGCACGCAGCTCCTGCCGCGCCGGGTGGGCGCCGCCCGCGCCGCCGAGCTGGTCTTCACCGCGCGCCGGGTGGAGGCCGTCGAGGCCCGCGAGCTGGGCCTCGTCGACCTGCTGGAGGACGACGCCCGGACGGCCGCGCTGGAGCTCGCGGGACGGATCGCGGCGAACTCCCCGGTCGGCCTGCGCGCGGCCAAGCGCGCGATGCGGCTCGGGCAGGGCCTCGACCTGCGGGCGGGCCTGGAGGTCGAGGACGCGGCCTGGCGGTCCGTGGCGTTCTCCGGCGACCGTGCGGAGGGTGTGGCGGCGTTCAACGAGAAGCGGAAGCCGCAGTGGCCGGGCGAGTGAGAACCGTATGAGAAAAGTCCGCTTTCATCCGTTATGTGACTTTCTGTGATGCTCCACAAGTAAAAAAGGTTGAAAACTCCCTAAGCTGTAGAAATGGGAGAGGACGTGCGGCTGCGGGCCGTGGTGGCGCTGGCGCAGGCGATGGCGGCGGCGCACACACCGCGGGAGTTCTGGCGGGCGGCGGCGCTCGGCGCCCGCGACGCCCTCGGTGGCAGCTTCGCCGCGCTGTCCGTCTGGGAACGCGACCACGGCCGGCTGAAGGTGCTGGTGAACGCGGGGGACCGGGCGCTGGGGGAGGAGGAGTTCCCCGACGCCGAGACCTACCCCGTCCACCAGTTCCCGGAGATCACCGAGTTCCTGCACGAGCAGTGGGCGGGTGGCGCCGCGCCGGACGCCTGGGTGGAGACGGCGGAGGACCACGTCGTGACCGGCCGGGTCGCCGGTCTGCGCCGGCGGGGCCGCGGCTGCTGCGTGGTCGCGCCCGTGGTGCTGCACGGCCGGGCCTGGGGCGAGCTGTACGTGGCGCGGCGGGCCGGGGGGCCGGCCTTCGACCGCGACGACGCCGACTACGCCGCGGTCGTCGCCGCCGTGGTGGCGGCGGGCATCGCCCAGGCGGAGCGCCTGGAGGAGGTGCGGAAGCTGGCCTTCACCGACCCGCTGACCGGGCTGGCCAACCGGCGGGCGGTCGACACCCGGCTGGACGAGGCCGTCGAGCGGTACCGCGCGGACGGCTCCGTGGTGAGCCTCGTGGTGTGCGACCTGAACGGCCTCAAGCGGGTGAACGACACCCACGGCCACGCGGTAGGCGACCGCCTGCTGGAACGGTTCGGCTCGGTGCTCTCGCGCTGCGGGGCGATGCTCCCGGGCGCGCTCTCGGCCCGCCTGGGCGGGGACGAGTTCTGCCTCCTGTCGGTGGGTCCGACGGCCGACGAGGTGGTGGGCGTCGCGGACGAACTGTGCGTCCGGGCCGGGGAGCTGGAGCTCGGCGAGGGGGTGGCCTGCGGGGTCGCCTCCACCGGCGACCCGATCGGCCCGCTGAAGTCGGCGCGCCGTCTCTTCCGGCTCGCGGACGCGGCGCAGTACCAGGCGAAGGCGGCGCGCTCGGCCAAGCCGGTGGTCGCCGGGCGCGACGGCACGGTCATCGCGCTCGCGGACGCCCCGCCCGGTGCCCGCGACCGCCGTCGCTTCCGCGACGCCCCGCCCGTGTGAGGGTCCGTACAGGGGGTCGCGCACGGTCCGTGTAAGGGTCCGCGAGGCAACTGAGTCGTGACACGTTCGACTAGTGACACGTCGGGATTCAATCCGTAGGCTGCTGAATATGGATATGCACTCTGTCGTCCTTGGTCCGTTCGGCACCACCGCGCAGGACGTGATCGACGTCGCCCGCCACGACGCCCGCGTCGAGCTGTCGGCCGAGGCCGTGGAGGCGCTCGCCGCGGCCCGGACCATCGTCGACGCGCTCGCCGCCAAGCCCGAGCCCGTGTACGGCGTCTCCACCGGCTTCGGCGCGCTGGCCACCCGGCACATCAGCCAGGAGCTCCGCGCCCAGCTCCAGCGCAACATCGTCCGCTCGCACGCCGCCGGCATGGGCCCGCGCGTCGAGCGCGAGGTCGTGCGCGCGCTGATGTTCCTGCGGCTGAAGACCGTCGCCTCCGGGCACACCGGGGTCCGCCCCGAGGTGGCGCAGACGATGGCGGACGTCCTCAACGCCGGCATCACCCCGGTCGTGCACGAGTACGGCTCCCTCGGTTGCTCCGGCGACCTCGCCCCGCTCTCGCACTGCGCGCTCACGCTGATGGGCGAGGGTGACGCGGAGGGCCCCGACGGGACGGTGCGGCCCGCGGGCGAGCTGCTCGCCGAGGCCGGCATCCAGCCCGTCGAGCTCCGCGAGAAGGAGGGCCTCGCCCTCCTCAACGGCACCGACGGCATGCTCGGCATGCTGATCATGGCCCTCGCCGACCTCGACACCCTCTACACCTCGGCGGACATCACCGCGGCCCTCTCCCTCGAAGCCCTCCTCGGCACCGAGAAGGTCCTCGCCCCCGAGCTGCACGCCATCCGCCCCCACCCCGGCCAGGGCGCCTCCGCCGCCAACATGCTCGCCGTGCTCGCGGGCTCCGGCCTCACCGGTCACTTCCAGGCCGACGAGGCCCCGCGCGTGCAGGACGCGTACTCCGTGCGCTGCGCCCCGCAGGTCGCCGGGGCCGGCCGCGACACGATGGCCCACGCGCGACTGGTCGCCGAACGCGAGCTGGCCGCCGCCGTCGACAACCCGGTGGTGCTGCCCGACGGCCGGGTGGCCTCCAACGGCAACTTCCACGGCGCCCCCGTCGCGTACGTCCTCGACTTCCTCGCCATCGCCGCGGCGGACCTCGGCTCCATCGCCGAGCGCCGCACCGACCGGCTCCTCGACAAGAACCGGTCCCACGGGCTGCCGCCGTTCCTCGCCCACGACGCGGGCGTCGACTCGGGCCTCATGATCGCCCAGTACACCCAGGCCGCCCTGGTCAGCGAGATGAAGCGGCTGGCCGTCCCGGCCTCCGCCGACTCCATCCCGTCCTCCGCGATGCAGGAGGACCACGTCTCCATGGGCTGGTCCGCCGCCCGCAAGCTGCGCACCGCGATCGGCAACCTCAACCGGATCATCGCCGTCGAGCTCTACGCCGCCACCCGCGGCATCGAACTCCGCCACGGCCTGACCCCGGCCCCCGCCTCCCGGGCCGCCATCGACGCCCTGCGCGCCGCCGGCGTCCAGGGCCCCGGCCCCGACCGCTTCCTCGCCCCCGACCTGGAGGCCGCCGACGCCTTCGTCCGCGAGGGCAAGCTCGTCGCGGCCGTCGAGAAGGTCACCGGTCCGCTCGCCTGACCGGCCGCGCACGACGGAAGGGCCGCCCCGCGACGGGGCGGCTCTTGCGCGTCTTCGCCCCAGGCGTGCTTCGAAGGCCCCGCGGGGCTCAGGAGGCCCGGCCGCCGCGTCTCATCGCCAGCGCCACGAAACCCGCGCCGACCGCGAGGAAGCCCGTGCCGCCGATCACGTACGGCGTCGTGTCCAGCGTGCCGGTCTCGGCCAGGCGCGCCCCATCGGGCTCACCGGCCTCACCGTCGTCCTGGGTCACCGAGGTGCGCGAGCCGTCCGCCGGACGTTCCTCGTCCGTGGCGTTCGCGGAGGGAACGAACCACAGGGCGCACAACAGTGTCCCGGCGGCGGTGGCGGTCAGCAGCGGGCGGCGTGCGACGGACACAGATTTCGATCCCCCTTGCGGCAACCGCGAATTGGTGTGTGGGGCCGATGCTAATGAACACAGCGGGTCGCGGGAAAGCCGAGGGCCGGTGGAGCCTACGCTCGGTCGTATGAGTGCTTCCGAGACATCACGTTACGTACGACTTCGGGTGGAGGTCGTCCTGGAGATCGACGGCCCCGAGGAGCTGACCGAGGCGGCCGTCGGCCGGATCGACACCGACGAGTTCATGCCCGAGGACGAGCGCGCGCACGCCCGCTCGTCCGTCCAGGAGGACAGCGCCGAGGCGCTCGCCTATCTCGTCGAGCCGTTCGACCTGGTCAGCACGGTTCCCGGGGTCGAGCTCGTCCAGGCCTCCTGGAGCAGCGAGGAGGTCGACTACGACCCCGACGCACAGGAGTGGGACCTCGACGAGGAAGATGGGTCGGACACGGACGAGGAAGACGAGGCGGACGACGCCGACGAGGCGGACGACGAGGAACGGGTGTAGCGGGACACGCGGCGCTGCCGCCCCCGCGGGAAGCCCCGGCTCGGCGCCCTCCGGTGCGACGTCCGCCGGGGCTTTCGCGTGTACGGGAACCGGTCGGCCCGCGGCAGCGTGTCGATCAGTGTTGTTCCCCACAAACGCTCCGGTTCCGGAACCGGGCGGGGTGTCATGGATGTTCGTAGCAGTGTTTGCAGGGAATTAGGCGACGATGGAGAAGCGTGTGATGACGGACGGCAAGCACCGCCGCAAGGGCCTGGCGGCCGCGGCCGCGGTGCTGGGCGGCGTATTGGTGCTCTCGGCGTGCAGCGACGGGGACAAGGGCAGCGCCGGCTCGCCGACGCCGAACTCACAGGCCCAGGTCGACGAGGCCGCGGCACAGAAGACGTCCAAGGCCCAGATATCCATCTCGCCCAAGAACGGTGCCGACAACGCGTCGATCAACAAGGACGCGAAGGTCACCGTCACCGACGGCACGCTGACCGAGGTCACCATGACCACGGCCGACGGCGCGAGCGTCAAGGGCGAGATCGCCGCCGACGGCAAGAGCTGGGCGCCCACCGAGCAGCTGAAGCGGGCCACCGTCTACAAGATCGCCGCCTCGGCGAAGGACGCGGACGGCCTGGAGGCGCACGAGAACTCCTCCTTCACCACCGTCTCCCAGGCCAACAGCTTCATCGGCAGCTTCACCCCCGAGGACGGCTCGACCGTCGGCGTGGGCATGCCCGTCTCGATCAACTTCAACAAGGCGATCACCGACAAGAAGGCCGTCCAGAGCGGCATCACGGTGACCTCCAGCAGTGGCCAGGAGGTCGTCGGCCACTGGTTCAACTCCCAGCGCCTGGACTTCCGTCCCGAGGACTACTGGGCCGAGGGCTCGACCGTCACCCTGAAGCTGGAGCTCGACGGCGTCGAGGGTGCCCAGGGAGTCTTCGGCGTCCAGCAGAAGACCGTGACCTTCAAGATCGGCCGCAACCAGGTCTCCACCGTCGACGTCGCCACCAAGACGATGAAGGTCACGCAGGACGGTCGCACCATCAAGACCATCCCGATCTCCGCCGGCTCCCCGGAGAACCCCACCTACAACGGTGAGATGGTGATCTCCGAGAAGTTCAAGGAGACCCGGATGAACGGCGCCACCGTCGGCTTCACGGACGACGACGGCAAGGGCGAATACGACATCAAGGACGTCCCGCACGCCATGCGGCTCTCCACGTCCGGCACGTTCATCCACGGCAACTACTGGGGTCCGGACTCGATCTTCGGCAACTCCAACACCAGCCACGGCTGCGTGGGCCTGAACGACGTCAAGGGCGCCGGCGACCCGAACCAGACGGCCGCCTGGCTCTACGACCACTCCCTCGTCGGCGACGTCGTCATCGTCAAGAACTCCAAGGACAAGACGATCGCCCCCGACAACGGCCTCAACGGCTGGAACCTGAGCTGGTCGGCGTGGAAGGCCGGCTCGGCGGTCTGACCCCGGTACGCGTACGACGGCGGCGGGCCCCCCCCCCCCGGGGGGGGGCCCCGCCGCCGTGTCACCCGCGGTCGTGCACCCGGAGAGGCGCCGTCGCCCACCCGCTGCGGTCCCGCCCTCGCGTCACCGGACGACCTCCTCCACGCCCCACTGCGCGAGCAGCCCCAGCGCGTCCGCCGAAGCCGACCCCGGCTCCGCGTGGTACGTCACGAGGACCAGGTCCGGATCCCCGCCGGCCACCTTCAGACTCTCGTACGCCAGCGTCATCTCGCCTACCAGCGGATGCCGCAGCCGCTTCGTCCCGTGCCCCTTGTCCGCGACGGTGTGTGCCGCCCACAGCGACCGGAACTCCTCGCTCCGTACCGACAGCTCGCCGACCAGCGCCAGCAGCGCCGGATCGTCCGGGTAGCAGCCCGCGTACAGCCGCAGCACGCTCACCACCTCGGTCGCCTTGCACTCCCAGTCCAGGTAGAGATCGCGCGAGTTGGGCCCGAGGAAGACCAGCCGGGCCATGTTGCGCTCCTCCGGCTCCATCGCCGAGAAGTCGCCGAGCAGCGCCCGGGCCATCCGGTTCCAGGCGAGGATGTCGAGGCGCCGGCCGATGACGAAGGCCGGGACGCCGTCCATCGAGTCCAGCAGGTGCAGCAGACCCGGCCGCACCTGCTGCGGCCGGGCGATCGCCGCCCGGTGCTGCTTCTTCTTCGCCGTCGGCTTCGCCAGGTGCGTCAGATGCGCCCGCTCGGTGTCGCTCAGCCGCAGAGCCCGCGCGATCGCGTCCAGCACCTCCATGGACACGTTGCGGCCGTTGCCCTGTTCCAGGCGGGTGTAGTAGGCGACCGACACCCCGGCCAGCTGCGCCAGCTCCTCCCGGCGCAGGCCCGGCACCCGGCGATGGCGCCCGAACTCCGGCAGGCCCACGTCCTCCGGCTTCAGCCGGGCCCGGCGCGAGCGCAGGAATTCGCTGAGTTCGGCACTGAGATCCATGCGTCCCGATTATCCCAGGTCGCCCGCCCGGACGGACGGGTGTTCCTGTCCCTGCCAGTGGTAGGCACGGTGGACGTAGGCAGAACAGGGGCCTGGGTACCTTCCGCGGGTTCGGGCAGGCTGGTCATCATGACCACGAACGTTTCCGCTTACGCCGCACCCGCCGCCAACGCCCCGCTGGAGCGCACCACCGTGCCGCGCCGACCGGTCGGCGAGCACGACGTCCTCATCGAGATCAAGTACGCCGGTATCTGCCACTCCGACATCCACCAGGCCCGTGACGGCTGGGGTGAGGGCATCTTCCCGATGGTGCCGGGCCACGAGATCGCCGGAATCGTCACCGAGGTCGGCTCCGGGGTCACCCGGCACAAGGCCGGCGACCGCGTCGGCGTCGGCTGCTTCGTCGACTCCTGCCGGGAGTGCGAGTACTGCCTCCAGGGCCTGGAGCAGTACTGCACGGGCGGCGGGATGGTCGGCACGTACAACGCCCTCGACAAGAGCGGGGAGCCGACCTACGGCGGCTACTCCACCCACATCGTCGTCGACGAGAACTACACCCTGCGCATCCCCGAGGGCATCGCCCTCGACGAGGCCGCCCCGCTGCTCTGCGCCGGCATCACCCTCTACTCGCCGCTCGCCCACTGGAAGGCCGGCCCCGGCAAGAAGGTCGCCGTCGTCGGCCTCGGCGGCCTGGGCCACATGGGCGTCAAGATCGCCCACGCTCTCGGCGCCGAGGTGACCGTGCTCAGCCAGTCGCTGAAGAAGCGCGAGGACGGCCTCAAGCTGGGCGCCGACCACTACTACGCCACCAGCGACCCGGAGACCTTCACCGAGCTCGCCGGCTCCTTCGACCTGATCGTCTCCACCGTCTCGGCCCCGATCGACTTCGGCGCCTACCTGAGCCTGCTCAAGACGGACGGCGCCCTGGTCAACGTCGGCGCCCCCGAGGAGCCGATCGCGCTCAACCTGTTCTCGCTCATCGGCGGCCGCAAGACGCTGGCCGGCTCGATGATCGGCGGCATCGCCGAGACGCAGGAGATGCTCGACTTCTGCGCCGAGCACGGCCTGGGCGCGGAGATCGAACTCATCCGGGCCGACCAGATCAACGAGGCGTACGAGCGGGTGCTCGCCAGTGACGTGCGCTACCGCTTCGTGATCGACGCGTCGACGATCTGACCGCGGACGGCCCTCCGGGTCCGGGTGTCCGGGCCCCGGCGGGCGGCGCACGGGGGACACGAGCCCGCGCCGGGGCATGACGTCCGGGGTCATCGACCCCGGACGTCATGCCCCGGCATGCTGACGACATGACCGCATACGCGATGGCGAACCTCCGGCCCCAGTCCGCCCCTCACGAGGAGGTCCTGGACTACATCGAGCGCATCCAGGCCACCCTCGACCCCTTCGGCGGCAGCTTCCTCGTCCACGGGGCCACCGAGCGCGAGGTCAAGGAGGGCGAGTGGCCCGGCGACCTCGTCCTCGTCGGCTTCCCGTCGATGGAACACGCCCGCCGCTGGTACGACTCCGCCGCCTACCAGGAGCTGATCCCGCTGCGCGCCCGGCACATCCCCGGCGACATCCTGCTCATCGACGGAGTGCCCCCCGGCTACGACCCGGCGCAGACCGCCGCGCGCCTGCGCGCCGCGTCAGACCACGGCACGGCCTGAGCGCAGGTCGAGACGCGCGCCGCCGAACCCGGCGCGGAAGCGGGGGTCGTGCGAGACCGCGACCACGGCGCCTTCGAACGCCGTGAGTGCCGTCTCCAGGTCCTCCACCAGAGAGAGCGCCACGTGGTTGGTCGGCTCGTCCAGGACGAGCAGATCGGCCGGGCGGGCCACCAGACGGGCCAGCTCCAGACGGCGCCGCTGGCCCACCGACAGCGCGGCCACCGGCACGGTCAGGTCCTCCTCACGGAAGAGGCCCAGGGCGAGCATCTCGGCCGCGTACTCCTCCGGCAGGCCGGGCCGGCCCGCCGCGTACGCCGTGAGGAGCGGCTCGCGGGTCGCCACGGCGGGCAGCTCCTGCGGCAGATAGCCGACGTGGGCCGGCCGGCTGACGCTGCCGCTGTCGGGCCGCAGGTCCCCGGCGAGGACCCGCAGCAGGGTCGTCTTGCCGGCGCCGTTCGGCCCCGAGACGAGCAGCCGGTCCCCGGCCGAGATCCGCAGGCCGTCCAGCCGCAGCCGGTCGCCGACCACGACATCGGCGAGCTCGGCGAGCACGCCGTCGTCGGCCGGCTCCGGTGCGTGGGGTGCGGCCGTGGCGAGCCTCGCCGTGAACCGCAGGGGCTCCGGCGGAGCGGGGACCGGCTGCCGGCGGAGCTGTTCGAGCCGCTGCCGGGCCGCTCTGACCTGGCCCGACAGCTTGTTCTCGTGCGAGCGGCGGTGTTTGCCGAAGCCCTGCCCCGGGTCCTTGCCGGAGCCGGCGAGCCGCCGGCCCGCCGCGGTCGCCAACTCCTCCGTACGCGCCAGTTCATCCCGCCACTCCTCGTGCTCCCGCTCCCAGCGGCGGCGGGCCGCGGCCTTCGCGGCCCGGTAACCGGACCAGCCGTCGCCGTACCGCGTCACCGCCCGGGTGTCCCGGTCGACCTCCAGGATCGTGGTCGCCATCCCCTCCAGGAACGCCCGGTCGTGGGTGACCGCCACCACCGTGCCGCGATGGGCCCGCAGCCGCTCCTTCAGCCAGTCGGCGGCGGCCCGGTCGAGGTGGTTCGTCGGCTCGTCGAGCAGCAGCAGCTCGGCGCCCGAGGCGAGCACGCAGGCGAGCGCGAGCCGTGACTGCTCCCCGCCGGAGAGGGTGCCGATCCGGCGGTCGTACGTGACGTGGGCGAGGCCGAGGCCGTGCAGGGCGGCGTCGACGCGGGCGTCGGCCTGGTAGCCGCCGCGCTCCTCGAAACGGGTCAGCAGCTCGCCGTAGGCGGAGAGCTGCTCGGGGGTGGCGGAGCCGAGCGTCTCCTCGGCGGACCGCAGTTCCCGTTCCATCGCGCGGAGGTCCGCGAGCGCGGCGTCGACGGTGTCCCGCACGGTCCGCCCGGGGCCGACGCCGAAGGTCTCGGCGAGCGTCTGGGCGAGGCGGGCGGTGCCGCCGGGGAAGCGGACGGCCACTTCGCCGGAGTCGGGGGCCTCGGCCCCGGCGATCAGTCGCAGCAGCGTGGACTTCCCGGCGCCGTTCTCGCCGATGACGGCGGCCTTCTCGCCGGGACGGACGGTGAGGGACACCTGGTCGAGGACGGAGCGGTCCCCGTAGGACTTGGAGACGTGACGAAGCGTGAGGTGGGCGCGGTCGCGCATGGTTCTTTCCCTGGGAGGTGGGTTCTTCCGGGCCGGTGGGGAAGGGGACACCGGCGACCGCCACTGCCGCGTCGCGAGACGCCGTCAGCGGGTCGAGCCGTGTCCGCGGCCGGAATCAGAGAAAGAAGTAGTACGAACCCATGGGCGGGAGTCTAGGGCCGGGCTCCGCGACGGCGCATCCGAATTGAGGACCGTGCGCGGTCGTTCGGCCCGGACCGGGGCACCCCTGGTCCGGGCATCTGGGCGCCGGCCCTCGCTCCGGGCGCCCTCGCGCGGGCGCCCGGACCGAAGGGCCGAGGTCACTCCGCCTGCGCCACGCCGATCGGGCAGGAGACGCCCGTGCCGCCGATGCCGCAGTAGCCGCCCGGGTTCTTGTCGAGGTACTGCTGGTGGTACCCCTCCGCCGGGAAGAAGGTACGGCCCTCGGCGGGGAGGATCTCGGTGGTGATCGTGCCGTGACCGGAGCCGGTCAGGACCCGCTGGTACGAGACACGGGAGGCCTCCGCGGCCTCGGCCTGCTCGGGGGAGTGGGTGTAGACCGCCGAGCGGTACTGGGTGCCGACGTCGTTGCCCTGGCGGAAGCCCTGGGTCGGGTCGTGCGACTCCCAGAAGAGCTTGAGCAGACGCTCGTACGGGACGACCGCCGGGTCGAAGACGACCCGGACGGCCTCCGTGTGGCCGGTGAGGCCCGAGCACACCTCTTCGTACGCCGGGTTCGGTGTGTGGCCGCCCTGGTAGCCGACGAGCGTCGTCCAGACGCCCTCGGTCTGCCAGAACTTGCGCTCGGCCCCCCAGAAACAGCCGAGACCGAAGTCCGCGACCTCGAGCCCTTCGGGGTACGGCCCGAGCAGCGGGTTGCCGAGGACCGTGTGGCGCTCCGGCACGGCGAACTCGGGCTCCGGGCGGCCCTTGAGCGCCTGCTCGGGGGTGGGGAGGACGGGGGTGCGTGACAGGAACATGCGGCATCTCCTCGACGGTGGGCGTTAGCACAACGCCCGGCAGCCGGAAGGGATTCCCGATCGCCCGGCCGCCACCGCCGTCGCGTGCCCCAGGGAGTCGCGACCCGGGCGAGACCTTCCGGACACTCCCTAATGGGGCAGCGTCGCCGGGCTGCCGCCGTTCGCCTCGTACCCCGCCACCGCCAGGTTCCGGTAGACCGTGTACTCCGCCGCCGGGTCGCCGTTCAGCGTCCACGGCAGCGCGCCGACGTGACCGTCCACGTGCACCAGCTGGTGCATCGCCTCGGCCCAGCGCTCCGCGCGGACGAGGAAGAGGACCAGCAGATGGCGGACGTGCGCGAGCATCGGGTCGTCGGGACGGGCCGAGTGGACCGCGTACAGCGCGCCCTCCATCGCCTTGCTCACGACCGCCGAGCCGTAGAAGTCCTGCACCATGACCACCTCGGGCAGGTGCTCGTACACGGCGAACAGCGGCAGCGCGGCGAGCAGCGAGCCCCGCGGGGCGCGGGCCGCGGCCGCCGTCGCGAAACGGTCGGCGTCCTCGCGCGAGCCGTGCCACTTCTCGCACCAGTAGTGCAGGGCGGCCAGGTGGGCGCCCATGTGCTGCGGCGCCCGGTCGATGATCCTCGCCCAGACCTGGTCGAACTCCTCGTGGCCGTAGCCGAGGCCGCGCGCGACGGCGAGCTGCGTGATGTACGGGACGGGGTCGCCGGGGGCCAGCAGCGCCGCCTCCTCGGTCACCTTGCGGGCCTCTTCGAGGATGATCCGGAAGTCGTCGGTGCCGGCCGCCGACGAGCGCCACGCCTGCTGCACCAGGAACTCGGCGTGCACGGCCGCCCCGCCCGGGTCCTTCGGCGCGTCCGCCCGCCAGGCGCGCAGCCACGCGCCGCCCACCCCGGGCCGCTGCTGGAGTTCCAGGGAGGCCGCGCCCGCGAACGCCTGGACGCGCTGCCAGCGGACCTCGCCCTCCTTCTCCGTGCCGGCCAGCAGCTGCGCGGCCGCCCGCCAGTCCTGGGTCGCCTGCACCACGTCGAGGACGTCGAGCAGGTCGCGGTCGGGGCCGGGCATCCGCACGTCCTGCTCCTCCTGGCGCAGGAAGCCGTACGCCTCCGGATCGGCGGCGTCGGGCGACCCGGGTGCCACCTGGTGGATGCCGACGTCGCCGCGGCGGCGCCGTACCAGCGGAGCGACGACCGCGAAGAGCAGCCCCATCGCGAGCAGGAACCAGAGAATCTCCATGCGCCCATTGTCCCGTACGGCCCGGGGGCGCCGGCCGGGCGCCCGGGGGACACCGCCGGGGACAGTGGGCGGCGCGCGGCCGGTCTCGGGACTACGCTCCTGACCATGAGCGACCAGCACTCTCATCAGAGCTTCGAGACCCGCGCGATCCACGCGGGCAACACCGCCGACCCGCTGACCGGCGCGGTCGTCCCGCCCATCTACCAGGTGTCCACCTACAAGCAGGACGGCGTGGGTGGGCTCCGCGGCGGTTACGAGTACAGCCGCAGCGCCAACCCCACGCGTACCGCGCTCGAGGAGAACCTTGCGGCGCTGGAGGGCGGCCGCCGCGGGCTCGCGTTCGCCTCCGGCCTCGCCGCCGAGGACTGCCTGCTGCGCACGCTGCTGGCCCCCGGTGACCACGTGGTCATCCCGAACGACGCCTACGGCGGCACGTTCCGGCTCTTCGCCAAGGTCGTCCAGCGCTGGGGCGTCGACTTCTCCGTCGCCGACACCTCCGACCTCGCCTCGGTGCGGGACGCGGTCAACGACCGTACGAAGGTGATCTGGGTCGAGACGCCGTCCAACCCGCTGCTCGGCATCACCGACATCGCGGCGGTCGCGGACGTGGCCCGCACGGCCGGCGCGAAGCTGGTCGTCGACAACACCTTCGCCTCCCCCTACCTCCAGCAGCCGCTGGCCCTGGGCGCGGACGTCGTCGTGCACTCGCTGACCAAGTACATGGGCGGGCACTCCGACGTCGTCGGCGGTGCGCTGGTGACGGCCGACGAGGCGCTCGGCGAGGAGCTGGCGTACCACCAGAACGCGATGGGCGCGGTGGCCGGCCCGTTCGACTCGTGGATCGTGCTGCGCGGCATCAAGACGCTCGCCGTCCGGATGGACCGGCACAGCGAGAACGCCGAGAAGATCGCCGAGATGCTGACCCAGCACCCGAAGGTCACGAAGGTGCTCTACCCGGGCCTTCCGGACCACCCGGGTCACGACATCGCCGCCAAGCAGATGAAGGCGTTCGGCGGGATGATCTCGTTCCAGGTGACGGGCGGCGAGGAGGCGGCCGTGGCCGTCTGCGACCGCGCCCGGCTGTTCACCCTGGGCGAGTCCCTGGGCGGGGTCGAGTCGCTGATCGAGCACCCGGGCCGGATGACGCACGCGAGCGTCGCCGGGTCGGCCCTGGAGGTTCCGGGGGACCTGGTGCGGCTGTCGGTGGGCATCGAGAACGTCGACGACCTGCTGGCGGACCTGCGCCAGGCGCTGGGCTAGGACGTCTCCCGGGGCCCGGGTACATCCCCGAGGAACCGGGTCCGGCCGGGCGCCCGACGAGGGCGCCCGGTCCGCGGTCAGGCGGGGACCTTCTCGTCCTCCAGCGAATCGCGGACCATCGCGCGCAGTTCCGGGCTGTCCTGGTGGCTGTGCACGGAGACGGCGTGCTCGGTGGCGGCCCGGACGACTTCCTCCTCCTCACCGATGATGGTGAGCGTGCAGTTCATGACGCTGGGAGTCTTGCGGCAGTCGGCGACTTTCCTGGCCATCACGACCTCCTGGGCTCGGACTGCGTACCGCTCTTTCCAGGCTATGCCCGATCTCACCAGCCTTCGAGGGGCGGGGTCGTCACGGGCGGTGCCCTCCACGGCTCGGCCACCGAGGCCCAGACGGCGAAGGCGATCACGGCGACGCCCAGCAGCACCCACAGGGCGCGGCGCACCGCCCGGTCCCGGTGGAGCAGGCGGGTTCCGCGCTCGACGGCCCGCGCGGCCAGGTCGCGGGGGACCCGGGGGTGCGGGGCCTCGAGCATCCGCCGTACTTCGTCCTCCCGGTGCTCGTGCCGGGTCATGCGACGGTCATGAGGCGGCCCTCGTCCCGGTCGGGCCCGGTCCTCGCGCCGGGCCGGTGCGCAGCGCGACGACGGAGCGGGCGCAGACGGCCCGGACCCGTTCCTCGGGCAGTCCGAGCAGGGCCGCGGTCTGTTCCTCGGCGACGCCCTCGTACAGCCGCAGCACCACGACGAGACGTTCCTGCGGAGTGAGGGCGGCGAGGACGCCGCCGCCACCGCGGTGGTGCCGCCAGGCGGCGCGGGCGAAGCGGGCCACGAGGCCGGCGCGGGTGAGGTCGTACGGGTCCTCTCCGCGCAGCCGGCCCCAGTGCGCGTAGGTGTGTGCGAGGGAGGCGGTCAACAGGGCCTGGGCGCGCGGGTTACGGGCCGGGGTCTCGGCGGTGAGGAGCGTGGCGGCGTGCAGCAGCCGCCCCGCCGCCCCGGCCACGAACGCCTCGAACTGCCGGGTGCGGTGGCGCTCTTCGCCGTTTCGGCCGGCCGCTGGGAAGCCGTCCCGTCCCTCTCGCACGTCCTCATATGAGGACAGGGCGCGGCACAGGTCAAGAGGTCGGCGAGGACTCCGCTTCCGAGTTCGCGGGAAGGCCCGACTGGCGGGCGGACAGCGCGGAGTTGAAACGGGTGAGCAGGGTGCAGAACGACTCGCGCTCGGCGGGCGTCCAGCCGTCCGTGACCTCGGCCATCAGCTGCCGGCGCGAGGAGCGGACCTCTTCCAGGCGGGTCAGGCCGCGCGGGGAGAGCTGGAGCACGACCGCGCGGCCGTCCTCCGGGTGCGAGGTGCGCTTGACGAGGCCGGTGTCGACGAGCGGGGCGACTTGGCGGGTGACGGTGGACGAGTCGATGCCCATGCCGGCGGCGAGCGCCTTCACGCCCATGGGGCCCTCCTGGTCCAGGCGGTTGAGGAGCAGGTAGGCGGCGCGGTCCATGGAGTTGCGGAGCTGGCCGGTGCCGCCGAGGCGGGTCTGTTCGGCCCGGCGGGCGAAGACGGCCACCTGGTGCTGGAGGGCATCGAGGAGACCGGGGTCAAGCTCAGTCGTCATGTCCTGAGATGTGGGCATGGCTGTGGGGGCTCTCTCGTGCGGTGGTCGGTTGGTGGGGGACAGAGTACGCGGAGCTGTGGGAGTCCGTACCGGGGCTGCGCAAACCCGAGGGGACGCCCGCTCCCCGGGCGGCCACGAGGCCCGTGAGCTGCGAGACTTGCTGTCATGAGCTTCCGTAGGCCTGACCCCTTGCATCCACTGATTCTCGACGATGTGCGCGGGGCGCAGAAGATGCTCTCCGGGGTGGCCAGGGTGACCGCGATGGAGGGAAGCCGTCATCTGTCCTCGCTGGTGGGGGCGCCGGTCCACCTCAAGTGCGAGAACCTCCAGCGGACGGGTTCGTTCAAGCTGCGCGGTGCGTACGTACGGATCTCGGGGCTGCGGCCCGAGCAGCGGGCGGCCGGGGTCGTCGCCGCCTCGGCGGGGAACCACGCGCAGGGTGTGGCGCTCGCCTCGACGCTGCTCGGTGTCCGTTCCACGGTCTTCATGCCGCTCGGCGCCCCGCTGCCGAAGGTCGCCGCGACCCGGGAGTACGGCGCCGAGGTGCGGCTGCACGGTCATGTCGTGGACGAGACGCTGGAGGCGGCGGAGGAGTACGCGGCCAGGACCGGCGCGGTCTTCATCCATCCCTTCGACCACCCCGACATCATCGCCGGTCAGGGCACGGTCGGCCTGGAGATCCTGGAGCAGTGCCCGGAGGTCCGCACCATCGTGGTCGGCGTCGGGGGCGGCGGTCTCGTGGCCGGTATCGGGCTCGCCGTGAAGTCGGTGCGCCCGGACGTGCGGGTCGTCGGCGTGCAGGCGGAGGGGGCGGCCGCCTATCCGCCCTCGCTGGCGGCGGGGCATCCGGTGGCGGTCGATTCCCCGGCGACGATGGCGGACGGGATCAGGGTCGGGCGTCCGGGAGACGTGCCGTTCGCGCTGGTCAGGGAGTTCGTCGACGAGGTCCGTACGGTCTCGGAGGACGAGCTCTCCACCGCGCTCCTGCTCTGCCTGGAGCGGGCGAAGCTGGTGGTCGAGCCGGCGGGGGCGAGCCCGGTGGCGGCGCTCCTGAGCGACCCGGAGGCGTTCCGCGGTCCGGTGGTCGCCGTGCTCTCGGGCGGGAACGTGGACCCGCTCCTGATGCAGCGGGTGCTGCGGCACGGCATGGCGGCCGGCGGTCGCTATCTGAGCCTGCGGCTGCGGGTCACGGACCGGCCGGGGGCGCTGGCGACGCTGCTCGCGGTGCTCACGGTGGTCGACGCGAACGTCCTCGACGTGAGCCATGTGCGGACGGATCCGCGGTTGGGTCTGACGGAGGCGGAGGTCGAGCTGCATCTGGAGACGAAGGGGCCGGACCACTGTGAGGAGGTCCGGGCGGCCCTGCGGGACGCGGGATACGCCGTGACCGGCTGACGACGCCGTACGCCGAGGGGCGCGGGGACCGGACGGGTCCTCGCGCCCGTTCGCGTCCCGAGGGCGGGGGCTCGCCGCGCCGCTTCCCGTACGAAGGGCCCCGCGCGAAAGCGGTTGTGTATCGCGATGTATCGCGTTAGCGTGTGTCCTCCGTCACGAAATCACCGGGCGGCGCCCGCCCGGCCTCCCTAAGCTTGGGCGGAAACGCCCGAATCCCTGGGAGAAACCACATGCCAGGCGCGATCTACGCCGAAGGTCTGGTGAAGACCTTCGGTGATGTACGAGCTCTGGACGGCGTGGACCTCGACGTCCCCGAGGGCACGGTCCTGGGCCTGCTCGGCCCGAACGGCGCGGGGAAGACGACCACGGTGCGCGTCCTGACGACCCTGCTCCAGCCGGACAGCGGAAGGGCCGTCGTCGCCGGGATCGACGTCCTCAAGCATCCCAACGAGGTCCGCCGCTCGATCGGTCTCTCCGGCCAGTTCGCCGCCGTCGACGAGTACCTGACGGGCCGCGAGAACCTCCAGATGGTCGGCCGGCTCTACCAGATGAGCGGCAAGCGGGCCAAGGCGCGGGCGGGTGAGCTCCTCGAGCGCTTCCACCTCGCGGACGCGGCCGACCGCCCCGCCAAGACGTACTCCGGCGGTATGCGCCGACGCCTGGACCTCGCCGCGGCCCTCGTCGTCTCGCCCCCGGTGATGTTCATGGACGAGCCGACCACGGGCCTCGACCCCCGCAACCGGCAGGCGCTCTGGGGGATCATCCAGGAACTCGTGGCGGGCGGCACGACGCTGCTCCTGACCACCCAGTACCTGGAGGAGGCCGACCACCTGGCCCACGACATCTGCGTCGTCGACCACGGCAAGGTCATCGCCCGCGGCACGTCGGACCAGCTCAAGGCCCAGACGGGCGGCGAGCGCGTCGAAGTCGTCGTCCACGAGCGGGAGATGATCGATCCGGCCCGCGACGTCCTCGCCCGCTACGGCCTGGCCGGTACGGGCCGCGGAGAGGTCGCGGTCGAGGACCACACCCGCAGGCTGACCGTTCCCGTCGCCGGCGGCGCCAAGCTGCTCGCAGAGGTCATCCGCGACCTCGACGCCCGGGGTGTCCGGATCGACGACATCGGCCTGCGGCGGCCCACCCTCGACGACGTCTTCATCTCGCTGACCGGCCACGCGGCCGAGCGGGCCGAGGAGGAGAGCGCCGAGGCCGCCCAGGGCACCAAGGACCCCAAGAAGAGCCGGAAGGAGGCGGCCACGTGACCGCAGCGACGGACACCGCCCCGCAGCGCCAGGCCCCCGTGCCGCGCGGCGGCATCACCCAGTCGATCAGCGACTCCCTGGTCGTCGCCAAGCGCAACCTGATCCGCATGACCCGGATCCCGGAGATGATCATCTTCGGGCTGATCCAGCCGATCATGTTCGTGGTGCTGTTCAGCTATGTCTTCGGCGGCTCGATCAGTGTCGACGGCAGCACCTCGCCGGCCGCCTACCGCGAGTTCCTCATGGCGGGCATCTTCGCCCAGACGGTCACCTTCGCCACGGCCGGCGCCGGGGCGGGCATCGCCGACGACATGCACAAGGGCCTCATCGACCGCTTCCGCTCCCTGCCCATGGCCCGCGGCGCGGTCCTGACCGGCCGCACCCTCGCCGACCTGGTGCAGACCACCCTCACGCTCGTGGTCCTCGCGATCGTGGCGCTGCTGGTCGGCTGGCGGACGCACGAGAACGTCGGCAAGGTGCTCGGCGGCTTCGCCCTCCTGCTCCTCCTCGGCTACGCCTTCTCCTGGATCGGCGCCCTGATCGGCCTGTCGGTGCGGACCCCGGAAGCGGCCACCTCCGGCGGCCTGATCTGGCTCTTCCCGCTGACCTTCATCTCCAACGCCTTCGTACCGTCGGAGAACATGCCGACCTTCCTGCGGCACATCGCGGAGTGGAACCCGTTCAGCGCCACGGTGCAGGCGGCCCGCGAGCTCTTCGGCAACCTGCCACCGGGCTACCAGGCGCCGGACGCCTGGCCGATGCAGCATCCGGTCTGGGCGTCGGTCATCTGGTCGGTCCTCATCGTCCTGGTCTTCCGGACGCTGTCGGTCCGCAAGTACCGCTCGGCGACGGCCTGACGGCCTGACCGCCCGGCACCACCGCTCACGCACGGCGAAGGGCCGGACCCCTCGGGGTCCGGCCCTTCGCCGTGCAGTGGGGGCGTCAGCCGGCGTACGGCTTGGCGCTCAGGATCTTCACCGTGGCCTTCTTGCCGTTCGGCAGCTCGTACTCGGCGTCCTCGCCGGCCTTCTTGCCGTTGACGCCGACGCCGAGCGGGGACTGGGGGGAGTAGGTCTCGATGTCGCCGCTCGCGTACTCGCGCGAGGCGAGCAGGAAGGTCATCGTGTCGTCCTCGTCGCCGTCGAACGCGATCGTGACGACCATGCCGGGCGCGACGACGCCCTCCTCGGCCGGGGCCTCGCCGACCTTGGCGTGCTCCAGGAGCTGGGTGAGCTGGCGCACCCGGAGCTCCTGCTTGCCCTGCTCCTCCTTGGCCGCGTGGTACCCGCCGTTCTCGCGCAGGTCGCCTTCCTCGCGCGCCGCGGCGATCTTGGCGGCGATCTCGGTTCGCGCGGGACCAGACAGGTACTCCAGCTCGGCCTTGAGCTGGGCGTACGCCTCCTGGGTGAGCCAGGTGACGTTGTCGCTGGTCTGGGTCACAGGTGCTCCTCGTAGGTACCGGGAATACAAAGCATCGCCCTACCCGGAAGGATGTTCCCTCCTGAGTGGGCGAAACCACGAGCCTAACAATTAGTGGCGAAAAGGGGGAGGACAAAAACCACAGGGATGACATCGCCCCAGGTCAGGCGTGAAACGGAGCCCGACACGCCGTACGGTCCCTACCCGCTGCTAACGGGTTGTACACCCGACCAGCTCGGCGCTGGTCGCCCGGGCGGTGGTGCGGACGGACCACACGCGGTCGATCCGGTCGGCGGCCTCCTCGACGCGGACGTCCTTGCGGCCGACCTCGGCCCCGTCCTCGGAGCGCGAGCGCAGGGTGCAGACGCCCTTCGCGTCGGTGTCCTTGCGGATCTCCAGGTGCACCTGCACCTCGGTGTCGCTCACCACGTCGAACTTGATCATCTCGGCGCTGATCTTGTTGTCGGCCACGTAGTACCAGGCGAACCAGCTCAGCAGGCCGAGGAAGAGGACCCCGAGCACGGCGCCGGTGATCCTGAGCGTCCGGTCGGCGCGCTCGTCCGCCGAGCGGCCGTAGCGCCCTTCGGGCAGCTGCTCTCGAACCGCGCTCATGCTCTTTACCTCTCGCCGCCGGGGCACCCGGAATTTTCCGCCCCCCGGTTCCGTCACTATAGAGACCTCCCTCCGCGACCAATCACCGAGGACCGAGTCTTGACTGAGCAGCTGCGACTGATGGCCGTTCACGCCCACCCCGACGACGAGTCGAGCAAGGGCGCGGCCACGATGGCCAAGTATGTGTCGGAGGGGGTGGACGTCCTTGTGGTCACGTGCACGGGTGGCGAGCGCGGCTCCATCCTCAACCCCAAGCTCCAGGGCGACGCCTACATCGAGGCGAACATCCACGAGGTGCGCCGCAAGGAGATGGACGAGGCCCGCGAGATCCTCGGCGTGCGGCAGGAGTGGCTGGGCTTCGTGGACTCCGGCCTGCCGGAGGGCGACCCGCTGCCTCCGCTGCCCGAGGGCTGCTTCGCCCTGGAGGACATCGACAAGGCGGCCGGCGAGCTGGTGCGCAAGATCCGTTCCTTCCGTCCGCAGGTCATCACGACCTACGACGAGAACGGCGGCTATCCCCACCCCGACCACATCATGACCCACAAGATCACGATGGTGGCGTTCGACGCCGCGGCGGACACCGAGAAGTACCCGGAGGCGGAGTTCGGCCCGGCCTTCCAGCCGCAGAAGCTGTACTACAACCAGGGCTTCAACCGGCCCCGCACGCTCGCCCTGCACGAGGCCCTGCTCGCCCGCGGGCTGGAGTCGCCGTACGGCGAGTGGCTGGAGCGCTGGAAGGACTTCCAGCGCGCCGAGCGCACGCTGACCACGTACGTCCCCTGCTCGGACTTCTTCGAGATCCGCGACAAGGCCCTGATCGCGCACCGTACGCAGATCGACCCGGACGGCGGCTGGTTCCGCGTCCCGATGGAGATCCAGAAGGAGGTCTGGCCGACGGAGGAGTACGAGCTCAGCAAGTCGCTGGTCGATACCTCCCTCCCCGAGAGCGACCTCTTCGCGGGCATCCGCGACAATGCCTGACATGAGCGCACACCTGGCACTGACCCAGCTTGTCCCCTTCGCCGCCGAAGAGCTGGACAAGAACAAGGTGACCCCCGGCGTGCTCGGTTTCGTCGTCTTCGCCGTGATGGCCGTGGCCGTCTGGATGCTGATGAAGTCGATGAACCGGCACATGGGCAAGGTCTCCTTCGAGGAGGCCGCCGACCCGGCCGCCGCCCCCCAGGCGGAGAAGGCGGCCACGCGGGAGTAGCGGGGCCCCGCCCCGCGGCACGAGGGCCCCGGCACCCGGGGCCCTCGTGCCGCGTCCTCAGGCAGGCCCCGGCAGCACCACCGGCACGCCCATCACCTCGCGGGCGTGCCGGCTCGGCACCATGCCCAGCGCCCACGCCTGCCAGCCCGCGCCGGATCCGCCCGGTGCCTGGACGCCGCCCCGCTCCAGGACGAGCCCGTACGCCTCGGCGCAGTCCTCCACCTTCCCGTCGCGGGTCGCGTGGCCGTCCGCGAGGAGCGCGGCCAGCTCCTCCCGCGCCGCCTCCCTGCCCGCCTCCACGCCGCCCGGGGCGGCGTACGGAAGCAGCGTGCAGCGCAGGAAACGGGCCCAGTCCGCACCGCGCCGGTCGTCGTACGAGAGGAAGAGCGCGACCGCCTCGTCGCACAGCGCCAGGGCCTGCGCCGGCCTGTCGTTCCCGGCGTCGACGATCGCCAGCTCCAGACAGGTCCACGCCTCCCCGTGAGCCACCCCGATGCGGTGGAAGTCCGCCCGGGCGTCGGCCAGGAGCTGCCGGGCGAACCCGGAGTTGCGGAGGTTGCCGGTCCGCGCCGCCCGCTGATCACGGGTCACCCGGCCCGAGTGGTGCCGGGCGCAGGCGAGCCCGTACACGTCCCGCATCCGCGAGAACATCGTGCGCGCCCGCTCCAGCTCCCGCACCGCCTGGTCCGGCTCGCCGTGCTCCTCCAGGGCGTGCCCGAGGTAGTACAGCGTCCACGCCTCGCCCCGGGCGTCCTCCTGGTCACGGTGGCGGGCGAGGGCCTGGCGCAGCCCGTCGACCGCGGCCGGGGCGTCCGACTCGACGAGCCGGGCGCGGGCCAGCTGCGTCAGCGCCCACGCCTGCCCCCGGCCGTCGTGGGTGCGTCCGTACAGGTCGAGAGCGCGCCGCAGCTCCGTTCCGGCGCGCTCCGCGTCGCCCGTCCGCAGACACACCTGGCCCAGCTGGAAGTGCGCCCACGCCTCGCCGTGCAGGGACTCGCTCTCCCGGTGCAGGTCCAGCGCCCGGCCGAGCAGGTCCAGCGCCTCCGCAAGCCGGCCCCGGTCCCGTTCCACCGCCCCGAGGGCGTGCAGCGTCCAGCCCCGGTCGGCGGCGAGGGACTCCGGTTCCTGCAGCACGAGGGCCTCCCGCAGCCTCGCGGACGCCTCCGTCAGATTGCCCTGGTGGTGCAGGGTGATCCCGAGGGAACACAGCGCGAGGGCCGCCCCCGCGTCCTGGTGCGCCTCCTGGTAGAGGGAGACCACCGACGTCAGCGTGGTGCGCGCCTTGTCCAGCTCGCCGAGCTGGCGGGCCGCGATGCCGGTCCGCCACTGCACCGAGCGGGACAGCAGGCCGAGCCCGACCGCGTCGGTCAGCTCGTTGATCTCACCCAGCCGGTACAGGTCGCCGCGGAGCAGGCAGTAGTCGCAGAGCGCGCCCAGCAGATCGAGGACCGTCTGCTGGTCGACGCCCTCGGCGTGCCGCAGCGCCGCCGTGATGAAGCTCGACTCCTCGTCCAGCCAGCGCAGGGCCGCGTCCAGGGAGCCGAAGCCGTGCCCGCCGAACCGGTCGGCCCGTGTCGACATCTTGCCGTCGACCATCCGGATCACCGTGTCCGCGAGCTCGGCGTAGTCCCGGATCAGCCGCTCCTGCGCGGCCGCCGTCTCCGCCGCGTCCTCCTCGTCGAGGAGCCGGGCGGCGGCGAAGCCGCGCACGGAGTCGTGCAGCCGGTACCGCTCCCCGCCGCCGCCCTGCGGCGTCGCCGGCCCCCCGCGCACATGGTCCAGGAGCCCGGCCCGGGCCAGCTCCCGCAGCAGCCGGGCGCCGTCCTGCCCGGTCGCGCCGAGCAGCGCGGCGGCGGCGGCCGCGCCGAGCGAGGCCCGCCCGGCGAGCGCGAGCCGGCGCAGCAACCGCCGTCCGTCCTCGTCGAGACCGGTGGCGTAGCGGACGCCCAGCGCCCGCCCGACGGGATCCGCGCCGGAGCCGGGCCGGTCGAGGAGCCCCGCCAGATCACCCATCGAGCGGGACCCGAGCAGGGAGCCCGCGGCCCTCAGAGCGAGCGGCAGCCCTCCGCACAGCTCCCGCACCCGGTCGAAGGCCGCGGAGTCGTACGGGCCCGCGTCCGGCCCCTCGGCCGCCCCGCGCAGCAGCTCCTCGGCGCCCGCCGCGTCCAGGCCGGTCACCGCGATCCGGTGCACGGACGCCGGCACGTCCGGTCCGAGGTCCAGCGGCTCCCGGCAGGTCACCAGGACCAGGCTGTCCGAGCGTTCCGGCAGCAGCGTGCGGACCTGTGCGGCGTCCACCGCGTCGTCGAGGACCACCGTCACCGGCAGCCCGGTCAGGTGCTGGTGGTACAACTCCGCCAGTCTCCGCACCTGTTGCTCGGCGGACGACCGCTCGCGGAACAGCAGCTGCTCCCGCGGCGCCCCCAGCCGGTTCAGCAGGTGCAGCAGCGCCTCGCGCGTCGACAGCGGCTTCTCGCCGCGCGTTCCACCGCCCCGCAGGTCCACCACGCACGCCCCCCGGAACTGGTCCTTGAGCGCGTGCGCCGCCCGTACGGCGAGCGTCGTGCGTCCCGACCCTGGCTCCCCGTGCAGCATCACGACCGTCGGCCGGGTCGTCGTCGACGCCCGTCCCGCCTGCACCCACCGCGTGATCCGCGCCAGTTCGTCCCGGCGCCCGGCGAACGCCGCCCCGGTGGAGGGGAGATGGCCGAAGGACTGCTCGAGTACCGTACGGCGGCGGGCCGCCGCGCTGCGGTCCGCGCCGCGCAGCTGGGCCACCACCTTCCTCGGCGGCTCCTCGGCGGCCGCTGACGGCACCCGCTGCCGGTCGAGGAACGGCCGCACCCCCCGTACCTCCAGAGCCGTCAGCCAGCGCTCCCGCAGCTGTTCGGCGCCGCCCGGCGGACCGGCCGCGCCGGGCCGCCGGTGCGGGGCGGTCCACGAGGAGGCGGTCACCTTCAGGACCGTCGCCGCCGCACCGGCCACCGCGACCACCGCCCCGGCGCCGAGCGCGGTCCCGGCCGCCGTCCCCAGGGCCAGGTCGGCGCCGAGGGCGGCGACGGAGGCGACGGCCGTCACCACCGCGCCCGCCCCGGCCGCCGGGCCGCCGAACCGGCCCGTCGGCGGCGAAGGGGCGGCTTCCGCCTCCGCGAGCGCCCGCACGTAGGCCGCGTACTCCTCCGCCGCGCCCGCCGCCATGGTGTCCAGCGCCGCCCGGCCGCGTGCCAGCAGCGCCGCGGAGCCGGCGCGGTCGCCGGAGCGCCGCACCTCCTCCTCCACGAGGCGCGCCAACAGCCCCTCGGCTTCCGCCCGGTGGTTCTCCCGCATGTGCGTCCCCCTCCGAGAGCTCCCGCTTCCGGGAACAAGTGTCCTGCGCCACGCGCGCCGAAGCGAGGGAGCGGAGTCGGCTGCCGGTGTCCCGCCGGTGCCGAGGCCCGGATCGGCCCGGACCGAACGGCTGCCCCTCGACATCACGTCCGATGGCGTTCATCTGCCGAATAGCGCGTCCGGGTGAGGCTCCGGAACCAATCCCCATCCCGGCAGTTGATCAGCGTGCTTCGGTAACGGAGCATTCCAGGGCCCTCCAGCTCAAGAAGGAAATCTCGTGATCAAGAAGGTTCTTGCCACGGCGGCAGTTGCGGCCTCCGTTGTCGGCGTCTCGGCGACGACGGCGATGGCGGCGGGCGACGAAGGCAACAGCGCCAACACCATCGGCAACACGTCGAAGCAGGCGATCGGCAGCAACTCCACCGGTGGCTACATGAGCCCGAACTTCGGCCTCGTCAACGGTGGCGTTCTCCACTGCTTCGACATCCAGAAGGTCCAGGCCCAGGTTCCGGTCGGCGTCATCGCCATCCCGGTCGCGGTCCAGGACGTCATCGGCAACGACATGTCGAACCAGACCTGCACCCAGAACTCCGTGCAGCAGACCGGTGACGACCCGCTGTCGAACCTCCTGCGCAACGTCCTGGCGGACAACGGAAACGTCGGCGGCTGACGCCAGCACCTCCGCTGAAGCGGCCCCGCTCCTCGCATATCCATTGCGGGGGAGCGGGGCCGCTCCCGTTTCCACGCCCGCCACCCCGGCCACCGCCCCCGCCGCTGCCCGGCCCGCACCGCCCCGCCCTCGCACCGCCCCCGTGGCGTAGAGGCGGGGCTCCGTCGTGTGCGCGAGGATTGGGGTATGCCGAACAGACTGGCCCATGAGACGTCCCCGTATCTCCTCCAGCACGCCGACAATCCCGTCGACTGGTGGCCGTGGTCGACCGAGGCGTTCGACGAGGCACGCCGCCGGAACGTCCCCGTCCTGCTCAGCGTCGGCTACAGCAGCTGCCACTGGTGCCATGTGATGGCCCACGAGTCCTTCGAGGACGACACCACCGCCGCCTACGTCAACGAGCACTTCGTCGCCGTCAAGGTCGACCGCGAGGAGCGCCCCGACGTCGACGCCGTCTACATGGAGGCGGTACAGGCGGCCACCGGCCAGGGCGGCTGGCCGATGACGGTCTTCCTCACCCCGGACGCCGAACCGTTCTACTTCGGCACCTACTTCCCGCCCGAGCCCCGCCACGGCATGCCGTCCTTCGGGGACGTCCTCGACGGCGTCTCCCGCGCCTGGACCGACCGCCGCGAGGAGGTCGACGAGGTCGCCGGGAAGATCGTCAAGGACCTCGCCGGCCGCTCGCTCGCCTACGGCGGGGACGGCGTCCCCGGCGAGGAGGAACTGGCCCAGGCGCTCCTCGGCCTGACCCGGGAGTACGACGCGACGCGCGGCGGCTTCGGCGGGGCGCCCAAGTTCCCGCCGTCGATGACGCTGGAGTTCCTGCTGCGCCACCACGCCCGCACCGGGGCCGAGGGGGCCCTGCAGATGGCCGCCGACACCTGCGAGGCGATGGCCCGCGGCGGCATCTACGACCAGCTCGGCGGCGGCTTCGCCCGCTACTCCGTCGACCGCGACTGGGTCGTCCCGCACTTCGAGAAGATGCTGTACGACAACGCCCTGCTGTGCCGGGTGTACGCGCATCTGTGGCGGGTCACCGGCAGCGATCTGGCCCGCCGGGTCGCGCTGGAGACGGCCGACTTCATGGTCCGTGAACTGCGCACCACCGAGGGCGGGTTCGCCTCCGCGCTGGACGCCGACTCCGACGACGGGTCGGGCCGGCACGTCGAGGGCGCCTACTACGTCTGGACCCCGGAGCAGCTGGCCGAGGCGCTGGGCGAGGAGGACGCCCGGTACGCGGCCCGGTACTTCGGCGTCACCGAGGAGGGCACCTTCGAGGAGGGCGCCTCCGTCCTCCAGCTCCCCCTGTGGGACGACGGGACGGCCGTGGCCGACGCCGACCGGATCGCCTCGGTGAAGGAGCGGCTGTTCGCGGCCCGTGACCGGCGCGCCCGCCCCGGCAGGGACGACAAGGTCGTCGCGGCCTGGAACGGGCTCGCGATCGCCGCGCTCGCCGAGACCGGGGCCTTCTTCGACCGCCCCGACCTGGTCGAGCGGGCGACCGAGGCCGCCGACCTGCTCGTACGCCTTCACCTGGGCGAGGGCGCGCGGCTCTCGCGTACCTCCAAGGACGGCCGGGCCGGGGTCAACGCCGGGGTCCTGGAGGACTACGCCGATGTCGCCGAGGGGTTCCTGGCCCTCGCGGGAGTCACCGGCGAGGGGGCCTGGCTGGAGTTCGCCGGCTTCCTGCTCGACATCGTCCTCGACCAGTTCGTCGCCGAGGGCGGCGCGCTGTACGACACGGCCCACGACGCGGAGACCCTGATCCGCCGGCCCCAGGACCCCACCGACAACGCGGCGCCGTCCGGCTGGACGGCCGCCGCCGGCGCGCTGCTCTCCTACGCCGCGCACACCGGCTCGGAGGCCCACCGGGCCGCGGCCGAGGGAGCGCTCGGGGTGGTCAAGGCGCTGGGGCCGCGCGCGCCCCGGTTCATCGGCTGGGGCCTGGCGACGGCGGAGGCCCTGCTCGACGGTCCCCGCGAGATCGCGGTCGTCGGCTCCCCGGCCGGCGTCTCGGGCGACGGGAACGGCGACGGTCCCGCCCGCGCGCTGCACCGGACCGCGCTCCTCGCCGACGCGCCGGGCGCGGTCGTCGCCTTCGGAGCCCCGGACAGCGACGAATTCCCGCTGCTCAAGGACCGCCCGCTGGTGAACGGGGCGGCCGCCGCGTACGTCTGCCGTCACTTCACCTGCGACGCGCCGACGACCGACCCGGCGGAGCTGGCCCGCACGCTGGCCCGCTGACCACCGGGCCCGGCGCACCGCCCCGGCACCCTCTCCGGAGGGCGCCGGGGCGGCGCGCCGTCCCTCACGGGGCGCAGAGGAGCGAGGCGCCGCCGGTCGGCCGGTACTCCCCGAGGCCCTGCGGGATGGTGCTCGTCGGTGTGGTGGCGGCCTTCGGCAGCGGCTGGTCCGTGCGCAGCCGTTCGAAGACCTCGGCGGCCTGCTCCTCGTTCCAGACGACCGTGGACCCCGCGCCGGCGACGTCCTTGAATCCGGCGACGGGGACCGTCGCGAACTCCGTACGGGACGGGGTGAGGTTCCGCAGCCGCACGGCGAGCGTCAGCATGTCGGTGACGGACAGACCGCGCTCCAGCGCCGCCGTACCGCGCAGGGTCGACGCGAACGTCCGCAGTGCATCGGGGTCCCGCAGCAGGTCGGTGCGTACCTTCCGCAGGGTGTTGACGAAGAACTGCTGCTGCTTCTGCATGCGGCCGAAGTCCATCTTCCCGTCGGCGCGCCGCGAGCGGACGAACTGGAGGGCCTCGCCGCCCGCGACCCTCGTCGTGCCGGGCGGGAGGTCGAGCCCCGTGACGGGGTCCTTGAGCGGCACCTTGGTGCAGACCGGCACACCGTTCTCCAGGCGGTTCACCCCGTCCATGAACCGCCGGAAGTCGATCTCGATGTAGCGGTGGACCGGGGTGCCGGTCATCCGCTCGACGGTCTCGACGGTGAAGGCCGGGCCGCCCTCCGTGTGGGCGGCGTTGATCTTCGCCGGGTGGGCCCCGTGCTCGGCGCCGGTCCGCTGGTCGTAGTGGCCCGCGCGGAAGGCGGTGAGCGAGTCGCGGGGCAGGCTGACCACGCTGACCCGGTCGTTCTTCGCGGAGATGTGCACCAGCATCATCACGTCGGTGCAGTCGCACCCTGTGCCGCCGAGATAGTGCTTGGCCTTCTCCTGCGCGGTGACGCCCTGACGGCTGTCGACGCCCGCCACGAGGATGTTGAGGCCGTCGGCCGGGGACGGGAGGGCGGCGGGGGCGGCGGCGAGCGCGCCGGAACCGAGGGCGAGGAGCGCCGCCGAGGCGAGCACCAGCCGCCGTGGACGCGTGAGTCTTTTCCTGACGGGCACGTGCGGACACCACCGGGGCTCGGGAATGGGATGCCCGCACGGTAAATCGAAAACCGTCGCACACAGGTACGCGACGCGACATGGTCGGGACGAATCACTCTCCTGCGTGGCCTGTGGAATGATACGGGGACCGCAGTGATGGGAGGAGACGATGGCGCCCGATCCCGGAAAATGGGAACGGATGGCCTTCATTCCGAAGAGCCGTTATGTGGCGGACCCGCCGCCTGCCGACCGGAGCCCATTTCCCGTCTATTCCTCGATGGTTCAGCGATGGTCCCGTGCCGGCCGTACGGTACCCGGGATCCCGGACCAGGAGTGGGAACGCCTCACGAAGACGCCGATCTGGCCGCGCTGAGCCCGTGCGAGGTGCCGACGGTCCGGCGGCACCCCCGTGCCGGACGTGCGGCGTCCGGCGGAATTCGATCGGCGCGATGGAGTGAATATGGAGTTGCGGCGATTAGCCGGTTTCCTTTCTGCGGCATGGTCGTTGTCATGTGTGCAGCGGAGGCCGGGAGCATCGAATGCGCCCGTGCATCACGAAATCCGTGAAGAGTCTTCCGCCGTAGAAAGGATCCAGACGAAATGATGGGTAAGAAGGCTGCGGTCGTCGTCGCCGGAATCGTCATGGCCATGGGTGCGGCGTCGCCCGCCTTCGCGGACTCGGAGGCGCACGGTGCGGCCGTCGGTTCGCCGGGCCTGCTCTCGGGCAACGTCATCCAGGCTCCGATCCACATCCCGGTGAACGCCTGCGGCAACAGCATCAACGTCATCGGCCTGATCAACCCGGCCTTCGGCAACACCTGCGTCAACGCCTGACACCGCGCGCCCGCTGCGGGCGCGCTTCGAGGGGCCGGTTTCGCGAGATGTCCACGACGTCTCCCGGGACCGGCCTTTCTCATGCCCGGACGCAAGGCGCCACTCACGGCGTGTGCCCCAACCGGGCGTTGAAATACCCGAATGGACTACCAATCAGTTCCCCTCCGCGTTCACGGTCGGCTCATTAGGAATACTTTCTGAGTATCTGACTGACGGACCATCAAATGGTGCAGGACGTGAAGGAGTGGCCATGGGCGACCGGAAGCGGAAGACTTCGAGTGTGTGGCTGGGGGTGTTCACCGCCGGTCTCCTCGCATCGGGCTCAGTCGTGCTGTCCTCTCCTGCTTTCGCCGCCGCCGATCCTGCGACGGCGAAGGCCAAGGGGCCCGAACCGGCTCTGTCCGACGCGATGGGCGCGTTCCTCGAATCGGGTCCGGTCGGGGTCGGCCGGATCGCCCAGCTGGAACGGTGGCTCGGCGGACGCGAACTGCGGGTCGGTCACACCTACCTCCCCGGTGACCTCTGGTCGAACATCGAGGGCCCCCCTGGCTTCCTGAACGCCTGGGCGGACTGGCGCAACGAGCGGGAGGACCGGCTCTTCGTCCTCAACGTGCCGATGCTCGAGCGGAACGAGGCCGGCGTCTCCGACCGCGAAGTCCGCCGGCAGCTCCAGCTCGGCGCGGCGGGCCACTACGACCACCACTTCCGCACGCTGGCCGAACGCCTGGTCGACATGAAGGCGACCGACACCGTCATCGTCCTCGGCTGGGAGATGAACGGCGTCACCTACACGCACCGGTGTGCGCCGGATCCCACGGCGTGGAAGAAGTACTGGACCCGGATCGTCACCACCATGCGTTCCGTGCCCGGCCAGAAGTTCCGCTTCGACTTCAATCCGAGCCGGGGCACGGACGCCATTCCCTGGACGCAGTGCTATCCGGGTGACGACGTCGTCGACATCATCGGCATGGACTCGTACGACCAGCCGTCGGGTTCCCGTTTCGACGAGCACGTGACGGAGCCGTACGGGCTGCAGAAGCAGGTGGATTTCGCGGCCGAGCACGGCAAGGCGATCTCCTATCCGGAATGGGGGCTCTTCCGGAACGGCGACAACGCCGAATACATGCGGCGGATGCTCGAGTGGATGGACGAACACAAGCCGCTGTACCACACGATCACGGACTACTGCCCGCACGGTGTATGGCAGTGCGGCAACAACCCGAAGTCGTCCCAGGTCTTCCGGAAGATGCTGTACGGGACGAATCCGCCGGAGCCCGAGGTACCGACCGGGCCCGAGGCACCGGAGCCCCCGGAGGTCCCCGAGGTCCCGGAGGCTCCCGAGCCGCCTGAAGTCCCCGAGATCCCGGAGTGGCCGGAGTGGCCTGACTTCCCGGAGTGGCCCGACTTCCCGGAGGACCCGGAGTTCCCGGAGCCCGAGGACCCGGAGTTCCCCGACTTCCCGGAAGACCCCGAGTTCCCGGAGCCGGCCGACCCCGACGTACCGAAGGCACCCGAGCCGAAGCCTGAGGTTCCGCCGAAGGTCGAGCCGAAGCCTGAGGTTCCGCCGAAGGTCGAGCCGAAGCCTGAGGTTCCGCCGAAGGTCGAGCCCAAGCCTGAGGTCCCCCCGAAGGTCGAGCCGA
>NZ_JBVJPY010000012.1:173548-240324 GCF_055609145.1 Streptomyces sp. NPDC036822
CCCAAGCCTGAGGTCCCCCCGAAGGTCGAGCCCAAGCCCGAGGTCCCCCCGAAGGCTGAACCCAAGCCCGAGGTCCCCCCGAAGGCTGAACCCAAGCCCGAGGTCCCGCCCAAGGCCGAGCCCAAGCCGGAGGTCCCCCCGAAGCCCCTGCCGCAGCCGCAGCCGGTTCCCCAGCCCGCTCCCGCGCCCGAGTGCTGGGCTCTGGACCTCGGCTCGTGGGTGGAGAGCTGGATCGGTGGCCCCGTCTGCGTCCCCAAGGGCGGCTGGAAGGACTCCGTGAAGGTCGACTGGGCGGGCTTCATGAACGGCGCCTGGCCGTTCTGACCCGTCACCGACTCCCCACGGCGGCGGAGGAGATCATCCTCCGCCGCCGTTCGTCCGCCCCTGCAGCCGCCGCACCGCCCGGCCCAGCCATTCCCGCTCCCGTGCCTGCCGGGCCGCCCAGCGCCGGCCGTCCGCGGCGCCCGCCCGCAGCCACAGCAGCGGGGCCGTCGCCGGACCGGTCATCATCAGACGCTGGTTGGGGACGGTCTCGGGCCGCCAGTGGAGCTTGTACGGTTCGGTGCCCCGGAGCATGCTCAGCGTCGAGCGCCCGCTCGCGCTGGTCTGACGCGATCCGTGCCGCAGCAGCATCGTCGCCACGTCGACCTTGCGGGCGCGCAGCTCGGGATCGGCGCCGTACAGATAACCCCCGGCGAGCCGGGGTGACATCAGGGTGAGATCGGTGGCCACCACGTCACCGGCCAGCCGGAACTCGGTCACCATCGCGTCCCCCCGCTCGACCATGGGCCGGACGGCCCGCGCCAGGTGCTGGGCGAACCGGTCGCTGGTGTGCTCCGCGGTCACCCCCCGGCCGCGCCACTGGAGCTGGTGCAGCCTCAGGAGCTGCTCCAGGGCCGCCGGGACCTCCTCGCCGCTCACGATCCGCTCGTCGATCCCGAGGGCGTCCAGCTTCCGCAGCTTGGCCCGCACCCGCTGGGCCTTGCCCGAGGGGATCCGCTCCAGCAGGGCGTCCATCGGCACCGCCGGCAGCTCGAGACAGAGCGAGTCGGCCAGCCGCCGACGCGGGCCGCGCCAGCAGGCGTGGACCCGCTCGGCCGCGGCACCGGGTCGCACCTCACGCAGGTCGATCACCGCGCCCCGCGCCACCCCGGCCAGTGTCTCGGCCAGCGCGGACGCGGCCTCGGGGCAGGCGTCGTCGAGGAGGACGTCGGTGAAGTCGGTGATCGTGCCGCCGAGCTGGGTGAGGACAGGGAGCGGCCCGGGTGCGCGCATCAGCGGCGCCGCCGCCACCAGTTCGCCGTCCTGCCGCCGTACGAGGACCACGCGCAGCGCCCCGGGCCTGCCGTACGACAGCCACCAGGAGTGCAGCCACGAGTGGGACTGGAACGGGGTCGCCGTGGAACAGCGGGCGTACAGCGACGTCCACCGCTCGCCGAGCCGGCCGAACTCCGCGCCGTCGCGGCAGACCTCGCCGCGCAGACCGTGCGCGGCGCCCGCGGTCACACCGACTCCGGTTCCGGCCGGCGCGCGTCCGCCGGCACGGACGCGGGCGACGACGGGGCCGACGACCCGGACGACGGCGACGAGGCCGCGGCCGGGCCCGGGACCGGAGCCGAGGGCTGCTGCCGGGTGGAGCCGCCCTCCGGCCGGACGCCGCGCCGGGGCCGGACGAGCAGCACCAGCCCGCCGAGCAGCCCACCCGCGGAGCCGCCGACCAGCGCCGAGAGCGGCGCGGACGGCGAGACGGGTGCGACGGGCTTGGTCGCCCGGGAGAACTGCACGACCTTCACGCCCGTGCTGGCGGAGACGTGCGTGCTGTTGAGGACCAGCGCGCGGGCGACGCCGTCGGCCATCGCCACCGCCTTGGCGGGCTTGGCCGCCCGCGCGGTGATGGAGATCATCGGCGCGTCCGGGGAGGTGGCGGTCTGCACCCCGGAGCGCAGGGTCGCGGCCGACACACCGGCCCACACCTGGGCGTCGCCGGTCACCGCGATGTCGGTGGCGACCCTGCCGTACGCCTGGGCGAACCCGAGGGCGGCCGCCGGGTCCGACTTCTCGCCGGGGACCACGATGACGTAGCTGGTCGCCGCGTACTGCGGGGTCTTCAGGGCGCCGTAGCCGCCGCCGAGGGTGGCGCCGACGAGTACGGAGGCGGGCAGCACCCACCACCGGCGCGGGGTGCGCAGGGTGTCTCTCAGGGCGGATCGTGACGGGTTCATCGGGCAGCTCGCTTAGCGGGAGGAGGGGTGCCGTGGACGGCCTGTTCGTAGAGGGACATCAACTGCCGGGCGCTGTGGGCGATGTCGTAGCGGTGTGCGGCGGCCGGCTGCGGCAGCCGGGCGAGGCGGGCATCCCGGATCCCGCGCAGCGCGCTGATCAGCTCGGGGACGGACGGGCCGATCCGGCGGGCCCCGGGGGCCGCGTCGGGCGGCAGGTCGTCGATCGCCGGACAGGCCACGTACAACGCCGGCAGCCCGGCGGCCAGCGCCTCGACGACCGCGAGCCCGAAGGTCTCGTCGGGGGAGGTGGAGACGAAGACGTCCATCGCGGCGAGCAGCGAGGGCAGGTCGGGCCGCTCGGCCCCCGCGGGCGGCGGGTCCTCGCACGCGCCCACCAGCAGCGTCCGGTCGGCGGCCCCGCCCTCGCGGGCCGCGGAGAGGAGCCGCTCGCGCTCCGGTCCCTCGCCGACGAGGAGCAGCCGCGCCTCCGGCACGGACGCCACCGCCCGTACGAGACGGTCGAAGCGTTTGCCGGGGGCGAGCCGCCCCACCCCGCCGACGACGAAGGCCTCCTCGGGAAGGCCGAGCGTCTTGCGGGTGAGGCGGCGGGCGTCCTCCGCGTAGCCGAAGCGGGCCGTCTCGATGCCGTTGGGGACGACGTGGATACGGGAGGGGGCCACGCCCCATCCCTCCAGCCGGCGGGCGACGCTCGGCGAGACGGCGACCGTGGCGGTCCCGAGCCGTTCGGTCGCCCGGTAGAGCGCGCGGGTGCCGGTGGAGAGGGGCCGGCCCTCGATCTGGGTGTCACCGAGGGAGTGCTCGGTGGCGAGGACCGCGCGGACCCCGGCGAGGCGGGCGGCGATCCTGCCGTACACACAGGCGCGGTAGAGATGGGTGTGGACGAGGTCGTAGCGGCCCTGGCGGACGATCCGGGTGAGGCGGGGCAGCGCGCCGAGGTCGCGGTTGCCGGCCATGCCCAGGTGGGTGACGGGCACGCCGTCCGCCTCGATGCCCCGGGCGACGGGCCCGGGGTGGGTGAGGGTGACGACCTCGTTGCGGGCCGGAAGGTGGCGCAGCATCAGCCGGAGCTGCTGCTCGGCGCCCCCGATGTCCAGTCCCGTGATGACGTGGAGGACCTTCATGACACGTCCGCCGAGGACCGCCGGGCGGTCTCGCCGCCCGGGACCGGCCGGCCGCCCCGGATGTCCCGGGCGTCCTCGGGGGACGTCAGGTCGGCCGGGTAGCGACGGCGCAGGGGGTGCAGGGCGCGCTTGGCGGTGAGCCGCCAGGACGTGTCCTGGTCGTCGATGTGCACCCGCGGCAGCGCGTACACGCCGGTCAGCCGCCCGGGGTCGATGGCGCAGGCGTGGCCGTAGCCCGCTTCCCGTACCGCCCGGATCACCCGGGCGTCGACATGGCCGTACGGGTAGCAGAAGCCGGTCACCGTCGCGCCGGTGATCTCCTCCAGGAGGGCGCGGCTGCGGCCGGTCTCGTCGGCCAGGGTCGCGTCGTCGGCGGCGGGGAGCGAGACGTGCCGCAGACCGTGCGATCCGATCTCCATCCCGGCGTCGGCGATGCGCCGGATCCCGTCCTCGGTCAGCAGCGGCTTGCGGGGACCGTCCTCGTCCCAGGCGTTCTCGCCGCCGAGACGGCCGGGCAGGACGTAGACGGTGGCCGTGAAGTGGTGGGCGCGCAGCAGGGGGAGGGCCGCGTCGAGGAAGTCGGCGTAACCGTCGTCGAAGGTGAGGCCGACCAGGCCCTTGGCGCGCCCGGCGGCGGTCGCCTCGAGCAGCTCACCCACCGAGACACCACGCAGCCCTCGGTCGTTCAGCCAGTGCAACTGCCGGGCGAAACGGACGGGGGAGACGGTCACCCGGTACGGATCATCCGGAACGTCCGCGATCGAGTGGTACATCGCCACCCACGGGGGCGGCTTCGGCAGCAGACGGCGAATCGCGGCGGCGCGGGGCGCCATGACAGCGGGCATGGGCGAGCCTTCGTGATGCGGTGCGGGTGAGGGGCGGGATGTCCGGCGCACGGGCGGCGCAGGCGAGGAAGAGGAGGAAGACGCCGGTGGCGGTCAGGGCCGCGACGCTGAGGGAGAGGACCACCGGGGCGATGAGGACCGAGCAGAGCCAGCCGGCGGCGGTGGCCCAGGCGGCGGCGGTGGCCAGCCGCAGCAGGCCCACGCCGAGGTGGCGGACGTGGACCGGGATGGACTGGCGGTGTGCCCCGGCCAGCAGCATCACGGCGGTCATGGTGATGCCGAGCGCGTTGGCGGCGGCGATGCCGACGGCACCCCACTGCGCCGCCGCCGGCACCCCGGCGGCGGCCGTGACGGCGAGCCCCGCGGCCATCGCGGCGGCCGGGTACCACAGGGGGCGGGCCGCGGAGAAGTAGCAGCGGACCAGCGTGCCGACCATCGTCTGGCCGAGCAGCCCGAGGGCGTAGACGCGCATCACGGCGGCGGTCGAGGCGGTGTCGTCGGCGTCGAACGCCCCCCGCTGGAAGAGGAGTTCGACGATCTGCGGGGCGGCGGCGATCACGATCGAGGCGCCGGTGAGGACGACGACGGCGGCGAGGAGCAGATCCCGTTCGACGCGGCGGCGGGCGCCCTCGACGTCACCTGCGGCCATGGCGCGGGCGATGACCGGGAAGCTCACGGTGCAGAGCATCAGGGACAGGATCATCGGCATCTGCGCCACCTTCTGGGCGTAGTTCAGATGCGAGATGGCGCCGGAGGGAAGGGGGGAGGCGAGGAACCGCTCGACGAGGATCTGGGACTGGCGGGAGAGCGCGAAGGCGATGACCGGGGCGATGAGCCCGAGCATGAGGAGCCGCCCGTCGCCCCCGAGGGGACCGGAGTGCCGCTCCTTCGGCGCCGGCCGCCGGCGCAGCTCCCGCAGCAGGAAGGGCGCTTGGACGAGCACCATCAGCGCGCCGCCGACGGCCACCCCGGCCGCCGCCGACCGCACGCCGAACGGTTCGCGGAGCAGGACGATCGTGCCGATGATCCCGACGTTGTACGCGACGTAGATGGCGGCCGGCGGCAGGAAGCGGCCGTGGGCGCGCAGAGCGGCCGAGCAGTAGCCGGCGAGCGCGAAGGTCAGCACGCAGGTGGCGGTCAGCCGGGTGCAGTCGACGGCGAGCCGGGGGTCGGGCAGCCCGGGGGCGAGGGCGGCGACGAGCAGCGGTGCGCCGAGGATCAGCAGCGCGGAGACGGCGCTGACGGTGAGCGCGAGCCGGGGAAGCGTGGAGCGTACGAGGGCACGGACGGGGTCGCCGGACAGGCCGCCGCCGCGACGGGCGAGGGCGCGGGCGAACGCGGGCACGAGGATGAGCGCCATCGCGTCCTCGATGAGCAGCGTCGAGGCGAACTCCGGCACGGTCCAGGCGATGAGGAAGGCGTCCGTCTCGGCACCCGCCCCGAAGTAGCGCGCCAGGATCTGGTCCCGGACCAGCCCCAGGACGGCCCCGGCGGCGGTCAGCCCCGCCGTGACGGCCGCGGCCCGCGCCAGGAACCTGCCGGACGCCGACCACGGCCGCGACCGCCGCCCCCTCCGGCCCCGGACCCGGCGGTGCTCGCCACCACGCCCCGCGCCCGGACGGGACTCCCTGCCGCCGCCGCCATCGCCGCCGTCCGCGGCCCGGGCGGGCTGCCCGCCACCGCCCGGACGTGGCTCGACGCCACCCGCTGCCCGCTCCGCGGCCCACGACGGCACGCGGGCCGCCGTGGCCACGGCCTGTGGCCGGTGCCCCGGCGGCTGTTCGGCGAGCGGCTGTCCGGCGAGCGGGGGAGCGGCGGGCGGGGGGGCGGCGGCGCCGCTGCCCGGGCCCTCCGGCGGGCGGGGCCCGTCCGTCGGCTCCGGCTCCCCGCGCCAGGGGTCACGCACGCTTCACCTCCGCCAGCGACCACCAGGCCGCCAGGCCGAGGACGACCGACATCAGCACCGTGGAAGGGCCGCCGATGTCCGCGTAGCAGAAGTCGATGAGCTGCCAGGACAGCAGCCCGGTCGCCACCAGCGCGCAGTCCGCACCCCGCGACCGCCGCCGCAGCGCCCCCACGAGCAGCGCCGCCCAGCTGCCGGCCAGCGCCACGAGACCCACCAGGCCCTGCTCGCTCAGCACCAGCAGGTACATGTTGTGCGGGGAGAGCAGTGGCTGGCGCTGGAACGCCGCTCCCGCGCCCGCCGTGTCACTGCCCGAGGACAGCGCGACCGAGGCGTGCGAGTCGCGGTACTGCGGGAAGCCCTTCAGGCCCACCCCCGTCACCGGCTCCGACCGCCACATCCGCCCGGCCGCCGCCCACATCGTGTACCGGTCCGTCACCGACTGGTCCGGCGCCGCCGCCACCTGCGTGATGCTGGTGACCCGCTCCTTCACCATCGCCGAGCCGACCCCGAAGCCGCCCACCAGGACCACCCCGAGCGCGCCCGTCACGAGCGCCACCCGCCCGGCCCTCCGCAGCCCGGAGAGCAGCAGCTGCAGCGCGCACGCGAGCACGGTCGCGATCCACGCGCCCCGGCTGAACGACAGCGTCAGCGGCACGGCCAGCAGCCCCGCGCACACCAGGGCGGCCGTCCGCGTCCGACCCCGTCCGCTGCCCAGCGCGATCCCGGTGACGACGACGAGTCCGTACGAGACGACCGTCGCCATCCCCATCACGTCGGTCGGCCCGAAGGTCCCCACCGCCCGGACGTCCTCACCCATGTACGAGGCGCCCGTGCCGGTCAGGTACTGCGTCACGCCGACCGCGCCCTGAAGCAGCGCCAGGGCGACCAGCGCCCACGCGATCACGGCGAAGTCCCGCCGGTCGCGGATCGTCAGGAGCACGGCCGCCGGGACGAGGACGAAGATCTGGACGTAGCGGGCGACACCCGGCAGGCTCGCCGCCGGGTCGTGCGAGGTGATCGCGGCCAGACAGATCCCGAGGACCGGCAGGCCGAGCACGACCGCCGCCCACCGGGTCAGCGGCCGCGTCCCGTCGCGCATCACCCGCACCAGGCAGATCAGCACGAGCAGCCCCGAGGCCGCGTCCGCGATCGTCCCCGTACCTCCGGTCCCGCCCTCGGCGCCCCCGGCGGCCGGGACGAGCAGCAGCGCGATCACCAGCAGGACCGGGGACAGCGCCACCGCCCTGCGCACCCCGTCGCGTACGCCGTGGAACGGGGTGACGACCGCCACGGCCGTCGCCATCATCAGCTCCCCGCCGGTCGCACGAGCCCGGCGGCGGTCCGCAGCAGAATGCGGACGTCCTGCCAGAGCGACCAGTGATCGATGTAGTGGTTGTCGAACCGGCAGCGGTCCTCGATCGAGGTGTCACCGCGCAGCCCGTGCACCTGCGCGAGCCCGGTCAGCCCCACCGGCATCCGGTGGCGCGCGGCGTAGCCGGCGTGGATGCGGCTGAACTGGGCGACGAAGTACGGGCGCTCAGGGCGCGGCCCGACGAGGCTCATGTCCCCGCGCAGCACGTTCCACAGCTGCGGCAGCTCGTCGAGGGAGGTCCGGCGGAGGAAGTTGCCGACCGCGCTCATCCGCCGGTCGTTGGCCACGCTCCACCGGGTCGCCGACTCCGTCTCGTCGGTCGGGCGCAGCGTACGGAACTTCAGCAGCGTGAACAGCCGGCCGTTCTGGCCCACCCGCTCCTGCCGGAAGAGCACTCCGGGCCCGTCGGCCAGCCGCACGGCCATCGCGCAGACGAGCAGCACGGGCAGTGCCAGGGCCAGGGCGGGACCCGCCACCGCGAGGTCGAGCGCGCGCTTCGCGGTCAGCCCGCGCCGCTCGGACGGCGGCACGAGACGGCGGCAGCCGTACCCCCAGAGATGGTCGCTCATCGGCCCGTCCTGCCCCTCGCCGCCCACCCGCCAGGTCGTGCAGCCGTAGTGCTGGAAGAGCTTCACCAGGCCGGCGTCCTCGGTCAGGAAGACCGCGTCCCGGACGGTGTTCTGGATGACCGCCCGGTGGATCTCCTCCATGCTCGTCAGCACCGGCAGCCCCGGCTCACCGGCCGGCCGCGGGGTCCCGCCGTCCTGCCGGCTGCCGACGATCCCGACCGGCCGGATCCCGTACTCCGGGTGCTGGCCGATCGTCGCCGCGAACCGGCGCGCCGCACCCGTCCCGCCGACCACCAGCGCCGAGCGCGGCTGCGCCCGGGCCACCCGCCGCCGCCGGGCCCGGACCGTGCCGCGCACCACGCACACCGTGGCGAGGTGCGTGGCGTACGCGGCACAGAGGGCGCCGGGACCGAGCGCGAGGGAGGGGGTGAACGCGGCGACGGCGGCGGCCCCCGCGCACCAGGCGACCCCGGCGCGCGCGGCGAGAGCGGGCACCTCGTCCAGGACGGCGGTGAGGGAGCCGGGCCGGTGCAGACCCGCGTACGAGTTGAGCGCGAGGACGCACCCCGCGACCAGCAGCACCAGCCGGACCGCGGGGTACGGAGCGGGCATCAGCCAGGCGGCGAGCAGCACGGCCAGGGCGTCGGCCGCGATGAGCGGCACGGCGGTGAACCGCACCGGCGCGGGGCGGCGCGGCGGGAGCGCCAGCCGGTCCGACGCGTCCCGCGGCGGGGCGAGGGAGGCGAGACCGTGGGCGGCCTTGCGCGCCGAGGGCCAGGGGCCCGGCGAAGGAGGAACGCTCGTGCTTTCCGTAGTCACTGCGCAATCGGCTCTCTGTGCTCGGTGCACCGCACTCCGGCCAGCTCGCGGTACACGTCCGCGACGGCCGCGCCGGTGCGCCGCACATCGAATCTGCTGAGTACGTGCTCGTGGGCCTGGCGGCCCAGGGAGTGCCGCAGCTCCGGCCGGCCGAGGAGGCGGCCGATGGCGGCGGCGAGGGCGGCCGGGTCGTCCGGCGGGACCAGACACAGCGGTTCGTGCTCCGGCGGCAGGCTCTCGCGCGCCCCCGCCACATCGCTGACGACCACCGGCCGGCCGCTCGCCATGGCCTCCAGCGGCGCCAGCGCCATGCCCTCCCAGCGGGACGGCAGGACGACGAGATCGGCCGCGCGGTACCAGGGGGCGATGTCGTCCACGGCGCCGACGAAACGCACCGACTTCGGTGCCCGGCCGCGCAGCCGTGCGGCGTCCGGCCCGTCGCCGACGAGGACGAGCCGGGCCCGGGGGGCGTCGGCGAGGACGGCGGGCCAGGCGGCGAGGAGCACGTCCTGCCCCTTCTGCCGGCACAGCCGCCCGACGCAGACGACGAGGGGGCCCTCGCCCGGTTCCAGGGCGGGGAACCTCGCCGCGGCGGCCGCGAACCTGGCCGTGTCCACACCGTTGTGGACGACCGACCAGGCTCCCCGGACGCCCGCCTTCTCGCCGGTGCGGCGCTCGGCCTCGCTGACGCAGACGATCCGGTGCGCCCAGCGCGCCGCCCAGCGCTCCCAGCGCCGGGCCAGGGCACCGACCGCGCCGTCGGCCGCCTCGAAGGACCAGGCGTGCGGCTGGTACACCGTCGGCACGCGTCCGCGCAGGGCCAGCCGCGCGCACAACCCGGCCTTGGCGCTGTGCGCGTGGACCAGCGAGGGGCCGACGCCGCGGATCAGCCGTGCGAGGTCGCGGGTCTCCCGGACCAGCCCGGGGCCGGGCTCGCGCCCGGCCCGCCAGGCGTGCACCGCGGCGCCCTCGGCGCGGACGGCGTCCGCGAGGGGCGTGCCGGGCGGACAGGCGACCTCCACCCGCATCCCCTCGCCCAGCTGCCCCCGGACCAGGTCCGTGACGACGCGGGCGACCCCCGCGTCACCGGGCTGGACCGCGTGCAGAACGGTGAACGCGGCGGAAGAATCCGATTCTCGTGAGGACCGCACGTCAGGACCGGACGGCGTTCGCGGAAAGGGCGCACAAAGCACCGCGGTGCGCGTCACGAACCGTTGAATTCCGCATACAGGTTCTCCGCTTTGATGAGAGGAGGAAGGGAAGACCCGTGAAGATCGGGAGAGAGGGAGATGTCGTCCGCACGAAAGGGGTGAACGCGCGGCGGGACCGGAAGCAACGTTCGGGAACGTTATAACCCCGATGCCGGGCGATAGTAAGCATTAGATGCCCGGAAACGCTAACTCCCGTATCCGGTCGGCCGGTTCCTCGTTGAGCGTGTTGCGCCATTCCCGGCCCACTCCCCCAAATGGCCCTCCTATGGCCCAAAGATCGGTTGAACGTCACCCGTTCGGGAGCGCAACCAAAGAAATGGGTCCGCGTTGTTGAGGGAGTCGGGCGAAGCCGTGCGCGAGCCGGTCGTCCGGTCCCGAGGCCAAGAAAACAATCGAGGAGCGCTTCCCCATGTCCCGTATCGCGAAGGCTGTAGTCCTGACCATCGGTGTCGCCGCGTCCGTCGCGGGTGCCGCCGGTGTCGCCGCCGCCGACTCCGGCGCCGAGGGTGCGGCCCTGAACTCCGGTGGCGCCGTGTCCGGCAACGTCGTGCAGGTCCCGGTCCACGTGCCGATCAACCTCTGCGGCAACACCGTCAACGTCATCGGGCTCCTGAACCCGACCTTCGGCAACACCTGCGCCAACGTCTGATCTCGCGCCCCGCATCGCGGTCCCTCCAAGGCCGGCGCGCCGCCCCGTCAGGGAGCGGCGTGTCGGCCTTTCCTCGTTCGGACGCACCCTTGTGCGCCGTCCGGTGCAACGGCGTACGCCCCTTGGAGGAGCAGGTCAGAGGGGTGGATTCACCCGAACGGAGGTATGGCGCTGCGTAGCACAGCCGTTGCGGAGCGCTATCACTGCAGGCACGGTGGCGGAGAAGTTGTCCGACGCATAAGGAAAAGGAACACATATGCGTCCCCTGGCATCACGCCGTCTCACCGTCCTGGCGATATCCGCCGCACTCACCCTCGGCGCGGCGGGATCCGCCCTCGCCGACGAACACCACCCCGCCCGCCCCTCCCCGGTCGTCGTGGAAGCGGACGCGCTCACACCGCGGACCGCCGACGAGGTCGCCACCGAGGTCGCCGAGGAAGTGGCCGCCCGGGTCTCCGCCGGAGCCGCCGCGGAAGCCGCGACGCGCACCGATTCCGAGACCCCCGCCCGGAAGGCGGTGCCCGCCGACCCGATCGGCGACACCGTCGCCGCCGTCGAGAAGACGGTGGCGGATCTGCTCGCCTCCCTTCCCCTCGGAGGCGTCACCGATCTGGTCTCGCAGGTCACCACACCCCTGACCTCGCTGATCGACCAGCTCGTGAAATCCCTCCTCGGCGGGCTCCCCCTGCCCGACCTCCCCGCACTGCCGGAGCTGCCGGCCACCCCGCCGGCGAATGCGCCGCAGCTTCCCGCCGAGGCGCCCCTCTCCGCCCCGTAGCGGCGGCGCACGAACCCGCGCCGTGCCGGTCCGGTATTCCCGGACCGGCACGGCGCTCGCGTGTGCGATCGGCAAATAGGACCGCGCCCCTTCGTTCGGGTGCAGTGTCGAGAAATCCTTCCTCCCGGAGTTTCCGGGGAGCGAACGTCTCGTTACAGAAGACGGAACGACGTACAGGAATCCGCCAAGAAGCCTGTGCGGCAAGCGACTTGCTTGTGAAGACGTCATCGAGGAAGGACTCACTCCATGAAGCCCACCAAGGTTGCCGCGGTCGTCGCCGGTTCTGTGATGGCGCTGGCCGCCGCCGCGCCCGCCATGGCCGCCGAGCCGACGGCCGTCCCCACCAGCCTGGACGGTGGTCTCGGGGCGCTCAGCAGCGACGGACTCAAGACGGACACGCTGAGCAGCACCACGGACGGCTCCGTCGTCGAGACCGTGGGGGAGACCACGGAGACGCTGAACGACACCAGCAAGGGCACGCAGCTCCTCGGTGGCCTTCCGCTCGGCGGCTGACGGCCGCCCGCACCCTCGCTCCACCCGGCGGGCGCTCGCTCCCTCCGCGTCCGACCGCTGCCCCCTTTCGGCTGATCGAATGACTCTCCCCGATCGCCGACCTGTGGTTCCGGTCCCCGCGGTGCGCCGCTCCTTACGCTCTCGCCAACCCCATGACGACCGGTCCGTCGACGACCGACGTACCGAATGCGTGGACAGGCCGGTCGGAGCGAGGGGGGATTCCCTGCCGGTCTCTCCCTTTCTCCAGAGGAAGAGCGGTATGCGATCCATCATCAGCAGGAAGCTGCTCACCGCCGCGGCCGCGACGGGTGTCCTGTCGCTGACCGGCGGCTTCGCCGCGTCGGCGGAAGCCGTGCCCGGCACCGCCACGGGCCGGCACCCACAGGCCCACTCCGCCGCGGACGAGGCGGGCGGCCACGGCCACGGCCACGAAGACGAGTCCGGCGGCTACGGCGACGAGCCGGACGGCTACGGCGACGAGCCGGGCGGGTACGGCGACGAGCCCGGTGGCTACGGCGACCAGCCGGACGACGAGTACCCCCAGCCACCCGGCACCCCCGACCAGCCGGACAGCCCCGGCGGGAACCCCGACCAGCCGGACACCCCCGGGGGCCCCGGCAGCCCTGACCACCCGGGCGGCCCGGACAACCCCGGTACTCCTGATACTCCGGGCGGCCCCGGTAGCCCGGACACCCCTGGTGGCCCTGACCACCCCGGTACTCCTGACACCCCGGGCGGCCCCGGCACCCCTGACCACCCTGGTCACCCTGACAACCCGGGTCAGCCGGGAACCCCCGACCACCCCGGTGGCCCTGACACCCCGGGCGGCCCCGGCGGGAATCCGGACCAGCCCGGGAATCCGGACCAGCCGGACACCCCCGGCGGCCCTGGCAGCCCTGACCACCCCGGCACTCCTGACACCCCCGGCGGCCCGGACCACCCCGGCACTCCTGACACCCCCGGTGGCCCCGGTAGCCCGGACACCCCTGGTACTCCTGACAACCCGGGCCAGCCGGGAACCCCGGATCAGCCGGGCACGCCCGACCAGCCTGGAACCCCCGACCAGCCGGGCACGCCCGACCAGCCGGCGTCCCCGGACGACGACACCCCCGGCGCGCCGGGCGGGCCTGGCAGGGCCGTGCTGCCGGAGACCGGGAGTGCGCCCGAGCTGTCCGGTGCCGCCGCCGCGAGCGCGGCGCTGATGGTCGGCGGGGCCGTCATCCGCCTCCGCGGCAGCCGCCTCGTCCGCGCCCGGCGCTCCGAGCGCGACGGCTGACAAGCCACGCTGACGCGCCGTCAACCGAGCCCCCCGCCGTCACCGGTGGGGGGCTCTCCCGTTGCTGCAACCAGGCGAATTTTCGCGACGTTTTCCGCGGCGGGCTCGTTCACAGGAGGCAGCACCACCGCACCCTTGTCTCCTGCTCTGAAGGACGTACGCAGTCATGAATCTGCGAGCTCAAGCCGGCATGGGAATCCTCATGACCGCTCTCGCCTCCGCGGCCATGGCGGCCCCCGCGACCGCCGCTGAGGCGCCGGTGATCGTTCCGCTCCAGGGCCTCGAGCCGGTGATCCCGATGGACGCCCCCACCGTGGCGAGCGGGGTCCCCATGCCCGTCCCCGGAGCCCCCACCGGCTTCCAGCACGGCCGCGCCGCCGCCCTGCCGGACGTCGGCCTGCCCCAGGTGCCGCTCGGCACCACCGTCCCGGAGACCCTCGTGGCCGCCCCGCTGCCCGAGGTGCTGGACGGCAGCCGGCCCGGCACCGCCCAGGTGGCCAACCCGCGCGCCCGGATGGCGACCGCGACCCCCGGCGCCACGCTCGGCAACCCCCTCACCCAGCCGCGCGGTGAGCACGCGGGGCTTCCCGCCCTCGCGGAGCCGCAGCTCGGCGTCATCGGCCCCGCCGTGCGGGGAACGCTCGGCCCCGAGCTGGGCCTGGCGCAGCCGACGGCCTGACGGCGTTCTTGTGTGCGACCGACGACCCGGCGGGTGAAGACACGATTCTTCCCCGCCACCCGAGGGGTCGTTGCTCGTTACACCGGAAGGCTTGTCGCATGGCCGCGGCTCGCAGATCCGGGGGTCCGCTCCGTCGTATCCGGCGGCGGGCGGGCCACCGGTCTGCGGGCCACTCTTTCCCGATGTCGTTCCGTACGGCCTAAAGGCCGTGACTCGCGCGCCCTTTCGGCGTTGAAGGGGAACGACGGCCGTGATTCTCGCGGTCGATTTTCCACGTCCAAGGAGTTCTTGATGTCTCGCATCGCGAAGGCTGCCGCTGTTCTCGCCGGCACGGGTGCCGTTGCCCTCAGCGGAGCCGGCATGGCCGTCGCCGACTCGGGTGCCCAGGGTGCCGCGCTCAACTCGCCCGGTCTGGCCTCCGGCAACGTGGTGCAGGTCCCGGTCCACGTCCCGGTCAACCTGTGCGGCAACACCGTGACCGTCATCGGCCTGATCAACCCGGCGTTCGGCAACCAGTGCGCGAACGTCGACGGTCACGACGAGCACCGTGACGGTGGCTACGGCGCCTGATCCGCCCGGACACCGAGCCGATCACCGAGCGGCCCCCCGGCACACCTGCCGGGGGGCCGCTTCGTACGCCCGCACCTCACGCGTACCGGTAGATCGCGCTGTGGTCGAGCATCTGCGCCGGGGTGACGCCCCACGGCCCCATCCGCTCGTCGAGGGCCGCGATCCGACCGCGCTGCGCGTCGCCCGGCGGAGGCTGGCGCCTCGGGAGGTAGCCGGCCCGCGGGTGGCGCTGCTGCCAGCGCGACCAGAGCAGGTCGACGAAGGAGTGGTGCAGCCAGAACACCGGGTCGTTGACCGAGGCGCCGCCCAGCATCAGGCCGCCCACCCAGCGGTGCACCCGGTTGTGGAGCCGGAAGCGGTCGTTGGTCCGGCCCGGGCCCCACCCCTCCAGGCCGTTGCGGAAGCCGGAGGCGCTCGTGGAGTTCCAGGGCGCCACGTCGTACACCGTCTCCCGCATCACCGCGTCGACCTGCGCCCTGGTGGGGAGCGTGAGGGGGCTTGACGGGCGGCCGAAGTCCCGGGTCAGGAAACCGCCTTCGGTCATGCCGTAGACGATGTTCCATCGCCCGCCCGCGTGGGCGAAGGGGCCGGTCGTCACCCGGAGGTCGCCCCGGCGTCCGTTGCCGCCCATGAAGTCCTCGCCCCAGAGGGAGGCGGCAGGGGTGTTGTCGCGGGTCCAGTCCCAGTAGGGCACGGTCACCGTCGGGTCGATCCGGCGCAGCTCCCGCTCGAACTCCAGCAGGAACTTGCGGTGCCAGGGCAGGAAGCTGGGCGTCGCGTGGGCCAGGCGGAGGCGGGTCTCGCCGTCGGCGACGTAGTAGTCGATGTGCGTACGGACGAACTCGTCGTACGTGCCTTGGCGCTTGAGTTCCAGAACGGCGGAGACGAACTTCCTCCGCTCGGCGCTGGTCAGGTCGCGCTGGTTCTTACGCGTGTGGACCACGCGGGCTCCCTCCCGGGCCGGCGCCGTGACCGCCCCGGACGCCGTGGACCGCGGCGAGACGGGACAGGGGCGCGGACCCCAGCTGGTCCACGGCCGCGCGGGTGGCCGCCCGTGGCGTCGGACAGGATTCGTAGTGATCGACGGGGGTGAGATAGCCGCCGTCGGCGCAGCGCATCAGATGCAGCGGCCGTCCGTCGACGAGGACCTCCGGCACGCCCGTCGGCGTGGCACGGGCCTGGATGCGGCGCCCCCGGTACATCTCGTCGAACGTCTCCTCGGAGGCGTCGGCGGTGCGGGAGGCGTCGGCGGTGTCCGCGCCGGCCGCGGGGCGGCCCGTGCGCGGGGTGGTGGTGATACGGGCGAGTACGCCGCCCGTGAACGCGGCCACGGTCAGGGTGAAGAGGGACCGCAGCGCGACGCGACGCGAGACGATCATGAGCGATCTCCTGGTGGTCGGGAGTCCCCCGCCGGAGGCGAGGGGAGAATGCCCTCAGGGCTTAACGACGGAAACGCCCATTCGTTGCGAGGGAAATACCGCCGGGGTGAATATCGGCCGATCGGGTGAATTCCTGCCCGAGCGAAAGGCGTTCGGCCACTAGCATCCCGAGGCATGACCTCTTCCCCTGTGGTTTCCTCGGAACTCAGCGCCTCCCCGCTGGGAACGCTGACCGTCGTCTCGTGGACGACCGGACCGGTCGGCGATACCCCCATCACTCCTTTCCTGATGGTGTATTCACTCGGCGACGGCCGTGACGGCCCGGAGGCCGGCGAAGAAGCGATGCGGTCCGCCCTGGAGGGCATGGGGCTGCCGCTCGGTGGCCAGGTGGTCGACGTGGCGAAGGAGCCCAGCGTCGGTGCCCACCTGCTCGTCGAGGCCCAGCAGGCCGTGCTCACGCTGCCGTTCATGAAGGTGCAGTGCCCGGTGCCGGCGGAGTGGGAGGCGGCCGCGAAGGCGATCGGGCACGCCTACCTCATCTGTTCCGTGCGTCCCTGGCCCGAGGCCGTGCCCGGCGAGCCGGTCTCGGAGGAGCGGCTGCGGGCCTTCGCCTCCGACGAGGAGGTCCTGGCGGCCGGGGCGCACCTGCTTCTGCCGGTGCGGCGGCTGCAGCGCTGAGCGGCGGGGGGCGGCGTCATGGCGACGGTGAGCGTACGGGGCGGGGTGCCGGAGCAGCGGCAGGACGGGGCCCGGGAGAGCGGCGGGGTGATCGGCGCGAGCCGGGCCTTCGCCTGGATGCTGGTGGTCACCGGCGCGGCCGGCGTGCTGTCCGGCTGGGTCATCACGATCGACAAGTTCCTGCTCCTGGAGGATCCGGACTTCCAGCCGGGATGCAGCCTCAACCCGGTGGTCTCCTGCGGCAACATCATGAAGAGCGAGCAGGCGGCGGTGTTCGGGTTCCCCAACCCGATGCTGGGGCTCGTGACCTACGCGATGGTCGTCGCGGTCGGTGCCGGGCTGCTCGCCGGTGCCCAGTACCGGGGCTGGTTCTGGCTGGGGCTCAACGCCGGGATGCTCTTCGGCGTCGGATTCTGCACCTGGCTGATGTACCAGTCGCTGTACGAGATCAACTCGCTGTGCCTGTGGTGCTGTCTTGCCTGGGTCGCGACGATCGTGATGTTCTGGTACGTGACCTCGCTGAACGTCCGGGCGGGTCTGCTGCCCGCGCCGGCCGCCCTGAAGGGGTTCTTCGAGGAGTTCACCTTCGCCCTGCCCGTCCTGCACATCGGGATCATCGGGATGCTGATCCTGACCCGGTGGTGGGACTTCTGGACCAGCTGACGTGACGTCATCCCTCCGGCCGCGGGTACCACTGACCGTGCTGCTCGCGGCCGTTCTCGCGCTGGTCCTGCCGGGCGACCGGCTCGCGCCGGGCTCCCGGTACACCACCGCGGAGCCCGCCGCCCCCGAGGCGGGTCCGGTGCCGCTGACGGTGCCGTCCGGGTTCTTCACCGGCTCCGACGAGACCGGTGTGCGGCGGATCGGCGAGCTCCAGCGCTGGCTCGGCGGCGCGCCGCTGACCGTGGGGCACACCTATCTGCCCGGCGACCGCTGGTCCAACATCGAGGGGCACCCGGCGCTCTTCGAGCCGTGGGCGCGGTGGAAGGAGGCGGGGCCGGGGCGGCTCTTCGTCCTCAACGTGCCGATGCTCGACCGCAGCGAGGAGGGGCTGCCGGACACCGAGGTCCGGGCAGGGCTGCGCGGCGGGGCGGCGGGGGCGTACGACGTCCACTTCCGCGCCCTGGGGGAGCGGCTCGTGGCGCACCGGCTCGCCGACGCGGTGCTGGTCCTCGGCTGGGAGATGAACGGCACCACCTACAGCCACCGCTGCGGGCCGGACCCGGAGAGCTGGAAGACGTACTGGCAGCGGGTCGTCGGGGTGCTGCGGGCCGTGCCGGGGCAGCGTTTCCGCTTCGACTTCACCGCGAGCCGGGGCCGTGACGCGGTGGAGTGGACGCGTTGCTATCCGGGTGACGCGCACGTCGACATCATCGGGATGGACGCCTACGACCAGCCGGAGGGACTCGACTTCGCCGGGCAGGTGACGGAGGAGTACGGCCTTGCGGACCACGTGCGGTTCGCGGCGGCGCACGGCAAACCCGTCTCGTACCCGGAATGGGGCCTCTTCCGCAACGGCGACAACCCCGAGTACGTCCGGGGGATGCTCGACTGGTTCGCCCGGCACCGGCCCGTCTACCAGACGTTCACGGACTACTGCCCGCACGGGGTGTGGGCGTGTGCGGACAATCCGGAGTCGGGGCGGGTCGTCAGGGGCGCGTTCGGAGCGTCAGGCCGCCCTTGAGGGCGTCGACGGTCCGGTCGAGGAGCCGGATCAGGTCGTCGTGCCGGCCGCGCTCGGCCCAGTAGACGGTCGCCTCGCGCAGCGCGCCGAGGACCGCCGCCGTGAAGACCCGTACCTCCAGGTCGTCGGCGGCGCGGCCGGTGCGGTCTGCGAGGGCGCGGGCGAGGCGCTGGGCGGTGTCGGCGGTGGTCTCGGTGAGCCGGGCCCGTACGGCGGGGATCTCGACCATGAGCCGGGCCCGCAGCCGGGTCTCCTCGGGCTCGTCGGCCAGCGCCGCGGACACCGCTTCGAGGATCACGGCGCGCAGCGACTCCAGCGGCTCCTCGCCCGCCGGGCGGGCCCGCAGCCGGGCCTCCATCAGCGGGTCCCGCTCGTCGGTCAGGAGGATGTCCTCCTTGGCCGGGAAGTAGCGCACGACCGTGGAAGGGGACACCTCGGCGGCGGCCGCGATCCGGTCCACGGTGACGGTCTCCCAGCCGTGCGCGGCGGCGAGCCGGTAGGTGGCCTTCCGGATCGCCGCGCGGGTCCGGGTCTTCTTGCGCTCGCGCAGGCTGGGGCGTTCGGGACTGTCGGCGGCCATGGCCGTCATTGTGCTGGTCAGGAGTGCTTGTAGGCCACCAGGGAGATGCCGACGTAGTGGACGGCGAAGGCCGCCAGGGTCAGCGAGTGGAAGACCTCGTGGAAGCCGAACCAGCGCGGGGAGGGATTGGGGCGCTTGAGGCCGTAGATGATGCCGCCCGCGCTGTACAGCAGCCCGCCGACGACGACGAGGACGAGGACGGCGATGCCGCCCGCCCGCATGAAGTCGGGCAGGAAGAAGACGGCGGCCCAGCCCATCGCGATGTAGCAGGGCGTGTACAGCCAGCGAGGCGCGCCGACCCAGAAGACCCGGAACGCGATGCCGGCGGCCGCCGCCACCCAGACCGCCCACATGAGCGGCCGCCCGGTGGAGTCGGGGAGGAGCAGCAGGGTCAGCGGGGTGTAGGTGCCCGCGATGATCAGGAAGATGTTGGCGTGGTCCAGGCGCCGCAGGATCGCCTCGCCGCGCGGGCCCCAGGTGCCCCGGTGGTACAGCGCGCTGATGCCGAAGAGCAGACAGGCGGTGAGGACGTAGACCCCGCAGGCGATCCGGGCCCGGGGCGAGTCGGCGAGGGCGACCAGGGCCACACCCGCCACGATCACCGCCGGAAACATCCCGGCGTGCAGCCAGCCTCTCAGCCGGGGCTTCACGAACTGCTCGATCTCGTTCACCGAGGGGATGGCGGAAGTCATGAACCGAATGCTACCTACGCCCCCGTAGGCGCCGAAGAGGAGTGGCGATGCTCACGTGGGCGGCCCTCTGGACATATGGGCACGCGCATCGGATGATCAAATGAGTGCGGTCGGCACCGGATGAGCGCGAGCGTCTCCACACGAGAAGCATCCGGGTCGCAGCCCCCAAGGGGCCTACATCTAAAAACCCCTCATCAAGGAGCAATCGTGGCGCGCGACAACGCGGCTCCCACCACCGTCCCCACCAAGCACCAGGAACTGGTCTCCTGGGTGAACGAGATCGCGGCGATCACGCAGCCGGACGACATCGTCTGGTGCGACGGATCCGAAGCCGAGTACGAGCGTCTGTGCGAGGAGCTCGTCGCCAAGGGAACGTTCAAGAAGCTGGACGCGATCAAGCGCCCGAACTCCTACTACGCCGCCTCCGACCCGTCCGACGTCGCGCGCGTCGAGGACCGGACCTTCATCTGCTCCGAGAAGGAGGAGGACGCGGGCCCGACCAACCACTGGAAGGCCCCGGCGGAGATGAAGGAGGTCTTCGCGGGTGAGAAGGGCATCTTCCGCGGCTCCATGAAGGGCCGCACGATGTACGTCGTGCCCTTCTGCATGGGCCCCGTGGGCTCGCCGCTCTCCGCCATCGGCGTCGAGATCACCGACTCCGCCTACGTCGCCGTCTCCATGCGCACCATGACCCGCATGGGACAGGCCGTCCTCGACGAGCTCGGTACCGACGGCTTCTTCGTCAAGGCCGTCCACACCCTCGGCGCTCCGCTCGCCGAGGGCGAGGCCGACGTGCCCTGGCCCTGCAACACCACCAAGTACATCTCGCACTTCCCCGAGACCCGCGAGATCTGGTCGTACGGCTCCGGCTACGGCGGCAACGCCCTCCTCGGCAAGAAGTGCTACGCGCTGCGCATCGCGTCCGTCATGGCGCGTGACGAGGGCTGGCTCGCCGAGCACATGCTGATCCTCAAGCTCACCCCGCCGCAGGGCGAGTCGAAGTACGTCGCCGCCGCCTTCCCGTCGGCCTGTGGCAAGACCAACCTCGCCATGCTGGAGCCCACGATCTCCGGCTGGACGGTCGAGACCATCGGCGACGACATCGCCTGGATGCGGTTCGGCGAGGACGGCCGCCTCTACGCCATCAACCCCGAGGCCGGCTTCTTCGGCGTCGCGCCCGGCACCGGCGAGCACACCAACGCCAACGCCATGAAGACCCTCTGGGGCAACGCCGTCTTCACCAACGTCGCGCTCACCGACGACGGCGACGTGTGGTGGGAGGGCATGACCGAGGAGCTCCCGGCCCACCTCACCGACTGGAAGGGCAACGACTGGACGCCCGCGTCCGAGACGCCGGCCGCCCACCCCAACGCCCGCTTCACCGTCCCCGCCGCGCAGTGCCCGATCGCCGCGCCGGAGTGGGAGGACCCCAAGGGCGTGCCGATCTCGGCGATCCTCTTCGGCGGCCGCCGCGCCTCGGCCGTCCCGCTGGTGACCGAGTCCTTCGACTGGCAGCACGGCGTCTTCCTCGGCGCCAACGTCGCCTCCGAGAAGACCGCCGCCGCCGAGGGCAAGGTCGGCGAGCTGCGCCGCGACCCCTTCGCGATGCTGCCCTTCTGCGGCTACAACATGGGCGACTACATGGCCCACTGGATCAAGGTCGGCAAGAACGCCGACGCGTCCAAGCTGCCGAAGATCTACTACGTCAACTGGTTCCGCAAGAACGACGCCGGCAAGTTCGTCTGGCCCGGCTTCGGCGAGAACAGCCGCGTCCTGAAGTGGATCGTGGAGCGCCTGGAGGGCAAGGCCGAGGGTGTCGAGACCCCGATCGGCATCCTCCCGACCGTCGACTCCCTGGACACCGACGGCCTGGAGCTGCCCGCCGAGGACCTGGAGTTCCTGCTCAAGGTCGACCGCGACGTCTGGCGCGAGGAGGCCGCCCTGGTCCCCGAGCACCTGAACACCTTCGGTGACCACACGCCGAAGGAGCTGTGGGACGAGTACCGCGCGCTGGTCGAGCGCCTGGGCTGATCCCGCCCCGAGACTCGTGACGGGTTGCCCACGACAACCGCCCTGACCAGTGGGGTCACGACGACCCGTCACGATGCATGCCGGCCCCCGAAGCCCCTCACAGCTTCGGGGGCCGGCCTTTTTCGCGGTCCGGCCTTCGGGTGACGGCGACACCGTGGCCCGGCCCCCGGGGAACGGCGAAAGCTCCGCCTTCTCCGGGCGGCCGCCAAGGGGCCGCACTCGGCATCGGGGCGGAGCTGGGGGCTGGGGTCAGGAGTGGGTGGCACCCGGTCCGCGCGCCTCCCCGGCACGCGGACCGGGGCCGTCAGGGGGCGCTGACCAGTTCCGGAGAGGTCAGTGCGGCGGAGTGCGCGTCCATGCGCTCGGCGGCGAGGATCGCGGCGGCGGTGTCCGCCCGGGAGGCGGCGACGACCAGGGCACGGCCCGCGAGGGCGTGGGCGCGGCGGTGGAGGGACGGGGCGGAGGAGCCGCTCAGTCCGGCGTGGCGGGCCGGGGGCGCGCCACGCAGCCGGGCCACCTGCTGGGCGATGCGCTCGCCGGCCGTCGTGTCACCCAGCTCGTCCGTGACGGCGAGCAGGGCGGAGAGGTGTCCGGCGAGCTGGATGTCCAGCTCTTCCTCGCGGGAGCGGTGCGGGTACGCGTTCTGGTCGTCGTCGGCCATCCGGTGGACCGACTTCGTGCGGATCGGTTCGTACATGGGGATGGCCTCCTGCGTCAGCTATGCAGCCATCCTAGCTTAGATTCCGTCTAAAGTTGAGTGCCGTCCGGGAGGGCCGGCCCCCCCGGGGAGGGGGCCGCCGTCACGGCTGGCCGTAACCGTCCAGGAAGTTGCCGATCCGCGTCACCGCGTCCGCCAGGTCCGTGGCGTTCGGGAGCGTGACGATGCGGAAGTGGTCCGGCTCGTGCCAGTTGAAGCCCGTGCCGTGCACCACCATGATCTTCTCGGCCCGCAGCAGGTCGAGGACCATCTGCCGGTCGTCCTTGATCTTGTAGACGTTCGGGTCCAGGCGCGGGAAGAGGTACAGCGCGCCCTTCGGCTTCACACAGGTCACGCCGGGGATCTGCGTGAGCAGGTCGTACGCCACGTCCCGCTGTTCCAGCAGCCGCCCGCCGGGCAGCACCAGGTCCTCGATCGACTGCCTGCCCTGGAGGGCCGCGGCCACCGCGTGCTGCGCCGGCATGTTGGCGCACAGCCGCATGTTGGCCAGGATCGTCAGGCCCTCGATGTACGACGTGGCGTGGGCCTTCGGTCCGCAGACCGCGAGCCAGCCGGAGCGGAAGCCGGCCACCCGGTAGTTCTTGCTCATGCCGTTGAACGTGAGGACGAGCAGGTCGGGGGCGAGCGCGGCCGTCGGGGTGTGGGTCGTGCCGTCGTAGAGGATCTTGTCGTAGATCTCGTCCGAGCAGACCACGAGGTTGTGACGGCGGGCGATCTCGGTGAGCGAGCGGAGCATCTCGTCGTCGTAGACGGCGCCCGTGGGGTTGTTCGGGTTGATGATCACGATCGCCTTGGTGCGGTCGGTGATCTTCCGCTCGATGTCGGCGAGGTCCGGCATCCAGTCCGCCTGCTCGTCGCAGCGGTAGTGCACGGCGGTGCCGCCCGCCAGGGAGACCGAGGCCGTCCACAACGGATAGTCCGGCGCCGGGACGAGCACCTCGTCGCCGTCGTCGAGCAGCGCCTGCATCGACATCTGGATCAGCTCGGAGACGCCGTTGCCCAGATAGATGTCCTCGACGGAGAGCGGGATGCCCTTGGTCTCGTAGTGACTCATCACCGCGCGGCGGGCGGCGAGCAGGCCCTTCGCGTCGCCGTAGCCGTGCGCGTCGGCGAGGTTCCGTAGGACGTCCTCGAGGATGGCCGGCGGGCACTCGAAGCCGAAGGCGGCCGGATTGCCGGTGTTGAGCTTGAGGATCCGATGACCGGCAGCCTCGAGTCGCATCGCCTCTTCGAGCACCGGGCCCCGGATTTCGTAACAGACGTTGGCGAGCTTCGTGGACTGGATCACCTGCATGACGTGAGCTTACGGCGGTGCCGGGTCGGGCGCCTCGTGTTTTGGGACACGCCGGGCGGTTCGGACGTCCCGCCCGGGCGGAGCCCCGGGGGAGCGGGCGGCCGTGTGTCCGGAATGTGACCTGGCTCGCACCGGGCGTGGCGCGCTCCCTAGAATGCGCCGCCATGGACCACCACCAGGAGCACGGCGCCGTCGGCGCCCCGCGTCACCGCGCACGCCATCGGTCGGAACGTTCCGGCCGGGGCGGCCGGAACGTCGTCGTGGGCGCCGGGCTCCTCGTCGCGGTCGCCGGAGCAGCCGTCGTCGCCGTCTTCACGGGCGCTCTCGGGTCCGGGGCCGGCGGCGGACCGTCGCCGGCCGGGGACGGCGAGCACCCGGGAGCGCCCGCGCTGATCCAGCCGGACACCTCCGGCGGCGACGCGGAGGACGGGGCCGACGGATCGGCCGGCGCGGACGGGGCCGAACGGGGTACGGGTGCCACGGGAACGCCGTCGCCGACCGTCTCCGCGGGTGCGAAGGGCACCTCGCCGAGCGACCCCGCCGGTGCCGGCGACACCGGGTCGACCGGCGGGTCCACGAGCGCTGCCACCGCGACCGCGACTGCCACGGCCTCCCACGAGAGGCCCGGCAGGGCCGACTCGGCGCCTGGGGCGTCGAAGCGCCCCAAGGAGTGAGGGGAGGGGCGCCCGGGAGCGATGAGGGGGCGTCCGGGGCTGGGGGCGGAGGGTGCCGGGGGCCGGCGGAACGGGTGGCCGCGGCCGGGGCGGAGGGGCGTCCCGGGCCTGGGGAACGGGTGACCGAGGCCGGGGGCGAAGGGGCGTCCGGGAGCGAGGGCGGGGTGCCCGGCGCGTCAGGATAGGTTGACCCGTCATGTGGGTTTCGAGTGCGAGCGCCGCCGGATGCCGGTGGCTGGGGGCGGCCGGTTCGCTGGCCGTCGCCGTCGGCGGCCTCGCGGCGGGGACTCTCCCGGCGCGTGAACCGTGGGGCGTCTGGGTCCCCCGGGGCTCCGGGATCACCCTCGCCGCCACCGTCCTCGCGTACGCAGGGCTCACCCTGCTCGTGGCGGCCTGGTGGCGGTACGGCCGGCTGCTCGCGGCCGGGGCGCGCGACCGGGTCCTGGTCACCCTCGCCTGGTGGACCGCCCCGCTGCTCCTCGCTCCGCCGCTCCACAGCGCCGACGTCTACAGCTACATCGCGCAGGGCGCGATGGTCCTCGAAGGCCACGACGTCTACGGCGAAGGTCCCTCCGTCCTCGGCCCGGGCGACCTCGGCGCGGACGCCGCCGACAGCGTCGGCGGGCACTGGACCGACACCCCCGCCCCCTACGGACCGGTCTTCCTCGTCCTCGCCCAGGCCGTCGTGAAGCTCACCGGTGGGGAGATCGTGCCCGCCGTCCTCGGAATGCGGCTGATCGCGCTGGGCGCGCTCGCGCTCATCGTGGTGTCCTTGCGGGCCCTGAGCAGGGGCGGCGGGGACGTCAGCGGGGACGGTGGGTGCGCGGGAGACGGGCGTGCGGGTGCGCTCTGGCTGGGCGCCCTCAACCCGCTCCTGCTGATCCACGTCGTCGGAGGCATGCACAACGACGGCCTGATGATCGGGCTGATGCTAGGCGGCGTGGTGCTCGCGGTGCGCGGTCGCTGGGTGCTCGGGTCCGTCCTCGTGGGCCTCGCGATGATGATCAAATCGCCGGCGGCGGTGGCCCTGCTCTTCATCGGGGTGCTGGTGGCGCGGCGGGACGGGGGCGTACGCGGTGTGGTGCGGGGCCTCGTCCTGCCGGGGCTGGTGGCCGGTGCCGTGGCCGTCGGGGCGACGCTCGCGGCCGGGACCGGGTTCGGCTGGCTGCGGACGCAGAGCGTCGCCGGGACGATCCACACCGCCCTGTCCGTGACCAGCGACGTGGGGCTGGGGCTCGGGCTGCTGTTCGGCGACGGCCCCGAGCCGGTCAAGGGCGTGGTGCAGAAGCTCGGTCTCCTGGCGGCGCTGGTCGTCATCGGGGCGCTGGCCTGGCGGGCCTGGAAGGGGCGGCTCGATCCGGTCCTCGGCCTCGGGCTGTCGCTGGTCGCGCTGGTGGCGCTCTCGCCGATGGTGCAGCCGTGGTACGTGCTGTGGGGGACGGTGGTGGTCGCGGCGGCCGCCGGGACGACGGCGGCGGGGGTGCCGGCCGGGGAGGGCTCGGGGGAGGGCTCCCCGGACGGCCTGAGAGGCCGGGTGGGGCTGGTGCTCGCCGTGGTGTCGGCGGCGCTGGTGTACGAGACCGCGCCCACGGGGCGTACGCCGTGGTACGGCTTCGTGGTGGCGGGGCTCGTCCTGGCGGCGGGGCTCCTGTGGGCCCGGCGCGGGCGGGGCGGCGGGCCCCGGGCGACGGTGCCCCGGCAGGCGCGGGCGTCCGTGGCGGACGGGCACAGGGAGCGGACGCGCCCGTAGGGGCGCCGTCCCGTGTGCCCACCCGTCCCTCCCCCCGAGGACTTCGTCCTGGGGGACCACCATGCGGGACGCATGCCCACACGGCGGTGGGGCGCTGCACGTGGTGGGGGCCGTCAGGGGTTCTTCGGGCGGCGGATCGCGCGGCCCGCGAGGGCGGTGGTGCGGATGCCGTCCTCGATGACGAAGCGGCCGTCGATCAGGACGTGCGGGATGCCGACCGGCAGGGTGCGGGGGGCGTCGAACGTCGAGCCAGGGGCGACCGTCGCCGGGTCGAAGAGGACCAGGTCGGCGCGGTAGCCCTCGCGGACCAGGCCGCGGTCCGGCAGGCGCAGGCGGGCCGCCGGGCGGGACGTCAGATGGGCCACGCACTCCTCCAGGGAGAGGACGCCGAGGTCCCGGGCGTACGTCCCCAGGTACTGGGGGAACGTGCCGTACGCCCGCGGATGCGGCTTGGAGCCCTGGAGGATGCCGTCGGAGCCCCCGGTGTGCACCCGGTGGCGCATGATCGTCCGGACGTTCTCCTCGTGACCGACGTGCTGCAGGATCGTGGTGCCCAGCCGGTCGCCGATCAGCAGCCCGCGGGCCGTCACCCACGGACTCTCGCCGCGCTCCCCGGCCGACCGCGCGATCGTCACGCCGACGTACGGCGCCAGCGCCGGGTCGCTCACCCCCGAGATCTCGATGGTGTCCCACTCGATCGGCACCCCGTGGCAGCCGTCCGACCCGGTCTCCTCCAGGTGGTGCCGGATCCGCTCCGCCGTCTCGTCGTCGCGCAGCCGCGCCAGGACCGCCTCCGGCCCGCCCTCGCTCGCCCAGCTCGGCAGCATCGCCACCAGCGTGGTGCAGCCCGGGGTGTACGGGTACGTGTCGAGGGAGATGTCGGCTCCGCCGTCGAGGGCCTCGTCCAGCAGGGCGAGCAGCTCCGGAGCACGGCCCTCGTTCACGCCGAAGTTCATCGTCGCGTGCGCCAGGTGCAGGGCGCAGCCGGCGTCCCGGGTGAGGGCGACCATCTCCTCGTACGCCTCGAGCGCACCGGCGCCGTACGAGCGGTGGTGGGGGCAGTAGTAGCCGCCGTACCGGGCCACGACCTTGCACAGTTCGGTCAGTTCGGTGTCCGGCGCGTACATCCCGGGGGTGTACGTCAGGCCGGAGGACATGCCGACCGCGCCCTGCTCCATGCCCTCGGCGACGAGCTGACGCATCCGGTCCAGCTCGGCGCCGGTGGAGGGGCGGTCCTCCCAGCCGACGGCGTACATCCGCACCGTGCCCTGCGGGACGAGGTAGGCGGCGTTGACGGCGATCCCCTCCCCGCCGTGCGAGCGGTCGAGACGGTCCAGGTACTCGCCGACCGTGCGCCAGTCGAAGTCGATGTCGGAACCGTCGCCGTTCCAGCCGGTGATCGCCCGGCGGACCTCGGCGAGCGTGCGGTCGTCGACCGGCGCGTACGACAGGCCGTCCTGGCCGAGGACTTCGAGGGTCACGCCCTGCGCGGCCTTGGCGCTGTGGTCGGGGTCGCGCAGCAGCGCCAGGTCGCTGTGGGCGTGCATGTCGATGAAGCCGGGGGACAGCGCCAGGCCCTCGGCGTCCACCGTGCGGCGGGCGGTGGGCCGCTGGCAGCCGGCGGCCGCGGCCTCCTTGACGATCGAGGCGATCCTGCCGTCCTGGAGGGCGACGTCGGCGCGGTAGGACGGCCCGCCGCTGCCGTCGTAGACCTCCGCGTCGCGGAAGACGAGATCCATGGGGGCTCCCTGGGCCTAGAAGAACGTACGGATGTAGTCGACGACCGTGCCGTCCGCCTCGACGAGCGGGATCAGCTGCCACTTGTCGAACGACGTGCAGGGGTGGGACAGGCCCATGCCGAGCCAGTCGCCGACCTCGATCCCGGCCCCCGGCTCCGTCCGCAGCCAGCCGTGCTGGTCGGACAGGCCGGTGACGGTGACGCCGGTGGCCGGGCGCACGGAGCCGTCGCGGGCGGACCGGACGACCTGGGCCTCGGGCAGGTCCAGGTCGTAGGCGGCGTCCCGCTTGCCCGCGTTGGTGAACGCCTGCTCGTCGGAGGGCCGGGAGACGACCTGGGCCCAGAGCCGGAACGCGGGCTGCAGGGCGCCTTCCTCGGGGACCCGGTTGAACGGCGTGAGGTGGCGGTAGTGCCCGTCGTCGTGCGAGACGTACGCGCCGGAGCGCAACAGCTTCAGGACGGGCAGGGAGAGGGCGGGGATCTCCGCGAAGACGTCGGCGACCGTGTCGAACCAGGCGCTGCCGCCCGCGCTGACCACGATCTGCTCGATGTCGGGGGAGAAGCGGCCTGCCTTGTCGAAGCCCGCGGCGAGCGACACGAGCCGGTGCAGCCACTCCCGTACGCGCTCCGGGGTGGCGCTCGGGACCTCGCCCTCGTAGCCGGCGACGCCGACGAGACGCAGGGTGGTGGTCGCCGCGACCGCGTCGGCGACGGCGGTGCAGTCGGCCTCGGTACGTGCTCCGGTACGCGCTCCCTCGCCCGCGCCCAGCTCCACGACGACGTCTACCGGGCGGTGGGCGGCCGCCTCGGTGAGAGCCGTGTCCATCAGCTCCACCGCGCGCACGGAGTCGACGTAGCAGACGAAGCGGAACCCGGGGTCGGCGTCGAGCTCGGCGGCCAGCCAGCGCAGGGCGGCGGCGTCGACGAGTTCGTTGGCGAGGAAGATCCGGGCGATGCCGTGGGCGCGGTAGACGCGGGCCTGGTGCGGCACGGCGGCCGTGATGCCCCAGGCACCGTGCTCCAGCTGGCGGTCGAAGAGCTGCGGGGCCATGGAGGTCTTGCCGTGCGGGGCGAACGCCAGGCCGTGGCGCTCCGCGTAGCTCTCCAGGAGGCGGAGGTTGTGCTCGACGGACGCGGCGGAGAGGGCGAGGACGGGCGTGGTGAAGCCGCCGGTGAAGAGGTTGCGGCGCTGGGCGGCCAGTTCGCCGACGGTGAGGCCCTCGGCGTCGGGGGGCAGCGCCTTGAAGCGGTGGTCGACGCGCTCGTCCGCCAGCCGCCGGGTCGCCGAACGACCGGTGGTCGGCCCTGCGGCGGTCGGTCCTGCAGTGGTCGGTCCTCCGTCGGCCGACCGCTCGTTCGCGGGCTGTTCGTTCCCCGGCTGCTCGGTGGGCATGGGGCCTCTCCTTCGCGGATTCGCGGATCGCGTTCCAGGCGCTGTTGCAGCATGTGCAACATGCATTGCATATATCGCTTGAAGCTGTCTAACATCCGGGCCAACCCCGGGTCAACGGACCCGCACGACCGACGAGGAGCCCCGAAGGTGACCGGTACCCCGCCCGTCGGCCCGCCCGTGGACGCGCCCCGCGACGCGCCCGTGGACGTCGTCTGCCTCGGCGAGTCCATGGTCACCTTCCTGCCCTCCCGGCCGGGCCGCCTCGCCGACGTCCCCGCCTTCACCCGCACCATCGGAGGCGCCGAGTCCAACGTCGCCTGCGCCCTGGCGGCGGCCGGGCACCGGACCACCTGGGTCAGCCGGGTCGGCGCCGACGGCTTCGGCGACCACCTCGTCGAGGCGATCGCCGGGTACGGCGTCGACACCTCCGCCGTCCGCCGGGACCCGCTGCGCCCCACCGGCGTCTACTTCCGCACCGCCACGGACCGGGCCGCCGCCGCGCACGAGGTCGTCTACTACCGGGCCGGGTCCGCCGCGTCCGCCATGTCCCCGCGGACGGTCGGGTACGGGGACGTCGACGGCGGGCGCGTCCTGCACCTCTCCGGTGTCACCGCCGCCCTGTCCGGGGACTGCCTGGCCCTGATGCGCGCGCTGACCGCCCCTCGGGCCGGGCGGCCCCTGGTCTCGTTCGACGTGAACTTCCGGCCGGGCCTCTGGCGCGACGGCACCGGCGGCGCGGTGCTCCTGGAGCTGGCCCGCGGCGCCGACCTCGTCTTCGTCGGCGAGGACGAGGCCCGGGAGGCATGGGGACTGGCCGGCCCCGAGGCCGTCCGCGCGGCGCTCCCCGAGCCGGCCGTCCTCGTCGTGAAGCGGGGCGCCGCCGGCGCGGCCGTCTTCGAACGCCACCCGGCCGCCGAGTCCGGCGTCGAGCCCGTGGTCCGGCGCCACCCGGCCGCCGAACCCGGTGTCGAGCCTGTGGTCCGGCGCGACCCGGCCGGTGAGGCCGTCACCTTCGTGCCCGCGCCCCGCGTCGACGTCGTCGCCCCCGTCGGCGCCGGGGACGCCTTCGCGGCCGGGTTCCTCTCCGCCACCCTGCGGGGGCTCGACGTGAAGACCCGGATACGGCACGGCCACCTCGTGGCCGCCGCCACCCTCACCGTCCCCGGTGACCTCGGCGTCCCCGCCGGCCCCGCGCACGCCGACCGGCTGGCCGGTCTCGACGACGCCGCCTGGGAGACACTTCACCTCGGCCCCGGCTGGACGGGGGAGGACCAGGAGGTACGTACGCCATGAGTCAGACCGTCGACCGCGCGCTGAGCATCCTGCCGCTGCTCGCCCAGGGCCCCGCCGACCTCGGGCAGGTCGCCGAACGGCTCGGCGTCCACAAGTCCACCGCCCTGCGCCTGTTGCGCACCCTCCACGAGCACGGACTCGTCTACCGCCAGCAGGACCAGCGCTACCGCCTCGGCGCCCGCCTCTTCGCCCTCGCGCAGGAGGCCGTCGAGAACCTCGACATCCGCGAGATCGCCCATCCCCACCTCATCGCGCTCAACGAGCGGATCGGGCACACCGTCCACCTCGCGGTGTACGAGGAGAGCGAGGTCCTCTACATCGACAAGGTCGAGAGCCGCTACCCCGTCCGGATGTACTCCCGGATCGGCAAGCCCGTCGCGATCACCGTCGCCGCCGTCGCCAAGCTCCTGCTCGCCGACCTGCCCGAGCCCGAGCGGCGCGCCGTCGCCGCCAAGCTCGACTACCCCCTGTACACGCCCCGTTCGACCCCGAACGCCGCCGCCTTCCTCAAGGAGCTGGCGACCGTACGCGAACAGGGCTGGGCCACCGACCTCGGTGGCCACGAGGAGTCCATCAACTGCATCGGCGCCCCCATCCGCGGGGCGGACGGCCGGGTCGTCGCCGCCATGTCGGTCTCGGCCCCCAACGTGGTCGTCACGGCAGAGGAACTCCTCACCCTGCTCCCCCTGGTGCGCCGCACCGCCGACGGCATCAGCCGGGAGTACTCAGGCAACCCCGCGAAGGACTGAAGGACAGCGCATGAGCGAGAAGACCGCCCTCACCCCCGCCACCCACACCGCACCGCCCGCGAAGTTCTCCCACGGCGTCAGGAAGGGCAACATCCTCCAGGTCGCCGGGCAGGTCGGCTTCCTCCCCGCCGTCGAGGGACAGGCCCCCACCCCCGCCGGACCGACCCTGCGCGAGCAGACCCTCCAGACCTTCGCCAACGTCAAGGCGATCCTGGAGGAGGGCGGCGCGAGCTGGGACGACGTGATGATGATGCGCGTCTACCTCACCGACGTGGACCACTTCGCCGAGATGAACGAGATCTACAACCGGTACTTCGAGGAGCAGGGCCTGAAGGCCCCCGCCTCCGCCCGTACGACGGTCTACGTCGGACTCCCCAAGGGGCTCCTCATCGAGATCGACGCCCTCGCGGTCCTCGACTGACCGGGACGGCCCTCCCTGAACTCCCGCTCCACGGCACGGCGTCCGTCACCGGAACGCCGTGCCGCGCTCCCCCCTACCCGAGAACGAGGACCCCCCGGCCATGACGCCCACCGCTCCACCACCCCACACCGGCGGCCTCCTGCTCCTGATACCGGGCACCGCGGGACTGCTCACCGTCGCCGCGCTCGGCATCGCCCTGCTCCTCCTGCTGATCATCAAGGTGCGGCTGCAGCCCTTCGTCGCCCTGCTCGCCGTCTCGATCACCGTCGGCCTCGCGGCCGGGCTCTCCGTCACCGAACTCTTCGGCACCGTCCAGAAGTCGGCCGCCACCTCCGTCATCGAGAACGGCATGGGCGGCATCCTCGGCCACGTCGCCATCATCATCGGCCTGGGCACCATGCTCGGCGCGATACTCGAGGTCTCCGGCGGCGCCGAGGTCCTCAGCTCCCGCCTCCTCGGCCTCTTCGGAGAGAGGCGCGCCCCCCTCGCCATGGGCCTCACCGGGCTCATCTTCGGCATCCCCGTCTTCTTCGACGTCGGCATCTTCGTGCTCGCGCCGATCGTCTACGCGGCCGCCAAGCGGTCCGGCAAGTCGATCCTGCTCTACTGCATGCCGCTGCTCGCCGGCCTGTCGATGACGCACGCCTTCCTGCCGCCGCACCCCGGCCCCGTCGCCGCCGCCGGTCTGCTGCACGTCTCCCTCGGCTGGGTCCTCCTCATGGGCGTCCTCGTCGGCATCCCCGCCGTCCTCGCCGCCTGGGGGTACGCCGCGTGGATCGGGAAGCGCCTGTTCGTCGAGGTCCCGCAGGACATGGTGGAGGCCGCCGAGGAGGCCAGGGCGAAGGTGGAGGCCGAACGCACGGGCGTCACCGAGGCGCCGGTCCCCCTCTCCACCGTGCTCCTCATCATCGGTACCCCGCTCGTCCTCATCCTCGCCGCGACCTTCTCCTCGATCGGTCTCGACCCCTCGACCCTGCGGTCCGTGATCGAGTTCTTCGGCAACCCGTTCGTCGCCCTGACGATCGCGCTGGTCCTCGCGTACTACCTGCTCGGCATCCGCCGCGGCTGGTCGCGCACGTCCCTGGAGCAGGTGTCCACCTCCTCGCTGAAGCCGGTCGGCAACATCCTGCTCGTGGTCGGCGCCGGCGGTGTCTTCGGCGCTGTCCTCAAGGCCAGCGGCGTGGCCCAGGCGCTCTCCGACACGTTCAACGACGTCGGCCTGCCGGTCCTCGTCCTCGCCTATCTGATCTCGCTCGTCCTGCGCGTCGCCCAGGGCTCGGCGACGGTCGCGATCGTCACCACGGCGGGGATCGTGCTGCCGCTGGTGGAGGGCGGCGGCCACTCGCAGGCCTTCCTCGCGCTGGTCATCATGGCGATCTCGGCCGGCTCCATCTTCGCCTCGCACGTCAACGACGGCGGGTTCTGGATCGTCTCCCAGTACTTCGGCATCTCCGAGCGGGACACCCTGAAGTCCTGGACGGTCCTGGAGTCGGTGCTCTCCCTGGCCGGTTTCGCGGTCGCGGCGGCGCTGAGCCTGCTGGTCTAGCGGTGCCCCGCGGGGGCCGTCCCGAGGACAGCCCCCGACCACCCTCTCAGCGGAGGATGACGAGCCGCTGGGTCGCCCGGGTCATCGCCACATAGCGGTCGACCGCTCCCGCGACCCCCGTGCCGAACGCCTCCGGGGCGACCAGGACGACCAGGTCGAACTCCAGGCCCTTGGCCAGCTCCGGGGTGAGCGACCTGACCCGGGCGGTCGGCCGGAACGAGGGGTCGCCGATGACGCAGGCGATCCCGTCGGCGTGCGCGTCCAGCCAGGACTCCAGGACCGCGTCCCGCTCCGCGACCGATCCGTGGACGACGGGGACGCCGCTGCGGCGGACGCTCGTCGGCACGTTGGCGTCCGGGAGCGCGGCGCGGATGGCCGGCTCGGCCTCCGCCATCACCTCTTCCGGCGTGCGGTAGTTGACGGTCAGCGAGGTCGTCTCGATCCGGTCGAGCCCGACCCGTTCGAGACGTTCCCGCCACGACTCCGTGAACCCCTCCCGGGCCTGGGCGCGGTCACCGACGACCGTGAAGCTCCGGGACGGGCAGCGCAGCAGCAGCATCTGCCATTCCGCGTCCGTCAGTTCCTGCGCCTCGTCCACGACGATGTGCGCGAACGGGCCGGCCAGGGGCTCCGGGTCGGCGGCGGGCAGCACGGAGTCGTCGACCAGGGTGTTCCGCAGGTCCTGCCCGCGCAGCATCGTCACCGCCCCCTCCCCGTCGTCGTCGGCCGCGAGGACGTTGTCGATGACACCGGCCATCCGCTCGCGCTCGGCGGCGAGGGACGCCTCGTGCCGTCGCCTGCGGCGCGACGCCTCGGGGTCGCCGAGCCGCTGCCGTGCCGCGTCCAGGAGCGGCAGGTCGGACACCGTCCACGCCTGGGCGTCCGCGCGCCGCAGCTTGCGGACGTCGTCGGGGCCCAGCCACGGAGCGCACATCCGCAGGTACGCGGGCACCGACCACAGGTCCCCGACCAGGTCGGCCGCCTCGAGCAGCGGCCAGGCGCGGGAGAGGGCCCCGGTGAGCTCCTCGTCGTGCCGCAGCGCCCGGCGGAACAGGTCGGACGGGACCTCGGCGTCGAGCCGGTCCCGCAGGATCGAGACGAGCTCCTCCCAGATCGCCTCGCGCGCCTCGTTGTGCGGGGTGCCCGGCCCGGCCGCCCGGAAGGCCTCGGCCCAGTCCTCGGCGTTCAGCCGGAGCTCGGCCCAGGGGGTCGAGACCGTCATTCCCTCCTCGGGAGGCGTCTCGTAGAACGCGACGGCCTTCTCGATCGCCTTCACCATGTCGGCGGTCGACTTCAGCCGGGCCACCTCCGGGTCGGCCTCGGGCACGGCCCCCGCGCCCTCGGGGACGAGGTCCCGCACGGTGCAGGTCCGCACGCCCTCCTCGCCGAGGCTGGGGAGGACGTCGGCGACGTAGGCCAGGTAGGGCTGGTGCGGGCCGACGAACAGCACGCCGCCGCGACGCTGACCGAGGCGCGGGTCGGAGTAGAGGAGGTAGGCGGAGCGGTGCAGGGCGACGACGGTCTTGCCCGTGCCGGGGCCGCCGTCGACGACGAGAGCGCCGCGGGAGCCCGCCCGGATGACGGCGTCCTGGTCGGACTGGATGGTGGCGAGCACGTCGCGCATCCGGGCCGACCGGCTGGAGCCCAGGCCGGCGATGAACGCCGACTGGTCGTCGAGCGCGGCGTGCCGGTCGAGTCCGTCGGCGGTGAACACCTCGTCCCAGTAGTCACCGACCCGGCCGCGGGTCCAGCGGTACCTGCGGCGGCTCGTCAGACCCATCGGCCGGGCGTGGGTCGCCGCGAAGAACGGCTCGGCCGCGGGGGAGCGCCAGTCGATCAGAAGGCGGCGGCCCGTGCTGTCGGTGAGGCCGAGCCGTCCGATGTAGAGGGGTTCGGAGTCGTCCTCGCCGACGACGCGGCCGAGGCAGAGGTCGAGGCCGAAGCGGCGCAGGGCGCGCAGCCGGCCGGTCAGCCGGTGGATCTCCAGGTCCCGCTCCAACGCCTCCCGGCCGACGCCGCCGGGCGCCCTGCGCGTGGCGTCGAGACGGTCGGACAGTTCGGCGATCGCCTGGTCGAGGCTCTCCGCGATGGCCGCGAAGTGCCGCTCGTCGTCGGCGATCAGCGCGGGATCGGCCTTCGGGGCGAGACGTTCCGGGAGGTCGAAAGCTGACAAGGACACACGCACTTCGTGAATCACCCAATTCTGCCGGTTCCGGGGTAGGTGAGTGATTCTGCGGTACGAAGGGGGCCTTGCCGCAAGACCCCCCGTGCGCTATAAGTTGAGAGTGGCGAGGAGTGCAAACACTCCCGTGCCCCCTTCGCGGCCCCGGATCGCAGGCGTTCCCGCCCTCTCCGCACGGCCCTCGACCGCCGCCCCACTCCTCAGCCGCCGCAGCCGCCCCCGCACCCTCCGCCGCAGCCGCTCCCGCCGGACGACGCTCTCTCGCGGGCCTTCCTGATCGCTCTGCGCAGGCCCTTGTCCCGTATCCCGCCCGTGCCGAACAGCGCCACGCCGATCCCCTCCGGGCCGGCGTGTCCGTGGTCGTCACCGCAGGCGGGGGCCTCGGCCCAGCCGGACCCGGCGAGGTGACGGTGCGTCTCACGCAGCCGCCCCAGGGCCGCGACGCCCGCCGGGGTCAGCCGGCCCGCCGGGGTGAGCCGCCCGAACGGCGCCAGGAAGAGGCCCGTGACCAGCAGGGCGACCGCGAGCAGCGACGCCGGGTTCCACCAGGCGGCCCCGCCTTCCCCGTCGGAGGCGAACATCCCGACGAACGCCGACACGACACAGACGGCGGTGTGCAGTATCCAGGCAGACCGCCAGGTGCGCAGGGGAGCGAGCGGCCGGAGCAGCCCCTCTCCCACCAGTGCCGCGTCCAGCGCCTTCACGTCAGCCGAGGCGGCCAGTCGCTCGTGCAGCCGGCTCGACGGCACCTCGCCCTTGGCCGACTTCTTCTCCGCCGCGAACGTGTCCCGCACCGACCGCCGCAGCGGATCGGAGCCGTACGCCCGGCTCCTGCCCGCCCGCGCCTTCCTCCCCGACAGCACGAGGAGACCGGCGGTGTGCATCCCGAAGAGCACCGTGTCCGCGACCCGCGTCGGACCACCGGCGAGCAGCGCGATCCGCGCCGGGTCGACCGGGTCCGGGCCGTGCGCCGGCGCCACCGGCGCACACCGCTCGGCGCTTCTCGTCCGCACCAGCGTCACCAGGGACGCCCCGCCCGCCAGGACCGGCACCAGCACGGTCAGACCGCTGTCGTACACAGCACGTTCCTTCCCCCGTCGACCTCGTACGTCCAGTAGACGTTCCGGTCGTAGCCGTCACGTGAGCAGTAACCGGCCGGGTAGGACGTCTGCGCCTTGTGGTAGCCGGTGATCTGCAGGACCGCGTTGTAGCCCTTGGGCACCTTGTCCGCGTCGCAGTTCCACAGGTTCATGGGACGGGACGCGGTGACGGTGGTGCCGCTGCGCTTGGCGACGAAACACTGGCCCTTGCGGTACTGCCGTTCCACGCAGAGCGTGGTGGCGAAGCCGGCGCGCGAGCCGGAGTGGTACCAGTAGCTGCGGCCGGTGCCCGTCGGGCAGTCGGCGAAGTCGATGCCCTCGGTCGCCGAGGTGACCCGCAGGAAGGCGTTGGCGGCCGAACAGGCCACGGTCTGCGGCACGCTCGTCGACCAGGAGTCGTAGCCGTCGTCGTACGCGGTGAGGCAGTCGCCGGTGCCGACGGCCCGGAAGGCGCGGTCCTCGGCGTCCGGGGTGGGTGACGGAGCCGTGGTGGAGCCGTAGGTGGAGGTGGAGCGCGGCGAGTTCGCACCGCTGCCCGTCGACCTCGTGTCGTCGGTGTTCGCCTGGTAGACGAAGAACGCGATGACGGCGAGGACGACGAGCCCGAACCAACCGCCCCCGCCGCTGCTCGCCGGCGCGGGGGTCGGCGCGGGGGCCGGTGCGGGCGTCGTACGGGCGGGGGGAGGCGTGCCGGCCGGTGGCGTGCTCGCCGGTCGGGGGCGGGCCGGGGGCGGTGCCGCCGCCGCGCGCGGACGGGCCGGCCGCGCGGCGGGGCCGGCCCCGGTGTTCCCGGCCGCCCCTGCTTCCGCGGCTTTCCCGCAGGCCCCCGCGTTCCCGGCCCTTCTGAGGGCCTCCTCCTGAGCGGCGAGGGCCGCCGCCATGGACTCCCGTGCGACCCGCGCCCGGTCGGCCCGGCGCGCCCGCTCCTCGGGGAGCACCCGGGTCGGACCGGGCGGCGGGACCGCGCTCGTCCGCTCGTCGGCGGCGGGCGCCTGGGCCTTCCCGGCGTCCGCCGCCTGGAAGGCACGCCCCTGGCTCTCGTACGCGCCGATCAGCTCCGTCCAGCGGGGCGGCAGCCAGCGGCTTCCGGCGGGGGAGCGGGGGGAGTTCGGCAGACCGGCGATCGCGGAGGTGAACTGGTGCAGGACCTCGGCAGGTTCAGGGCGCGCGTCCGGCTCCGCCGCCAGGCAGGGCCGGATCAGCGGCGTCAGCTCCTTGGGCAGCCCGCCGAGGTCGAGATCGCCGCGCTGCACCCGGGCCAGCAGCCGCAGGGTGTCCCCGTCCACCGGATACGGCGGCCGGCCCACGGCGAGGTGGAAGAGGGTCGCGCCGAGGGAGTAGACGTCGGCGGCGGCCGTGGACTCCTCGCCGCGCGCCTGTTCCGGGGAGGTGAAGGCTATGGTCCCGAGGGTGAGCTGGGTCCGCGTGAGGTCGCTGGCGTGCGAGATGCCGAAGTCGATGAGCCGCGGGCCGGCGAGCGGGAGCAGGATGTTCTGCGGCTTCACGTCGCGGTGGACGATTCCCATCCGGTGCAGCGTGACCAGTGCCTCGGCCGTCCCGGCGGCCACCCATCGCATGGCCGACGCCTGCAGGACGCCCTTCGAGCGGACGAGTTCGGAGAGCGAGGGGGCGGCGATGTACTCGATCGCCATCCAGGGGCGCTCGGCGGTGGCGTCCGCGTCGAGGACCCGGGCGGTGTGCACGCTGGTGACCCGCTGGGCGACCGCGACCTCCCGCGCGAAGCGGCGGCGGTCGGTCTCACCGACGACGCCCTCGGCGAGCAGGGTCTTCACGGCGACGAGCCGCCCGTCCCCGGTGCGGCCGAGATAGACCCGGCCCATGCCGCCCGTACCGAGCCTGCCGAGCAGCCGGTACTGCCCGAGCCGCCGCGGATCGTCCCCGCGAAGCTCCTCCAGGCGCGCCCCCGTCATGCCGTACCTCCCCCTGGTACCGGTCCCCCTCCACAGTGGCACGACGGAGGCGCGTCGGCCATGGGTCTCCCCGTCCCGGACGCATCCGGGACGGGGAGTTCACGGAACCGATACCGACAGAGACCTGCCGGGCCGTCAGGCCGTGCAGTACTGCGCGGCCTTGCCGATCGAGCGGTACATGCAGTCGGCGTTCTCCAGGAGCTGGAGGACGGCGTCCCGGTTACGGCTCGTCTCGCGCTCGATCACCTCGTCGGGCGGGTAGAAGCCGCCGTCCCAGGACGAGGCGGGATACATCTCGAAGGTGTAGCCGAAAATCTTCTGCGAACCCCACAGATAGTCGTCGATCGACCCGTCCGTGATGTAGAGGTCGCTGGACTGCTCCGCCGTGTAGCCGTTGCTCGCGGCCATCTTCCGCCCGACGGCGGCGAACGCGTCCCGGTCGTCCTGGGTCATGCCCGGGGCGGTGTCGGCGTTGGTCCAGCCGAACGGCCAGAGGACCAGCTCGCTGTACGTGTGGAAGTCGACGCCGGCCTTGATCTGCTGCTTGCCGCCCACCACCCGGGAGCGGACGAAGTCGGCGACGACCTTCACCTCGGGGGCGGACTCGGGGGCGGCGCCCCGATAGGTCTCGGAGCTCTTGGAGCCGGAGGAGCCGCCGCAGCAGCCCCACTTGTAGTCCCAGTTCCGGTTCATGTCCGTGCCGACGTAGCTGGAGCCGCTGTTGGGCTGCCGGTTCTTGCGCCAGCTGCGGTAGGAGCCGGAGGCGATGTCGTACTCCCCGCCGTCCGGGTTGAGGTCCGGCACGATCCAGATCTCGCGGCTGTCGACGGCCTTGGTGACCCGGGAGTCCGTGCCGTAGCCGGCGCCGAGCTCGCGCAGCAGGTAGAGCGCCATCTCGACCGTGAGGTGCTCACGGGCGTGCTGGTGGTGGGTGAAGAGGACCTCCGGCTCGGCCTCGTCGGTGCCCACGTTGTCGCTGATCTTGACGGCGATGATGTCCCGGCCCTGGTACGTCTTCCCGATGACCCGCTTGCTCATGATGGTCGGGTACTGGGTGAGACGCTGGTTGATCTCCGCGTTCATCTCGGCGTAGTTGTGGTACTTCGAGTCGGCGGAGGGGAAGTCGAGCGGCCGGACGCCGAGCCCCTCGATGGACCGGTCGGGCGGTCCGGGCAGGGGTGCGACCTTGTAGCCGAGGGCCTTGACCTTCTTCAGCTGCTCGGCGTTGGCGCTGACCACGACCGAACGGGCGTCGACCTCGTCCACCGAGACTCCGGTGGCGGCGAGGGCCGTGCGCGCGGCGGGGGTGGCGGGGCCGGTGACCTCGTACTGGCGGATCACTTCCTCGGTGGCGGCGGTCGGCGCCGGGTCGGCCCCGGCGGGGGTCGCGCTGACGGAGAGCGGCGCCGCCACGGCGAGCGCCAGCAGGGCCGCGAGTGTGGCGGACCTTCCTCCGCGGATGCGAAGTCGCATGCTGTCTCCTGGGTGGGGAGTGTGGGGGTGTGCGACAGAAATCGGTGCGGGTGTCCGGGGCACATCGTGAGGCCATGACATGGACCGGTCAAGACGTGGAGTTCGGCCATACTGTCCCGCGTGGGGACGCTGATCGGTACGTACGAGGTTGAGCACAAGCTAGGCGAAGGCGGCATGGGCACCGTGTATTTGGCGCGCTCGCGCGGCGGACGCGCGGTGGCCGTCAAGGTGGCCCGGCCGGAACTCGCCGCGGATCCGGGCTTCCGTGCCCGCTTCCGCGCCGAGGTCGCCGCCGCACGGCGGGTCGGAGGCTTCCACACCGCCCAGGTGGTGGACGCCGATCCGGACGCCGACGCGCCCTGGCTGGCCACGGCCTATATCCCCGGGCCCACCCTCGCCGGGCTCGTCGCGGCCGAGGGCGCCCTGCCGGAACCGCGGCTGCGCGCCCTCGGGGCCGCGCTCGCCGAGGCCCTGGAGGCCATCCACGGCTGCGGGCTCGTCCACCGCGACCTCAAGCCCGGCAACATCGTGATGGCTTCGGACGGCCCGCGCGTCCTCGACTTCGGGATCGCCCGCGCCGTCGAGTCGACCCGGCTCACCGCCACCGGGACGGCGTTCGGGACGCCGGGCTACCTCGCTCCCGAGCAGGCTCTGGGCGAGGAGGTGACTGGCGCCGCCGACGTCTTCGCGCTGGGCGCCGTCCTGGTCGCGGCGGCGGGCGGCCGCGCCTTCGGCGACGGCACCCCGATGGGACTGATGTACCGCTCCGTCCACGAGCCGGCCGACCTGACGACGGTCCCTGCCGGGCTGCGCGGTCTGGTGGAGTCGTGCCTGGCCAAGGACCCGGGCGCCCGCCCGACGCCGGGCGGGATCCTCGACGCGCTCACCGCTCCGGCTCCGGCGGTGACCCCGCCGACGCCGACGGTGGTCGCCGCCCCTCTCGTCCCCGCCGACGTCCAGGACGCGGTACCCCCGCACGCGCTGCCGACCCGGGGTGCGGTACCGCCGCACGCGCTGCCGACTCGGGACGCGGTACCGCCGTACGCGCTTCCGACCCAGGGTGCTGGTGGCGTGTGGGGCGGGGGTGCCCCGCGGGACGCCGTGCCCGGTCCCGTACCCGCGCGGCCCGTCCGGCCGCCGGGGGCCCCGGCCGCGCCCCCGAGCGTGGCCCCTGTTCCGGTCCCGTCCCCGCCGCCGATGCCCTCCGGCCCGCCGGACGGGCCCGCGCTCGTCGCCGCCGACGGGGAGTGCGGGGTGGTCGCCGACGCCGACGGGATCGCCTTCGAGCTGTTCGGCGAGGAGGCGGAGTTCGGCTGGGACGAGATCGGCTCCGTCGCGTACGAGACCGCGCGGCGGGACCGGCAGCTGCGCGTCGTCGTCACGCTCCGGGACGGCAGCTCGTACGACTGCGAGATCAACGGCCGCGCGGCCCTCGTGACGGAGTGGACCACCCAGCTGGACCTCGTGCTCGACCGCTACCTCGCGGAGTGAACGCACGCAGCGCCGCCGGGGAAGCGGCGGCGCTGCGTGGTTCCTCGGAGGGGTCACCCGGGTGGTACCTCCGGAGGTGGTGACACCGGAAGTGGTGCGCCCGGAGATGGTCCTCGGGGGAGCGAGGAGCGTTACGGCAGGTTGTGGACGTGCGGGCCGACCGCGTTCGACCAGGCGTTCCCGGCCGTCGCGTCCCAGTTGGTCGACCAGGTCATCGCGCCCCGCAGGGCCGGCCAGGTCTGGGCGGGCTTGAACGTGCCGCAGCCGGTGCCGCGGGTCAGGCAGTCCAGCGCGTTCTTCACGACGGACGGGTCGACGTAGCCGCTGCCGGCGCCACGGGTCGAGGCGGGCACCCCGAGGCCGACCTGGGAGGCGTCCAGACCGCCCTGGAGCTGGATGCAGGCGAGCGCGGTGAGGAAGTCCACCGAGCCCTGGCTGTAGACCTTGCCGTCGCAGCCCAGCATCGAACCGCTGTTGTAGTACTGCATGTTCACCACCGTGAGGATGTCCTTCACGGCGAGCGCGGTCTTGAAGTACTCGGTGCCGGTGTTCTGCATGTCGATGGTCTGCGGAGCCATCGTCAGGACCATCGACGAGCCGGCCTTGGCGGACAGCTGGCGCAGCGCCTTCGTCAGGTACGTCGAGTTGATGCCGTGCTCCAGGTCGATGTCGACCCCGTTGAAGCCGTACTCCTGCATCAGGGCGTACGCGCTGTTCGCGAAGGCGGTCGCTGAGGCGTCACTGTTGATGGTGACGTTCCCCTTCTCGCCGCCGACCGAGATGATGACCGACTTGCCGGCGGCCTTCTTGGCGGCGATGTCGGCCTTGAAGTCGGCGACGGAGGCGTAGCCCACGGCCGGGTCGAGGTTGAAGACGATCTGGCCGGGCGTCGTGGTCGAGTCGGCGAAGGAGACGGCGATGATGTCGTACTGCGCCTGCACGTCCCGCAGCTTCTGCACCGTCGCGCCGTTGTTGAAGTTCTGCCAGTAGCCGGTCAGGGCGTGCTTGGGCACGGCCGGTCCGGGGCCCGGGTCGGTGGTCCCGTTCGTCTTGGCGGTCACCGTGGCCGACTTGGCCGACTCGCCCGCGGAGTTCGTGGCCGAGACCTGGAACTGGTACGAGGTGTTCGCGGTGAGACCGGTGACGGTCGCCGACGTCCCGCCGACCGACAGCACCTTGGTGCCGCCGCGGTAGACGTTGTAGCCGGTGGCCCCGGAGACCGCGTTCCAGTTCAGGGCGACGGAGGACGAGGTGGCCGTACCGGCGGCGAGGCCCGCCGGGGTGGCCGGGACGACGGGGTCGGGATCGGTGCCGCCGCCCCCGTCGGGGCCGAAGACGCTCACGTCGTCGACCTGGTAGGCGGCGGTGCCGTACCAGCCGTGGGTGTAGATCTGCACGGAAGTGGTGCTCGCGCCGGTGGTGAACGTGGTCGTCAGCTGCTTCCACGAAGCGCTGTCGGGGGTCCAGGTGGAGACGTCCGTGGTGCCGGTGCCGGCCGCGCCCAGGTAGGCGTAGCCGCCCCGCACCCAGGCGCTCAGCGTGTAGGTCGCGTTCGGCTTCACGGTCACGGTCTGGGTGCACTTGGCGTTGTCGAGGCCGGCGGGGGTGGCCTGGAGGGCCCCGGCTCCGGTGCGCACGGGGGAGGAGACGGCCGCGCCGCTGCCGGCGGAACAGGCCCAGTTGGTCAGCCCGGCCTCGAAGCCCGCGTTCTTGGCGACGTTGACGTCCGCGGCCTGGGCGGTGCCGGCGCCGCCGACGAGGACGAGCCCGGAGCCCACGGCGAGCGCGAGCGCTCCGCCGAGTGCTCTGCGTCGGTACGAGCGTGTGGTGGTGCGGTCCACTAGCTGCCTCCGGTCGGGGAGTGGGAGGTGGAGGTACGGAACGGTGGCCACCGCTGAGGGAACAAGTTGGTCCAGACCAATTGAGTTGTCAAGACCTCTGGTGGGGACGGAAGTTGGGTGCATGGGTCCAGGGGCCCACGCCGGGGCCGCATCCGGACCCGGAGGCGGGCCCAGGCCGGGCCCACCGCGGGCCCCTCTCAAGGCCCGGGAAATCCCCTGCCGCTTGGCGGATTGTGTGTTCACCAGCCCGGGAGTCGTGGATACAGTGCAGAGGCATCCGCGCTGAGCAGTGACGCGGTGAACGCAGTGAGTGACGTGGACGGGGAGCTCGACGTGCCGACAGCGATCGCGGTCACCAGCGCCGATCTGGTGCTGCCACCGACCGACCCCCGGACGCCCGCCGCCGCCGTCCTGCCCGCCCCCGAGACCCAGCCGCTCTCCTCCGCCGTCGCCGAACTCCAGCTCCTGGTCGACCGGTACGGGTACGTCGTCGTGCTCTGCCCCTCCTCCGTGCCGGCCGCGACCGGGCGCCGACTGCACGCGATCCGGTCCCTCCTGGAGAGCGACCGCATCGCCCTGGTGAAGACCGACCTGCCACCCCTCGGCACCGCCGTCCTCGCGCGCCAGCTGCGCCAGCTCTCCGTCTGCGACTTCAGCCCCGGCGTCGTCGCCTCCGCGGCCCGGCTGCTCGCCCACTACATCTACGCCGGCGCCGTCCTCGGCTCCGTCGCCAAGCTCGACCGCGTGCCGGTCAGCCTCAAGTCCCACGTCAAGGGGTGGATGCCGGGCGCGCAGTTCGCCGTGCTCGCCGGGCCGGTGCCCCGCCTCGACAGGATCGCCCCCGACGTACCGCCGCCCCCGGGGCCCGAGTTCGTCACCGAACTGGTCGTGGCCCGGGGACAGCTCCAGAGCGACTGGCCGACCACCACCCTCGTACCGCGATGGCAGGTGCGGGGCGTGCAGGAGGCGCCGCTCCCCGCCGAATCACCCCGCTGGTGGGGCACCGGCCGGCTCGTGGAGTTCGCCGCCTATCTGCCGGACCTGCCGGTCCTGCACCAACTCGTCGCCTCCGTGCGGCGCGAGACCTGTCACTGGTGCGCGATGGAGCTCATCGGGGACCGCTGCGGCTTCTGTTCCGCCCCGCTGCCCACCGCCGAGCACCACGCCCGCGCGGCCCGGGTCCCGTGACGCGCCCCGTGCCCCGCTGCCCCCGCCCGTCCTACGGTCCCTGTCCGCCGAGTCACATGTCACCGATCGAGGTTGTACGGCAATGAACTCCCGCCAGCGCCGTGGCGTCATCATCCTCCTGCTGTCCGTCCTGTGCGCCCTGGGGGCGTTCGCCGGCGTCCTCTCGGTGATAGGCGACGTGAACTCCAAGGTCGGGCCCGAGGTGACCGCGTACCGCGTCAAGAAGGACGTGGCGCCCTACACCCCGCTCGCGCCCACCCACTTCCAGAAGATCTCCATGCCCAAGCGGTGGCTTTCGGCCAATGCCGTCACCGACCTCTCCCGCATCGAGGGGAGGATCGCCGTGACCGGGCTCAAGGCCGGCTCGCTCCTCCAGAGCGACATGATCGTGGAACGCCCCGCACTCCAGCCCGGCCAGCAGGAGATCGCCATCATGATCGACGCCGCCACCGGAGTGGCCGGCAAGATCACCCCCGGCGCCACGGTCAACATCTACGCCACGTTCGCCGGCGAACGCGGCGGACAGCCCGCCCAGTCCAAGGTCATCGTCAGCAACGCCCGGGTCATCGACGTCGGCGAGCTCACCCCGATCGACGCCGGCCGCGACGAACGCGCCGACCGCGCCACCGAGGCCGTGCCCATCACCTTCGCCCTGAGCACCCTCGACACCCAGCGCGTCGCCTACGCCGAGTCCTTCGCCGAACACGTACGGCTCGCCCTGGTCGCGCCCGGCGGCGAACCCCCCGTCAAGCCCGGCGACCGCACCTACACGCTCGACAAGGACAAGTGAGGCCGGTATGACCACCAGGATCCTGCCGGCCGTCGGCGACCCCGACGCGGCCCGGTCCGTCATCACGCTGCTCAGCCAGCTGCCCGACGCCGAGCCGGCCGCGCCCGTGGGCGACTCCACCCACCTCGTCGACACCCTCGCCCGGCTCGCCGCCGAATCCCTCGACGAGCTGCCCGAAGTCGTCCTGGTGCACGAACGCATCGGTCCCGCCCCCGCCCTGGAACTCATCCGCGAGGTCGCCCTCCGCTTCCCCGCCGTCGGCGTCGTCCTCATCACCGCCGACGCGAGCCCCGTGCTCTTCTCGGCCGCCATGGACTCCGGCGCCCGTGGCCTGGTCACCCTCCCCCTCGGGTACGAGGAGCTGGCCAGCCGGGTCCACGCCGCCGCCCAGTGGTCCGTGGGCGTCCGGCGCCACCTCGGCGCGGGACCCGACGTGTTCGCCGGTCCCGGCGGCACGGTCGTCACCGTCAGCGGCGCCAAGGGCGGGGTCGGCACCACGGTGACGGCCGTCCAGCTGGCCCTCGCCTCCCGCGCATCCGGCCGCAGTGTCGCCCTCGTCGACATGGACCTCCAGGGCGGCGACATCGGCTCCTACCTCGACGTGCAGTTCCGCCGCTCCCTCGCCGACCTCGCGGCCGTCGACGACATCTCGCCCCGCGTCCTCCAGGACGCCGTCTACACCCACGAGACGGGCATCGCGCTGCTCCTCGCCCCCGCCGAGGGGGAACGGGGCGAAGAGGTCTCCGACCGGTCCGCCCGCCAGATCATCGGGGCCCTCCGCTCCCGTTACGAGGTCGTGGTCGTCGACTGCGGCACGTACCTCACGGGCGCCGGCGCCGTGGCCATCGAGACGGCGGACGCCGCCGTCCTCGTCACCACCCCGGACGTGGTCGCGGTGCGGGCGGCGAAGCGGATCGTACGGATGTGGGACCGGCTCCAGATCCGCAAGGCGGAGGAGAGCACCCTCCTCGTGAACCGCTACACCCGCTCCACCGAGATCCAGCCGGCCCTCATCCAGAAGATCACCGGCACCCGGATGGCCGGGGTCGTCGTCCCCGCCCACTTCAAGGAGCTCCAAGGCGTCGTCGACGCCGGCCGCCTCCATGAACTCGACGCCCGCTCGACGGTGAAGCAGGCGCTGTGGTCGCTGGCCGGGGAGCTGGGTCTGGTGGCGGCGCCCGACCAGAGCGGCGGTACGGGAAGCGGTACGGGTGCGGGAAAGCAGCTCGCGCGGGTGGCGCGCGGCAGCGACCGGGCCGCGGGCCGGGCCGGGGACCGAGGGCCGACGGGCCTGCGGCGCGGCCGCGGGAAGGGGCGCTGAGCCGTGCCGACGTCGTACCGGGACGACGACCGGGGGCAGGTGGCTGTCGAGTTCCTCGGCATGGTCCCGCTGATCCTGCTCACGCTCGTGCTGCTGTGGCAGTGCGTCCTGGTCGGCTACACCTTCACGCTCGCCGGGAACGCCGCCGACGAGGCGGCCCGGGAGGCGGCCGTGGGCGGTGACTGCCAGGGGGCCGCGATGCGGCACCTGGACGGCGCGTGGGCGTCCGGCGCGTCCGTCAGCTGCCCGCTGGAGTCGGGCGGCATGGTCCACGCCGAGGTCGGACTGCGCGTTCCGGTGCTGTTTCCCGGGCCGATCAGCTTCCCCTTCACGGTGCGCGGCGAGGCCGGAGCCGTACGGGAAGAGAGGGACGGGTCATGAGCAGTGGGGGCGGGGGCCGGGGGCGGGGCTTGTGTGGGGGGCAAGGGCCGGTCCAGGGCTGGAACCAGGGCCAGGGCCGGGGCTTGCATGCGGGCCATGGCCAGGGCGTGCACCAGGACCAAGGGCAGGGGCCGGACCATGGACCGGACCAAGGGCCGGTCCAGGGCCTCGGAAGGCTCCCTCGCGGGCAGCGGGACCGGGGCCAGGTCGCCGTCGAGTACCTCGGCTTCCTCCCCATCCTGCTCCTCGTCGCCCTCGCAGGCATCCAGCTCGGCATCGCCGCGTACGCCGCCCAGCAGGCGGGGACGGGCGCCCGGGCCGCCGCCCGCGCGGCCTCGCACGACGACACCACCCTCGACCCGGAAGCGGCCGGCGCGGCGGCGATGAGCGACTGGATCGCCGAGCGCAGCGACGTCTCCGCACCGGCGGGGTCCGACCAGGTCACGGCGACGGTGACCGTAAGCATCCCGTCGGTCGTGCCCTTCTGGGACTTCGGGAACGTCACGAAGACCGCGACCCTGCCGATGTCCGCGTCCGAGGAGGACGACTCATGAGCCTGCGGGCCCGCATCAGCACCCCCGAGGACAACGGCGCGGGACCCAGGGAGGACGGCCACCTCGTCGCCTCCTTCCGCGCCAAGCTCCTGGAGGAGATCGACCTCACCGAGATGTCCGCGCTCGCCGCCGCCGAGCGCCGGGCCCGCCTGGAGCGCGTCCTCGGGCACATCATCAGCCGCGAGGGTCCCGTCCTCTCCACCGCCGAACGCGCCCAGCTGATCCGCCGCGTCGTCGACGAAGCCCTCGGCCTCGGCGTCCTCGAACCGCTCCTCGAAGACGCGTCCATCACCGAGATCATGGTCAACGGCCCCGACCAGATCTTCGTCGAGCGCGCCGGCCGGGTCGAACTCCTCCCCCTGCGCTTCGCCTCCCACGAACAGCTGATGCAGACCATCGAGCGCATCGTCTCCACCGTCAACCGGCGGGTCGACGAGTCGAACCCGATGGTCGACGCCCGCCTGCCGTCCGGCGAGCGCGTCAACGTGATCATCCCGCCGCTGTCCCTGACCGGGGCGACCCTGACGATCCGCCGCTTCCCCCGCGCGTACACCCTCACCGAGATGATCGGCCTCGGCTCGCTCGACGAGCACATGCTGCTGCTGCTCGCCGGTCTGGTGCAGGCGAAGTTCAACATCATCGTCTCCGGCGCGACCGGCACCGGGAAGACCACCCTCCTCAACGCCCTCTCGGGACTCATCCCCGACGGCGAACGCGTCATCACCATCGAGGACTCGGCCGAGCTCCAGCTCCAGCAGTCCCACGTCATCCGGCTGGAAAGCCGCCCCCCGAACATCGAGGGCCGTGGCCAGGTCAGCATCCGTGACCTCGTCCGCAATTCCCTGCGCATGCGCCCCGACCGCATCATCGTCGGCGAGGTCCGGGGCGGCGAGACGCTCGACATGCTCCAGGCGATGTCCACCGGCCACGACGGCTCACTCGCCACCGTCCACGCCAACTCCGCCGAGGACGCCCTCATGCGGCTCCAGACCCTCGCCTCCATGTCGGAGGTGAAGGTCCCCTTCGAGGCGCTCCGGGACCAGATCAACAGCGCCGTCGACGTCCTGGTGCAGCTCACCCGCCACGCCGACGGCACCCGCCGCATCACCGAGATCGCCATCCTCGCCTCCCACGGACGCGAACGGTTCACCCTCGCCACCGTCTGCCGGTTCCGCGCCCAGCCGCTCGCGGCCGACGGACGGGTGCACGGCGAGTTCACCTACCACCCCCTGCCGCGCCGGGTCGCCGAACGGCTCTACCTCGCCGGCCAGCCCATCCCGCAGGCCTACGGCGTGGCCGCGTCGGACGAGCAGCTCGCGACCCGGGAAGCGAAGTAGGAGAGGCGACGAACGATGAATCCGACCCTGCTGACGATCGGCGTCGCGGTGCTCTGCTGCGTCCTCGGCGTAATCGGCACGCAGCTGTACGCGAGCGGGGCCGCCCAGCGAGCCGCCCTGGTCGCCCGGCTCTCCCAGACCGGCGAACCGGAACGGACCGGCCGCCGCAGGCGCCGCTTCCGGGCCCTCGACCGGCGTCTGCGGCGGACCCGCTTCGGACGCGGCCTCGACCTGCGGATCGCGGCCACCGGCCTCGACCTGACCCCCGGCGAGTTCGTCGCCGCCATGGCGGCCACCGTGACCGTGCTGTGGATCGCCGGACAGTCCCTGCTGTCCCCGTTCTTCGGACCGATCTGCGGTTTCCTCGGTGTGTGGGTCGCCCTGGGCTTCCTCGACTGGCAGCGGCAGAAGCGCATCGAGAAGTTCATCAACCAGCTTCCCGAACTCTCCCGCATCCTCGCCAACGCCACCGAGGCCGGACTCGCCCTGCGGATGGCGCTCAGCATGGCCGCCGACGAGATGGAGGCACCGGCGGGCGACGAACTGGAGAAGGTCGCCCAGCAGCTCGCCGTCGGCACCTCCGTCGACGACGCCCTCGGAGAACTCGCCCAGCGGCTGCCCTCCCGCGAACTCGTCGTCCTCGTCACCACCCTCGTCCTCGCCAACAAGGCCGGCGGCACCGTCGTCGCCTCGCTGCGCAACCTCACCGAGACCCTGGAAGAACGCAAGGAGACCCGGCGCGAGGTCCGTACCCAGCTCTCGCAGGTCAGCATGACCGCCTACGCCGTACCGGTCATCGGCATCGGCTCCCTGCTCCTGATCGACAACATGCAGCCGGGAGCGCTCGACCGGATGACCGGCTCCGGCCTCGGCCAGTTCGCCGTCGTCCTCGCCTTCGGCCTGTACGTCCTCGGCTTCGCCGTCATCCGCCGCTTCTCGAAGATCGACGTCTGAGGGGCTGGAGACACGTCATGGACCTGCTGCTCGCCCTCGCCGCCGGCCTCTCCGTCGCCGGAATCCTCTACGGCATCCGCCTCTACCGCGCCGACGCCCGGCTCCCCGACGACCTCCAGCTCGCCCTGGAGGTCGGCTCCACCCGCACCGGAGCCGTCGACTCCGTCGTGGACCGGCTCGGCATGCGCTACTCCCCGGCCGTCCTGCGCCTGATGGGACCCAAACGCGTCAACCAGGTCAGGCGCCGGATCGACCTGGCGGGCAACCCCGGCGGTCTCACCATCGACCGGTACGGCGCCAGGCGCGCCGTCTACGGCTTCCTCGGCGGGCTCGGCGGCCTGGTCATGCTCTCCAACGGAGACGTCCTCGTCGCCCTGCTCCTCTTCGCGTTCGGCGTCTTCTGGACCGAGGTCGGCATCTGGTCGGCCATCCGCATCCGCAAGGACCAGATCGAACGGACCCTGCCCGACTTCCTCGACGTCCTCGCCGTCGTCGTCAGCGCCGGCCTCGGCTTCCGGCAGGCGCTCGACCGGGTGGCGGACAAGTACGAAGGCCCCTGGGCGGACGAACTGCGCATCACCCTGCGCCAGATGGACATGGGCGTCAGCCGCCGCCAGGCCTTCGACGAACTGCGCCGCCGCAACGACTCGGAGCAGGTCGCCCAGTTCGTCACCGCGCTCCAGCAGGGCGAGGAACTGGGCGCGCCGATCGTCGACACCCTGATCCAGATCGCCAACGACATGCGCAGGACCGATGCCCAGAACGCCCGGAGGAAGGCGGCCAAGGCGGTCCCCAAGGCGACCATGGTGATCACGACCCTGATGGTTCCGGCGACGATGATCCTGCTGGGGGCGGGCCTGTTCCTCGGGACGGGCACCGACTTCGGCTCGGTCACGGGGGAGTGAGGCGGCGATGCCTCTCGGTGGCGCCGAGGGCGCTGTGGCCGGCACCACGGGCTCCGGCGCCGGGGCCGTGGACCTCCAGGTGAACGCCCTCCAGGCCCTCTCCCGCCAGGTCTTCGGCTTCCGGCTGGCGATGATCGCCCTGGCGACCCCGGCCGCCCTCCTCAACGCCGCTCCCGGGCTCGCCCAGAAGCTCGTCGGAGCCGCCGTCCTGGTGACGTTCATGGTCTCGTACGTGCTGTTCAGGGACTGGGAGCGGTTCGGCCCCCTGCTCCTCGCCCACCCCTCCCTCCTGGCGGCGGACACCCTCTTCGGCGCGCTGCTGCTCGTCACGGCCGGCCCCCAGAGCACTCTCGGCTACGTCAGCGTCTGCACCCCGCTGCTCGCCGGGCTCGTCTACGGCTGGCGCGGAGCCGCCTTCTTCGCCTGCCTCCAGTCACTGATCCTGTTCGCGATCCACGCCGCCGACCCGCGGCACCTGGACACCTCACTCGGCGAGGCGATGCTCCTGCCGGGGCTCTGCGTCATCACCGGCGCGTGGGGCGTCACCCTCCGGAACCTGCTGCTCCGCTTCGGCTCGGCCACCCAGGCGCTCACCGAGGCCCGGACCCGTCTCGCCGCGGCCCAGGCGGTGGAGGAGGAACGCGCCCGGCTCGCCCGCGAGATGCACGACTCCGTGGCCAAGACCCTGCACGGCCTGGCGCTCGCCGCCGACGGCCTGGCGGCGACGGAGGACCCGCGGGCCGTCAGGTCCCAGGCGCCCCTGGTCGCCCGCGCGGCGCGCCGCGCGGCCGCCGAGTCACGCGAACTCCTGGCCGACCTGCGCAGACAGTCGTACGGGGGCGGGCCGCACGGTGGCGGAGCGGGCGTGGACGTCGCGGCGGAACTGCGCCACCGCGTAGGCGACTTCGCCCGCCGCTCGGGCATCGAGGCGGCCTTCCGGGGCGTCGGCGAGGGTGCCGTACCGCCCGTGCCGTACGCCGTGGCCCGCCAGCTCCTCACGATCGCGTCGGAGGCGATGGAGAACGCGGAGCGCCACGCCCGTCCGACCCGGGTGGACGTCTCGGCCGGGGTCGTCGCGGGCCTGCTCCGCATCAGCGTGCGGGACGACGGCCCCGGCCTGCCGCCGGGCACGACCCTGGACGACCTGCGCCGGACGGGCCACTTCGGCCTGGTGGGGATGGTCGAACGGGCGGCCGGCGTCGGAGCCCGGATCAGGATCGGCAAGGGCGGCGCGGCGACGGGCACGGAGGTACGTCTGGAGCTTCCGGTCGGCCTTCCGGTCGGGGGTGCGACGCGATGACCCTGACGGTACTGGTGGCCGACGACAACCCGGTCGTGCGCGCCGGACTGACCTCCCTGCTGTCCTGCCGCCCCGACCTCCAGGTGGTGGCCGAGGCCCCGGACGGCCGCGCCGCCGTGGAGGCGACGGAACGCCACCGCCCGGACGTGGTCCTCCTCGACGTCCGCATGCCGGGCATGGACGGCCTCACCGCCCTGCCCTACCTGACGCGCCTGGCCCCGGTCCTGATGCTGACGTACAGCGGCGAGAGCGCGGTGGTGCGGGAGGCCCTGAGGCTGGGGGCGGGGGGCTACCTGGTGCACGGGGAGTTCACGGTGGAGGAACTGGTGACGGCGGTCCGTGACGTGAAGGACGGCCGGGCCCACTTCACGCCGACGGCGGCGAACGCGGTGCTGGGGGTGGTGCGGGACATGGATGCGGGTGCGACTGCACATGCCATGGAGCGGGTAAGAACCCCATGGCAATCGCAATTTGGCGATTTTACTTCGCAGGTGCAACGCGATGTGTCATGCTTCGGACTGAGCCGGAGGGAGGGGGAGGTGATGGACTTGATCGCGTCGGGCATGAACAACCGCCAGATCGCCGACACCTGCTTCATCAGCGAGAAGACGGTCAAGAACCACATCAACCGCATCTTCGCCAAGCTCCGCAGCACGACGAGAAGCGAGGCGATAGCCGCCTGGCTCGGCACCAGGACCACCTCATGACCCGGGCCCGCCTTTGGGCCCCCGGACCCTGTGCGGGTCACGACCCGGTCGCGTACGGTGAGCGGGGCGGAATCGGCGCGGTGATGTACGGATCCGGAGGGGACCACCATGAGCGACGTCATGCTGAAGGCCGTGACGAAGGCCAAGGTGCAGATGGGGACTTGGGCGCGAGAGGCGTCGAAGGACCGGGGGCAGACGGCGGTGGAGTACCTGGGGATCATCGTGGTGGTGGTGGCGATCGTGATCGCGATCACCGGCACGGACATCGGCCAGTCCATCAAGACCGCCATCTCCCAGAAGATCACCGAACTGACCGGGGGCGGTGGCGAGTAGCCCTGCAGGGCGGGCGGGCTGAGCTGGGGCAGGCATTCCCCATCTACATCACCGTCGTGGCAGGACTACTCCTTCTCGCATTCGTGTACTTCGCAGTCGGCCAGGCCGCGGCAACGCGGAACGGTGCCCAGACCGCAGCCGATGCGGCCGCGCTCGCTGCGGCCCAGGACGCGAGGGATCAGCTGCGAGACGGTTGGCTCGAAGTCATCACAGACCCCACCCGATGGACTGACTTTCTCGACGGCAGGCACTACCTGCAAGGCAGTGCCTGCCGACGAGCTGCCTCCTTTGCCGCCAAGAACGACGCGATGCTCTGGGGCAGTGGCTGTGAGCGTCTGGCGACGGGTGCAGAGGGCTTCAGCGTGCGAGTGCGCACTCTCCAGGCCGTGGGAGAATCCGTCGTACCGGGCACGGAGCAGCAGCATGCGGTGGCGACTGCCAAGGCGGTCATCGAACCACGCTGCACCTTCGAAGCTCCCGAGCCGCCGCCGGAGCCGCCCCCACGGCCCGAGCCGCCCGAGCCGACTCCGGTTCCCACGCCGACCGACCCCGACCCGATCACGGGATTGAGTTGTGCAGGCGAACCCTGGGAGATCGACCCGCTGCGGCCGCGTCTGCCAAGCGCCGCTGACCTGTTCACTGTTCGACTGGCCGACTGATCTACGAGTGACGAGTAAAGGACCGCGATTCATGAGTGTTCGGCACGCGAGGAAGACCCGGAGAGGTTTCGCCGCTGTAGTCCTTGCGGTCGGACTACCCCTACTCGCAACCGGATGCGGGGGCGAAGAGAAGGCGAAGGACGACAAGCCTCCCGCTGGCTCCGCCACGCCGCAGGCCAGCGGCAGCAGCAAGGAGACGCAGACGCAGGAGCCGACAGAAGTACTGGCCGCCCTGAAAGGGCAGAAGGGGTTGGAGCTTTCCATCAATGTGGCCGAACGGGACGCTGGTGGATTCCTGACGATCAAAGGACGGCTGACGAATACGTCGGACTCCGCGACTGCCATCCCCGCGCAGACGGCGGGAGACGAGACCGAGGTGGTCAAGCACGGCAACTCCCTGGGTGGTGCGACCCTGGTCGACTCCGTCGGGAAGAAGCGCTATTACGTACTGCGGGACACCGACGGTCGGCCGTTGACCACCACTGGGATGCCTGGGCTGGGAGCCGGCCGCTCGATCGCCGTTTTCATGCAGTTCCCAGCTCCCCCCGCAGGGACGGCTGAGGTCTCCTTCCAGCTCCCCACCTTCGAACCCGGCACCATCAAACTCTCCTGATGGACGCCGCTGCCATGACGAATCCCCGCCGCCTCGCCGCCCCCCTCGCCGCCGCCACCCTTCTTCTGATCCTCCTCCCCGGCGCCCCCGCCCTCGCCGACGATCCGCCCAACTCGACGTCCAGCGCCTCTCCGCCGCCCCCCATCGACGCGAACTCGCCCGAGCTGATGCTTCCCGACGGAGCCACCCTCGCGCCCGCCAAGGTGCTCGACATCAAGCAGATCGTCGAGGAGGAGGGCGGCGAGCAGCGGCGGGAGGACACCAACGTGGACGTCACCTTCGCGCTGCAGGCGGAGGTGCTCTTCGGCAAGGACAGTGCCAAGCTCAGCAGCGCCGCCAGTGCGCGGATCGCCGCCATCGCCGCCGAGATCAACAAGCAGGACTCCCGCAAGGTCCGCGTCTTCGGGTTCACCGACAACCTCGGTACGTACCAGCACGGGGTGAAGCTCTCCAAGGAGCGGGCGAACGCCGTGCAGCAGGAGCTGGCCAAGAGCCTGGACCCGGGGATGACGTTCGACATCCGCGGATACAGCGAGGACTACCCGATCGCCGACAACAGCACCGAGGAAGGCCGCACCAAGAACCGTCGCGTGGAGATCTCCTTCCCCCGCACGACCGGAGGCTGACGCTCACCCCTCGGCTCGGTCGTCCGACGACCGTCTCGCCAGCGCCGACCGGATTCTCGCGATCATGCGTCCCGGGTGGTGGAAGACGTCCAGGGCCGTGAAGCGCAGGATGCGCCGCACCGCCGGGCAATCGGCCAGGGCGTTGAAGCGGTCGATGTCGCGGGCGTGGGCATGGCGGGTGCCGTGGAAGGCGTAGCCCTCGATCTCGACGACCAGGCCCGCCTCGCGGAAGAGGAAGTCGGGGCGCAAGGGCCGGCCCGCGGGGGTGTGCAGCAGGGGCTGGGGCTCCGGGTGGAGGTCCGCGTCGTGCATGCGGAGGCGGGCGATCGTCTCGGCGGGGGAGCCGGCGGCCGGGGTGGTCAGGGGGAGGTGCCGACGGGCCCGGGCCGCGCCGGGGAGACCGGCGGTGGGGTGGGCGGAGAGGCACCGCCCGCACCAAGTCCTCCACGACCCACGCCCCCTTTCCTTCCGGAACCCTCCGGCACCTTCCCGCCCCAACGATCCCCGGAAGGAGGATTGTTCGCACCCCCTGTGGATAACTCCCCGTCACGTGCCCCATCCTGTACGTGATGACGACGACAACCCCGAGCGTGCAACTGGTCAGTGATCTCGTCGCCCGGATCCCCGAGTTCCGTGACGCGTTCGAGTCCCACGTCTTCAGCCAGGGCGTCGTGCTGCCGCACGTGTTCTTCTGGGACGTCGTGCAGGGCACCGTCCGGTCCTACCTCGGCGAGGCGGCGGCCGCCCCCGCGCCGCCCGCCATCGGACCGCAGCCCGCCCCCACGCAGCCCGCCCCCGCGCCGCCCGGCCCCGAGCCACCAACCCTCGGACCGCCGCCCCCTCGGCTGCCGTCCCCCACGCCGTCCGCCCCCGGCCCACCCGCCCCCGGCCCACCCGCCTCCGGCCCACCCGCCCCCTGGCGCCGCACCCTGGACTTCCTGGAGGAGCAGAGCGGTCGCGGTGTCCTCGGGATCGACGAGGTCATCGTCACGTCGTTCCTCAACGACCTGCCGTACCCGCACGAGCCGGGCTACGCCATCGTCCGGGAACTGGGCCCCGTCATGGCGGCGAGGTTCGGCAGGATACGGCCCGGCGGCTGACACCCCGTGGCACGCCCTGGCACCCCCCGAGGCGCACGCGGCGCCGGGGGCCAGGCGCGGCCCGGACATAATCGACCGCATGTCCCCAGCCCAGCCCACCGCCCCGCGGCGGTCCGTCCGCACGGCCGTCCCGTGGCCCGCCCTCGGCGGCTACGCCGCCACCCGCCTCGTCGGCCTCGCGGTCCTCGCGCTGGCCGCCGCCGTGACCGGCGAGGACGGGCTGCACCGGCTGAGCGGACGCTGGGACTCGGTCTGGTACGTCCGGATCGCCGAGCAGGGGTACGGCCACCAGGTGACGCTCCCGAACGGCAGCGTCCATTCCGACCTGGCCTTCTTCCCGCTCCTCCCCCTGCTCGAACGGTTCCTGTCCGCGGTCCTGCCCGTCGACGCCGCCACCGCGGGACTGCTCGTCTCCTGGACGGCTTCCCTCGCCGCCGCCTGGGGCATCTACGCCGTCGGCACGCACGTCGCCGGCCGGCCCGCCGGGACCGTCCTCGCCGTGCTGTGGGGCGTCTACCCGACCGCCTTCGTCCAGTCGATGGCGTACACGGAAACCCTCTTCACCGCGCTCGCGGCCTGGTCGCTCCACGCCGTCCTGCGCGAGCGCTGGATCCTGGCCGGCGCCCTGTGCGCGCTCGCCGGGCTCACCCGCCCGACGGCCGCCGCGCTCGTCGCCGCCATCGGGATCACGGCCCTCGCCACCGTCGTACGCGACCGCCGCCCGCACGCGCGCGTGGCGGCCGGCGCGCTGCTCGCGCCCCTGGGCTGGCTCGCGTACGTCGTCTACGTCGGCGTGCGGGAGGGCAGCACCACCGCCTACTTCGACGTCCAGGCGGCCTGGGGCAACTCCATCGACGGCGGGGTCGCCCTCGCCCGCTTCATCTGGGGTCTGCCGCCCCTGGCCGCCCTCGGCCTGTGCGCGGCCCTCGGCCTGCTCGCCTGGCTGGTGGTCCTGTGCGTACGGCAGAGGCAGCCGCTGCCCCTGCTCGTGTACACGATCGCCGTCGTCGTCATCTCCCTCGTCGGAGCGGCGTACTTCGGCTCCCGGCCGCGCCTGATGATGCCGGCGTTCGGTCTGCTGCTCCCGGCGGCGGTGGCGCTGGTACGGCTCCGGGTGCGCCACCGGGTCCTCGTCCTGGCCGGCCTCGCGCTCGCCTCGGCCGGCTACGGCGCCTTCACGCTCCTGGGTTCGGGACCGCCGTGACCCGCACGCCCCGCCGCACTCCCCAGGCCGCCATCGCGCCGGCCTCCGCCTCCAGGACGTGCCGGCCGCGCGGCCGGATCATGCCGAGCCGCCCCGGCCTCATCGTCACGACGTCGATGACGCGCAGGGAGCGGTCCAGGTAGGCCACGTCGATGGGGAAGCGCATGCCGAAGGTGTGCACGCTGTTGGTCGGGGTGATGAGGAGCGCCCCCACGATCCCGTCCCGCCCGAGCAGACCACGCCGCCGCGCCCGGTAGGAGGCCGCGATCTCCAGCGGTATCGCCCCTCCCGGGCCCCCCTCCGAGCCCGTCTCCGGACTCTTGCCTGGGCCCCGGTCCGAGCCCGTCTCCGGACTCTTGCCTGGGCCCCGGTCCGAGCCCGTCTCCGGGCCACCGCCCGGACGCCGGTCCGAGCCCGTCTGATCCTCGCCCCGACCGCCGCCGAGGCCCCCTCCCGGGCCCCCGCCCGAGACCCTCAACGTCCCCGTGCCGTCACGCCATTTCCCCATGGGGGAGACGGTAGCGGCACCCCGACCCTAGGGTCGGGACCGTGTTCGCCACCCTGATCGCCGTCGCCGCCCTGTGGGGTGCCGCCACCGGGCTGCTCGTGCCCCGCGCCGCGTACCGCCTGTCGGTCGCGCCGGGGGAGGGCCGGCGTGACGGCTGCCCGGCCGGGCATGCCTCCGCCGGCCCCGCGGGCGGCCGGCTCGGCGCCCCCGGCTGCCGTACGTGCGCGACCGAAGGGCACCCGGCCGCCCCGCGCGTCCAGGCCGGAGCCGCGCCCGCCGTCCTCACCGCCCTCGTCTGCGCCGGCCTCGCCGCCGCCACCGGGCCCCGGCCCGAACTGGGCGTCTGGCTGCTGTACGCGCCGCTCGGCGTGATCCTGGCGAGCGTCGACGTGCGCGTGCACCGGCTGCCCGACAGGCTCACGCTTCCCCTCGCCGTCGGCACGCCGCTGCTCCTGGGCGGCGCCGCCCTCCTCCCGTACGACGCCGGATCCTGGCCGCACGCCCTTCTCGGCGTGCTCGCCCTGGGCGGCGGCTATCTGGTGCTGTTCCTGGTCAACCCGAAGGGCATGGGGTTCGGCGACGTGAAGCTCGCGGTCTCCCTCGGCGCCGCCCTCGGCTGGTACGGCTGGGGTGTCCTCTTCGCCGGCGCCTTCGCGGGCTTCCTCCTCGGAGCGCTGTACGGGGTCGGTCTGATCCTTGGCCGGCGCGGCGGCCGCGGGACCGCCATCCCGTTCGGCCCCTTCATGCTCGGCGGCGCGCTGCTCGGACTGCTCCTCGGCGCGCTCTCCGCCACCCCCTGACGATCGCGCCCTAGCATCCCGTCATATGCGGGCATATACCGACAAAAACATTCAGGTGGTCCCGGCGGCCCTCCGACTGCCCCGGAGGGCGTCCGCCCTCCTCCCCGCGGGAGCGTCCGCCCTTCTTCCCTGGGCGTGGGCCGCGGGTCTCTGCCTCCTCTACGCGACCGTCGCCGTGCGCCGGCACGCCCTCCTCCGTACGACCGGCTACGACCTCGGCATCTTCGAGCAGGCCGTCCGCGCCTACGCCGAACTGCGCGCGCCCGTCGTCCCCCTGCGCGGCGAGGATTTCAACATCCTCGGCGACCACTTCCACCCCCTGCTCGCCGCCCTCGCCCCCCTCTACCGCCTCTGGCCCTCACCCGTCTGTCTGCTGATCGCCCAGTCCGCCCTGCTCGCCCTCGCCGTCGTCCCCCTCGCTCGCTGGGCCGTCCGCGCGCTCGGCCCCCGGGCCGCCCACGTCGTCGCCGCCGGCTACGGCCTGAGCTGGGGCATCGCCTCGGCCGCCGCCTTCGACTTCCACGAGGTGGCCCTCGCCGTACCCCTGCTCGCCTTCAGCCTGGAGGCGCTCGGCCGACGGCGGTGGGGCGCCGCGGTCGCCTGGGCCGCGCCGCTGCTGCTCATCAAGGAGGACCTGGGCCTCACCCTCGCCGCCGTCGGCGTGTACATCGCGCTCAAGGGTCCCCGCCGGCTCGGCTGCCTCACCGCCGCCGGCGGCCTGCTCGGCTCCCTGATCGAGATCAAGCTCCTGCTGCCCGCGTTCAACCCCGGCGGCGGCTACGCCCACGGTGACAACCTCTCCGACGGCTACGGCTCGCTGCTCTCCACGCTCGCCCACGCCCCGCTCGACGCCCTGCGCCCCGACATCAAGGCGATGACCCTGATCCTGGTCTTCGCCCCGTCCGCGCTGCTCGCCCTGCGCTCACCGCTCTCGCTGATCGCCGTACCGACCCTCGCCTGGCGGATGGTCTCCGACAACGGCTTCCACTGGGGCACCGCCTTCCACTACAGCGCGATCCTCATGCCGATCGTGCTCGCCGGCCTGATCGACGCCCTCGCCGCGTGGCGCCGCGACGGCCATCCGCTCGCCGCCCGGCACGTCCGCGCCTCGCTCGCCACCGTGCTCGCCGTGACGGTGGTGATGATCCCGTCCTTCCCCCTGGCCCAGCTCGCCCAGCGGGCCACCTGGCGCACCACCCCCCACATCGAGGCCGCCCGCGAGCTCCTCGCGAGGATCCCGGACGGCGCGACCGTCGCCGCCTCCAACAGGCTGGTCCCGCAGCTCACCGCACGGTGCACGGTCGTCGTCTTCCCGACCTTCCCGGTGGACAGCAAGCTGTACGCGTACGACCGGAAGGACTTCCCCGCCCCCACCACCGAATGGATCCTCCACGACGCCCGGGCGCCGGAGGCGTGGCCCTACAAGGTGGGGCACTGGCCCTATCCGCTCGAACAGCAGGAGGCGGAGCTGGCGGCCGCGCGGGAGAGGTACGGCTACCGGCTCGTGGCCGCGCGGGACGGCCTCACCCTCCTGCGCCGCACCACCGCACCCCGCTGACCGCGGCGCCCCTCCCTCCGCCCCGCCCACGCCCCGCCCGCCGTGCCGCGCCCGCACGCCTCACGCGTGCGGGCCCACCGTCACCGCCCCCACGGTCAGCTCCGCCGTCGCCTCCAGGATCGCGGCCACCCGCTCCGCCTCTGCCTCCAGCTCCCGCGTGCGCGCCGCGCCCAGGGGAGTCAAGGGCTCGACCGTGACCGCGATCCGCCGTCCCGAGCGCCGCTGGTGCCACACGCCCGCGACCGTGCCGTCGACCAGCAGCACCGGGAAGTTCCCGGCCTGACCTCGCGCGAGCGCCCGTTCCCGGGCGGCGCCGGGGAAGAGCCGTTCGCGCGGCTGGGAGGCGATGGCGAAGGCGTCGAAGTAGGGCAGCAGCCGCACGCCCCGCGCTGGTTCGGCGGGGAAACCGGTGTCCCCGGCGACGACCCAGGCCGCCGCCGACTCGAAGGGGATCTCCTCGATCCGGCCCTGCCCGGCCAGCGTGGTGAAGAGCGCGGAGGCCCACCCGGCCGGGGCCGCCAGCCACTTCGCGAAGTGCTGCGGGGTCGCCGGTCCGTACGCGTACAGGTACCGCTCCACCAGTGCGCCGAGCGCCCGCGTCCCCTCGTCGGGCCGTACCTCCGGGCTGGTGTACGTGACGTTGCGCCCCCGGTTCGGCCCGAAGCAGAGGACTCCGCGGTGGGCGGCCGTGTGGGTCGTCTGGCGCCAGCGCGGCCACTTGTCCTGGAACGCGTCCATCACCCGTTCACCCGCCCACGGCCCGACACGCGCCACGATCGCGTCCGTCAGCTCGTCCACGGTCAGCTCCGCCCCCGCGAGCGCGTCCCCGATCGCCGCCACGACCTCGTCCGTCTGCGCCTCCGTCATCCGTACGGCCGGGGGCTGCTGCTGCGGCCCGGCCGGGATCGCGGAGAGCGCCCCCGTCCACATGGGAAGGTCGGCGGCGGGCAGCAGGTGCACCGTGCCGCGCGGGCCGTACGTCTTGATCAGTGAGCGGTCCTCCCACAGCGCGGCCCGCACGTCCGCACGGGTGGCGTCGGCCGTCCGCAGCGCCAGGGACAGCTCGGCGGCCGACAGGACCTGGGCGTGCGCGCCGAGCATCGCGGAAGCGACGGCCGCCGGCGGGGCGTCCGTGCGCTCGTCGAGGAACTGGCGGCGGATCCTGCGGGCGTCGGCCCGGGCCCACGTGACGGATGAGGAGGTCGTGGTCATGGACCGACGGTAGATGCGGAATAGGTCACGGGCTGTCCGCCTTGACCCGAACAGTCGTGACGAAAAGAGGAGTTGGCGATGGCCAAGGGCAAGACGGAGTACGACTGCGGGCTCGACGCGGCCGTGGACGTCGTCGGCGGGAAATGGAAGCCGCTGATCCTGTGGGCGCTGCACGCCCACGGCACGACCCGCTTCGGGGAGCTTCGGCGGCAGGTCTCCGGCGTCAGCGAGAAGGTGCTGATCCAGCAGCTGCGCGAGCTGGAGGCGGACGGCATCGTCCACCGCGAGGTCCACCGGGAGGTTCCGCCCCGGGTGGAGTACTCGCTGACGGAGCTGGGCGAGGCGCTCAACACGGCGCTGCTGCCGCTGGGCGAGTGGGGCGACCGCTTCATGGCCGAGATCCTCGCCCGCAAGGCCCAGCAGGCCGCCTGACCGGCACCCCTCCACCGCCCTCAGCCGCCCCCCGGCCGAACCCCTTCCCCGCCCGAGCCCGTCCCCCGGCCGGACCCCTTCCCCCGCCGTAGCCCGTCCCCGCCCTGCTTTCCCCTCTCGGACGTCAACCCGGCGCCCGGCCCCAGGGGTCCCTCTTGGGAGGTACGGAAACCGCCGCCACGCCGGGGCGTAAACCCGCCACCGCGCCGCACGACCCGTGCCGCGCCTGGGTTGTGACGGCTCCTGGCCGATCCGTCGGCTCCGGGTGGCACCCACCACGACTTACGAAGGGTTATGGTGGAAACCCCCCCTCGGGCCGGTCCGTAACCCCCCCCACGGACCGGCCCGTTTTCTGTCTCCGGCTCCGGCCCGCCCGACGGGGCGCCTCGGCCCCCCGCCGGCCGCGGGACTCAGCCCCGTCCGGCCCAGATGTTCGTGCCGGCGGTGTCCACCGCGAACGAGTCGATCTCCTCGAGCTCCTTGGCCGTCAGCGGCGGACCGGACAGCGCGGCCACGTTCTCCTCCAGCTGCCCGACGCTGGACGCGCCGATCAGCGCGGAGGTCATCCGCTCGTCGCGCAGCACCCACGACAGCGCCAGCTGCGCCAGGGTCTGGCCCCGGCGCTCGGCGATGTCCGCGAGACCGCGCAGCCGCCGCAGCACGTCGTCGGAGAGCAGGTTCGGGTCGAGGGACTTGCCCTGCGTGGCCCGCGACCCCTCCGGCACGCCCCGCAGGTACTTGTTCGTGAGCAGCCCCTGGGCCAGCGGCACGAAGGAGATGCAGCCCATGCCGGCCGCCTCCAGCGTGTCGAGGAGACCGTCCGCCTCGGTCCAGCGGTTGATCATCGAGTACGACGGCTGGTGGATGAGGGCGGGGACGCCCATCTCCTTCAGGATCCCGGCGGCCTCGGCGGTCTGCTCGCTGGTGTACGAGGAGACGCCGACGTACAGCGCCTTGCCCTGGCGGACGGCGGAGGCCAGCGCCCCCATCGTCTCCTCCAGCGGGGTGTGCGGGTCGAAGCGGTGGGAGTAGAAGATGTCGACGTAGTCGAGACCCATCCGCTTCAGGGAGGCGTCGAGCGACGACATCAGGTACTTGCGAGAGCCCCACTCGCCGTACGGGCCGGGGTGCATCAGATAACCGGCCTTCGTCGACACGATCAGCTCGTCCCGGTAGGCCGCGAAGTCCTGGGCGAAGATCTTCCCGAAGTTCAGCTCGGCCGAGCCGGGCGGCGGGCCGTAGTTGTTCGCCAGGTCGAAATGGGTGACGCCGAGGTCGAAGGCGCGGCGCAGGATCGCCCGCTGCGAGTCGAGCGTGCGGTCGTCGCCGAAGTTGTGCCACAGGCCCAGCGAGACGGCCGGAAGCCTGAGCCCGCTGCGACCCGTGCGGCGGTATTCCATGTGGTCGTAGCGGTCGGCCGAGGCGCGGTACAAGGGGGAGTCAGTCACGTATCTCTGCTTATCACGGACTTGTGACAGTCCCGGGCTGGGTGCCATTGACCCCTGCGCAGTAATGTGGCGGCTTCGGGGACCGACGCGGCATGGAGGGGTTAAGAACAGTGAACCTGCGCGACCTGGTGTACGGGCTCTACGCACGCCGGGTGGAAGGCCGCCTCGACCACGCCCAGGTGCCCAAGCACATCGGCGTCATCCTCGACGGCAACCGTCGCTGGGCCAAGGCGTCCGGCGGGACTCCCGAGCAGGGGCACAAGGCCGGCGCGGACAAGATCCAGGAGCTGCTCGGCTGGTGCGCCGAGACCGACGTCGAGGTCGTCACGCTCTGGATGCTCTCCACCGACAACCTGAACCGGCCCGAGGAGCAGCTCGTACCGCTGCTCGGCATCATCGAGAACGCCGTGCGCTCCCTCGCGGCCGACGGCCGCTGGCGGGTCCACCACGTCGGCACCCTGGATCTGCTGCCCGCCCGCACCCAGTCCGTACTGAAGGAAGCGGAGCAGTCCACCCACGACAACACGGGGATACTCGTGAACGTGGCCGTGGGCTACGGCGGCCGCCAGGAGATCGCGGACGCGGTCCGCTCCCTGCTCCTCGAACACGCGGAGAAGGGCACGAGCTTCGAGGAGCTCGCCGAGATCGTCGACGTCGAGCACATCTCCGAGCACCTGTACACCCGCGGCCAGCCCGACCCCGACCTGGTGATCCGTACCAGCGGTGAGCAGCGCCTGTCCGGTTTCATGCTGTGGCAGAGCGCCCACTCGGAGTACTACTTCTGCGAGGTCCACTGGCCCGCGTTCCGCAAGGTCGACTTCCTGCGGGCGCTGCGCGACTACGCCGCCCGCCACCGGCGTTACGGAACCTGACGCACCCCCTCACGGAACCCCGCGGGCCCCGGCCGAAGAGGTCATCTCGCGTTCATGAACGCGTCGTCATATGCCATGGCATGGCGGCGGCCGTTCGAGGGCATATCCCTTGCAGAGTGAGCGGCACGGAGACCGCCACCCGGGAGGCCCGTTGCACCAGGACGACCGTGCAGGACGTGTACGGACGAGGCGGGGGGCCGGCGCTCGGCCCGCGTTTCGTGGCCAGAGCCCGGTCCCATCCCGCAGCGACACAGGTTCCGTCGCGCCCCGACCTCATAGGGGTCTTCGAAGGGGGTCTGTCCTTCCGTGGTGACCAGCACTAAGCGCCGCTTGTCCGACAGGCGCACCTATGTTCTCGACACCAGCGTCCTGCTGGCCGACCCCAACGCCGTGTCCCGCTTCGACGAGCACGAGGTCGTGCTCCCGATCGTCGTGGTCACCGAGTTGGAGGCCAAACGGCACCACCCCGAGCTCGGCTACTTCGCCCGGGCGGCCCTGCGCCTCCTGGACGACTTCCGGGTCCGGTACGGACGCCTGGACGCCCCGCTCCCCATCGGGGACCTGGGCGGCACGCTGCGTGTCGAACTCAACCATTCCGACCCCGGCGTGCTTCCGGCCGGCTACCGGCTGGGGGACAACGACACACGGATCCTGGCGGTCGCGCGCAATCTCCAGGCGGAGGGGTACGACGTCACGGTCGTCTCCAAGGACCTGCCGCTGCGTATCAAGGCGTCCTCGGTCGGCCTCCTCGCGGAGGAGTACCGCGCCGAACTCGCCGTCACGGACTCCGGCTGGACCGGAATGTCCGAGCTGGCCCTCGGGGCCGACCAGGTGGACATCCTCTTCGACCAGGAGACGCTGTACGTCCCGGAGGCCGCCGAGCTTCCGGTGCACACGGGCCTGGTGCTGCAGTCCGAGCGGGGAAAGGCGCTCGGCCGGGTCACGCCCGACGGGAACGTCCGCCTGGTCCGCGGCGAGCGGGAGGTCTTCGGGATCAGAGGCCGCAGCGCCGAGCAGCGGATCGCCCTCGACCTGCTCCTCGACCCGGACGTCGGCATCATCTCCATGGGCGGCCGGGCCGGCACCGGCAAGTCGGCGCTGGCGCTCTGCGCGGGCCTGGAGGCGGTCCTGGAGCGCCGTCAGCACCAGAAGGTGATGGTCTTCCGTCCGCTGTACGCGGTCGGCGGCCAGGAGCTCGGCTATCTGCCCGGCAGCGAGGCCGAGAAGATGAGCCCGTGGGCGCAGGCGGTCTTCGACACCCTCTCGGCGGTGGCGAGCCGGGACGTCATCGAGGAGGTGCTCGGTCGCGGCATGCTGGAGGTCCTGCCGCTCACCCACATCCGGGGCCGCTCCCTCCATGACGCCTTCGTGATCGTCGACGAGGCCCAGTCCCTGGAGCGGAACGTCCTGCTGACCGTTCTGTCCCGGATCGGGTCGAATTCCCGGGTCGTCCTGACCCATGACGTCGCCCAGCGCGACAACCTCCGGGTCGGCCGCTACGACGGAGTCGTCGCCGTGGTCGAGAAGCTGAAGGGCCATCCGCTCTTCGCCCATGTCACGCTCACCCGCTCCGAGCGTTCCCAGATCGCCGCGCTCGTGACCGAAATGCTGGAGGACGGACAGATCTGACCGTTTCGTACCCCCTCGTGGGGGTACGGCAGTTGGCGCCGCCCGGCAAAGCTGAGGAGCTTAGCCGGGCGGCGCCGCGCTGTCCCCCTTATCGGCCAAAACCCCTGGGGTGGAAGAGGTGTGAGCTTTCACACGCAACTCGGAATTGCCTTGCGGCGTCACCGTCCGGCAGAGTCTTGCTTCCGTCAGGCCCCGCATACGGCACACGTGCACCCTCAGGGGTGCGGCACCACACAACTCAACAACCGTCCGCCGTATGCCGCCCACAGCACCACGGGCCCGTGTCTTCAGTGACCCAGCAGTTCGAAGACCAGCGCCAGGGGCACGATTTCGCCCACGTGGTCACCTGTGTGGGCGATGCTGGAAGGAAACCGTGTGAGCCGGATCTCGGTCCGGGGATTCGCGGTGGCTTCGGCCACTGCGGTCACCACCGTCGGCGCCGTCGTCGGCGTTGCGTCGGGCAGCACCCAGCCCGCGGACGACAACTTCGAGGCCACCGCCGCCGACACCACGCTGCTCGCGGACATTCCCGTGGGCGAGCAGGCCCAGGTACAGGTCTCCTCGCTCTCGGAGCAGGCCGACGCCCAGGCCGCCGCCGCCGACTCGGTCGCGAAGAAGTCCGCGGAGGAAGCGGCCCGTCTCCAGGCCGCCAAGGACGCCGAGGCGAAGAAGAAGGCCGCCGACAAGGCGGAGCAGGAGCGCAAGGAAGCCGAGGAGCGCGCCAACCGTTCCTCGGTGCGCGACGCGACGAGCTTCGCCGCCCAGGGTTCGTACTCCATCTCCGACGTCAAGGCGATGGCCCGCCAGATGATCCCGGGCGACCAGTTCCAGTGCTTCAGCAACATCGTGGACCACGAGTCCGGCTGGAACTACCGCGCGACCAACCCCTCCTCGGGTGCCTACGGCCTCGTCCAGGCCCTCCCGGGTTCGAAGATGTCGTCGGCCGGCGCCGACTGGCAGACCAACCCGGCCACCCAGATCAAGTGGGGCCTGAACTACATGAACGAGCGCTACGACAGCCCGTGTGGCGCGTGGTCGTTCTGGCAGGCCAACCGCTGGTACTAGGGACTGTGTGATGTCGTGATCAGCTTCTGAGTTCTTCACTCTGCGCGGAGTGGGATCCGGTAGGACTGTGGTCGTGACCCGGAGGCAACTC
>NZ_JBVJPY010000013.1:0-213578 GCF_055609145.1 Streptomyces sp. NPDC036822
AGCTACCTCGCCGGTCTCCACCTCCGCGCCGCAATGATCTGGATCGACGACCTGCTCAAGAGCACCCAATGATCACGACATCACACAGGCCCTAGCTCGCCGCAGCTACGTCCGCGTCGACGGCCAGCCCGTAGCCGGCCGCGTCTGGGACGAGGACACCAAGTACCGGCTACGACACGGCCCTGGTCCACTGGCTCATCCACAGGGCCCGGACAGGCACCGCACGACCCATCCTGGTTCGCCTACATCGGCCCCCGCATCTCGCCCCGCCCCCCCACGCCATTCCGGCTTGGACCAGCAGTCTCACCAACCACGACGGCACTCTCATGAGCGACGCACCGCGAGCTCGTTCCGCCTCCGCCGTCCGCTCGTTCTACGCCCACTGCGAGGAAGCCCTGATCGCACCGCCTCCCAGCCGATCAGCGGGCCGCGGCCCCTGCGTGACCCGGACGCCGTCGACCTCGACGATGACGACGACGGCAAGGAGAAGTAAGCCGGGCCTGGAGGGTAATCGACCCCGGTTTCAGCCGGTGAAGGGCATGGAGCCGAAGCGGCCCCATGCGAGGAAGACAGCCAGGGCGAGGTAGATCAGGTCGCCGGCGATCGTGGCCTTCTCGCCACGGCGCAGACGCATGGTGACCGCGCAGGCAAACAGCAGAACAAGTCCGGTGGCGGCCAGCGGCACCAGCACCGGCGCGATGTTGAGCACCGCGGGCAGAAGCAGACCGATCGCAGCCAGCAGCTCGACGGCGCCGATGGCCTTGAGGGCGCCGGGGCTGAACTCCAGGACCCACTGCGCAGAGGTGCCCATCGCGGCCAGCTTCTCTTGCGGCACGAACATCTTGGAGCTGCCCACCAGGCAGACAGCGGCGAGTACCCCAGCGATGATCCACAGCGCGACGTTCATCATCAACTCCCTGATCGTGGACTTCCGCACCCGAGACGAGGCAGCGACTGGGGCTGTGACATGCCCGAACCCAGACGGCAGAGAGACGTGGGTCACACCGTGCCGTGTCACAGGAGTGAGGGCCGCCTCGTCTCGGAGGTGAAGGCATCGACGAACGAGGAGGAGCACACGATGGACGCGCGATTGAACTACTTCGCCAACCCGGCCGCCGGCAAGGCCCTCAAGTACTTCATGTCGGCTGGCCGGGAGCTGAAGGAATCGCCGCTGCCGGCCACGACGCAGGAGTTGGTGGCGCTGCGCGTGAGCCAGATCAACGGCTGCGCGGTCTGCATCGACATGCACACCAAGGAAGCCGCCGCGGCCGGCGAGAGCCCGGTGCGGCTGAACCTGATCGCGGCCTGGCGGGAAGCAACGGTCTTCACCGAGGCTGAACGCGCCGCGCTCGCATTGGCGGAGCAGGGGACCCGGGTCGCGGACGCGGCCACCGGGGTCAGCGACGAGACGTGGTCGCGTGCCGCCCAGCACTATGACCAGGAGCAGATCACGGCCCTCGTGCTGCTGGTCTCGTTCATGAACATGGTGAACCGGCTGAACATCATCACCCATCAGCCGGCCGGCGATTACCAGGTCGGCCAGTTCCACTGAACCGCCACCGCACCCTGGCCCGGGCCAGGCCCGCCGGGCCAGGACGCTGTGGTCAGGCGGGCAGGGCGGTCCCGGCACGAGCCTTGTCCGCCCCGCCCACACATTGAATGATCTTCGTAGGATGCCTCACCGGCGCGGTCCGGCCGGGCACACAGACCGCAAAGGGGGAGTCGGCGTGAGCAAGGTCGAAGAATTCGAGGAGCTGCGGCCGCTGCTGTTCTCGATCGCGTACCGGATCCTGGGCAGCGTGGGCGAGGCGGAGGACGCGGTGCAGGAAACCTGGCTCCGCTACGACGCCTCGACCACACGGCCGGTGTCGGCCAAGTCGTTCCTGTCGGCCACGGTGACCCGGATTGCCATCGATGTGCTGCGCTCCGCCCGGATGCGGCGGGAAAAGTACGTCGGACCGTGGCTCCCCGAGCCGCTGCTGGACGATCCGTACGAGGACCCATCCCGCGCGGCGGAACTGGCCGACTCGGTGTCAATGGCGGCGCTGCTGCTCCTGGAGCGGCTCAGCCCGCTGGAGCGGTCGGTGTTCGTGCTGCGGGAGGTCTTCGCCTTCGGCTTCGACGAGATCGCCGCGGCCGTGGGACGCTCGGAGGCGGCGTGCCGACAGCTGCTCGTACGGGCACGCCGCCACATGAACGCGGGACGGCCCCGGTTCGAAGCGGACCGCCAGGAGCGGCAGGAGCTGGCGAGACGGTTCTTCGAGGCACTGGCACAGGGAGACGTGGACGGTCTGCAGACTCTGCTGTCGGCCGACGTCCAGCTCGTCGGGGACGGCGGTGGCAAGGCCCCGCAGCTGGCCAGGGCCGTCGCCGGCGCCGAGAACGTGGCCAGGCTGCTCGCCACCGTCTACCCGCTGATGGCACGGGTCGATATCACGTTCGATCCGCAGGAGGTCAACGGCCAGCCGGGCGCGCTCTTCCGCGATCGCGACGGCAAGGTCCTCCACATCCTCGCCCTCGACGTGCTCGACGGGCAGATCCAGACCATCCGCTCGGTCATCAACCCCGACAAGCTCGGCCACCTCGGCCCGGTCGCCGACGCCTGGGCCGTGGATCAGGAAGTGAAGCAGACCCGCAAGCAGGCGCAGTGACCTCTCAACCAGCCTGGGAGGGCAGGGCCGGACGTTCAGAGCAGTCGCATGCCAATACGGGGTCGGAATCGGAAACGGCCCTGGGAAGCCGGTGTTGCTGTCAGATGTTTTGACAGCCGGTGATCCAGACCGTGTCGTGCTGGGGCACCATCAGCTGGTTCTCGTAAACGGTCCTTTCCCACAGAAGCGCCAGAGGGGCCCGCGCAGGACCTCCAAGTTCCGGAGTCACTGGTCCAGGGACAGCACCAGCCGGTGCTCCCAGTCCGCAGCCGTGCCAGCTCGGACATCAACCCACCTGCCGTCTCGAGCCACCCCACGCACCCTCTCCGGCAGGGAGTGGCACGCCGCCGAGTCCGAAGACACACCCCACGGGAGGTACCCCGAGGGCCTGGATGCTCGACTGGAGAGGAACCCCGATCACTCGCCTGGTCGTCGTGGTCGGCCGGCCGCTCGCCGGGAACCGCAACGACTGCGAGGCATGGGAGGAATCCGGTGCCAAGGCCGCCGTCGGCAAGACCCTCACGATCGCCGACGGCGGCGCCCCGGGCACTGGACTGGTCATCCCGCACCGCCGCGACCGCGTCCAGACCGAACTTCCGGCCTGGGCAGGACCACAACGGGTTTCACAAGCGGGCGCCCCCACCCACGTCGAGCACGTCTTCGCCCGCATGAAGACCTGGGAGATCCTCCGCGACTGCCGCCTCAAAGGCGACGGAGTCCACCCCACCATGCTTGGCATCGCCCGCATGCACAACCTCGCCCTCGCCGGATAGGCCGGTGGGCCGCACGGAGGCTCACCATGCCCGAGAGGCGTCAGCAGATATCGAGGCTATGGAAGTCGTACGTCATGTAGTCCTCGATCCTGTAGGGATTGTCATCCGCAGGGACCGAGGCGCGGTGGTGGGGCCCCCAGAAATTGACGTGGGCTTGATTGGTCTGGTGGTTGCGAACAGCGAGCGCATCGATGGAGTTCGAGAGGGACCGGGTATCGCACTTGTACAGGTGGAAGATGCTGTGTGTGCCGTCGCCCTGGCCGATCGACACGCACGCGACTCCTTCTGCCCGGGAGCACGCGTACAGCCCCCATGCCCGATCGGCCACGCCCCGCTGCACCCACTCGCCTGAGAACAGCGGGTAGATCTGCGGTGTCCATGCGGCCGTTCCGGCCGCAACGTTCGGTGCTGCCTGTGCTGGGGCCTGTGCCGCCAGCGGTAGAAGGCCTGCGGCGATCATCGTCACGACCATTGCAGCCGCTCGTTTTCTGATGCTTCGGAATTTCATCTGATCTCCTCTGCAATCGCGACCGATGCGCAGGGCGAGGCCGGCTCGGAAAATGCGCGCAAAGGCCACGTGGCTGTCTCGTGGTGGTGTTTGCCCTCCTGATTCTGCGCGAGGGCGTGAAAAAGCCGCCATGTTTTCGAAGTTCGTCGAAAGGTGCCGACTATGCCCGCGTCGAGCCGCCGGACACGCCCTCGTCCCGTCGCGGCGCGGTGGGTGCTGAGGCCAGCAGGTGGGTCAGGGCGGTGCCTCGCTCAGTCGGGTAGAGCCGTACCTCCCGGCCGTGGCGTACGCGCTGCAGGAGTCCGGCGCCCTCGAGTTGCCTGCAGTGGTACGTCATCGTGCTGACGCCGATGTGCAGTTGGCGGGCGAGATCGCCGACGGCTGGCCGGTGCGGGACATGGCGCAGGATCCGCGCACGAACGGGGCCGAGGACGAGCGACAGCCCATCCGTCCCGGTCGCCGGTTGCGCGCCGCCGTGGCGCCCGGCGCCGAGCACCGCCGGGTCTGCGGGCCCTGCGTAGGCGTCCCCTACGCCTGCGAACGCTGCGCCGGACCGCGCTCCTACAAGGTCGGCCGACTCTGCGACCGCTGCGCCGTCGCCGACCACCTGGAGGAGCTGTTCACCGACCTACCCGAAGTGGTGGGCACCGGGCCGCTCGCGGCGATGCGGGCGGCGCTGGTCGAGGCTCCGGATGCGGGAACGGTCCTGAACTGGCTGCGCGGCTCCCGGTCTGCCCGCCTCCTACGCGACCTCATGGCCACTGGCCGCCCGCTCTCCCACACCGACCTCGATGCCACGATCGACGGCCGTGGCACGGCGATGACCGCCGAGTACCTGCGCGGCATGCTGATCGCCTACCAGGTTCTGGAGCCGCGGGACGAACTCGCGGTGAGGATCGTCCGACACCTGGAGCGGACCGTCGCCCATTCGTTCGTCAGGCAAGTCCGCCAGGCCGTGCCGGCTGTTATCCGCCCCGTCGGGCCGATTTCGGCAGATCTACACTGAGCTGCGAGAACGCTACGGGGGAACAGGATCATGGGCGTGGGTACGGGTACGGGCAATGCGGTGGACGGCCAGTCCTCCCTGATCTCCGCGGTCCAGGCTGGAGACACGGACCTGGTGAGGATCCTTCTCCACGAGCACATCGACTCCGACTACCTGGACGCCGCGTTCTGCCTGGCCATCCGGATGCACGCCGGGCGCATCGCCCAACTGCTGCTTCAGTACGGTGCGGATTCGGGCCAGAGCCGCCCCGATGACCTCATCCCCCTGAGCGAGGCGGTCGACTCGGGTTCGCCCGCTCTGTTCGAGGCGCTCCTGGACCACGAGATCCGCGGCAGGTATCCCGAGATCGAACTCCTGGAGGCCCGGGACCTCGCGCGCAGCTGGCACGAGACGGGGGTCGAGGCCGAGCTGCGACGCCGTACCGGATCCCGGGACGCCGTCGGCCGCAAGCGGGTTCAAGACGGCGAGTACGACAGCGTCGTCGAGTTCACCCTTGGTGGCATGAGTGCGCGGGACGGCCATGGGGCGATCCTCACGTACGTCGAGGAACTCCTCGGGGAACGAACCTCGTTCGAGGAGCTGATGGACCGCGCGTTGGCCCAGGTCGATCAGCAGGACCATGCAACGTGGAGCCGTGCCACCCTCCAGTTGAGTGGACGGCGAGAGGAGGCGACCTGGGCCGCTGCGGCGGTACTGCGTACGAGCCCGGACCCATCCCGCCGATTGTTCGGTGCCGAGGTGCTCCGCCTTATTCATCTGTTCGACGACAGCGACGAGGACGCGTTCGCTGGTCCCGCTCTGGACCTGTTCACCGGCTGGGCGGCCGCAGAGACGGACGTCGCCGTCCTCACCGAGGTGCTGGTCGCTCTTGGAGAACATAGCGACCCCCGCGCGGGGGCGGCCCTTCTGCCGCACGCCGGCCATCCCGATGCCCGGGTACGGCGTGCGGTGGCGCATGGGCTCAGTGCTTTTTCCTCGCCGCCGGCCTTTTCCGGCGATGCTCGCACGGCGTTGCTGGGGCTGATGGCCGATCCGGACGCGGTGGTACGGAAGACCGCCTGCCGCGTGGTTGCCGAGGGCAGGGACCACGATCCCGTGTTCGCGGACGCCATGGCAGCTGTGCTGGACGATACGGACCGTCTGGTCCAGCTGACTGCCGTCTACGGGCTTGCCCTCCACGACGACAAACGGTGCGTGGAAGCAGCACGCCTTCTCGGCCCGCCGCAGCGCGGTTCCCTGGAAGAGGAGGGCTACCTCGACGCGGTGTGGCGTTACGAATGGCGCCGCGACGGCCGCTGAACCTTTCCACCTGTGCCTGTCAGCTGATCCGGAGCCGGGAATACCGCACGGTTCGAATGACGCTCCCCGCCAGCTGGCGCCTCCGCCTGGACCGCGGCCCGGCGGGAGGCGTACGCGAACGACCAGGACGCCGCCACGAGCCTCATCGCGGTCACCGCGCGTACGAACCGGCATAAGGCCGAGCAGGACCCGGCCCAGTGGATGCCCCCGCACCCGGACGCCCAGTGCCGGTACGTCTCCGAGTGGACCGCGACCAAGCTCCGCTGGGGCCTGAGCGTCGACCAGGCCGAGATCGACGCGCTGAAGGTATACGCCGAGGGGCCGTGCGAGGCCGCGGTCGTGCACGACACGCCCGCCCCGTAAGACCATCGGACCGGCCCGTGCCCACGGGCTGCCCGGGTCGTTGTCCACGGCGAAGCGAGATGTCGGCGGCCTCGGAGGCCTCGGCGACGTGCCCACCCCGGCGACCCAGCCGGGCGCGAAGGCTTGACCACCTTGCCCCGCCCGCGCATCCCCCCGCCCCCGGAAACGCCGAAGGGCCCCACCGGGAAGGGCCCCACCGCGAACGGTGGGACTTCAACGAATTGCCCGGTGAGAACAACGGCGGAGGAGACGAGCCCTCGGTACGCCGGAAGTCCAAGCGCAGCATGTCGGAAGTCCACGCGCGGCTCACACCGGCGCGGCCGTCCGCGGGTCCCCCTGCGCCATCTTCTGTGCCGCCGCGCGGGCCGCGCCCGCGAAGGCCTTCAGGGCGCCGGTGGTGTTCCCGGCGCGCCAGACGAGGCCGTAGCCGGTCGGCTCCGCGTCGGTGACGGGGACGTACGCTACGCCGGGCCGCGCGAAGTAGGTCGCCGTGTGCGCGGCGGTGAGGAGGGCGCCCCGGCCGCCCGCGACCAGCATCAGGGCCTCCTGCATCTGGGTCACGGAGGGGCCGGGGGTGATGGGCCTGCCGCTCGGGGTGTGGGTGGGGGTGTGGTGCTCCTGCCAGTAATCGGGCAGCTCGCCCTCGACGGTGAGGAGGAGGACGTCGGCGAGATCTTCCAGGGAGATGGTGTCGCGGGCGGCGAGCGGATGCGCGGACGGTACGGCGAGGACACGCTCCTCGGTGAGGAGGGGCGGGCCGCCGCCCAGGTCATCCTCCCGGACCGGGAACTCCTGGAGCTGGACGTCGAATTCACCGTTGCGCAGACGCCCGTACGGATCGGTCATCGGCACCTCGCAGATCTCCACCGCGAGGCCGGGATGGCTGATCCGTAGCGCCTCCGTCACCTTCATCACGATCTCGCCGGTGAGCGGGTTGGAGAATCCGACGTGCAGGACCGTGTCGATGCCGCGCGCGGTGGTGGTGGCGCGCGCCAGAGCGGCGTCCATCGCGCGGTGGAGCGGTTCGAGGTCGGCACGCAGCTGGCGGCCGATCGCCGAGATGGCGACGCGGCGGCTGGTGCGAATGAACAGCGGTGCTCCGACACGCCGTTCGAGACGCTGGATCAGCTGGCTGACGCGGGCGCGGGAGAGCCGCATACGGTCGGCGGTGCGCCCGAAATGCAGCTCTTCGGCGAGCAGGAGGAAGCACTCGACTTCGTCGCGTTCCATGGGACGGACCCCCTCAGGTGAACCGGATCGGCAAGCCCGGTCCGGTCAACGCCCGGATCCTCGCCGTTGTTCCGGGGGCCGGCGGCGGCAGCGGTGGCGTGGTGGCGGCGGTCCCCGCCTCACGACCGCTGCTGAGAGGTGGTGCAGAGCTCGATGAAGGCGTGCACCCCGGCGTGCTCGCATGAGGCCGGCCACACGAGCCCGTACTCGACGGGCGGGGCATCGCGGAAGGGGACCCACGCGATGTCGGGCCGACTGTAATAGCGCTCGGATCCAGCGGACGCCGGCGCCACGCCCTGGCCCGCCCCGACGAGGTTCAGGATCTCGGTCCAGTAGGTGCCGGCGTGGAGCTGCGGGACAGACCTTCCGGACGGGGTGTGCCGGGGGAAGTGGTGGTTCAGGAAGTACTCCGGGACGGTGGCGTCGGAGATGGTCAGCAGGGTGGTGTCGGCGAGATCCTCCAGGGACACGGACTCCCGCCGCGCGAGGGGGTGGTGGGCCGGAACCATCAGCACACGGTCTTCGGAGGACAGGACGAGGCCGACGGCGAGGTCCGGTTCCTCAACCGGCAGCTCGGTGGCCTGGAGATGGATCCGGCCGCGGCGGATCGGGCCGTAGGGGTCGGAGAGCTGCACCTCCTGGATCTCGATCTCGCAGTCGGGGTGGCGCGTCCTGAACCGTTCGGCCAAGCTCAACAGGACGCGGGCCGTCATGGGACTCGAGTAGCCGATCCGCAGGGGGCCGGTGATGCCTCGTACGGTGGAGACGGCCCGCGCGAGCGCGCGCCGGGTCTGCTGGTGGGCGGGGTACAGATCGCTGCGGAGCTGCTCGCCGACGGGTGTCAGCGCCACCCGTCTGCTGGTGCGGATGAACAGCGGGGCTCCGACGCGTCGTTCCAGACACTGGATCAGCTGGCTCACTCGGGCGCGGGAGAGGTGCATCCGTTCTGCGGTGCGCCCGAAATGCAGCTCCTCCGAGAGCAGGAGAAAGCACTCGATCTCGTCGCGTTCCATCGGTTCCCCCAGGTGAGCCGGATCGGTAAGCCCTGCTGAACGAACGTCCAGATATTGGCCGTTGTTCCGCCCGCGCCTGCTGGCCGAAGGTGAACGAGCCGCCCTCCCAGCAGACGGCACACCTCGTTACCACCCTCTGTCTCCAACCAGGAGTTGACCTGTCATGAGTACGACCAAGGCGGCAGCCGCTGCGCTCAGTGCCCGGGAATGGGGCGTGCTGCTTGTCCTCTGCGGCGCGATCTTCCTCGAAGGCATCGACGTCGCCATGCTGAACGTGGCGATGCCCGCCATCCGCGCGGATCTCGGACTGTCCACCGGCATGCTGCAGTGGGTGATGAGCGCGTACGTCCTCGGCTACGGCGGCTTCATGCTGGTCGGCGGCCGGGCGGCGGATCTCTTCGGACGGCGCCAGATGTTCGTGTTCTGGCTCTCGGTGTTCCTGGTCTTCTCCGGGCTCGGCGGATTCGCCTCCGAGGGCTGGCAGCTGATCACCGCCCGGTTCGTGACCGGTGTCGCGGCGGCCTTCATGACCCCGGCCGGGCTCTCCGTCATCACCACCGGCTTCGCGGAGGGCCCGCGCCGTAACAAGGCTCTGCTCTTCTACTCCGGTACGGCCGCCGGCGGGTTCTCGATCGGCCTGGTCGTGGGTGGACTCCTCGCCTCGGTCGACTGGCGATGGGTGTTCTTCGCGCCGGTGGTCCTCTCGGCGCTGATCCTGATCGGCGCGCTGGCCTTCGTACCGAAGTCGCCGCGGCCCGACCGGACCGGACAGAGCCTCGACCTGGCCGGCGGCCTGACCATCACCGCGGCCATCCTGCTCCTGGTCCTGGGTGTGGAGCGGGTGAGCCACGCCTCGCTCGTCTCGACCGTCGTCACGCTGGGCGCCGGCCTGGCTTCCCTCGCCGCGTTCGTCGTCATCGAACGCCGCGCCGCCGCACCCCTGGTCCGGCTCGGCATCTTCCGCAGCGCCCCACTGGTACGGGCCAATTTCGCCGGTCTGCTCTTCGCCGCCGGGTTCTTCGGCTTCCAGTTCCTGGTCGCCCTCTACCTCCAGGAGCTGCGCGGGTGGTCCACCCTGGAGACCAGCTTCGCGATGATCGTCATCGGTATCGACGCGATCCTCTCGCCGACGGTCGTCCCCAGGCTGGTCGACCGCTTCGGCAACGGACGCCTGATCCTCGGCGGCCTGGTCCTCGCTTCCCTCTCGTACGCGCTCTTCCTGCCGCTCGGCGCCGACTGGACCTACCTCGCGATGCTTCCGAGCCTGCTGCTGCTCGGTATCGCCTTCGCCCTGACGTACGGTCCGCTGACCATCGTCGCGACGGAGGGCGCCAAGGAGGAGGAGCAGGGGCTGGCCGGCGGGCTCCTCTACACCGCCTTCCAGTTCGGCGCGGCACTCGGTATCTCGGGGGCCGCCGCGGTCAACGTCGCTGCCACCGCGTCGGATTCGGCTGCCGCACGCCTTGACGGATACCAGGCCGCGCTCTGGGTACCGCTCGCCGCGGCACTGGGCGCGGTGCTGGTCAGCGCCTTCGGAGTGCGGTCGGGCAAGGGCCATGTGGTCTCGGAGCGCGAGCCGTCGCCAGAACTCACCACCGCCAAGTGACCCTCGCCCAAGGGGAAGGAGCACCCGCCGTGCCCGCTACCAAGACCGACACGTTCACCGACGTCCAGGACACCTTCTTCAGCTACATCCGCGACGTCAAGTACGCCACGATGATCACTGTCGACCGTAAGAACCGGCCGCGGGCCAGAGTCCTCCTCCCCGTCTGGGAGATCGTCGACGGCCGCCCGGTCGGCTGGCTGGCCGCCTACAAGACCCCGGTCAAGGCGGCGCACCTGGCCCACAGCCCGTACACGACGTACTCGTACTGGAACCCCCGCCAGAACACCGTCCACGTCGACGCCCTCTCCACCTGGGTCGAGACCGACACCGACCGGCAGCACGCCTGGGACCTCTACCTCGAGGGCGGTCCGCCGGGGGTGGGCTACGACCCGGTCCACTACTGGCGGGGCGGACCCGAGGATCCGGAGTATCACGTGATCCGGATCGAACCCTGGCGGATCCAGTTGGTCAGGGGCTCGGACCTGCGGAGCACGATCTGGCAGCCGGCCGAAGGCTGAGCCCGCCAACGCCGAAGGGCCCCTTCGCGAACGGTGGGGCCCTTCAGCCAATTGCCCGGTGAAAGCAGTGAGCGTTTTCCACCTTCAGTTTGAGCAGGTCAGGTGCAGGGTGAGTATGGCCTGTACGAGGCTGGTGATGCGGGTTGTGGAGCATCGCAGCTAGCGCAGGAGTCGCCAGGTCTTGAGAGTGGCCATGGCGTGCTCGACGAGCGCGCGGATCTTGGCGTGGGAGCGGTTGACGGCCTGCTGGCCTGCGGAAAGCTAGAGCCCTAGAGCCCTCTGAGTTGCCGATCAGTCCATGCGGTCGCTCAGACCCAGCACCTTCGGGTCCTCGCTGGGGAAGCTCCTGGGCATACCCGGCACGTCGATGGTATGCCCGTAAACGCCGGCCAGGAACTCGATGGCACTGACTGGGAACTCGATCCAGTCGGCGTTGTCCGTGCGGACGACTACCGGCCATGCGTCCGGATCCGCAGGGCTCGTCCTCCAGTAGAAGGTGTCCCCCGAATTGGACGACGCCCAGGAGATCAGGCCCCCCGGCTGTGGGTAGGGAACGTAGTCCTCGGTGTCGCCTATCTCGTACATATCCTGAAGGATCTCGTCGTCCCTGGACGCGGACGCCCACGGCGCCTCGGCGCCGGGCGTCGGAAGGGACACCATGAGGAAATCATCGATGACAAGTGTCGGGTACGCCTCGGCCAGAGAGCGGAAATCCGAAGGCAGCGCCGTGCCGAGGGCCGCCTCGAGGGCGGCCCAGTCCATGCTGCGTGCGCCTGGCACACGCCACCGTGTCATTGAAGGCAGCGCGGCCTCCAGCTCTTCGACCCTCACCATGTCGTCTGCCAATCCGGGGAGTTCTCGACCACGACGGTCTCGAACCATACTCCGCCCTCGATGCGGGCGGACACGATGGCATAGCTGTTCAAAGAGTCACGAACCGCCCTCTGAAGAGAGTGATCGACGATCCCGCCCGGTCGAGCTGCGCGGCCGCACGCACCGGTGGAACGCGGCCTGTACACCCGCCGGGTCCTTCATGCGCAGTCGCCGCCGCTGTGACTTGCCCAGCCGGGCTCAGGCGCCTGGGCTGCTCTGCACGCAGACGGATAACCATGCCCGGGTGACGAGCGAGGACAATCTTTCCGAGGTCCGCCGAGTGAGCTTCGTGATAGCTGAGGGCGGTCCGAAGCGTTTCGGCCACGGCAAGGGCAGTAAGGGGATGGGGCCGGTGCACCAGGCGGTCGCGAGGTTCGCCTCGGGCCGGATGGTCACCTTTCTGACGTTCGACTACCCCGGGTACGGACGGCAGCTCGACCCAGAGGCCGAGATCTGCAGGAGCGACCGGGCAGTCAGCTTCCCCTCCGAGCCCGTGCCGGACTGACAAAACGGTGGTGTGCGGCTGGTGGCCGCACACCATCCCATGGGGCCTGCGTCTGGTTCAGTCCCACCAGAGCGACCACATCGTCGAGCGGGCGATCGTGTGGCCGGTCTTCACCGGGTCTTGCACGGTGTCATGGCAGTAGGCGTGCAATTCTGCGGCGGCCTGCGCGGCGCCGTGCGGGTCCAGGGGCGGCCGGTCGACGACCAGTTCCAGATAGGGGCCGCGCGGCGAAGAAGAGTTCGGCGCCCCATTGCTCGTGCCAGCGCCGCAGGAGCGCGGAGTGGTCGAGAGGCGTGTGGCAGCGGTCGCCGTATCCGCACCAGTTCCACATCGTATAGACGAATGGCAGAAGCACCGGGACCTCGAAGCCGCCGCGCGCGGCCACGAAATGTATCCACCGCTCGTCCTTTTCAAAGAAGTCCCGGGTCCCGGTCGCCCAGTGCGACACCCCGCTCGGCGGCCGTTCCACCGGCGGTGCGAGCAGCGATCCCAGCCAGGCGGGGTCGTAGTCGGCCCGCCAGAGGTCCAGGTCGTCGTCCGCATTGGCGACCTCCTCCACCGCCCACCGGCAGGCCGACACCAGCATGGACGCCGCCTGCGCGTCATGGTCCTGGCAGACGGCGCCCTCGACCAGCTCCTCCACCACCTCCACGTCCTGCCTCGACTCCCTGCGCCCCTCGGCCATATCCGTCGGCGAGTTCAGCGTGACGTACGGCCACCAGCCGGTCTCGCCGTGCCTGCCGCGCCATTCCTCCCACACCTCCCGGGTCCCCTCGCGCGGCACGCGCACCCCGACGATGTCGATGCCCGCCGCCGTCACGGCCCGGTCGACCTCAGCGGTGGGGAAGAATATCTGCAGGCGGCGAAGGAGGTCATTGGAGGAAAGAAGCGGCCGGTGGAGGAATGAGCTCATGAGACCAGGACCACAAACTTCACCGACACGGCCCGCATCCCGATACCTCCACCTCCCGGAGCATTTCGCTGGCCTCTGCCGGCCGGGGCGCTGGAGGCAAGACGGGGGGCAGATCTCCAGCTTGCTCATCTGCAGAGCTCCGGAAGAAAGACCAGCGCCCGGCCCGTCCTTCGCGCACCCGGCTGATCAGCCCCGCATGACAAGCGAGGACAATCCGGGCCGGCTCCTCATCGTGGGCTACGTGACGTCGGACGCGGTTTCCGGGATGAGACCGAACACTTCGGCTGGCACCTCCCGTGGCAATTCGCTTGCACCACAGTCGAGGTGACGTGGCAGGCTTGCGCGGTGATTGTCGAGCTGGCCCCCCGTTTTCTGACCTGGGACGATGTGGATCCCGCGCGTCATTTTTTCGACAGCGCGTCGGCATCGCAGGTGGTGTGGTCGCTTGGGCCCGCGCGGACGGTACCCAGCCGCCCGGACATCCACTTCGGTGACCCGGCGATGAGCGCCTGGAGCTGGGGCGAGGGAGAGCCCTGGGCCGACGCCATGTCGCACGCACTCGCCGAGCACTACGGCCGCTGGACCGTGGGCTGGCGCTGGTCACACGACGAAGGCGACTTCGACGGAGGACCCGTCGGGAACTGGTGCTGCCCCCGGGACTTGATCACCACACCGCAGGAGACGCTCGCCCGTGTCGTCGCGGCGCTGCGCGAATGGCGCGAGTGGCTGGAGAGTCTCGCCGGGTGGTTCGACGCGTATCCGCTGGACCTGGCCGGCATCGAGGACCAGCGGATCCTCTGGGAGCGTGCCGCCCGGAACCTGATCCTGCAAGTGACCGACCGCACAGGCTGCGGCAGCGGTTGGCACGGACACTGCCGTCAAGTGCTCACCTGGTTCCTCAGTCGCTGGGGCGTCGCGCCCGACCTCGCGCAAGAGCTGGTCGACGAGGCGATCGGCGGGCGGTTCGCGAGCTGGACCGGCCCCGACATCGTGCTGGTCGAGGACGTCGCGGAGCGGCTCGCGCTGTCGCTGCGACCGGACGACGGCGCACAATCCGCCGGACCCGCGCCGGACCACCTCGAATGCTGGCTCGCGGTGCGCGAGACAGTGCCATGGCAGGACGTTCCGGACGGCGGGGGGAACGAACCGGTGGTTCCGTCGCGCGACGGCGTGGCGGAGGACATACGCACCTTCGATGGCGCCTTGGATCCCGCCCGCGCACGGGGCCTGCTCGCCGCCTTGGACCTGCTGCGGATCGACGCGGCGCGCGGCGCCGCCCTCGACTTCGAGCTGCTCCAGCGCTGGCAGCAGCACGTGCTGGGCACGCCGCAGCCGCCGCCGTTCCGCGACCTGCCGGCCTTCGCGAAGGGGGGCAGGGAACGCTACGGCATCGGCCCGGGCACCCGAGCCCGCCTCGACACCTGCCTGGCCGAGAGCGCGCGCCATGCCGATCGGTCCGTTCCCCTCATCGCCCGCGCCGCACGTGCCTATCTCGACGTGTGCTTCTTCCATCCCTTCGACGACGGCAACGCCCGGTCCGCTCTCCTCGCCCTCGTCTTCGTGCTCGCCCGCGAGGGCGTCACGCTCGGAGGAGTCAGCCTGCTGCGTCGCGTCACCTTCCAGGCTGACGAGCCGCAGGACGCGCTGATCCTCACCCGGTACATCGACATCCACCTCGCGGAGACCCGACGCAACACCGCATCCCTCGACTCCTAGCAGTGGGCATGAAGGCGCTGATGAGTCCATGTCCAGCAGCTCAGTCACACCGAACCGTCGTGCAGGTCGCATGGCGGCGGAGCGCTGGAGCCGGTGACAACTGCTATGCTTCCGCGCTGATGGTGACAAATAGCATGCCGACCTGGTGACAACTGCAGTGTCTCGCCGTGCTGATGCCGTAGGTCAGTGGTCGTCAATGGTGACAACTATCGTGCTTTGGCGCAGTATTGGAGCTGCCGGGGACAATGATTTGACAGTGCGGCAGGAGCCGGGTCAGTGGACGCAGACTCGGCATAGTGCCGGAACGCGTGATCTTCGGCGGCCCCGACGATCTCAGTACAGCGCCGTATATGCCCCAGGGGTCGGCGGCAGCCCGCACCCACCGACCCCGCGGGAGTCGTCCTGGAAGATCCAGCCCTCCCGTGCCGTGGAGGGGCATCCGGTGCTGCACCGCGGGGCGTGCGAGCTGGACCGCCGGCAGTACGGGTTCATCTCCCGGGACCGCTCTTCTGCCTATAGCTCCGGATGAGGCGCGCGACATCTATACCTCCCGCGCCGCGATCGAAGCAGGGTTCCGCTGGGTGACACGCCAGGGCACGGACGCCGTGGCCGCCTTGCAGCAGCAAGGCGCGCTGGACCAGGTCGTGCGCCCGGCCCGTGTCGAACCATCGGCCAGCCGCCGCCGTAGTACCGGCCCCCAGCAGAGCCGGTATGTCCCGAAGTCCGGTCAGCCCGACCCGACGGGTGTCTCCAGCCCGGCCGAGCTCCAGCAGGCGCTCCGGGCCGTCCACGTCTGGGGAGGCTCGCCGTCGTTGCGGGACCTGGAGAAGCGCAGCGACGGCGTGCTGCGCCGCAGCACGATCAGCGACATGCTGCGCGGCGCGGAACCGTTGGTCCCGGACTACGACCGGTACCTGGCGTTCCTACGGGCGTGCGGCATCGATGACGCGAGCATCGATACCTGGGTGTCCACCTGGCGCCGGCTGGTCGCGCTGCAGCAGTCCCCAGAAATCGCTGGATGGATGAGCGGCATGCCCCCCGCCCCTGATTCGACGCGCACCACCGGAAGGCCCGCACCGCCCAGGTACGGGCTTTCCGCATGATCCAGTTCTCGACCACGTATCGCGCGATACAACTTCCCGCCACCAGCGTCCCGCGCATCGGCCAGGAGCAGGCGCCCCGGTGGCGATAGCGTCCTGCCCCATGACCACCACCGACACGACTGCGGCTCTGGCCCTGGCCGTCGCGATCGTCGCTGCCGCTGCCGCTCTCGGCTCCTGGTGGGCGGGGCCCCGCCTCCCGAAGAGGTCCGCGCGCACATCTGGGGGCCGTGGAAGTTCAGCGCGGACTGCGACGACACCGGCCGGACGGTCGCCCCGCAGCAGTTGGCCGTCGGCGAGTGGACGCAGTACGGCCTGACCCCCGCCTCCCCGCCTCCGTGGTCGAGGACCACCACGTGGCACAGCGACTACGAAAACGAGCCCGTGCGCCTAAGCAGCACCGCCAGGTCCAAGGGCAGCGATTGGATAGTCCCGCTGGAAGTCCCCGTCACCACTTCATGAGTTCTCACCCTGGCGGGTAGCCCTGCCTACCTAAGGGCTGTCCCGCAAATGACGACTACATCCGCCTGGACGGCCCGCAGAATCCTCTCCCACGTGCCGTCCGCCGACCACCTTCGATGACGGTCGTGGACCGTCTTCCAACTGCCGAAGCAGGGAGGCGGATCCCGTCATGGAAGGCCGGTTCGCTGCCGGAACAGAATCCCGTTGATCATCCGACGGTGGCATCGCCAGCGTCCGCTTTCGTCGGCAGGTGAGGCTCCCGCCGAGCTCACTCTTCATCCGAAAGATCTCCCCGCCCCATGTCTCAAGGAACGATTTCCCAGCGACAGCGTCACTCGCCCCATCGGACATGGCTTAGCGGGCCAGTGCCCGCGGGGCGCTGATCAGGTGTGCTCTAGCCTGACGGGGATTCGACCGTTCGAGCCAGGGGTGGGGATCCGCATGGCAGCGCGCACGACCGACGACACGGGACGCGGGCGGGGGCGGTGGCCGTCGGGCCGCCGGGGGTCGGGGCGCGGGCTCCGCCCCCTGCTCGCGGCCGTCACCGCGCTGTGCGCCCTCGGACTTGTCACGGGCTGCTCCGCCCTGGGGAGTTCGCTGCGCCTCGTCTGGGAGGCCCCGGTCGACAACGGCGCCAGGAACTACGGCAACGGGGCATGGCTGGTCGGCGAGACGCTCGTCCGCAGCCGGTACGACGCGGTCGGCGCGTTCGACGCGAGGACGGGCAAGGTCCGCTGGGAGTACGCCCCGCCCGGGCAGGAGCACATCTGCGCCGTCAGCCGCCGCACGGCCGGCTCCGTCCTCCTGATCGCCCGGGGGAACGTGATGAACGCGGGCTGCTCAACGGTCGCCGCGCTCGACCTCACGAGCGGCCGCGAGCGGTGGCACACACCCCGCACCCCCGGGGGAATCCTGACCGAGACGTTCACGGACATGGTCGCCGTTGGTGGCGGGGTCGCCGTCCTGCGGGACGCCGACGAGATGTGGACCCTCGACGACGACCTGTGGACCCCGGACTCCCGGCCCGCCGTCTCCGGAACGAAGGCGCTGCGCGCCTTCGACCTGCGGACCGGCGCCCCGCGCTGGACGGCCGCCGTCCCCGAGGACTGTGTGCCCGAGCAGGTCGCCGCCGGGGTTCGGCAGGTCGTCGCCGTACTCGCCTGTGGCCGCACCGAACTGCGGCTGGCCGCGTTCGACCCGGCCGGCGGCGGGCTGCGGTGGACCGCTTCCCTCGGCGGGCGGACGGCGCCCGCACCGGACGGGCAGGTGGCCCTGCTGTCGGCCGAGCCGCCGGTCGTGCAGAACGGCGGGACGACGGAGGGCGGGCAGGGCGCCTTCCTCCTCTTCGGCGAGGACGGGAAGGCGGCCGGCCGGATCGAGACCACCGGCGGATACGGAACCATCCAGGCGCATGCGCCGGCCCTCGTGACCGTCGCGGACGGGCGGCTCTACGCCGGCGCCGAGATCAGACAGCGCAAGTCGTACCGGGACCGGGTGGTCGCCTTCGACCTCGCGAGCGGCAGCCAGGTCTGGCTGGAGAACGTGGCCGTCGCGGGCGGCCTGCGCGCCCTCGACGTGACCGGCGGCCGGGTGACCGTCCTCGCAGACCGCGGCTCCCGGCAGGACAGCCTCGACGAACTGGTGGTGCTCGACGCCGCCACCGGTGAGGAGAAGGAGAGCATCGACACCGGCACCGACGTGGACCGGCACAAGGGCGAACTGGCGGGCGTGCGCGTGTACGAGGACCTGGTCGTCGCCGTGCGATGGGGCTCGGGAGTGCGCCCCTTCTCGGCGTACACGCGCGACTGACGGGCCGGGCCCGGCGGGAATCGTCGGACACGCCCTAGGTGTATTGACCCGCAGCGTTGTTGACGCGGCTGATCGGGGGCTTGCCTTCGAGTGCGGTGTGGCAGCGGTGGTGGTTGTAGGTGTGGAGGAAGTTCCCCAGGACTTCGGTCCGTTCGGTGTTGGAGGTGTAGGGCCGCAGGTAGGCCCACTCGTCGAGCAGGGTGCGGTTGAAGCGTTCGACCTTGCCGTTGGTCTGCGGCCGGTGGGCCCGGGTGAGCTTGCCGGTCGCGTCGAGGTCGGCGAGCGCGTTCCTCCAGGCCAGGCCCTTGCGGTAGGCCCAGGCGTTGTCGGTCAGGACCCGTTCGATGCGGTCGATGCCCTGGCTGTGGAAGAAGGCGGCCGTCAGGAAGGCCGCGCAGGTCGCGACCTTCTCGTCGGGGTGGATCTCGCCGTAGACCAGGCGCGCGTGCCCCACGGGTGTCAGCCGACGGTCACCTGCGCCTCGCCGACCACGGGAAGGTGGTCCGACCAGGGGATCAGGGCGGCGTCCGCCACGACCTCACAGGAGATGAAGGAGCTCTTGGAAAAGAGGTAGTCGTACTTGCGGTCGCTGCGGTACGGAGGCGGGATGGGCGCGCCCGAAGCGGTCGGCGTGGGGTAGTTCCACATCGTTCCGGAGCCCTGCGCCACGGTGCCGCTCGTCTTCTGCTCACACTCGCGGTACCGGGAGTAGAGCGGGGCGAGGACGTTCCCGTCGATGATCTCGTTGTCGGCCGGAGGACGGGCGTTGAAGTCGCCGCCGAACACGGTGTCGGCCCCGTCGCCGACGATCTCGGTGAGCCGCTGCACCTGCTCCCCGCGGTACCGGTAGCCCGCGCGGTGGTCGCGGTCCTCGGCCTTGGGGGTGAGGTGACTGGTGCAGAGACGGACCTGTGCGCCGGTCGCCCGGGTCACGCAGAGGACCTTCAGCCACAATCCCGCCTCGGGGGAGTCCAGATCGTACTCCTCGCGCTTGTCGGCTGCGAGAGAGCCCCTCACCGCGATGGCCATGCCCTGGACGCCCACCTTGTAGGGGCCGCGGCAGCGGAAGTCGCTGGTGGCCGACGGATTGTCGTACCGGGGAGGGTACTCGGGGTTCTCCGTGGGCTTCGAGGCCGTCGGATAGGGGGCGACCGGAACGTCCGTCGCGAAGCGGTTCTCGGCGGGACGGGTGTACGGCACGAACGCGACGTCCCAGCGGTCGGCGCCCGTCTTGCCGGCGTTGAGCTTGTCGCCCACCCACGTCACCAGGCTCTTGTCCACCCGCTTGGTGTCGTAGGACCTGTCGTTCTTCGCGTCGTCGCCGCACACCTCCTGGAGGAAGACGGCCTCGGCGTTCTTCTTCGTCACGAGCTCCGCGACGCGGGCCGCGAGCTGCTCCTGCTGCACCTCCGGTGCGGGCTTCCCGGCCACGACGGACGACGGGCACGAGCCGGACTCGCCGCAGACGTTCCAATCGAGGACCCGGATGGTGGCGGTGGTGCCCGCCGCGCTCTGCTCGGGCGCCTCCGTGGCGCTGTCGCGCAGCACGCCCCCCGCGTAGACAAGCGATGCAACAGCCACCACGGCTGCGGCCGCACCGAGCTGACGACGCACCACGTTCACCTCCATGCCCCCTGATGATCAACCGGAGTACAGGGTGCCATCGAACACATGGCGGAGGGGGTCTGCGTGACAGGGCGAGCGGGAGTCGGTTCGTGGAGGTGGAACCGGTGGGCAGTCGCGCTGATGTTGACGGCGACGAGCGTCGTGGTGTCGCTGCCCGAGCAGGCCGAGGCGGCCGCGGGGCAGCGGGCCCGTGCCACGGACATCAACGGTGACGGCACCGGCGACTTCGTGGTCGCGTCCGCGGCCCGGCTGAACCGTTGGACGGCGGCGCCCCTCGGCACGCCCGATCTCGGCGGCTCCGTCCACGTCCTGCCTGGCGGCCAGGCGTCCCGACCGGCCCCCGCCCTGTTCAGCCAGGACGGCACGGTCCCCGGCACCCCCGAGCGCGAGGACGCCTTCGGCCAGGCGGTCGCCACCGGCGACTTCGACAACGACGGCCGGGCCGATGTCGCCATCGGCAACCCCCACGAGACGGTCGGCACCTTCGTGGACGCGGGCACGGTCGCCGTCCAGTACGGCCAGAGCGCCGCGCCTTACATCGGCGCCGGAAAAGGCGGGATGACCGGAATCGAGCAGAACGCTGTCGACGCTGCAGGACGGCCGGTTCCGGGCGACAACGAAGCGGGCGACCGGTTCGGCAGCAGCCTGGTCACGGGCTATTTCAACGGTGACGACTACGCCGACCTCGCCATCGGTGCCCCTGGCGAGGCCGTGGGCACCGCCTTCGAGGCGGGCAGGGTGACCGTCCTCTACGGCGGCCCCACCGGGCTCACCGCGGACAGCGCCAAAATGTTCGACGGCACGGTGGCCGGCGCCGCCGAGCCCTACGACCACTTCGGCGCTTCGCTCGCAGCCGCCGATCTCCGGGACGACGGCCACGACGACCTGGCCGTGCTCGCCGCCGGCGAGTACCTCTCCGGAACCAGGGGAGCCTGGGGCGCCGCCATGGTCCTGCGCGGTACCGCAACCGGCATCGACGGCGCCGGCGCGGCGGTCGTCAACGTCAACCACACCCGTACGACCGGCCACCTGCGCGCACTGGTGGCGGGCCGCTTCCACGGCTCGGCCTACGCCGACCTCGCCGTCTTCGCCGACCAGAGTCCGGTCGCCTCCCCCGCACCGAACTCCGGCGTGGTCGTGGTCACGCGCGGCGGAGCCACCGGCATCAGCCCGGCGGCCACGCCCGCTCTCACCGTCCTCGCCGCGTCGGCGCCGGAAGCCGGCGCCTACTGGGGCGGCGCGCTGTCCGCGGGCGACGTGAACGGCGACGGTCTGGACGAGCTCGCCGTCGGCGCGCTGCGGGCCCGCGGTACGGGCAGTGTCACCGTCTTCACCGGCGACCCGGCCGGCCTCACCGCCCGGCCGAGCACCACCCTGACCGAGGACACTGCTCCGCTGTCCGCGGTCGCCAAGCAGGGCGAGGGCTTCGGGTATACCGTCGCCCTCCAGGACCTGACCGCGGACGGCCGGGCCGAGCTCCTGATCGGCGCGCCCTGGGAGGACGCCACGGCTCCCGTAGCGCGGACCCTCACCACCGGCGCCACCCTGTTCGAACTGAGCCTGTCCATCTCGGGGTCCGGAGCTCCCCAGGTGGTCTCCGCGAAGCCCTTCGCGGGGTCCTCCGCTTCCGCCTTCGGGCCCGGCACAGGCAATGCGGCCGGGGTGACCGTCCTCACGGAGAACGGTGTCGAGCCCTCCCCGTGGCTGAACCGGCTGCCTCCGCTCAACTAGGACTCGTCCTGCCGATCATGGCTGTAGGCAGTCAGGCATGATGCCCGGGTGAGCACCGCCACGCATGTCTGATCACCGGCCAGACCGGTGAGGGGGCCGGCCCTCGGCCGGCGCGGGGCACTGGCGCGGCCGCGGCGTCGGTGCAATGCGTAGGTGAGCCCGGCGGCGGATACGACGGCGAGGCCGAGGCCGACGGCGGCCTCGACGTCGGTGGGGCCGTGGGCTCCGCCCACGCCGCCCTGGGCGCCCCGTGAGGGCATGACCGTCGGCCGAACAGACGCCGGGGGTGCCACCGGTACAGCGGCGCCGCCCCTACGCGTACGCCATTCGCAGGCGATTCCGTCATCGTCGCCCCGGTCCTCGTCGAGCCGGTGCGGATCGCTGGGGTCCCGGTTGAACTCAGCCTGGGCATCCTCCTGAAACTGGAAGTCAATGCAATTCAGATCCTGGGCGTGTGCGGTTCCCGCCGTCGGAACGAGTGTCCCGACGGCCAGGGCGAGACCGGCGACAGCGGCGCGTCGGTTCATCTGGGCCTCCTCGCGGTCAGGCGACCGTCGATTCGACGCTACGAGCGCCCGTTCCCCATGGCGCGCCGTGTTAGGCCGAACTGCGTCGCTTTGCATGACGGGCCGCTTACCCATCCGGTGGGCGAGTACGGAGCACCGTTCTGGCGAAGCTGGTTGGATTCCGGGAGCCGCACGCAGGTGGGAACCGTGCGCAGTGGGCAGAGCGCAGGGGCGGGTCCGATCAGTTGGCCGACTTGTCCTGTGTCATCTCGGCTGCCTCGGTGACGGCGCGTCGTCTGAGATCGCCGAATAGCTGCATCGTGACGGCGGCCAGGACGTCGTCCCCGCCGACAGTGCGCCCGTCCCCGCGGCGGGTGGACAGGCCGAGGAGGGGGTCCTTGAGTAGCGGGGCCGGGGCCGGCTCGCCCGGCACCACCAGACTGACCGTCCCGGACCGCTTGACCCCGCCCTCGCGGACGACCTTGGCCGCGTCCCGGGCCAGGGCCGTCAGGAACACGCTCGCGATTCCGTCCAGGTCGCGGATCATCGCCGGGACGGCCCTCACCCCCCGGCTCCCCAGCAGCCTTCTCACCCCGGCCTCGAACCGGTGGGCGCCAGCCACACCACTCGGTGTACGCGCCCCGCGGCGCTCACGAAGAGACACGAGCGCACCATCGGCGTTGCGCACCTCGCCGATCAGGCCGTGGAAGGTCGGGCTGTGCAGGTACCACGCGGATCCCACCTCTACTTCGATGTTCCGGTCGATCGCCGAGATGAGGTCTTTGGGAAGCAGCTTCGTCCTGGCCTCCTCGGCCGCCGCGCTTCTCGCGCCGTCGATGATCTCTGTCAGCACGGTCCGCGTCACCGACGCGGCGGCCCACGCGGCCGGCCGGGAGACGTGCAACGAAGTCACGTCCCTGAACACCGCTTTGACGAGCTGAGGCTTGAACGGCAGGTCGGTCACGACGGAAGCGGTCTGCCCACCGCTGCGCTCGGTGTGGAGGGGGTGTGTGGTCATCGAGGATGGAGCTTTCTGCTGTCGGAGGTGTCGCTGGCCCATGCCGCACGGGGCGGCGTGACCACAGAGCTCTGCGGGGGCGCCGAGCCGGCACAGAGTCTGCCGCGCGGTGCCGCCGGCGCACAGAGGTGCAGGCGGCCCCGCCCGGATTCTCATCGGTTTGACGCCGCTTTTCCACAGCAGACGGCGGTACTTGTCGAAGTCGTAGCCGCGGTCGGCGTACAGACGCCGCGGCTGGGTGCGGGGACGACCTCGCAGTGCCCGGATCGGCGGCACTGCGTCCCACAAGGGCAGGAGGAGACGTAACGCGCGCAGCACCCGCTCTGCCTCCGCTCGCTCAGCGTGCGGTTCAGCCGAGCACGGCCCGGCCTGCTCGCCTAGGCCGTTTAGAACACCCTGACCTGCATGGTTGGCCGTCCGGTGAAGTCGCGGGCGGCCATCCAGATGGTGAGGTCGCGGGCGATGTCGTTGATGCTGGTCGCCGTGGTGACCTTGTGTTCGTCGCGGGCGGCGTCACGGCGGACGATCTCGTAGCTGCCTTCGCCGAGGACGGCCACGGAGGCGAACCAGACGGGGGCGTCCTCGTTGGGCTGGACGACGACGAACGTGCTGTCGGAGTCGTTAAGGTCGCTGACCATCATGAACAGCGCGTCCTCGGAGGGGTCGTCGATGCGGTCGCCGTTCTCGCTGTCGGCGCCGTAGTACCGAGCCCTCATCGTTGGTTTCGAAGCGGACGGCAAGTTTGTCGAACCGGGTGGCGACCGCGCGGTTGCGCTTGAGCCGGTTGATCCCACACTCGACCGCGTGCCGGGCCTTGTAGTCCTCGCGGTCGAAGGCCGGCCTTCCAGGTACCCGACCGCCTCCCGGGCGAGGGCCGGTGTCAGGTCCAGTGATCACCCCTTACGATCACGTCCATGTCGACCACACCGTCCGCTCCCATCCTGCGCGGCAGCGGCGGCGCCGCCCTCCGCCACGAGGACGGCGCACTGACGCTGCGCCGCGGGGAGGAAGAGATACGCATCCCCCTGCAGGCTGTCCGCGACGTCGTACCGGACCGCCGGGCCGTCGCCGTCAAACTGCGGGTCCCGGCCGGTGGCACGCCAGTCACGCACCGGATCGACGGCGTCGGCGAGGCCGCGGCGGACCTGTTCGCGACGGCGGTGGGCGCTGCCCTGGCCGCCCTGCCGGAGCCGGGCCCGTCCTTCGACGGCGCCGCGCTCGTGACGACCCGTTCCCTGCGCAACCCCCGTAACCCCGGTCCGTCCCGCACCGCCGGGCAGCAGGCCCGGACCGCAGCCTGGCTGCTGCTCGCTGTCGTGCCCGGTCTCGCGACGCTCATCGTGACCAGCGTGCTGTACGTCATGCACGGGGAGGCCGGCATGCTCATCCTCGCGATCCCGATGGGGATCGTGAGCGTGTTCCTCAACCTCGCGAGCGCCACCGCAGGGGAGCGGGTCCTGCAGATGTGGCTGCTCCCCCGGCGCGGCATCACGGTGATGGCGGTGCGCAGCAGTCCGTACGGCAAGTCGGGGAAGTACGAGTACACGGATCCGAGCGGCACGACCCACAGCTATTACCGGGACGCGTCCGCGAGCCGGATCGAGATCAGCTATCACCCGGACGACCCCGGCCAGCCGGTCGGTGTCTATCCCGCCTCCACGCGTGTGCTGGCCACCATCGGGACCTTGCTGCTGTGGGCCGTCACGGCGGGTCTCATCTTCGTGGAAATGATGGCCGCCACCGAGTGACCATCACGCCCAAGAATGCAGGACGTCGTGGATGAGCGTTTCCCACGGCTGCATCCTCATCTGCGGCTCCGGCAGCGCGGCGCGAAGGAAGAGGTGGAACAGATGGCGAAGCACTGGTCGGCTGGCTGCTGATCATCGTCCCCGCCGCCGGGCTGTACAGCCTGCTCTGGTGGCTGGCCAACCGGCCGCTACGGCGCAGAACGACGCTCTCTCCACGCACATGCTTGCTCCTCAGCGTTCTGGCCCCGCTCGTCCCGACAATCACCCTCGTCATCACCACCTGAAAGCCTCCAGGGCGCCCTCCAGGCCCGCTGTGGTCGTCGTCGAGGTCGACCGACAGCACCGAACGGTGAGACTGTCCCAGCGGTAGGCCGCACCCTGACGGGGCCCGGAAGTCGGCTTCGGATGAAGGGAATCCATCAGTTCCACGCGCGCCTTCGCACGGTGGGGGAGTCGTCGTCTGCCATGTCCTTGACTGCGCGCAGGCAAGCGATGACACCAACTTGGTGGCCGCCGTCTTCTTCGCGGGCGTCTTCTTGGCCGCGGCCTTCTTCTTCGGCAACCTGGACGGTGGCGTCGCCGCCGGTGGTCCCGCTCAGCCAGCGAGCCCCCGAGGGCCGTGCCGGTCCCTGACCGGCGGCGGCCACAGGCAAACGAAACGCTGTCAGGGCGTGCGGTAGTCGGGCAGGAGGCGCAGGGTCGTGTGGGCTGTCTTTTCCAGAGCTTCTCGTGCGGTGGCACGGCCGGTGAGGATGTCGACCAGGTTGGGTTCCATGATCGACCCAGCCGTCACCTGCCGTGGAGGGGCATCCGATGCTGCACCGCGGGGCGTGCGCGCTGGATCGCTGGCAGTACGGTTCATCCCCGCGGACGCGGGGGTCACCGTCTTCAAGGGTCTTCCGGAGATGGAGCTGGGCGACGTCTGCAAGCCCTGGGGGGCCTTGGGTTCTGACCTCAGGCCACGCAAACCGTAGTGGCTATCGCACGGGCGAAAGCCACCCGGCGGAGCTCTCCTGACCCACGCAATGCTGCGATGGATGCAGTGACGACAGTGGCCCTCGTGGGCGTGACGGGAACGGTGCTTGGAGCATTCGTCGGCGCTACAGGGGCAGTGAGAGCGGCTGGCGTCGACAACCGGGGACAGGCAGCGCTGGAAGACCACAAGTCTCGGCGTGCCGCGTACAGCGCCTGCACAACCGCCCTTTTCGTGTGGCGTGACTCGATAGCCGAGCTGATGAAAGGGATGTGGTCCGGCAGCCTCGATCTCGCTACGGCGTGTCGCCGCGTCCTTCATCCGAAGGAGCATCGGCCCGTCAGGCGCTACCTCAGCATGCGGCGTCATCGGCGAGGCATTCTCTGAAGACGGCTTGGTCCCAGCACTCAAGCGTCGAAGCCGCCTGGCGGACCAGCGCTCAGCGTCGTAGACCTGAGGAATGCTGACGCCTCCGGTCGAGCCGATGCTGGCCCACGCCCGTGAGACAGTCCACGGCCCGGGTTCGCTACCTGGCGGGCTGGCCTTCCAAGCGAAGTTCGACGGGTTCCGCTGGGCGGGCGGCGAGCAGCTGCTGCCGCGATGTGGTGCCGGCCGGCGTGGTCGCCCCGCGTCGGTACCGGTCTCGTCGTGGCTGAGGAACATGTCGTCAGGCCACCCAAAGCCGCTCCACAGGCCTCTTGTACGGTGCCTACCAAGGGGGTCGCCATGCATGATCAGGACTGGGACGACGACAGCGCATACAGGTCGGCTGTGAGACGCACGCGGATCACGATGGCGATCGCGTTGATCGTGACCCTGTTGGTGGCCGGGATCGTAGCTGTCGCCATCTTCGGCATATCGCTGTTCGTGGACCTCGTTGAGGCTCTCAGTCGGTAACCGTGCCCCTCCCGTGACCCAGAGAACGGGGAATCACGTGGAGCACCAGGCAGCCACGGTGCACGTACATGCGAACGACCCCTGACCGATCTGCCTGGTCAGGGCCGCTCACCTGCGGTGGATGTGGGATTTGAACCCACTGTGACATCACTGCCACGACGGTTTTTCAAGATCGCCGGACGAGTGACCTCGCTAACCTCAGTTTGGTCGCCTCGTCGTCACCAAGACGATCGGCAGCACCAGGGCCATAGCGACGAAGCGCGCGACAGCTAAGGGCTGTCCAGCCGGCGCGGTGCACCCAGGTGAGAGCCGGAATATCCGCAAGCCTCCAACAGGCCAGCTGTGACAGCCTGCCGACATGCCATGGGAACTCAAAGAACACACAGGTCGCCACTACGCTGTCCTGTTCCACTACGCCCTGTCCGACGATGCCTGGGCCGTGGAGCTGAGCGAGGCTGTGCCTGCGGCCGCAGAGGGGGCCGATAACCCCGATGCCGCGGCCACCCACTTGCCCGGCCCTGCCTTCTTGGTGACACACGTCCCGGACGAGGACCCGAATCTGCAGCCGACCGTCCGCGTCTGGAGCCCTGGCGAGCGCGTCATCCCCTACGAGGTCATGCGCTGGTACATGGAGCAGGTGGCCGACCAGGTAGAACGCTGCCGTATAGCGTTCGAGCAGGGCGGACCTGGAGCAGTGGAATGATCACGCAGTGGCTGGTGTAATCACGGCGTCGGAGCCGTCCTGGACAACCCCGTTCTCCGGGCTGAGCCCGCGCACCTTCGCCAGTCTGGTAACGGTGCTGCGACGCGCAGGCGCGGACACGGTCCGCAAGGGCCGGCCGCGGAGTCTTCCGCTGGAGGACCGGGCCCTGCTGGTCGCCGCGTACTGGCTCGCCCCGTTGCCGGGGTCGAACTCGGCAGCGGGCCGGATCATCGACCACCTCGGACCGAAGCTCGCTCTTCAGCTCCGCAAGCGGTTCACCAAGGGCACCGTGCTCATCGTGGACGGCACCCTGGTCCCCACCCGCGGCCACACCATCGCCGAGCGGTCGAGGAACTACCGGTACTCCACCAACCACCAGGTCGTCATCGACGCTGATACCCGCCTCGTCATAGTCGGCGGCCGGCCGCTGCCCGGAATCCGCAACGACTGCAAGGCGTGGGAACTGTCCGGTGCGCAGGTCGCCGTCGGCAAGACGACGGTGATCGCGGACGGGGGGATACCGAGGCACCTGGCTGGTCATCCCGCATCGCCGGAAGCACGGCCAGGCCGCACTCCTGGCCTGGAAGGAGGAGCACAACACCTCCCACCGCAAGGTCCGGGCCCGTGTTGAGCACCCCGCGGAGCTGGGGCTCACGTGGACCGTGCCGTCCGGGCCGGTTACCCCCGGCGAGACGGTGCCGACCAAGCTCGTCGGCACGAACCACGGCCCCGGCACCGTCACCGACTTCCCCTTCCTGCTCGGCGTGGACTGGGACCGCTACCGTCCCGGCGGCTACGACAAGAGCTGCTGGTGTTCGGTGTCACCGCCGTCGGCACCTGAAGAGCCCCTGCCTCACGACACAGCGAAGCTGCAGGTCGCCGCAGGCGACGGGTGCCCGCTCCAGCAGCTTTCGCTTCTGCGGCACCAGTGCACCCTGAGCGCCCGTGTCCGCCGGCGGACCGTTCGAGGCCGCTGCGACGGAGAGCCCCGAACTGTTACGGCAGGGTCAGCCGCGGCCGATGTAGCAGCGTATGGCTGTACCGTCGGGGCCGGTGTGGATGCGTACGAGGTCGCCGAGGTAGTGCACCAGCAACAGGCCCCGGCCGCCCAGTTGGCCAGGTGCAGGTGGGCGACGGCCGGCCAGCGGATCGCTCAGGTGCCCACGGTCGCGGACCTCGCACACCACCTGGCCGTCGTCGGCCCATATCCGTACGGTGCCCGAACCGCCGCCGTGCACGACGCTGTTGGTGGTCAGCTCGGCCACGATCAGGGCCATGTCCTCCAGGCGGATACCGGACAGACCCAACCGCGCGGCCTGCTCGACCGCGTAGCGCCGGGCGCCCGACAGCGTGTCTGCGTCGAAGCCGAGTTCTTCGCCCATGGCTGCCCGTGCCAGGGGCTGGTTGTAGCGGGCGATCACATGATCGGGGGCGTAGGCAGGGCTGGCCTGCTCCTGACCGCCGGAGATGACGACGGGATGGGTCGCGTACGCGTCGGTGAGCACCTGCTCGTCGAGGCTGTCGGCGTCGTACGGGCACAGAATGGTGACGTTCCTGCCTTGGAACGCTGGGTTGATCAACGCTTCGTGCTGGACACATGCTGGGTACTCCACACTGCTGCGGCCGGCCCAGATCGGCTCGCCGATGATCCGCACACGCCCCTGGCGGTGTGCGTCGGCGAAGGCACGCAACACCTTAGGGATGATCCGCCCGGGGTTGCGCCCCGCCTCGGTCATATCGAGAAACCGGACGTCCGCAGCGTCCTCGCCCAAGGCCGTCTTGAGGATCTTCAGGTTCGGCCCGGGCACGGCCACCGCCACCGGTTCTCCGGACCTCAGGCCATCGCGGATGAACGGCACCGTGCCCTGCAGGTACTCCTGCTCGCCCCGGTAGAACAAGGCAGGATGGATGAACGGCTCTGTAGTCGGGGCAGTCTTCACGCGATCACCTCGACGGCGGGCAGGTCCGGCCAGAACATCTCCAGCACGCGGCGCAGGGCGGCAGGCGGCTCTTCGAGCACGATGCGTCGCCCTGCGGGAAGGCCCTGGGCGGCCACCGCCAAAGCCGAGACGCCGGCGACATCCATGAAGGTGACCGCGGAAAGTTCCAAGTGGCAAGCCTCTTCGTCGCTCAGGGCCAGCTGCTGCAGAGTCTGTTCCCAGGCCGGGCGCGTAATCAGGCTGATCTCGCCGCTCGCTTGCCAGCCTGGCCGGTCCGCCAGCGGGCGTACGCACAAAGCGCCCGCAGACGAGGCCGGCAGAGCTTCTCCCTCCCCTGAACCGTCCACGCCGTCACCCCTGGGTCTCCTGCTGTCTGAAAGACCAGTATCCCGCACCGGCGAAGCCGTGTGGACCTAACGGCACGAGGAAGGTGACGCGCGGCGCCCCAGCATCGACCAAGTGACGCTTGGGGACGGTCGACGCGCCCCTCCCTTGCTCGCCGCGGCCGATGGTGCTGGTTGAAGGCAGACGCCGTGATCGGTGTGCGGCCCGCTTCTACCGCGTGCTGCTGGCAGCAGGCTCGGCGCCATGTACCTGAGCGAGGCGGGCTGCATCGACGAGAGCGAGAGTCCTGGTGAGGGCTGAAGAGGTACAAGGTCGTAAGCGAGAAGGGTGACGGTCCGAGGCCGTCCGATGGACGCCTGCTGGTCAAGGCGGGTCGCGCCAGGTGCCCTGTCGGGAGTCTGGTACGACGGCACCCTCATCGATGCCCGGAGGTTGAAGATGTCCGAGCCTCAACGGGACGTCAGGAGCGACGAGCAGGTTGAAGATCACGATCTACAGCTGGAGTACTAGAGGCGCCATACCGCCAGCTCCGCAGCTTGCTCCGTCTTCGATCCGGGGGCCCTGCGGGCAGGCGCACGGGCCACAGCCATGTCCGGCACTGCAGCTATCGTGCTTCGGCTGATGTCGCTACATTCCGGCGGCCGGAGGACCGGTTGGATCATTCCGGACTGCCGGTCGGTGGCGGGGTGACTGGAGGGAAGCCGTGACATGTGGCTGATCAGCTCGTCGGCGTTGTCCGAGGCCGCGGAGGTAAGGCGCTCGATCGTGCGGCCTCGTGGGGTGTGGAAGGGCAGGTAGCTGTCCTCCCAGTAGTCCGGCAGGCCTTGGCCGGAGGTGTGCGGAAAGTCGGCGAACAGCTCCAGTGGACGGAGTCCCGTGACGCAAGCTTGTGGTCGGCGGCTACGGCGAGGATCCGGGAGTCGGTGCACAGGATCGGCCCGACGGTGAAGTCCGGCTCTTCCACCGGCAGCCAAAGGACCACGACGTCCAGGGCACCGCTGCGGAGCTGACTGAACGGATCGGCATAGGTCGTCTGGCGGATCTGGAGTCCCCAGTGTGGGTGGCGCGCGGGGAAGGTCTTCCAGTAGGGGTGTAGATCGCCCACGTTGAAGGGCATGAGGCTGACGCGCAGTTGTGCGGTGATGCCCCGGGCGGCCAGCTGGGCCCGCTCGAGGGATGCGTGCAGGCCCGTGTAGACGGGTTGCAGGTCGTCGCGGAACTGTCGGCCGACTCGGTCAGCCGAACTGTCCGGCTGGTGCGGGCGAACAGGTGGCTCCGATGCGTCGTTCCTGCTTCTTGATGGCCTGGCTGACGCGTGCCTGGGAGACGTGCAGGCGTTGCGCGGTCCGGCCGAAGTGCAGCTCTTCTGCCAGCACCAGGAAGATTTCGATGTCCCGTAGCTCCACCGGCCCCGCCCCCTGTATCGACGACTCAACGGTTGGCGCACCGCGTAGAAGTGTGGCTGGATCATATGCACGGACCGCAGGAACGTTTAAGGCATGCACTGACGCATGAAGATCTGGCAGCAACGCCGCAGATGTCCGCACCGAAGAGCGACGCCGTAGGCCTGACTGTGATGTACGCGACGTATGGCGCGCGCCGGGAGCTGACCCAGCTCGGCCGGGTCCGCCGCCGCGGATGCCGGTCATCATCTGCACGAGGTCATGGCCTCGTCGAGAGCTGGCCGGCGATCAAGCGGAAAGGGCCTGGTCGAGGTCGGGGTGGCAGGTGATGATGCTGTCCAGGCCGACGAGTTGCAGGACGCGCAGGACCGGTGCCTGGACTGCGGCGAGGCGGAGCCATCCGCCGGCGTCGGTGGCGGTGTGATAGGTGCTGATGAGGATGTTGATGCCGCTGGAATCCATGAACGTCACTGCGCCGAGGTCGATCACGACCCGAGGTGGGCCGGCGCCGTACTTGGGCAGGAGAGCCTTGTCGAGGACACCTCTTGCGGTGTGGTCGATTTCTCCCCTCACCTTGACGACGTGGGTGCCGTTGACGGTGGAGGCGGTGGAGGAAAACTGTTGTGGTAGTTCCGGCTGTTCAGCGATAGTCAGGTCTCCTTCGTATGTGGTCGCACCCCTAGGCTAGAGGCTAGCGGCTAGAGGTTGAGCCGCATGAGCCCTGGGCGGTGGATCCCGAGCCCGCAAACGAGGCCGCCCGTTACCAGCGGTGCGGTGACAACGGCAGGATGGCGGCTCACCTGCAGGCCCGCTGCCGGCCGTGGCGGGAGCGCCCGATCCACAGTCCTCACGATGCCGCGAAGCCACGGTGCAGCTACTCGACGGGGATACGGCGGGCCAGGTCGGAGGCCAGCTGCCCGGCGGCCGCGCCGCGCGGCGTGAGGTCGAGTGTCTCCAGCAGGTTCATGTACCCAACCGCCTCCCGCGCCTCTGCGGCGGTCAGCAGGGGAATAGACGGGCGGGCAGTGTCCGTGCGGGTGATGCCTGTCCGCCGCGCGTACTAGCGGATGTCGTCGCGGACGGCGTCGGCGTCCCAGCGGGCGTAGCGCGGCAGTCGCTGCATCGGCCCCGGCCGGGCGTGACCAGCCTGTTCGGCCAACTGCCAGCAATTCTTCCGCTCTGCTTGCGACAGCAGCCCGAGCAGATAGGCAAGGGCACTCGCCCTCGGCTCAACTCGACCGGCTGTCCCTCGACCGGCGTGTGCTCGGCTTGACCGCCTTCGAGGACGCCTGCGCGAAGCGGGGCCGCAGGAGCGAGGCCGCCGGTCCCAGCCACTGAACTGGAAGACGGGACAGCAGCGAGCGTGGCCCGGCCAGATGGCCGTGCCCGGCTCCATGTGGGAGCGCGTCGAGGTATGGGCGTGGGCGGCCAGTACTTGATGTTGGTGTCAGTCCGGACTCCGCCTACCGGGATGCCACCGCGGGGTTACTGCTTCGCCCGTGGTGCGCTGAAGTTGTGTGGTGAAACTCGCTGCGGGCAACGTGATGGCGGGCAGGGGCGTCCACAAGGACGTCGGACTTGGCTGGCCGATATCACGGTCTTCTTCGTGGCCATGTTCGCCGCGGTGGGCTCCGCCGTGTGGGCTCTGATGGTCGGTGGCGCCCTTGCGGTCTGGTTTACCGTCGCCCTTATTGCGACTGTCAGCGGCGGACGCCGCGGGCGAGCCGCCGTTACCCGCGCCTACCTCCTGACTTTCGGCTGGGCCGGTTGGCTGTGATCGCCGCACGCAGCAATCGTGCGGTCTGCGCACACGTGGCTGTTTCCTGGCCGAGGACATCGCGCCCGGCACGCGGCTGCACGTGGGGTCGACCGACGGGGCCCGGGGTCGAACGGTCACGTGGCGTCCTCGGTGTCGGCGGTCGTGAGGCCGGGCGGCCTCACCGCGAGTGGAGTCAGGGCGTGGCCGAGCAGGTGGAGCGGCCCGGCGGTGAGGCCCGCCGTCCGCACCGCCCGCCAGTAGGACAGGCTCGTGGGAGCGTCGACCAGGCCTCGGACCAGGGGCACGTCCGCGCCGGACGCGTGCAGGAGGGACTCCGCACGGCAGGAGGCCAGCGTGCCGGCGATCCCGTGCTGGGCGGCCGCCGCCTCTGCCCCGGCGACGATGTCGGGCAGGCCGTCCGCCACGGTGCGCCGGGTGTCGCCCACGGACAGCAGACCTCCACCGACGACGAGAACGTCCCCGTCCTCGCGCATCCGGGCGAGCGCGCGGCCGGTGTCGAAGCAGTGCGGAAAACTGTCGTCCACGACGATGGCGCCGGGCCGCAACCGGTCCACGTCGAGGAGGGCGCGGTGCCCGCTGACCGCCGCGACCACCAGTCCCGCCCCGTACACGGCCTGCGGCAGTTCCGGGTCGGAGGGGCGGACCGCGATCTCCTGGGCCAGCCCGCGTTCACGCAGGGACCTGGCCAGCTCCCGAAGGCGCGGACCGCTGCCGGGCGTGTCGCACAGGAGGAGTCGGGCGGGTGGCCGTTCGGCCAGGGTCAGCAGCAACTCCAGCGACGAGGCGCCGATCGATCCGAGCCCCACCGCGGCCATCTCCAGGTCGGCCAGGTCGCGTCCGCTCGTGGTCAGCGCGGCGTGCACCGTGCTGACCACGGAGACGACCGTGGCCGCGTGTCCGGTGGTGAGCGACGTCGTCGCGATCCGCTCATCGCGCAGGACGTCGAAGCCGTAGCCGGTCAGTGAGGGGATCATGCCGGCCAGGGAGACGCAGCGGGCGCCGAGTGCAGCGGCCGTCCGTACGGCCTGCGCGGTGTGGGCGGCCAGGGCCCGGTCGCCGGCGAGTTCGTCGGCGAACAGCGGCAGCGCGACGAAGCCGGACCGGCCCAGCGGCGTGGAGGTCGTCTCCAGCAGCCGCGGCTCGCCACCCGGGAACAGCAGGCGGCGGAGGTCCTCCCGCGCCGATGGGGTGTCCGGCATGCCCGTGAACCGGCTCAGCTGGGCGGGAGCGGGCAGATAGCCGACGAGTGCGGCGTCCAGGTCATCCCCAGCGAGGCGCGGGGCATGCCGTACGGGCCGGGGGACCAGGGCCCGGTGGCCGGCGGACGGCGCGGTGCGGACGAGCCGTCCGCGCAGTCCGTCGGCAAGGGCGGTGAGCGCGGCCGCGTCGAAGGCCGCCGCAGCGCCGCGCAGCGTGACCCTCAGCCGGTCCCCGTCGGGCCTCGCCGCGAGGAACACGTCCGTCCCGGCCGAGGGCGGGGTGAAGCCGCTGTCCTCGGCCTCCTCGTCCCAGCGCACGGCCAGGACGTCCCCTCCCTGCGGACCCAGCGCGCCGAAGTCGAGGAAGGTGAAGAAGAACTGCGATGTCAGCGGCAGCCCGCTCGCGTCACGGGGCACGACGTCCTCGTGCACACGGGCGGCGATCGTCTCCTCCACGACCCGGCGCACTCGGCACGCGAAGTCTTCGCCGTGGGGACCGTCCGCGCCCGGCCCGAAGGGACGGACCGCGACGGCGGTGGCGTACGGCCCGAAGACGCGGTGGATGTCGGGCAGGGGATGGTCGCGGCCGGACACGGCCATGCCGATGACCAGGTCCTGCTGCCCGGTGTGGGCGGCGAGCACCTCGTGGTAGGCGGTGAGCACCGGAGCGTAGAGAGTGGAACGCGCGTCGGCGGCGATCCGGCGGAGCGCGTGGGTGGCGGTGGCGTCAAGGACGAAGCCGCGGGAGTGGAACTCCGGCGAGGGCGACGATGGCCGCGCCGTCCCGTTGCGGCGGGGTGCCGTGCGCAGCTCGGGCTTGGCGTAGGGCGCGGACACCACCGTGCGCCGTCGCCGCGCGTCGGCGTCCTCGGCCCGCGGTTCTCCCGCCCGCCCGGCCAGCTCCTGCGCGAACGCGCGGAAGGTGCCCCGCAGTTCGGGCAGCTCGGGCGCGTTGCCACGGCTCAGCGCGTCGTACGCGGTGGTCAGTTCGCCGAGCAGCAGGGCGGCGCTGTAGCCGTCGCCGATCACGTGGTGGGCGTGCACGACGAGCACGTGCTCGCGAGGGCCCGAGGTGAGCACCCGCAGCCGCAGAAGCGGCCACGCCCACGGCTCGAAACGGCGGCACCGTTCCTCCTCGAACCGTTCCGCCAGTTCGTCCGGCCCGGACACGGCCGCGAAGTCGACAGGCAGCCGCAGCGACGCGGGCAGTTCCTGCTGCACCGGCGGCCGCGCCCCGGCCGGGAAGACCGTGCGCAGCATCGGATGCCGGGCCACCAGCATGTCCACGGCCCGCTGGAACAACTCCCGGTCGAGCGGGCCGGTCAGCCGCAGCCGGGCCAGCCAGGAGGCCCCGGTGCCGGGGGCGAGGGCCTCGGCGAGCAGAAAGCCGCGCTGGCTCGGGGTGACCGGGTAGGCCGACGCGCCGGCCAGGCCCGACACCCCGGCGCAGGCGAGGTCACCCGCACCGGCACTCGCCCCGGCGGCCGCGCCCGGTCCGGCACTCGCCCCGGCACCCGCACCCGGTCCGGCACTCGCCCCGGCACCCGCGTCCGCACCGGCGCCGGCGGGGTGGTCCCCACCGGCTCCGCCCTCAGCCTCGGACTCGGATCCGGCGTCACCGGCGGCCCTGTCTATCGCCCCGGCCAGCGCGGCCAGCGTGCGGTGCCGGTACACGGCGGTGGGCCTGGGCAGCGGACCGACTCCGTGCCGGGCGAGTCGGCCGAACACCCGCAGCGCCAGCAGCGAATCGCCGCCCAGCTCGAAGAAGTCGTCGTCCGGACCGACCCGGTCGACGCCGAGCAGTTCGCACCAGATGCGCCCCAGCCGCTCCTCGGTGCCCAGGGTGGTGGCGGACGGCGGTACGTCCGCCACCGCGGCCCTGTCACGTGCCGTCGGCAGCGCCCGCCGGTCGACCTTGCCGGTCCCGGTCAGCGGCAACGCGTCCAGCACGGTGACCCGGGCCGGCACCATGTAGGGCGGCAGCGTCCGCGCCATGTGGCGCCGCAGGGCCACCGCGTCCACGCCCGTACCGGCAGCGGTGTCCCGGAGCACGGCGAAGGCGACCAGCCGTCCCTCGTCGGCCAGTACGACCGTCTGCGCGACGTCCGCACACGAGCGCAGTACGGCCTCCACCTCGCCCGGCTCCACCCGGTGGCCGCGTATCTTCACCTGGTCGTCGAGGCGGCCGACGAACCGCAGCGCGCCGTCGGGCAGCACCTTCACCCGGTCCCCGCTGCGGTACCAGCGGCGACCGTCCCGCTCGGTGAACGCGGCCTGGGTGAGACCGGGTTCGCCGAGGTATCCGGCGGAAAGACCCACGCCTCCGATCAGCAGCTCACCGGTGCCGCCCGGGCCGAGCGGCGCGCCGTCGGGGCCGACGACGAGGAGCTCGGTTCCGGAGAGCACACGGCCGATCGGCAGGGCCGCGACCTCCTCGCCCGGGCGCTCGGTGACGACGTGGAAGGTGGCGTTGATGGTGGTCTCGGTCGGTCCGTAGAGGTTGACGATCGTCTGCCCCGGCCCGAACAGGTCGTACCAGCGTCGCACCCAGTCCGCCCACAGCACCTCACCGCCGACGTGGACGAGGCGCAGCGCGGACAGGTCCGGCAGCGGCTCCCCGCGCCGGACGAGGTCCTCGGCCGCGCACAGCAGCCGCTCCCACAGCGACGGCACCGAACTCCACACGGTGATCCGGGATCGCGCCACGTGGTGCAGCAGCAGCTCCGGGTCGCGCACCAGATCGCGGTCGGCGGTCACCACGGTGGCACCGGTCAGCAACGGCGCGAGCAACTGCCGTACGGAGGCGTCGAAGCAGGGCGAGGACGTGTTGGCGAGCCGGTCGCCGGGGCCGTAGTCGAAGGTGGCCGAAGCCCAGTCGAGGTAGTTCTCCATGGCACGGAAGGTGATGGGCACGCCCTTGGGACGGCCGGTGGAGCCGGAGGTGAAGATGACGTACGCCGTCGCGTCGGCATCCGCCGTCTCGGTCGGGCCGTCCTCGGCCGGCCCGGTGCCCGCGGCGGAGTCCGCCGCGGCGACGGGCACGGCCGTCAGGGTGGTGATCGCCCGCGCGGTGGCGTCGGTGCGGTCGTCGTGGATGACGAAGCGCACCCCGCACCGCCCGGTCTGGTCCGCCAGCCGGGCCACCGGGGACTCGGCGTCCAGCGGCACCCATCCGGCGCCCGCGCGGAGGATGCCGACCACGGCGATCACGGTGTCGGGGCCGGGCGTGGTGAGCATGCCCACCAGGTCGCCGCGGTGTACGCCCTTCTCCCGCAGACGTCGGGCGAGGGTACCGGTGGCCTCGTCCAGTTCCCGGTACGTCAGGGCGCGTCGGCCGTCGTCGACGGCGACCGCGTCGGGAGCGGCGCGGAACCGCTGGAGGAGCCTGGCGACCACGGTCGACCGGCGCCCGTCCGCCGGGCATGGCTCGGGTCCGGCGTCAGGGGCGCGTAGCTCCCGCTCGAAGGCGGTGGCGAGACGGGTGATCGTCGCGGGGATGAAGAGGCGCTCGGGGAAGTTCCAGGAAAGCCGCAGCGCGGGCCCGTCCTCCCAGCACAGCAGACTCAGCCGGGTCGCGGCCGAGCCGGTGCCCGCCGCGGTGGGCCGTACCGTGACGGGACAGCCCGGGTCCAGGGGCGCGGGGAAGTGGGCGTAGCTGAAGCTCGCGGGGCTCGCCGTCCGCGGGCCCGACGCGTCGCCGGGCAGCAGCCGGGCGAGATCGAGGCTGCCGACCGAGGCATGCCGTTCGCTCTCCAGCCAGGCCGTGCGCACGCGTGCCGCGAGCCGGGGGAGCGGCTCGTCGGGGTCGGCATCCAGCAGCACCGGCAGGGTGTCGGCGAGGGGGCCGACCAGCCGGTCGAGCCCCGGCAGCCGGGCGTCACGGCAGGCGCGGGCGACGTTGACGGCGACGTCGCGCTGTCCACTCCACCTGGCCAGGCAGCGGGCGTAGGCGGCGAGCAGGAGGTGGAAGAGGGAGACGTTCCCGCGGGCGGCCCGCTCGCGCAGGACGGCGACGAGGGCCTCGTCCAAGACGCGGTGTTCGGCGACGAGCGGTCCGGAGCCCATGTCGGGGTCGGGACGTCCGTCGTAAGGCAGCGTCATGGGGGAGCGGCCGGCCAGGCGGGCCGTCCAGTACGCGGTGTCCTCGGCACGGACGGCGGACCCTCCTCCCGCGGCGAAGGAGGCGAAGGCGGCGAAGTCCGCGGCGGGCGGCAACGGGGCCGGGGCGCGGCCCAGGACGAGGTCGGTGTAGATCGTCCAGAGTTCCGTACAGAGGATGTTGAGGCTGTATCCGTCCGCGGCGACGTGATGCACGGCGAGAACCAGATGCGCCACGTCGGGCTTCCCGGTCAACAGCAGCGCCCGCAAGGGCGGCTCCTCGGTGAGGTCCAGCGGCCGGTTGGCCAGCTCCGTCTCGAGCGCTTCGAGGGCATCCTCGCCCTGGGGGCACGGCCGGGTCTCGAACCACACGGAGGAGTCGGTACCCGACATCACCGTCTGGTGCGGTGCGCGGGAGGGACCGTCCTCGTCCAGTCCGATCCGCAGGCGCAGCATGCCGTGCCGCTCGGCGAGCGTGGCGAGGGCGCGGCGCAGCAGACCGGGGTCGAGCGGCCCGTGGACGGTCTGCCGCACCCAGCCCCGGGCCGGGGTCTCGGGGTACAGGATGCTGCTGGTGTGCAGGGCCAGTTGTACGGGCGTGAGAGGGAACGGCACGCCCTCCGCGACGCCGCCCGTCGTCCCCTTCGCGCCGGGGCTCCGCGTGACGCCGGCCGAGCCGGTGCTTCCCTGCTCGGCCGGCGCGGCGGCAGCGTCGAGGTGGGCGCAGAGTTCCCGCACCGTCCGGTACTCGAAGAACAGCGTCGTCGGCAGGTCCCGCCCCAGGGCACGCTCCAGCCGCCGCACCAGATCGACCGCGGTGAGCGAGTCCAGTCCGAGGGAGAAGAAGGCCGCGTCATCGTCGACCGCCTCGGCTGGCAACTGGAGGGCGCCGGCGAGGAGGGTGCGTACGAGGGAGCGCGTGTCACCCGCTGTATCGGCTGACGAGGCGTCGGCCGGAGCCGGAACCGGAGCCGGAGCTGGAACCGATGAGGGAGCCGAAGGGGAAAGCGAAGGGGGAACCGGAGTGGGTGCCAGGCGTCGAGGACGACGTACCGGTGCCACGAGGCCGCCGTCGCCGGCACCGTCGAAGCCATCGCTGTCGCCGGCACCGCCGAAAGCATGGACATCGCCGGTGTCGTCGGAGCCACGGAGGTCGGCGACCACAAGTTGAGCGGCGTCGACGGAGCAGGCTGCCCGCACGGCCCGCAGCGCTTCGGCCGGCGCGAGAGGGGTGCCCCCGGCGCGCAGGGGCATGCGCTCCGCCGCCGTGGCGGCGAGCCCCGTGCGGGCGACGGCGCCGAGGTTCAGCGCCAGCCATCGGCGGCCCGCGGCGCGCTCGGCCGCCGCGAAGGCGTCGAGATAGGCGTTGGCAGCGGCGTAGTCGCCGAGCGCTCCGGCGGCGCCGGGGAGCACGGAGGCCACCGAGGAGAAGGCCACGCACAGCGCCGGACGGTGCCCATGGCGGTGCAGTGCCCGGGCCAGCAGCCGGGTCCCGAGGGTCTTGGCGGCCAGGGAGCGCCCGGTGTCGTCCTGGTCGGTGCCGCGCAGGGAGCCGGGCGTGACCACCCCGGCCAGATGGAGCACGATGTCGGGCGCCGGGACCTGGGAGAGCAGGGCGTCGAGCTGGCGTTCGTCGGTGACGTCGGCCTGCCGGTAGCGGGCGTCCGCACCGAGCGCGACGAGTTCCGCGAGCAGGGCGGCCGGGGGCTGCGGGGACCGGCCGGTCAGGACGAGCGTGGGGCGGCCACGCCCGGCGAGGTCCCGCGCGAAGGCGGCGCCGAGGCCGCCCGCGCCACCGGTGATCAGATAGACACCGTCCGCGGGCAACGGGCCGACCGGGTCGGCTTGGTCTCCTTCCCCAGCCGGGCTCGCTTGGTCCCTCCGTACAGTTCGGTCTGCCGAGGCGGCCTGGGCCTCGGGCCCGACTCGGCGTGCCGACGCGGCGGGGTCCTCCCGTCCGGCTCGGCCTGCCGACGCAGCTTGGTCCTCCCGCACAACTCGTCGTGCCGACGCTGCTTCGTCCCCCCGTACAGCCCGGCCTGACGACGCCACAGCATCCGCCCGCACAGCCCGCACAGCCCGCACAACCCGGCCCGCCGGCTTCGTCCGGTCCGGCGTGGTGTCCCCGGGCCATGGCTCGACCCCCCGCAGCAGCCGCGTGCCGCCGCGCCAGGCGGCCACGGAGACCTGACCGTCCGACGCGGACAGCTCGGCCACCACGCTCGCGAGTCTCCGTTCCGGCGTGTCGCGAGAGGACAGGTCGGCGCAGACGAGTCCGGCGCCCTCGGTCTCCTCCGGGAACGCGAGAGCAAGCCCGGTGAGCAGGGCCTGCTCAGGACGCGGCACCGCCTCGTCCTCCGCGCCCGTGTCGTGCGCGTCCTCGGTGAGCAGCAGCAAGCGCTGCGCCCCCGCCCGGTCGAACTGCCGCAGCGTGTCCCGGAAGGCGGCCACGGCCACCTCCGTACCGGTGGTGTCATCGTCCGTCGTCCGCGCGAGGTGGACGACCGTGTGCGCGGACTCCGTGCCCGCCTCGGCCATCGGCACCCCCTGTTCGGCAAGGCGCGCGGACAGCTCCCGCACCGCCGTGCCGTCGGGCCCGGCGACCAGCGTGAGAGGCATCGGCCCGACCGCTCGGAGCGGAACGGGCTTCCACGCGACCCGGTGCAGCAGCCGGGCGGCGTCGCGGCCGGGCCAGTAGGCCCGCCGCTGGAAGGGATAGGTGGGCAGCGGTACGCGTCGTCCCGTCGGCGCGAGCGCGCCGAGATCGACGGCGACTCCACGCGTCCACAGCCGTGCGACGGTTCGTACAAGACCGCCCCGGCCCTCGCCGTCCTCGTCGCGTGGGGCCGACAGGGCGGCGAGCGTGACCGGCGCCGGGCCCGGCCGGCCGGCCGCGGCGAGACGCACGGCCCCCGGCAGATCGGTGCCCGGCCCGATCTCGACGAACGTGTCGAAACCGTCCTCGACAAGCCGCCGGGCCGCGGCCTCGAACACCACCGGCCGCAGCGCGTGCTCCCGCCAGTGGGAGGGGTCGGGAGCCGACGCCCAGTCGCCCGTGAGCGTACTCAGCAGCGGCACCCGGGTGATCCCGGGCGTCAAGGCGCGGGCGGCGTCGTACAGCGCCCGCGCGGCCGGCTCCATCAGCGGTGAGTGGAAGGCCCGCGTGACCTGGAGCCGGCGCGCGGCGACTCCCCGCCCGGTCAGCTCGGCCACCGCGTCCTCGACCGCGCGCACGGTCCCGGACAGCACCAGCCGGCCAGGGGCGTTGCGCGCGGCGACGGTGAGGGCACCGTCCGACGCGGCGACCAGAGCCTCCACGGCGTCGTCTGCCCCATGGACGGCGGCCATCGCGCCGTGCTCGGTCAGCTCGGCGAGGAGCCGGCCGCGTTCGGCGGCGAAGCGCACCGTGTCGGACAGCGACAGCCGGCCCGCCACGCAGGCGGCGGCCAGTTCCCCGACGCTGTGGCCGCAGACGGCGTCCGGGGTGACGCCCCACGCCCCCAACTGCCGGGTGAGCGCCACGGCGAAGGCGACCAGGGCGGGCTGGGCGATCTCGGTGCGTGCCAGGTCGGCCGGGTCGACACCGGGGTCGACGCACCAGTCGGTCAGCGTACGGCCGTGCAACGGGCCGAGGCAGGCGGACGCTTCGTCGAGGCTGTCCCGGAACACGGGGGCGGTGGCGTACAGACCCGCCGCCATTCCCGGCCGCTGCGTGCCCTGTCCCGGAAAGAGGAAGGCGAGACGGGGGCGTGTTCGCACGGTGCCGGCGGACACGCCCGGTCCGGCCGTCGGGAGGTCGGCGGGACCGTCCGGTGCGGCGAGAGCGGCCAGCCGTGCGCGTACGTCCCCGTCGCAGACGATCGCGAGCCGGTGGCGGTGGGCGTCGCGGGCCGTCCCCGCGGTGAGGCACAGGTCGGCCTCGGTGATGTCGGGGTGGGCGGCCACGTGGGCCGCGAGGTCCCGGACGAGGGCGCGCAGCGCGGCCGGTGTGGTGGCGGAGAGCGCGAGGAGATGGGGGCTGCCCGTCGGCCCCTTCGCCCGAGCCGTACGACCGGAGGGCGCAGCCGTACGACCGCAGGGTGCGGGGGCCCGCTCCAGTACGGCGTGCGCGTTGGTGCCGCCGAAACCGAAGGCGTTGACGCCCGCGACGAGCGGGCCGCCCGAGGTCGGCGCGGGCCAGGACACGAGCCTGCCGGGTACCTGGAACCCGGACCCCGCGACCAGCGCCGCGGGCGGCTCGGCGTGCAGCGAGGGCGGCACCTGGCCGTGGCGCAGCGCCAGCACCACCTTGACCAGGCCGGGCAGCGCGGCGGCGTTCAACAGGTGGCCGATGTTGGTCTTGGCCGAGCCCAACAACCGTGAACGTCCGCCGGGCAGGGGCGGGAAGGCATGCGCGAGCGACGCCACCTCGACCGGGTCACCGAGGGCCGTACCGGTGCCGTGCGCCTCGACGTACGTCACCTCGGCCGGGTCGACGGCCGCGGCGGCGTGGGCGGCGGTGATGACCTCGCGCTGTCGGGCGGGGTTGGGCGCGAGCAGGCTCAGGGAGGTGCCGTCGTTGTTGACGGCGGTGCCGCGGACCACGGCGAGCAGGTCGTCCCCGGCCCGCAGGGCGTCCACCGCACGCCGCAGGACGAGCACCGCGCCGCCCTCACCGGGCGCGAAGCCGTCCGCGTCGGCACCGAAGGCCCGGCTGCGGCCGGTCGGCGACAGGGCCTGCGCGGCATGCAGCATGCGATGCGCGGTCGGGGTGAGGTGCAGATTGACGCCGCCGACGAGGGCGAGGTCGCACTCGCCGTCCGCGAGGCTGCGGCGGGCCAGGTGGAGGGCGACCAGGGCGGAGGAACAGGCGGTGTCGACGGCGAGGGCCGGACCGTCCAGGTCGAAGTGCTGGGCGATCCGGGCGGCGAGGAGGTTGGGCAGGTTCCCGGTCAGCGCGGCGGGCGGCAGCTCCGTGCCCTCGGCCCGTGCCGCCCGCTCCAGCAGTTCCCGGTAGCCGCTGTCCCCGGCCGTCGTGAAGACGCCGATGCGCCGGCCGCGGCGGCGCGGACCGGCGTACCCGGCCCGCTCCAGGGCCTCATGGGCCAGCTCCAGCAGGAGCCGGGCCTGTGGGTCGAGGGCGTGGGCCTCCGCGTCGCCGATCCCGAAATGAGCGGCGTCGAAACCCGCCGGGTCCTTCAGGAACGCCCCCCACCGGACCTCGGGCACGTGCTCGTCGTCCCACCGGTGGGGCGGTGCCGGTGTGACGAGGTCCCGCCCTTCGGAGAGCAGCCGCCAGTACGCGTCAGGGGTGGCGGCTCCGGGGAAACGGCAGGCGAGACCGACGACGGCGAGGGTGCCGTCCGCCGGCCGACGGGGCTCGCCGGATCCGTCGGTCCCTTCGACGGGCTCCGCCGGCCCCGGGTCCGGCCGGGTCTCCACCTCCGTCCGTTCCAGCAGGTGGTCGACGACACCGGTGACGGTGTCCGCCGCCCCGGCGCGCAGCGTCGCCGTCTCCAGCGGTACGCCGAAGACGTCCTCGAGCGTGACCAGTACCTCCATCGCCTTCAGCGAGGTCCCACCGAGAGCCTGGAACGGCGTACGGGTGTCGATCCTCTCCACGGGGAGCCCGAGCACCCTGGCCCACACCTCGCGCACGGCCCGTTCGACCGCCGCTCGCGACCGGGGCACGCCTGGGCTTCCCGTCTCGCGCGTGGTGGGAGGGGGCGCCGTGTCACCGGGGACGCGGGCGACGACGCGGGTGTAACGGCCGGCCTCGAACCGGTCGCGCAGCACGTGGCGGCGTATCTTGCCGCTGGTGGTGCGAGGGAACTGGCCGGGCGGCAGGGCGACGACCCGTACGTCGTCGTGGAAGAGGGCCTCGCCCACCCGGTCCGCGACGCGTCGCAGCACCTCGTCGGCCGAGCGCGGCGGACGGGCCCAGGCGACGCACACCACCACGCGCTCGTGGCCCGTGACGGGGTCGGTGGAGCCGACCACCGCTGCCGGCCCGCTCGGCAGCCCGGGCGTGGCCGCGGCGACCTCCTCCAGGTCGGGGGCGTGGAACTTCAGCCCGTTCAGGAAGAGCACGTCCTTGTGCCGGCCGCTCACACACAGCCGCCCGTCCCGAAGGAAACCAAGGTCGCCGGTGCGGAGCCAGCCTTCGGCGGTGAAGGCCGCGGCAGTGGCGTCGGGCAGTCCCCGGTAGCCGCGGGCGAGCTGCGGCCCGCGCACCTCGACGTGTCCCACGCGCCGCTCCCGGAGCGCCCGTCCGTCGTCGCCGACGATCCGCACCGAGCAGCCGGGCACGGGGTGGCCGAGGTCCATGAGTTCCACGACGTCACCGGCCGCACCTTCCGCCGTCTCGGAAGCGACGGAGGTGGTGGCGGTCTCGCCGGGTTCGGAGGCGTCCACCACCCTGCCGCGGCTGAGCGCGCCGCGCCGCACCGCCAGCGGCACGGCGACCTCGCTCGGCGGCGGGAACGTCACGGCGAGCGTCGCCTCGGCCAGTCCGTAGACCGGCTGGAGAGCGTCCGCCGCCAACCCCGCCGGCCGGGTGCGGCGGACGAAGTCGCGCCAGACCGTGGCGGAGATCGGTTCGGCCCCGACCACCAAGCGCCGGACGCTTCGCAGGTCGAAAAGCGCCATGTCCGCGTCCGGTATCCGCCGGGCAGCCAGCGCGAGCGCAAAGTTGGCGGCCGACAGATGGGTGGCGCGGTGCGCGGTGGCCGTCTCGAACCAGATCCCCGGCCGTCGGGCGAACGCCAGTGGCCCGATCTTGACCTGCCGTGCACGGGCGGCGAGCGGCGCGAGATGAGTGCCGATCAGCCCCATGTCGTGGAAGTACGGCATCCAGCTCACCACCACGTCGGCAGCGCCCAGATCGGAGACGGCGACGATCTGACGCAGGTTGGCCGTCACCGCGGCGTGGGTCAGTTCCACCCCCTTCGGCTGTCCCGTACTGCCCGAGGAGAACTGCACGAACGCCAGATCGTCCGGCCGGCACGGAACGACCGCGCCCGACAGGACGTCACCGTCCGGGGCCTCGCCGTCCAGCAGCCCGTCCACCCGCAGGACGGCCGGCTCCGCACCCGCGGGCAGGTGGGCCGCCACCTCCGCGCCCGCCGCGTCCACGAACAGCGGCGGCCGGCCCAGATGCTCCCATACGGGCACCACCCGCCGGGCGTCCGCGGCGAGGGGCACCGGGACGAGACCGGCACCGATCAGCCCCCAGAACATCACCTGGAAGTCCTCGCTGCGCTCAGCGACCAGCGGAACACAGGTGCCGGGCACGACACCGGACGCCCGCAGCCCCTGGGCAGCCCGCACCGCGTCCGCCAGCAACTGCCGGTACGTCACGACATGTTCCGTGCCGTCGCCACGCACGTGCACGGTCACCTGCTCGGGAGCCTGCCGGGCGGCGTCCAGTAGGACGTTCCAGAGGGTGTCGTCGCTCATGTCGTCTGCTCACAGCAAGTCGAAGGAGACCGTGCCGCGGGTGGGCGGCACTCCGCCCGCGAGTCCGCGCGAGGGAGCCGAGCCGTACGGCAGGGGGCCGGGCGGCTCACACCGTCGCGAGCCGTCCGTACGGTAACCCAGCGATCTTGTCGCCAGCGAGGTCGACCTCGGCACCGGGCGCCGGAACAGGCGGACAGGGACCCCGGTCGCTGCCTGCGCGAGGTGGTGGACGGGCACCCATCCGTGCGGCCGAGCAGGTGCCGCCCGGCCAAGGTCCACACGGGCCACCAGGCGGCGAGCGGCAGAACGACCTCAGACCACGGAGAGCAGGTCCACCACGAAGACGAGCGTGGAACCCGCCGGGATCAACGGCGAGGGGGACTGGCTGCCGTAGCCGAGGCGTGGGGGCACGATGATCTCGCGCCGACCGCCGACCTTCATCCCCCTGACACCCCGGTCCCAGCCCTTGATGACCCTGCCGCCACCCACCGCGAACTTGAACGGCAGCCCCCGGTCCCACGAGGCGTCGAACTCCCTGCCGGACGCGAAGGTGACCCCGACGTAGTGAACCTGGACAACCCTGCCCGGCTTCGCCTCAGGCCCGTCCCCGACGACGAGGTCCCGGATGGTCAGCTCCGAGGGAGCGTCGCCCTCCGGAAGCTCGATCTCGGGTTTCGTCGGTTCACTCATCGCAGTCTCTTCTCTCTCCACCGGAAGCGCTCGCACGGACCAGCCGGGCGCGTGGCCGGCCCCCTTCCGTCCATGATGACGCTACGGGGAACGCCGAGTCCGGCCGGGCGGGACGGCTGTCGACTCAGCCGCCGCTCTTCCGCCTGAACGACCGCTGGCTCGACGCCGGTCCGTGTGCCGCCCGGACCTTCGACCCACCCGGCTTGGCGGCGACATCGGCCGCGTCCGCCTGCGCACCGCGCTTGTGCGCCAGGGCTTCGCGGAACTTGCGCTTGAGGTCGTCGTTGCCTTCGCTGTCCGGCACCAGAGGGGACGCCTCGGAGGCAGTCGGCTCCGAACCTTCCGTGGGCACGGGCTCTGCGGTCATGGTGACCTCCTGGGGTTCGGGGATGGGCGAGCACAGCTTGTCATGCCGGGCATGGTGCGGGATGCCGGCACCCTCGTCCTGTTCCGTTTCGGCGGGTATGCCCTCGCGGAGAGTACGTCTTCCGTACACATGACTGACAAGAAGCTGTCACACGCGGACCGGAATGCGGGTCCGGCGGACGCCCGTTCTGCATGACATGACTGTTGGAGTAGCACTTAACGCCTCCGGCGCCCGGAACCAGGTCGACGCCGGCGTGGAGCTGGCCCGGGAGGCCGCGGCCGCCGGTCTGCGGTCGGCCTGGTTCGGCCAGACCTTCGGCGCGGACTCACCCCAGCTCGCCGCGATCGTCGGGCGCGCGGTACCCGGACTGCAGGTGGGCACCTCCGCGATCCCCATCTTCGGCCGGCACCCCCTGCTCGTCTCCAGCCAGGCCCAGACCGCCCAGGCCGCGACGCACGGCCGCTACCACCTCGGTCTGGCCCTGGGCACCAAGCTGCTGACGGAGACCGGCTTCGGCCTGCCCTTCGAGCGCCCCATCGCCCGCCTACGCGAATTCCTGACCGCACTGACACAGTTGACGCGGACCGGCGCGGCCGACTTCCACGGTGAGCTGCTCACCGCGACCACTCCGCTCCCTGCACGCGTACCGGGCGCCGAGGGGGGCGTCCCCGTGCTGGTCGCCGCGATGGGGCCACAGGCGCTGCGGGTCAGCGGTGAGCTGGCGGACGGAATCCTGCCGTACCTGGCGGGCCCGCGCGCCCTGGCGGAACACATCGTCCCCGCCCTGACCGCGGCGGCGGAGGCCGCCGGCCGTCCCGCGCCCAGGATCGTCGCCCTGGTGCCCGGCGTGGTCACGGACGACGTGGACGCGGTGCGGGCCAAGGCCATCGACAGCCTCGCGTTCTACGAACGGATCCCGTCCTACGCGCGGGTCATCGAACTGTCCGGCGGCCGCCGGGCCGCCGACGTGGCCGTGATCGGCGACGAGAAGGCGGTCGAGGCCGAGGTCCGGCGTTACCGCGACGCCGGAGCCACCGAAGTCGTGTTCTCGAGCACCGAGATCGCGGGAGAGGCGGCCCGCCGTCGCACGTGGGCACTCCTCGGCCGGCTCGCCGGATGAGCGGGCCCCTCGGGCATCGGCCCGGCCGCTGCCCCGCGCCCCTGTGCGAGGCCGAGCCTCGCGTGACGAAGGAGAACGCATGACCACCGAAGTGACCACGACCGACCTCCAGGCCTTCACCGAGAACTGGGCGGACTGGTACCGCGCCCAGGAGGCCAGGCTCGCCGACCCGCACGGGTTCCTGGCCATCACCGGCCTGCACTGGCTGGACGACCGGCCGCAGCGCTTCCCCGACGCGCCCGGCGCGTGGCACACCGGCCGCGACGGGGTCACGGTACGGCTCGCCGACGGCGAGGAACTCGTCGTCGGCGGTACGCCGGTGCGCGGTGAACACCGCTTCGGCGTGCTCGCCGAGCGCAGTGGCGTCGACGCGGTCTGGGGAGACGCCGTCATCGAGGTCGCCAAGCGCGGCGGCCACGACATCGTGCGCCCCCGGCACCCGGACGCGCCGCTGCGCACCGCCTTCGCCGGAACACCGGCCTACGACCCCGATCCCCGCTGGTCCGTGACGGGCCGGTACGTCCCCTTCGACGAGCCGCGGCCGACCACCGTGGGCGCGGCCGTGGAGGGCCTTGAGCACGTGTACGACGCCCCGGGCAGGATCGAGTTCGAGCTGCACGGGCGGCAGTTGTCCCTGACCGCGTTCCCCGGACATGGGGGCGGGCGGCTGATGGTGCTCTTCACCGACGCGACCTCCGGGGTCACCACCTACTCCGCCAACCGGTCCCTGACCGTCGAGCCGCCCGCGGCCGACGGCACGGTCGTCCTGGACTTCAACCGCGCCGCGAACCTGCCGTGCGCCTACACGGACCTGGCCACCTGCCCGCTGCCGCCGGCCGAGAACCGGCTGCCGGTGGCGATCGAGGCGGGTCTGAAGATCCCGCGCGAGCGCGGCGGTTCCTGAGGCCGGGGTGCCGGCCGCGGGGAGGCGGAGGCCGGGGGAGTGGTCTCGCGGCCGCTCTACCCGCAGCTGTCGACCTGGAGAGAGACCCGGTCCGGGCCGTTGACCACGTGGCGGCGCAGTACGTGGGCACGGATGAGGCGGACGCTCGGCGGGATGGGCACACGGACGGGTTCGCGGCCCCAGCGGAGCCACAGCGACAGATGGCCGAGCTCCGCGGCTTGCGTGAGCTTGTCGAGCGAGAGGAGTTTGCTGGTCCGGTCGATCTCGATGCTGATGGGCGCTCCTTTGCCGGAGCGGTGCCTGAGCTGCAGATCGAGCCGCCTGGCGCGATGGACGTCCGGTCGGGAGGGCAGGAGGACCTCCCGCCGGGCCTCGTATCCGAGGCCTGTGGCCCACACGGATATCGACTCGGTGAAGAACCTCGTCACCTCCGGCGCTGACAGGTCGGTGAAATGCCGGCTGTTGAGCCAGGCCCTTAAGGAGACGGCAGCGGCATCGAGTCCTGAGTTCGACATGGTGCGAGTATCCGGCGCAGCACTGACAGCGGGCGACCCGCGGGGCCCTGACGTGCGCGCGGCGGTGGACGCGGCGTATGAATCGTGGGGAGACACAGAGCTCTTTCAGAGTGGCCACCGATCGGGTGACGGGCCAGCGTTCCGCAACGCACGAGGCTCCCGTGCCGTTGAGAGAGATGTTCGACATCTCAACTCATCAACATAGGAGCCTCATTGGTTCGCCGCCCTGCCGCACTCGACCTGCCGCACGCCCTGGTCGAGTGGGTGTCCATGCTCATCGTCACCCGTGAGGGTGACCGACGCTGCAAGCGACCGCCCCACCAGCGCGCCCTCGCGGTCGAACGAAGCATCGCAAGGCTGAAGTCCTGGCAGATCTTCCGCCGGGCACGCTGCAGCCCCAACCGCATGACCGTCATCGCCGCAGCCATCCTCACCCTGGAACGTCAACGCTGATGAATCTCATGGTCGTTCCAGGGTGAGGACGGATGGGCAATGGCCGTCATCCAGTCGGGAACCGTCTCACGACCAGACAAGCCGACCTTCGACGAACCCACTGACCCGGGAGCTTCCACCGGCGATCCTCGTCAGCGTCTCCGCCACAGAGTCGAAATACTGGGCCATCGACTCGTACTCGCCCGTGACCGTGGGGGCACCCACGAACCAGCGGCCGACGCGCCCGTCCCGCACATCGATGAACTTTCCCCTCCAGCCGTCCTGGTCCGACAGGAACGGGATCCACTCGTTACGCCAGAACGGGTAGTCCGGCTGGTCCGGCGGGTCGAATCCGCAGGACGTGGAGCGGTTCGCGTAGAGCCTCTCCATCGCCCGGATGCCCAGAAAGAAGATCCCCTCGTCGGGGAACCCGTCGAAACCGCAACATTGCACTTCATCGTCGACATCTTCCTCCGGCAGATCCAGATTGTTCTGCAACAGCCACGTCCGCAGGTCCCCATGCAGGGAGATCCCCATCCGTTCCTCGGCTGCCGCGAGCATCTGCTCCGTAGCGGGCCCCGGCAGATCCGCGTGATCGGCCGGCGCGTGCTCCCGAAGCAGACTCATCACACGCGACCAACTCTCAGCCACACTCATCGCTCTCTGTCCTCTCCACAGGGATGTCTCCGTCCGACTACGCCACTGCGGAGGTCGGGAAGTACCGGCCGGAGAACCTTGCAGGGATGGTACTTCGAGCATGCGTTCTATCTCCCCCGCGATCGTCTTCCGCCCCGAAGCGCGGAGCCCGGCCCTCAGCGAAGGGACCGCCCGCGTCTTCTCACAGACAACCCACCGTGCCCGGCGGGCCCAGCCGAGGAGCTTCCAGGACTCAAACGAAGACCACGGTGTCACCCTGGAGTGGCGAAGCTGAAAACGCTCACAGGGAAACGCTCGTACTCACATGGAGGCGTTGATGACCGTTCGCCGAGTCGTACCCAACATCCAGTCGGAGGCAGGCCAGGAGAGTCGGGAGTTCTACGGCCTGCTGGGCTTCGAGGAGGTGATGAACCACGGCTGGATCATGACGCTCGCCTCCCCCTTCGCCCCGGCGGCACAGATCAGCGTCATGACCGGTGACAAGACCGCGCCTGTCACACCGGACATGAGCATCGAGGTGGACGACGTGGACGCGGCCTATACGGTCATGCGGGGGAGCGGTGCGGAGATCGTGCATCCCTTGCGGGATGAGGAGTGGGGCGTGCGACGCTTCTTCGTCCGCGATCCCAGCGGACGGGTGGTCAACGTCCTGAGCCACCGCTGACGCCCCGCCACCGCCACGGTGGAAGTGTCGGCCCCGGCCACGCTATCGACAGCCCGGCCCTGACCCGGAGTGTGAGGGCCGGGCTGTCGACGAGCCGCCGGTCTACTCGCCGGAGGGCAGGCGGCAGCCGACCGTGTCACGGGGCGGGAGTCCTGCCCGGCCGGGCCTCCCGCGCGCCGCGCCGAGCTGCGGGTGCGGGTACGGAACGACCTCGGCATGCTGGAGGGAGCGCCGCGACAGGGTCCGGCGCGAAGGAGGTGCCGGGATGACTTCCCCGACGGTACCCGCGCCCGCGGCGCGCCGGACGCCGACCGCCGACTTCCCTCTCCCCCGATCGCGAGGTGTGCGATGAAGCTGCGACGCGCCGCCGCCGCTGCGGCTCTGCCGATCCCCCTGCTGTGCGTATGGCTGGCTCCGCCCGCCTCCGCCGCCACCACACACACCATCTCTTTGACCGGAAGGATGACGGTGACCAACGCGGGTGGCGTGTTCGACGACGACACGACCCAGACCTTCGATTTCAGGAGGCAGGTCCGCCTGACCCACGACAACCCGACGGACACGCTGACCACCTCGCACTGCGTGGCCGACCAGACCGTGGGCGAACTGAGCGTCCAGGTCCGGCTCAGAACCGACGAGACGGTCGTGGAAACGCCGACGTTCCGGCTGCTTGAGGGGTCGAGCTGCCTCACCGACGACCTCGACGACCTGTCCGAAGGCATCCAGCAGGGCATGCGCCCGGGCGAAAGCCTGACGGACGCGAGACTGTCCGTCCGTAACAGCGAAGCGTTCTCCCCCGACAGCGCCTCGGTGTCCTTCGACCTGCGACACGCGACCGGTTCGGGCATGGGGGCCGGGCGTCCCGCCCCGGTGTCGGGCGTGGTCGCCAGCAGGCCCGATCCCGCGGATCCTTCCCGGGTCCGGGTGGACTGGGAGGACGTGGTGACCGACGAGACGCACTTCCAGCTCCGCAACAGCACCCTCAACACGACCGTGAGCGTGGGCCCGAACACCACGTCGTTCACCTTCACCGACCAGCCGACGGAGCGGCAGTGCTACCAAGTGCGGGCGGCCAACCGGCACGGCCCCTCGGACTGGACCCCCGTGAGCGCCACCCAGGAATGCACCTGACGGCCGGCAGCACATCCGGCCTCTCGCCCGCCTCTCCTACCGGCTCCGGCCCTGAAACCGTGCTCGGCGGCCGCACCAGCGGCCCCGAGCCGGCCGGCTCTTCGGCGTGGCCTCCTTCGGTCCGCCAGAGCCGCTGAAAGGCTACGAAAGGTTTCGAGGCGCTCCGGGCAGGTCTGGAGCGCCCTCGGTAGGGCAAGGCGCGCTCGACGTCTTCCGGTTCCGCGCATCACCCTCCTGTTCTTCTCAAAGGTAAACGAACCGCGCAAGTCGGCACTCGATCGGCAGCCATCGACCCGCGAAGTTTTCGGCGTTCTTTGCGAATCATGTGAAAAGCGTTGACGCGGCTTGCTCGCTCTCTATCATTCTGGTTGCTCGAATCTTCGAACCACGTTCGAAATATCGGACGAAGTGAGATTGCGTGCGACGTGACCGGGGCGCCGAGGGGTCCACCCCTGCGGCAGGCGCCACCGCGATGCCGTGCGTATGTCATGTGCAGGGCAAACCGTGGCTCCGCGAGGAACCGCGCCACATCGACAGTCCGGGCAGCCTTCGACGGGCCGACCCGGAACCACTGACTCACAGTCGAGGAACTCCCCATGCGCAGTGGAAGTATCGGCCGCAGACATCTGTCCGCGGTGTTCACCGCCTGCATCGTGGCCCTGGTCGCAGTGGCGGCGACGCTCATCGCCGCCCCGGCTCAGGCGGCCACGAGTGGCGCCTTGCGCGGTGCCGGGTCCGGCCGGTGTCTCGACGTGCCGGGCGCCAACCAGGCCGACGGCACGTACCTGCAGATCTACGATTGCTGGGGCGGGACCAACCAGCAGTGGACGTTGACGGACGCCAATCAGCTGACCGTGTACGGCAGTAAGTGCCTGGACGTCCCGGGCCATGCCACCACGGCCGGTACGCGGGTGCAGATCTGGACGTGTTCCGGCGGTGCCAACCAGCAGTGGCGGGTGAACGCGGACGGCACGATCGTCGGCGTGGAGTCCGGCCTGTGTCTGAACGCAGCGGGCTCCGGTACCGCCAACGGAACGGCGGTGGAGATCCGGACCTGCAACGGCGCAAGCAGCCAGAAATGGACCGGCCTCTCCACGGGCGGCACCTGCTCCCTTCCGTCGACGTACCGGTGGACGTCGACGGGAGCGTTGGCGCAGCCGGCGAACGGGTGGGTCTCGCTGAAGGACTTCACCAGCGTGATGCACAACGGCAAGCGCCTGGTCTACGCGTCCAACTCGTCGGGGATGTCGTACGGTTCCATGATGTTCAGTCCCTTCACGAACTGGTCGGACATGGCGTCGGCGGGCCAGACGGGGATGAGCCAGGCCGCTGTGGCGCCCACGCTCTTCTACTTCGCGCCCAAGAACATCTGGGTGCTGGCGTACCAGTGGGGCGCGTCGGCCTTCGTCTACCGCATGTCGAGCGACCCGGCCAACCCCCACGGCTGGTCCTCCCCGCAGCCGCTGTTCACCGGCAGCATCTCCGGTTCCGCCACCGGCCCGATCGACCAGACCCTGATCGGTGACGGCCAGAACATGTACCTGTTCTTCGCCGGTGACAACGGCAAGATCTACCGGGCGAGCATGCCCATCGGGAACTTCCCGGGCAGCTTCGGCTCGTCGTACACGACCATCATGAGCGACTCGACGAACAACCTGTTCGAGGCGGTGCAGGTCTACAAGGTGCAGGGCCAGAACCAGTACCTCATGATCGTCGAGGCGATGGGGGCGCAGGGGCGTTACTTCCGCTCGTTCACCGCCTCCAGCCTGAGCGGTACGTGGACCCCGCAGGCCGCGACCGAGAGCAACCCCTTCGCGGGTAAGGCCAACAGCGGTGCCACCTGGACCAACGACATCAGCCACGGTGACCTGGTGCGCGACAACCCCGACCAGACCATGACCATCGACCCCTGCAACCTCCAGTTCCTCTACCAGGGCAAGTCGCCCACCGCCGGCGGCGACTACGACCGGCTGCCGTACCGGCCGGGCGTTCTCACCCTGCAGCGCTGACGCGCCGGGCCCGGTCCACGAAGCCGATGCCGGCCCGAGCCGGGCGATCGGCTCGTGGACCGGGCCCTGGCGCTCACGTCGCGGGCGGCGGCGCCGTGCTCTTGCGTACGACCAGACTCGTGGCCAGCTCCAGTCGCGTGGACACCGATTCCTGGGCCCGTAGCCGCATCAGCATCTGCGCCGCCTCCTCCGCCATCTGGCGCAGCGGCTGGTGGACCGTGGTCAGTGCCGGGCTGGCCCAGCGGGCGATGGACACGTCGTCGTAGCCGACCACCGAGAGGTCGTGGGGCACGCGCAGGCCCTGCACCCGGGCGGCTTCCAGCACGCCGAGTGCCTGCAGGTCGCTGCCCGCGAAGATCGCGGTCGGCCGCTGCGGCTGGGACAGCATCTCCGTGGCGCGGTCGTATCCGCCCTCCACGTGGAAGTCGCCGAACAGGATGAGTCCGGGATCCACCTCCAGCCCGGCCATGGACATCGCCGACCGGTAGCCGTCGAGCCGGGCGCGGGAGCAGAGCATGTCCTCGGGCCCGGTGATGATCCCGATGCGCCGGTGCCCGCACTCGATGAGATGGCGGGTGGCGGCCAGTCCGCCATTCCAGTTGGCCGAGCCGACCGAGGGCACGTCCGGATCGGGGTCGCCCGCCGGATCGATGATGACGAACGGGATCGAGCGCGCCCTGAGCTGCTGTTTCACTTCGCCGGGCAGGGCGGAGAAGACCAGGACGACGCCGAGCGGCCGGCGCTGGAGCATCGCCTCCATCCACTCGGGGCCGGGCGAGTGGCGCGTTCCGCTTTCGGTGAGGACGACGCCGGCGTTGTGGGCCTTGGCGACGTTCTCCACCCCTCGGATCAACTCCATCGCCCAGATGCTCTCCAGCTCGTGGAACACGATCTCGATGAGCGGCGCCTCGCGGGCCGACCGTGTGGTGCGCCGGTACGCATGGGCCTCCAGCAGGCGCTCCACCTTGACCCGCGTGGGGGGCGACACGTCCTGCCGTCCGTTGAGGACCTTCGAAACTGTCGAAATGGAGACGCCGGCCTGCTGGGCCACCTGGGCCAGGGTGATGCGGCCCATTTCCTCGTCATCGCGCATGGCGAGGAGCATAAAGCACGCAGCAACCGCCGCCGAGGCGTAACGCTTTGATAACGCGGCGACCGAGGGTTGACCCCTCAGGTGCGGAGTCCTAGCGTCCCGACTCATGAAGTTTCGGTACTCACACCGAAAAGTTTCGAGAGGCGAGTCGATGAAGCAACGCGCACGGTTCCCGCGGACCGTTGTCGTCGGTGGTGCCGCGCTGGCCCTGCTGCTCTCCCTGTCCGGGTGCGGAGGGGACTCCGATGCGGCCGGCGGCGACGACACCATCCACGTCCTGGTCTACGGGGACGCGGCGAACAAGGTGGAGAAGGAACTCGTCGCCACCTTCAACAAGACATCGAAGGTCAAGGCCGTCCTGGACACGATCCCGGGCGCCGACTACCAGGCCAAGCTGCAGACGATCATCAGCAGCAAGCAGGCGCCGGACGTCTTCTTCAACTGGGGCGGCGGCAGCATCAAGCCGTTCGTCGACGCCGGCCTGCTGCTCCCGCTGGACTCCTTCATCGCCAAGGACCCCGACCTCAAGGCGAAGTTCCTGCCGTCCGTGTTCAACAGCGCGGTGGTCGACGGCCAGTCCTACGGGGTCCCCATGCGCGGTACCCAGCCCGTGCTGCTGTTCCACAACGGCAAGGTGCTCAAGGAGGCGGGTGTCGAACCCCCGAAGACCTGGGACGACCTGCTCGGGGCCGTCAAGGCGCTGAAGGCCGACGGCGTCACCCCGATCGCACTGGGCGGCGGCGACCGGTGGCCGACACTGATGTGGTTCGAGTACCTCTACGACCGCATCGCCGGCCCGGAACTCTTCCAGAAGGCCCTGGACGGCGACAAGGACGCCTGGGCGAGCCCGGACAGCCGCAAGGCGCTGGGCAAGATCAGGGAACTGGTGGACGCCGGGGCCTTCGGCACCAACTACGACTCGGTGAAGTTCACCGACCAGGGTTCCCCCACGCTCCTGGCGACCGGCAAGGCCGCCTTCGAGCTGATGGGCTCATGGGAGTACTCGACGCAGCAGGACGCGCACCCCGCATTCGCCAAGAGCGACCTCGGATACGGCACCTTCCCCTCCGTCGAGGGCGGCAAGGGCGACCCGGCGAACGTCGTCGGCAACACCAACAACTTCTACTCCGTGCTGAAGAAGACGAAGCACCCGGAAGCCGTCGCCGAGTTCCTGAAGCTCATGTACTCGGACCAGTTCGTCAAGGCGCAGCTCGCCATCGGCAATCTGCCCACCACGACGAACACCGAAGGCTTCCTGGACACCGCCGCCAGCCCCGAGTACGCGAAGTTCCAGTACGACCTGGTCAAGGCGGCCCCGGCGTTCCAGCTCTCCTGGGACCAGGCGTACCCCCAGTCGGCGGCCACCACGATGTACCAGGCCCTGCAGCAGTTCTTCAACGGCTCGATGGACGAGGACGCGTTCATCAAGGCCATGCAGGCGCTGCCGACCTCGTGAGCTCCCTGAAATCCGGACTCGGAACACATGACATGACCCGAATCGCCGCACCCTCCGCGGGCAGCGAGAGGGCCGGCTCGTCCGGCATCGGAGCGGGCCGCCCGGGATTCCTCTGGGCGGCCCCCGCCGCCGCCTTCTTCGGCCTCTTCGCCCTCGTCCCCCTCCTCATGGTCGCCGTACTCTCCTTCGCCAGCTGGGACGGACTGGGCGACCCGGAATTCACCGGCCTCGACAACTGGAAGCAGCTCCTCGACGACCCCGTCATGATCAAGAGCCTCTGGCTGAGCGTCCTGCTCACGGTGCTCGGGGTCGTCGTCCAGACCCCGCTGAGCATCCTGCTCGGCGTCTGGGCGGCGGGGCACCAGCGCAACCGGGCCGTCCTGTCCGCCATCTACTTCGTCCCGATGCTGCTGTCCATCGCGGCCGTGTCCGTGCTGTGGCGCGCCGTCCTCGACCCCAACTTCGGTGTCCCCGCGCAGGCCGCGTGGCTGTTCGGCGACGGCAACCTGTTCGGAAGACAGGCCAGCGCGATCGGCGTCCTGGTCTTCGTCAGCACCTGGCAGTTCACCCCCCTGCACACGCTGATCTACCAGGGCGCGGCGCGCGCGGTGCCGCCGGTCCTCTACCAGGCGGCGCAGATCGACGGCGCGGGCACGGTGCGCCAGTTCTTCCACATCACGCTGCCGCAGCTGCGCAACTCGATCATCACCTCGATGATCCTGATGGTGGTCGGCGGACTCACGACCTTCGACACCGTGCTCATCCTGACCCAGGGCGGACCGGGCAGCGACACCACCATCAGCGCGTACTACATGTACCAGAAGGCGTTCAAGAGCTTCGACTACGGAGCGGCGTCCGCCATCGCCCTCCTCCTGGTCCTCGTCTCCACGGTCATCTCGCTGATCGTGGTGCGGCTCTCGGGCTACGACAAGATGCGCAGCACCATGGAGGGACTGTGAGGAAGAGCCGTCCCAACTACCTGGCGGGTTTCGGCTCGCTGGTCTGGCTCCTCGTGGTGGGGCTGCCGCTGTACGTGATGCTCTTCGCCACGTTGCAGTCGCGCCCCGACTACGCGGCGAACGGCCCCCTGGCCTTCCCCGAGCACATCACGCTCGACAACTACGTCAACGACCTCGACAGCGGCTTCGCGCAGTACTTCCTCAACACGGTCATCGTCACCGTGTGCGTGGTGGGCATCGTCGTGCTCCTCGTCCCGCCGCTGGCGTACACGATCGTCAGGAGCCGGGGCCGGGCCACCACCGCGGTCTTCCGGCTGTTCCTCCTGGGCCTGGCGATCCCCTCGCAGGCGGTCATCGTCCCGATGTTCTTCGTCATCAGCGAGGCCGGTCTCTACGACAACCTCATCGGGGTCATCCTGCCGACGGCGGCCTTCGCCATGCCGGTGTGCGCCCTGATCCTCACGGGCGTGATGCGTGACATCACCCCCGAGCTGTACGAGGCGATGACTATGGACGGCGCCTCGCCCCGGCGGGTCTTCTTCCAGCTGGTGCTTCCGCTGTCCAAGAGCGGGGTCTCGACGATCGTCGTCTTCTCCGCGCTGCAGGCGTGGAACGGCTTCCTCTTCCCCCTCGTCCTGACGCAGTCGGCGGAGACCAAGGTCGTCACCATGGGGCTCTACGACTTCCAGACGGAACACGGAGTCGACACCCCCGGCCTGCTCGCCGCAGTCGTCCTGTCCATGCTCCCCATCCTGATCGTCTACCTGTTCGCCCGTCGTGCCCTCGTACAAGGGCTGATGGGGGTCGGAGGAAAGTGACCGCCAACATCGACAACGCCGGCGTGCAGACAGCCGCCGAGGCCACCGACTCCCGGGAGCGGCTGTCCGGCACCACGGACCACCGCACCGGACCCTGGCGCGACCACACCCTCACGCCCGAGGCCAGGGCCGACGCCCTGATCGCCGCCATGACCCTCCAGGAGAAGATCTCCCAGCTCTTCGGCGTCTGGGTGGGCGCGTCCGACGAGGGCGGCGAAGTGGCGCCGTTCCAGCACGACATGGAAGAGGCCGTCGCCCTCGACGACCTCCTTCCGCACGGCCTCGGCCAGCTGACCCGCCCCTTCGGAACGGCCCCCGTCGACCCGGCCGTAGGCGCCCTCTCGCTGGCGCGCACCCAGGAGCGGATCGCCCAGGCGAATCGCTTCGGCATACCGGCGCTCGCCCATGAGGAATGCCTGGCGGGCTTCGCCACCTGGGGCGCGACCGCCTACCCGGTACCGCTGTCCTGGGGCGCCACCTTCCATCCCGAGCTGATCCGCGAGACGGCCGCCGCGATCGGCCGCGACATGCGCTCCGTCGGCGTGCACCAGGGCCTCGCCCCGGTCCTCGACGTCGTACGCGACGCACGCTGGGGCCGCGTGGAGGAGACGATCGGCGAGGACCCCTACCTGGTGGGAACGATCGCCACCGCCTATGTGCGCGGACTGGAGTCGGCCGGGGTCGTCGCCACGCTCAAGCACTTCGCCGGCTACTCGGCCTCGCGCGCGGGCCGCAACCTCGCTCCCGTCGGCATGGGCGCGCGGGAACGGGCCGACATCATCCTGCCCCCGTTCGAGATGGCCGTACGCGAAAGCGGCGTACGGTCCGTCATGCACGCCTACACCGACACCGACGGAATCCCCTCCGCGGCCGACGGGCCACTGCTGACCGGCCTGCTCCGCGACACCTGGGGATTCGACGGGACCGTCGTCGCCGACTACTTCGGCATCGCCTTCCTGAAGACGCTGCACGGTGTGGCGGCGACCTTCGGTGAAGCGGCCGGCGCCGCACTCGGCGCCGGTGTGGACGTGGAACTGCCGACCGTCAAGACGTTCGGCAGGCCGCTGACCGACGCGATCACCGAGGGCCTCGTCCCCGAGGCACTGGTGGACCGTGCGGTACGCCGTGTACTCGTACAGAAAGCCCAACTGGGGTTGCTGGACGCGGACTGGAGCCCGGTGCCGCCGGTACTCGCCGCAGCCGCGAACGCGGACGGCTCCGCACGCGCGAACTCGGAGGAGTTGCGCGGGACCGTCCGCCTCGACACCGACGAGAACCGCGCGCTCGCCCGCCGCGTCGCCGAACAGGCCGTCGTCCTCCTGCGCAACGACGGCACCCTGCCCCTGGCGGCGGACCCGGCCGCCGGCGCCCCGGCCCGCATCGCACTCATCGGGCCCAACGCCGACGACCCGACGGCCGTCCTCGGCTGCTACGCCTTCCCCGTCCACGTCGGAGGCCGGCACCCCGAGACCCCGCTCGGCATCGAACTCCCCACCCTGCGGCAGGCGCTGATCGCGGAGTTCCCCGACAGCGAGATCGTCACCGCGCGGGGCGCCGACATCGACGGCCCGGCCACCGGCGGGCTCGCAGAGGCCGTCGAACTGGCCGGGGCCGCCGACCTCGTGATCCTCGCACTCGGCGACCGGGCCGGCCTCTTCGGGCGGGGCACGAGCGGGGAGGGCTGCGACGCGGAGAACCTGGCCCTCCCCGGCGTGCAGGAACAGCTCCTCGACACCCTCCTCGACACGGGCACCCCCGTCGTCGTCACCCTGCTCGCCGGACGCCCCTACGCCCTCGGACGTGCGGCGGACGAGGCAGCCGCCATCGTGCAGTCGTTCTTCCCCGGCGAGGAAGGAACGACGGCCATCGCCTCGGTGCTCAGCGGCCGCACCGAACCGTCCGGCCGGCTCCCCGTCAGCGTGCCGCGCCACCCGGGCTCCCAGCCCTCCACCTACCTGGCGGCCCGGCTGGGACACTCCAGTGAAGTGTCCAGCGTCGATCCGACCCCCGCCTTCGGGTTCGGCCACGGTCTGACGTACACCGCCTTCGAGTGGAGCGACCTCGTCGTGGAGCGGGGACGGGCATCGACGGAAGGGGAGCTCACGCTCTCCTGCACCGTCCACAACACGGGCGCCCGGAAGGGGACCGAAGTGGTCCAGGTGTACCTGCACGACCCGGTCGCCTCCGTGGTCCAGCCGGTGCAACGCCTCATCGGGTACGTCCGCCTCGGCCTGGAACCCGGACGGGCTGCCAGGGTGCGGATGACCGTCCCGGCGGACCTCGCGTCCTTCACGGGCCGCGAGGGCCACCGGATCGTCGAGCCGGGCGACCTCGAACTGCGGCTGAGCGCGTCGAGCACCGACACACGCCTCACGGCACGGGTCACGCTGACCGGACCTGTACGCACGGTCGACCACACGCGGCGGCTGCACATGGACGTCGCGACGGAGCTCCACACGGACGCGTCGTAGTCCGGCGGGCACCGGCCGGAAGGGGCCTTCGCGGGTGGGACGCACCCGCGAAGGCCCCTTCCGTTCCTCTGGCCGGACGCTCCGGTCAGGAGGCGGTGCAGGCGCTGATGGCCGGCGGCGCCGTGTCGCCGTTCGTCATGACGGTGAAGCCGAAGCTCGTCGTCCCGCCGGCCGCCAGACTTCCGTTGCCGTTCGGGGTCATCGTCATCACCTTCCCGGTGCTGTCCCAGCTGGGCGTGCCGTTCCAGGTGGCCGAGATCCGCTGCGCCGAGCCGACGGTCACCCGCACGTTCCATCCGCTGATCGGCGAACTCCCCGCCGTGACCGTCACCTTGCCGTTGTACCGGTCACCCCACGTCTCCTGCTTCGCGTACGAGACGGTGCATGTTCGGGTGCCGTTTCCGCCGCCGCCGGTACCGCCCAGGGCGGACAGCACGGCGTCGTAGGCGGGCTTCTTGCCGTAGTTCCCGTCGAAGAGCAGCGGGGTCCCGCTCGCGCGCCAGGAGTACTTGTCGGTGACGCCCCAGACGGTGATGCCCGTGCAGCGCGTCACGGCGAGGCATGCCTTCACCACGTTGGCGTAGCTCGTGGCCTGCGAGGTGCCGGACCCCTCGATGTCCAGTTCCGTGATCTGCACGTCGACGCCGAGGTCCGCGAAACGCTGCAGGTTCTGCTGGAAGTCGGCGGGGACGGGGGACTGGCTGTTGAAGTGGCTCTGGAAGCCCACGCAGTCGATGGGCACACCGCGCTGTTTGAAGTCCTTCACCATGGCGTACACGGCGTTGGACTTCGCGTTCACCCCGTCGGTGTTGTAGTCGTTGTAGCAGAGCTTCGCGGCCGGGTCGATGGCCCGGGCGGTGCGGAAGGCCTCCTCGATGAAGCCGTTGCCGAGCTTGTCCTGGAAGGGCGAACTGCGGCGGGCGCCGCTGCTGCCGTCCTGGAAGGCCTCGTTGACGACGTCCCACGAGTGGATCTTGCCCTGGTAGTGCCGCATGACCTGGGTGATGTGGTTGTTCATCGCGGAACGGAGGTCGTTCGTACCCAGGGACCCCACCCACCCGGGCAGCTGGGAGTGCCAGACCAGGGTGTGTCCCCGCACCTTCATGCCGCGGGCCTGCGCGTGGCCGACGATCTGGTCGGCGGCCCCATAGGTGAACGATCCCCGGGACGCCTCCAGCGCGTCCCACTTCATCTCGTTCTCGGGGGTCACCGAGTTGAACTCCGTGTTCAGCGTGGCGGCGTAGGGCGCCTCACCGAGGTGGTTCGCGGCGACCGCCGTGCCGAAGTAGCGGCCCTTGGCGGCTGCCGACTCACCGAGGGTGCTCGCCGCGTGGGCGGTGCCCGACAGGGCGACGACACCGGTGGCCGCGAGCAGCCCGGTGAGGGAGAGGGCCACTGCCCTGCGTGCGGAGGCGCGGAGAGGGGCGCGGCCCTCTCCGGGTGCGTTCTCGGTTGTTCGGATCATGACAATCTCTTTCCTGTGGGGCGGACTGAGCGGGGTCGGGCGGATGGCGTCGGGATGCCGGCTCCCGGCCTGAGCGCGGCGGTGGTCGCGCCCGTGGCCGGACGCCGGCCGGCCACGGGCGGGCCGGTCAGGCCAGGAGTGGCGTACGATCCCTCCTCCGGTACTGGCCTGTTCCCGGGATGCCAGCGAAAGGTTTCAGGCGTCGGCAAGCCGGTCCTGCCCGTCTGTTGCACGGGAAGGTGGCTGCCAATGAGATCCTGGGGGATGTACGACGCCGAAACAATGGCGCGGCACGATCGAAACAATTTCGGTCCGCTCGCCTGGAGGCGGGGCAGCGGTCGCCGGATCGAAGGATGCCGCGTCGCCGGATTTCGTCAGGGACGGCGGTCTGCCCTGTTGCCGCATGCCGAGCACGTTCGCCGTACCGTCGCCCAGGCGTCGGTCGGTTGCATGGTTCGGCTTCTTCGCTCAGCGAAGTTGCTCGGCAAGTCCCACGATGATGCCCTCCGGGCCGCGGAGCGTCGTCCTCTCTTCGCGGTACTTTTTCGTCACATCACGGTATGGGCTTGAGCATCGAGCCGCCCGATCCGTGCATGGCGTCGGGACACGACCGCACCGGTGCCCACGAGCCGGAGGGTGCGCTGGAAGGTCCGCACCGGCTCGCCCCGAACCGGGTGATCGGGGCCGGCGGAAGAGTAAATGCTTCGACAGCGACCCTCCCCACCCGGCAAGGTGTCCGCCCGTGACGAGCAGTGAGCTGTGGACCCGCGCGATCGCCGACCGCTACGACGCCGAGGAGACCGACATGTCCTCGGCTGCCGTTCTCGGCCCGACTCTCGCCCTTCTCGCCGAGCTCGCCGGAGACGGCCGGGCACTGGAGTTCGCCATCGGGACCGGACGCGTGGGCGTCCCGCTCCGGGAGCGCGGCGTGCCGGTGGTCGGCATCGAACTGTCCGAGCACATGGCTGCGGTGCTGCGGCGCAAGGTCGACGAGGACGCGCTTCCGGTGGCCATCGGGGACATGGCCACCACCGTCGTTCCCGGCGCGTTCACCCTGGTCTATCTCGTCTACAACACCATCACCAACCTGCTCACGCAGGACGAGCAGGTCGAGTGCTTCCGCAACGCCGCGCGTCATCTGGAGCCCGGCGGCCGCTTCGTCATCGAGCTGGGCGTGCCGCCGCTACGGTTCCTGCCGCCCGGCCAGGTCGCGGTGCCGTTCGACGTCTCCGAGCGGCATCTCGGCTTCGACACCTTCGACCTGGTCAAGCAGGTTCTCGTCTCCCACCACTTCACCCGCGACGGCGACGATGACCGCTTCCGGCGCGGCACCTCCCGACACCGCTACGCCTGGCCGGCAGAGCTCGACCTGATGGCACGGATCGCGGGGCTCGAGCTGGAACGTCGCGTCGAGGACTGGGACGGGGCGCCGTTCACCCAGGACTCGACGAAGCACATCTCCGTGTGGCGCAAGCCGACCTGAGGCCGGACCAGCGGGGTGTGGTCGGCCGCCGGTCACGCCGGGGCAGGTGATCTTGCCCGGATGGCGATGTCGTCATGGCTCCCTTCCCCGCGTCAACAGCCGGTACGCGGACGCCGAGTGGCCGGGATCGCTGATCCCGGCCACGTGGTCCACGGGCGCCCGGCGGCCGGTGGCGGCCGCCGAGGATCACCCCATGTCGGTCATGAACGGCGCGTCACTGGTAGACCCGCACGTAGTCCACCAGCATCTTCGCCGGGAAGGGGGTCGAGGCGTCGGTCGGTCCGGGCCAGTCGCCGCCGACGGCGAGGTTGAGGATCAGGTAGAAGGGGTGGTCGAAGACCCATGGACCGCGGGTCTGCTCGATCTGCGCCTTGTCGAGCGTGAGGACGGTCCGGCCGTCAAGGCTGTAGACGATGCCCTTGCTGTCCCAGTGGGCGGCCCACACGTGGAAGTCGTCCGAGTAGTCGACGTCCCCCGGCAGCTTGTAGGGAGCCCCGATCCCGCCACCGCCGTTGTAGGCCGGAGCGTGGACGGTCGAGTAGGAGGTCTTCACGTCCTTGCCGAGGACCTCCATGATGTCGACCTCGCCGTTGTACGGCCACGGCCGGCCGTCGAGGAAGTCGGCGCCCATCATCCAGAAGGCGGGCCAGAGCCCGTTGCCCTTGGGCACCTTGATGCGCGCCTCGACCCGGCCGTACGTGAACTCGAACTTGTTGCCGGTGTTCATCCGGGCGGAGGTGTACTGGCAGGTGCCGCTCCCGGTGAGCGGGTCGGTGGGGCACGAGGAGCCGGGGGTGGCCTGCTTACGGGCCTCCATGACGAGGTGACCCGCGCCGTCCATGCTCGCGTTGTCGTGGTTGGTGTAGTACTCCAGCTCGTTGTTGGGGCCGGTTCCGGGGTCCGCGGTCCACTTGGCAGGGTCGGGCTTGGTGCCCGCCGGGGTGTTGAACTCGTCCTGCCAGACGATCCGGGGCGGGTCGGCGGGGTCGGGCGGCAGCGGAGGCGGGGTGACCGGTGCTCCGCCGGTGCCGTACACCTGGAACTCCCACAGGGAGTACCCGTACGGAGTGGCCCGCTGGGTGCCGTACATGCGGACGTACCGCCCGGTGCCGGACACGGTCAGGGTCTGCTTGAACCCGGTGCCCGCCGTGGTCGAGTAGATCGGGACCCAGTTCGCGTTGTCGGTCGAGACCTGGATCTGGAACGCCTTGGCGTAGGCCGGGTCCCACTGGAGCACCACCTTGCTGATCTGCGCCGTCGCGCCCAGATCGACGGAGATCCAGCCGGGGTCGGTCCACCCGGTGGTGGGGCTGGTCGCCCAGCGGGAGGCGGGGTCGCGGTCGAAGGCGCGGGCCGGGGTGCACTCCCAGCACTGACCGTCGGTCTGCGAGCTGGAGGCGGTGCCGGTCCTGCCGTAGGACAGGAGCTTCTCCCCGGGCGTCGGATCCGGGTCGCCGCCGGTGTCCTTGGTGCCGTACACCTGGAACTCCCACAGGGAGTACCCGTACGCGGTGGCGCGCTGGGTGCCGTACACGCGGACGTACCGGCCGGTTCCCGCGACGCTCAGCCGCTGGTTGCCGCCGGTGCCCGTGGCGGTCTCGTGGACCGTGGACCAGGTGCGAGCGTCGGCCGACACCTGGATCTGGAAGGCCTTGGCGTAGGCGGCTTCCCAGTTCAGGGTGACGTCGCTGATCTTGGCGGAAGCGCCCAGGTCGACCTGTATCCACTGGGGGTCGGCGAAGGCGCTGGACCAGCGGGTGCCGGAATCGCCGTCCACGGCGTTGGCGCCGGCGAACGGGTTCTCCGTGGACGAGACCGTCACCGGTCTGCCCTGGGAAAGCAGAGCGTCGGCGGCGTGGGCGGGCGGAGGGGCAGGCAGGACGGCGAGCGACAGCAGGGTGACCGCCAAGGCTATGAACAGGCCCAGGCGGCGGAGCATCGGACTCATGGCGGCTCCTCGAAGCGAACGCGCGGTGCGGGAGAGGGTCAGGGAGCGCTCCCTGGAGGGGGAGCCTGCTGCTGCCGACAGGAGGTGTCAAGGGTTTCGACACGGCGGGGGAGGCCGAGATTCCCGCTCCTGAAAGACCGTCAAAGTGATTGTAGAGATGCCTTATTCGGTGCATTTTCTGCTTCTCGCCTGCGGGGCCACGGCTTTGGTCGAGGGGTCGGCGCCCGCACGGGCCTTGTCCGGGGCGTGGCATGTCTCGCCGTCTTTTGAGGGAACGCTCCCTGGGGTATGCCGCTTTCGGCGGCACGTCGAGAGTCCGAAGGGAGTCGTCGCGTCCGTGGGCCGGACCTCTTCGGCCCGGGGGATTGCGGACGGGCGGGCATTTCGTAGGGTCGAGCCAGGACGGTTCGCCGACACGGCTCCGACCTTGCACCGGTGACATGGCTCCGACCTGGCATCGGTCGGTGAGGCCGGGGCCGCTGCGGTACGGGAACGACAGACGGGGGCGGCAGATGGCACCGGGGGCAGCGAGGCGTTCAGGGATGAAGCGACCCACGCTCGATGTGGTCGCGGCGCGTGCCGGCGTGTCCAAGTCGAGTGTGTCGCGGGTGGTCAACGGGGAACACACCGTCGCACCGGAGATCCGTGACGTGGTGATGCGCGCCGTACGCGAACTGGGGTACGTCCCCAACGCGGCGGCTCGCAAACTGGTGACGCGCAGGACGGACGCGGTGGCGATGGTCGTCTCGGATCCGCCGCAGGGGGTGCTCTCCGACGACCCGCTGTTCTCCACGGTGGTGCGGGCCGCCAGCCGAGACCTGGAGGCGGCCGACAAGCAGGTGGTGCTCATGCTCGCGGAGTCCGACCGCAGCCGGGCCCGCGTCGAAAGCTACGTGGCCGCCGGCAATGTGGACGGCGTCCTGCTCCTCTCCCTGCACGGCGCCGACCCGCTGCCCGCCGTGCTGGCCAGGACCTCGCTGCCCGTGGTCTCCTTCGGCCGCACCGCGGCGCCGTCCGTGCCCTACGTGGATCTGGACAACGCCGGCGGCGCGGGCCTCGCCGTGCGCCATCTCCTGGGCCGAGGGCGGAAGCGCGTCGCCACCATCACCGGACCCCTGGACCTCAGCGACGCCCGCGAACGACTCGCGGGCTACCGCGAGGCGTTGCGCGACACCGGACGGCGCCCGCTGGTGGCGCTGGGAGACTTCACCCGGATCTCCGGCGCCGAGGCCATGCGGCAGCTCCTGGCCGACGAGCCGTCCCTCGACGCGGTGTTCGCGGCCAACGACCTCATGGCGATCGGTGCTCTGCGGACGTTGAGGGAGATGGGGCGGCGCGTACCGGACGATGTGGCCGTCGTCGGTTTCGACGACATCGAGGCCGCTGCCTACAGTGCCCCGCCGCTGACCACGGTGCGCAGCCCGATGGCCGACCAGGCGTCGGCCGCCGTCCGCCTCCTGCTCGGCCTGCTGGCAGGGCAGGCCCGGGAGCCCGTGATCATGCCGAACGAACTGGTGGTGCGGGAGTCCTCCTGAGCGGAAGCTCGCCTCCCGGTCGCGCCTCGGCATTCCGCGTGCCGATGTGGATGCCCGCCGACTCGCGGGGGTGCGGATGGGTGAGCGGGTGAGAACCCGCAGGTCCGTGCGCTTTCCCACCCCTCGGTGGGTGACGAGGCATCACGGAGACCTTCATCGGCACTTAAGTCAAGTAAAAAGAAAAGCCTTGCCGGAGATCTTGACCACGCCTGGGCGGGAGGGCATGGTTCCGGGAGCGCTCTCCCCCTGCGCCTCTCTCGCTCCAAGGAGACCCCCCTATGTCTACGTTTGGCGTGCCTATGGCGGCCTCGCCGCCACCCCGCGGGCGCATGCGGCGCAGTCTCGCCGGTGCCGTCGTCACCGCCCTTGCGGCCACGCTTCTGGCGGTGGTTCCCACGACGGCGGCGCAGGCAGCTCCCTCGCTGCTGTCCGAGGGGAAGCCGGTGAAGGCCTCCAGTCAGGAGCACTACGGGACCCCGGCCGGCGACGCGGTCGACGGGAACATCGGGACCCGCTGGGCGAGCCAGTGGCAGGACTCCCAGTGGATCCAGATCGACCTCGGCAGCTCCGTCGCGGTCAGCCAGGTGGTACTGCGCTGGGAGGCGGCCTACGCCAAGGCGTACCGGATCGAACTGTCGACGGACGGCACCAACTGGTCGACGGCCTACTCGACCGCGACCGGGGCGGGCGGCACCGAGACCCTCGCGATATCCGGCACGGCCCGGTATGTGCGCATGCAGGGCGTGACGCGGGCCACGGGCTACGGGTACTCGCTGTGGGAGTTCCAGGTGTACGGCGGTGAGGGCGACAGCGGACCGGTTCTGCCGGGTGGTGGTGACTTGGGCCCGAACGTGCACGTCTTCGACCCGTCCACGCCGGGTATCCAGAGCAAGCTGGATCAGGTGTTCCAGCAGCAGGAGTCGGCGCAGTTCGGTTCGGGGCGGCATGCGTTCCTGTTCAAGCCGGGGACGTACAACAACCTGAACGCGCAGATCGGCTTCTACACCCAGATCGCCGGACTCGGCCTGCGCCCCGGCGACACCACCATCAACGGTGATGTGACCGTCGACGCCGGCTGGTTCAACGGCAACGCCACGCAGAACTTCTGGCGCGGCGCCGAGGGCCTGACCCTGAACCCGGTCAACGGCACCAACCGGTGGGCGGTCTCGCAGGCGTCCTCCTTCCGGCGTATGCACGTCAAGGGCGGGCTGAACCTGGCGCCGAACGGCTACGGCTGGGCCAGCGGCGGCTACATCGCCGACTCTAAGATCGACGGCCAGGTCGGCAACTACTCCCAGCAGCAGTGGTACACCCGCGAGAGCTCCATCGGCGGCTGGTCCAACAGCGTCTGGAACCAGACCTTCTCCGGAGTCCAGGGCGCTCCGGCCACCTCCTTCCCCGAGCCCCGCTACACCACGCTCGACACCACCCCGATCTCTCGCGAGAAGCCGTATCTCTATCTGGACGGCAGCGAGTACAAGGTGTTCGCGCCCGCCAAGCGCGTGAACGCCCGCGGCACGAGCTGGGCGGGCGGCACCCCGCAGGGTGAGTCCATCCCGCTGAGCCAGTTCTATGTGGTCAAGCCGGGCGCCACCGCCGCCACGATCAACCAGGCGCTGGCCCAGGGCCTGCACCTGCTGTTCACGCCGGGTGTCTACCACGTCGACCAGAGCATCAACGTCAACCGGGCGAACACCATCGTGCTCGGCCTCGGCCTCGCCACGATCATCCCGGACAACGGCGTCACCGCGATGAAGGTGGCGGACGTCGACGGCGTCCGGCTCGCCGGCTTCCTGATCGACGCGGGCTCGGTCAACTCCCCGACTCTTCTGGAGATCGGTCAGCAGGGGGCCTCCGCCGACCACGCTGCCAACCCCACCACGGTGCAGGACGTGTACATCCGCATCGGCGGCGCCCACGTCGGCAAGGCCACCACCAGCATGGTCGTCAACAGTGACGACGCGATCGTGGACCACACCTGGGTGTGGCGTGCCGATCATGGTGAGGGCTGGGGCTGGGAGACCAACCGGGCGGACTACGGCGTGCGGGTCAACGGTGACGACGTGCTCGCCACGGGTCTGTTCGTGGAGCACTTCAACAAGTACGACGTGGAGTGGTACGGCGAGCGCGGGCGCACGATCTTCTACCAGAACGAGAAGGCGTACGACGCTCCCAACCAGGCGGCGATCCAGAACGGTACGACGAAGGGGTACGCCGCCTACCGGGTGGACGACTCGGTGACCACGCATGAGGCGTGGGGGCTGGGCAGTTACTGCAACTACAACGTGGACCCGACGATCGTGCAGGACCACGGTTTCAAGGCGCCGGTCAAGCCGGGGGTGAAGTTCCACAGCCTCCTGGTGGTCTCCCTGGGCGGTATGGGCCACTACAACCACGTGATCAACGACACGGGTGCCTCCACGATCCCCGCCGGCACCTCGACCGTGCCCTCGACCGTCGTCTCCTTCCCCTGAGACGCCTTCCTCACCGCCTCACGGCGGTGAGGGACTTCGACTCCTTCCGGGCCGGGTGATCACGTCATCGGCCCCGGCCCGGAAGGGCCCGCACGACAAGACCGTGCATCACCTCAACAGGAAACGCCGCATACGAGCCGGCCCGCAGAGTCCGGCTCCCCGCGCCCGGCGTCATGAATCAGCCAGGAGCACCGGCTGAGGGCTACGCCCTCCACGAGTTCGGCGTCTCCAGCTGACCACTCCGAGCCCCCCTGACGGGTGGCGGGGCCTGCCGCTCGGCCCCGCCACCCCGGGACTCCCGCACGGGGCCCGGCACACCAGTCGACAGGCCGACATCACCGTACTGTCGCGCAGGGAGCGGACACGCGTACGGTACGGGCGGGGCCGGCCGGCGGAACCTTGCCGGCGCATGCCGTGGAGGCTTGTGGCGGCGCCTGCCGTGTTGTGCACAGGTCCGGCCCTCCCGCCCCACGTTCCGAGGCAGGAGTCACCCATGGCCACCACGACCACCTCCTCGCCCCCCTCGGGACCCGGCGATGCCGACGCGCACGTCGCCGAGCGACTGCGCCCGGTCCTCGGCCCGGTGACCGTCACCCGTGACAACGCTCTCAGCGGGGGCCTCTACAACTCCGTCCGCCTGCTCGAACTCGCCGACGGACGGCGGCTGATACTCAAAACCGCGCCCATGGCCGGCGTCCCCGCACTCACCCACGAGCAGGGGCTCCTCGGTACCGAGGCCCTCTTCCACCGTCTCGCCGCGGGAGCGGGTGCTCCGGTGCCCACCGTTCTCCACCACCAGCCCTCCGGCCCCGGCGCTCCTGCCGAGTGGCTGCTCCTCTCGTACCTCGACGGCATCACATGGGACGCCGCCCGCGACCGACTCAGTCCGGCCGATCGCGCCGGCCTGCGGCGCGGGCTGGGCGAGCACATGGCCCGGGTCGCCACGGTCACCGGACCCGCGTTCGGCTACCCGCGGTCCGATGCCGAACTCGCCGGCCCCGACTGGCCCACCGCTTTCACCGCCATGCTCCGCGCCGTCCTCGACGACGCGGGCCGATTCGGCGTGACCCTGCCCGTCCCGGCCGCCGAGCTCGCCGAGCTGCCCGCACGTTTCGGCCACCGGCTCGCGGAGGTCCGCCGTCCCGCGCTCGTCCACTTCGACGCCTGGGAAGGCAACGTCGTCCTGAACCGGGCCGTCGACGGCTCCTGGTCCCTGACCGGCCTCATCGACGGCGAACGGGCCTTCTTCGGAGACCCCCTGGCAGAACTCGTCGGACTCGACCCCCTCGGCGCGGCCGAGGACGACACCAACCTCATGGCCGGATACCGCTCCGTCGCCCCCGCCTTGACCGTCGACACCGGCGCTCGCATACGGCTTGCCCTCTACCGGATCTACCTCGCGCTCATCATGCGCGTGGAATCCGCTCCCCGTGGCTACGGGGGACACTTCGCGGCCTGGCTCGACACCTGGTCCGCCGACCGCATCGCGGAACAGTTCGCCGTACTGGACGCCCTCCGGGCGTGAGACGGGCGGGGCGGTGTGTCACGTGCGGCACCGTGCTGTCGGCACGCGATACGACGAGCTCGCGGCCCGCGACGGGTGACCGTCCGGCGCGGCCATCAACGAGTGACAACGACGCACCCACCGCTAGAGCTCGTAGTCCTGGGCCAGTTCCTCCCAAGGAACGCCGCGCAGTGCAGGATGGACGTCCTCACCTGACGGGACCTGCAAGTCGGTCTGGAACCAGATCGCGGTGAGGGCGGAACGGTGCAGCACCGGGTCGAGTTCAGGAGCGACCGCTGCCGAGCGGAAGGCACCGATGCAGGCCACACGAGGCAGCACCTCGACGGGGCCGAACGCGCCGGCAGTCCGGTCCGGGTACTCGCGGGTGGGTGGAACCAGGTGGACCGGCGTGGAGGGAAACGACTCCTCGGCCCGCCGCTGAAGGCCCCTGACCTGCATGTCGTTGATGGGCTTGCAGGGGTAGCCCTCCAGCATCCCCCCGTAGGTCGATGACATCCGCAGCTCGGTGAGCTCGACCGTACGACCGGACGACAGGACTATGTGGCTGAGCGACATGTCGACACCCTACGTGCGCGATTCACTCATCATCTACCTGCGTCATCTTCCCAAGGGACGCACAGGCTCTCGGTGTTGCGCGGACCGGGAAGGGTGGCGCCCCGCGGGTGAGCCCCGGCACGTGGTGCCGGGGCTCACGAGGAGGGGTGCGTCAGCGGTCCATCAGGACGAACACGCCCCACCCGAGGTACTCGCGCTGGTACCTGGCGTGGTGGACGGGTGCCGCAGTGAGTTCCGCGCGCATCGTGCCGGCGAGCTCGTCGTCGGGGTTGGCATCGAGCCAGCGTCGGATGTTGAGCCACTGCGCCGCGACGTACCGGTCCCAGCTGTCCTGGTCGGCAAGGACCATCTCGACGACATCGCAGCCCAGGTCCCTGAACCGTTCGAGCAGTTCCGGCAGCATGAGCAGGTCGTCCTTGCGGGCCACGTGACAGCCCTCGACGACGGACTGGTCCTCAGGCTCGCGGCGCCAGTACGGTTCGCCGATCAGGATCATGCCGCCGGGAACGAGACTGCGCCGCAGGAGTTCGACCGTACCCGCCACGCCGGAGCCGATCCAGGTGGCGCCGATGCAGGCGGCGATGCCGACGGGATCGGCGGCGACATGGCCCGAGGCGTCCGCGTGCACGAAGTCGACTCGGTCGGCAACGCCCAGCTCAGCTGCCCGCCCTCGGGCCGCGTCGAGGAAGACGGTGCTGATGTCCACGCCTGTGCCGGTCACACCGTGGTCCCGGGACCAGGTGCACAGCATCTCGCCCTTGCCGCAGGCGAGGTCGAGCATGCGGGGGCCCGGCGGCGGGCTGATGGCCTGACCCAGGAGGGCCAGCTTCTCGCTGGTGAACGGGTTGCAGATGCGATGGCTGCTCTCGCGGATGGTGAAGCTACGTGGCAGATCCACTACAAGGGTTCCTTCGGTCCGTGGAGGTCATGACGGCTTGGTCAAGCGGCCGACGGGAGTTGGCCGCGCATACCTGGACCGTCATCAAGTGCACCTCTTCGGACGTGTGAAGGCTGGGACCGGTCGAGGGTACGGCCGTTGATATCACCGTGTCCATCGCGTTTCACGTCTGCCGGCATGCGCCTCGTGTGATGCGGGCCGCCGGTCGTTCGGCGAGGTGTCCACGCTCGAAGCGGCCTCCAGCGCGGACGAGCCGTGACGGGGGGCGTTCACGGCCCGCCCGCCCGCGTGCCGCGTGCAGGGTCGGCCGGTCAGCTCACACCGGCAGGACCGTTCAGAGGGTCCTCAACGGGTCGCTGACCGGCGCCTCTTGTGTGGCGGCGGTGGAGCTCCAAGGTGGCGACGACCGCCACACCGAGGGTGATGTGCATGAGGGACAGGGCGGCCACGGTGCCTCCGTCGGCATCGGACGACAGCGGGCCGGCGACCGACAGCAGGGCCAGCCCACCGCCCGCGTACTGCGCGAGCCGTAGGAAGACCGGCGTCCACAGGGCCAACAACATGGCAGCGCCCGTGCCGACGACCAGCGGGAGGACGGAGGAGCCGAGGACACCCCCGATCGTGATCGGGTGCTCCTGGCCGCCGTCGACGACGATGAGCGAGGCACCGGCCAGCTTGGCGACGCCCAGAACGACCAGATTGACCAGGGCCGCGGCGACCGCGCCGGTGACCAGGAGCTTCCACCAGGAGAGGCCGGAACGGGGGACCGAGGTCCCGGCGGGCACGGCGGGGCCGGAGCCGGGAACGGTGCTGCTTGACATGGAAGCTCCTCCAACGTGTGAAGTGCCGCGTTCCGTATGGCCGGCGGCGTACGCAGAAGCTTCCAACCTGAACCTCGGTTGAGGTCAAGCCTTCTCGCGGGGCCGGACCGGAAGTCCAGGCTCATGGCGCCGCGCGCCGGGCTGGGACAGCGGAACGAGAGGGGCGCCGTCTCCGGGACGATGTGTTCAGCCGGCGGTGGACCAGCGCATCTCCCGACGCGAAGTCCGGAAGTCCGCAAGGGCCCCCACGCGTCGGCGGGCGACGGGAGGCGGCCGGGGCCCCGTCCGGCACGGGCACCCGGGTTCGGGCGCCCGTCCCGGCCCCGGGGTTCTCCGTATCGACCTGCTCAGAAGCGGAACTGCGCCTTGATCGGGTAGTGGTCCGACTCGCCCGCGTCGGCCGTCACGTCGCACGAGACGACGGTCCCGGTCGACGGACCGAACAGATAGTCGATCTTGATGCTGCGGGTGGCCAGCGGCTTCGTGGCCCGGCCGTCACGCGGACGGGCGCGCGACAGACCCTCGTCACACTCCTCGTCCGCCGCGTAGGCGGACGTCATGAGGTCGTTGGGGGTGTCCGTCGAGGCGGAGTCCGGCGGGATGGAGTTGAGGTCACCGCCGTACACGGTCCGGTAGCCGGGCATGGTGTACGAGTGGACGATCTTCTGGAACTCCGCGGCCTGCTCCCGGCGCTTCGATCCGTCCGCGTCGTCCGTCGGCAGGCCGGCGCTGAAGTGGGCCGTGCAGAACTGCAGGGCCTCCGCCGGGAGAACGGCGCAGAGCGCGGTGCGCTGCTCCATGCGCACCCACTCGGTGCCGATGGTCTTGTTCTGCGGCGACGGCAGGTCGTAGGAGTGGTACCAGACGTTCGAGTCCGGCACCGCGAGCCCGATGCCGTAGGAGCCGCGGTCCCTCCAGCCGGATGACGTCGAACCGGCGTTGTCGCAGGTCTTCGCGGCCTTCACCGAGGACTTGTCGACGGTGTACTCGATGGGGGCGAAACGTACGTCCCATCCGGTCCCCGTCTTCTGCTCCAGCAACGTCTCGATGGCCTTGGCGTGCGACTCGCATATCTCCTGGAGGAACACGGCACGGTACTGACGCGCCTCGGTCGTGGTGCCCATCCGCTCGGTGATCCGGGAGGCCAGGGAAGCCCCTTCGACCCGGTGGTTCGCGCAGGCGGAGTTGTGATTGGCGCAGACGTTCCACGACATCACACGGAAGTCGGCGGCCGGAGCGGGGGAGACGGGGCTGGGGCGCCCGCCCGCGTCACTGGCGTTCTCCTCGCCCAGGTGGACGAGCTGGAACTTCTGCCACGACCCGACGGAGTCACCCCGAGCGCGCAGCAACCCCGCGTCGCTTCCGGGGTCCTGCACCTCGGCGGTCACGTACTTGTAGCCGTCGTTCGTGGCGGCCCTCAAGGCGTACGTACCGTCCGCCTGCTTCTCGAGCTGGATCTTCTGCCAGTCGCCGACGGTGGCGCCCCGGGCGCGGAGCAGGTTCTGGTAGGTGCCCGTGTAACTGCGTTCGGTCGTGACGTAGTTCCCGTTCGCCTCCGCGCGCAGGGTGGTGCTGTAGCCCTTGTCGTCGGTGTGCAGGGTGAACTTCTCCCAGGAGCCCAGCTCTTCGAGCGTGGCGGCGGCCTTGCGGGCGCGCAGCATGGCTTCCCCACCGCCGGTGGCCGAGACCTCCACCGACACGAACAGGCCGCCGGCGCCCACGGACTTGAGCGCGTACTTGTCACCTGCCGTGACGGGCACCGGGCGGGCTTCCACGGCCTGGGCCTGGGCGGGTGTCATGGCCATCATCGCGAACAGTGCGGAACACAGCACCGCCAGGCGGCGCCCTGTCTGTCTCATCCTCTTACCTCGCTTCAAGGGCGGGAACGAAACGGCGTACGTTACGGGGCTGCCGCAGAAGCGCGCAAAGATCGCCGGCGTCGTTCGTCATGCCGGAACCCCCCTCCGTCATCGGCCCGACCGTCGTTGAGCGCTTCTCCCTCTCCCGCCTCCGGCCAGGGCGGGCGGCCGAATGCCTCCGGGGGCAACGCGGTCGGTATCCGCGGCGCCGCTGGTCGGCCCACGCCGGGGGCATGAGGGGCGCAGATCGGGGGCACCCGTCGACTCGGACACCGTCGGCCCGCTCGGCGCCCCCTGCCGACGCCGCCCCGGCCCAGGCCCCGAGACCCCTGGCCCCGACCCGAGAAACAGAGAACATGAGATTGCCCCCCATCTCCGCGCCCGAGGCCCCGCTCCGCAAGGTCCTCACCACCCGGCTGCTGTACTTCTTCATCCTCGGCGACGTTCTCGGCGCCGGGGTCTACGTGCTGATCGGCGAAGTCGCGGCCGCATCGGGCGGCGCCGTGTGGGTGCCCCTCACCGTGGCCCTGCTGCTCGCACTCCTCACGGCCGCCTCGTACGCGGAGCTGGCGACGAAGTACCCCCGGGCGGGAGGCGCCTCGCACTACGCCACGCGCGCCTTCGGCCCGGCGGTCGGGTTCTTCACCGGATACTGCATGCTGGCCGCCGGCATCGTCTCGGTCGCGGCGCTGGCGCGCGGCTTCGCGGGCGACTACCTCAAGGCGTTCGTCTCCCTGCCGCTCGTGCTGGTCGCCGTCGCCTTCCTCGCCCTGCTGGCCCTGCTCAACGCCCGCGGCATCCGGGAGTCGACCCGCGCCAACACCGTCGCCACGCTGGTCGAGGCGAGCGGACTCCTGATCATCGTCGGACTCGGCGTGTGGATCACCGTACGAGGCGACGGGGACGTCGGTCGGCTGACGCAGCTCGGCACGGCGTCGGAGGCGCCCGTGGCCGCCGTGCTGAGCGGTGCCGTCATCGCCTACTACTCTTTCGTGGGGTTCGAGACCTCCGTGAACGTGGCCGAGGAGACGCGCGACCCCGGCCGGTCCTACCCCCGCGCCCTGTTCGGCGCACTGCTGACGGCGGGTGCGCTGTACGCGGCCGTCGGGGCCGCCGCCTCCGCGGCCGTGCCGACCGGGACGCTCGCCGCGTCCGACGGCCCCCTCCTCGAGATCGTCCGGGCCGCCGGGCACGTACCGGTACAGCTGTTCGCCCTGATCGCGCTGGTGGCGGTGGCCAACGGTGCCCTCCTGACGGGGATCATGACCTCGCGGCTCGCCTACGGGATGAGCCGGGAAGGCCTGCTGCCGGGCTTCCTGGCCCGCGTCCTTCCCGGCCGGCGCACACCCTGGGCGGCGATCGCCGTCACCACGGCGCTCTCCGCGCTGCTCGCGACGAGCGGCGGGATCGACGTCCTGGCCGGCACGCTGGTGCTGCTCCTGCTGGTCGTCTTCTTCGTCGTGAACCTGGCCGTCCTCGTACTGCGACGCGACGGCACGGCGGGTGCCGGCCACTTCCGGGCGCCCAGGGTCGTCCCCGTCCTCGGCGCGCTGTCCTGCGTCGCGCTGGCGACCCAGGTGGAGGCACCGGTGTGGTGGCGAGGCCTGGCGCTGCTGGCCGTGGGTGGCGCCCTCGGTGCCTTCACCCTGTGGCGGCGTCGGCACGCACCCGCGCCGGCCGAGCCGCCCGCGTCCGCCGAGCCGCCCGCGTCCCGCGTCTGAGGCCGGAGGGGGGAGCCGGAGACCCGCGTCCGTCGCCGTCCGATGGGGGCCTCGTTCGTCCGAACGGGGTGCCGGGGGCCCCGCGATGCCTTGTCCGTCACCGGTTCGGTGAGGCGGGCCCCGGCACGGCGGCCCAAGGCGGGGAATCCACCTCGCCCGCACCGCCCACGCGCGTGCCGGTGCCGGCCCGCCGAGAAGCCCCACTGACCCGGTGGCCGGAATGTCCGGTTTCCGGACGTGTCGAAGCGGTTACCTGCTTTCCCATGAACGCATCGCCGCAGCCCGAACGCCGTGCCCGCACCGACAGCACCGGAATGCGCGCCGTCAGGAGCGTCCTGCCGTCGGCGTCCGGCCCGGGCCGCGTCCTGCGGGGCATGGACCGCCTGGAGCGCGCCGCCGTGCTGGACGGGGTCGCGCACCGTGTCAGGGACGCGGTGCGCGCGCTCCCGCTCGGGGAAGGAAGGGACGTCCTGCACGGCCGGTGGCTCGGGCATCCCGTCCACCCCCTGCTCGTCCAGGTGCCGATCGGCACCTGGGTCTCCGCGGCGGTGCTCGACCTCCTCCCCGGACAGCGCAGGGCGGCGCACGTGCTGGTGGGGGTGGGGCTCGCCGCCGCCGCTCCGGCGGCCGTCTCCGGGTGGGTGGACTGGGCGGAGCTGCGCCGGCGGCAGATGCGGGTCGGACTCGTGCACGCGGCCATGAACATCACGGCGGTCGGTCTGTACGCGGCGTCGTTCACCGAGCGGGCGCGGGGCAGGGCCGTCCGGGGCAAGATGCTGGGCTTCGCGGGGCTGTTCTCCGTGGCCGTCGGAGGGGCGATCGGCGGCCACCTCGCCTACCGGCAGGCGTCGGGTGCCAACCACGCGGAAGCGGTACCCGATCGGGTGCGGCCGGGGTGGCACGAGATCGGTGCCGTCGCCGACTTCCCCGTCGGGCGGCCGGTCCGACGCGAGGTGGACGACATCGCCGTCGTCGTGGTGCGGGAGAGCGGCGAACAGGTACACGTCCTCGCCGACTCGTGTGCGCACATGGGCGGCCCCCTGTCGGAGGGCACGGTCACCGACGGTTGTGTGCGGTGCCCCTGGCACGGCAGCGTGTTCCGTCTGGCCGACGGCTGGAACGTACGAGGACCCGCCACCGCGGCGCAGCCGTCCTTCGAGACACGCGTCATCGGCGGCCGCGTCGAGGCACGCCTGAGCGCACCGGACCTGGCCCCCACAGAGCCAGTGACCACCGCATGACCATCATGTCCGCGCAGCACTGAGAGCGCGGTGAGAGACATCGAGTTCGGCTGCTCGATCGTGGCGACCGACTTCAGCAAGGAGCCGGGCTCGGGCCGGGACGCGTCAGGCGTTCAGCACACCAGGGCGGGAGAGCCCGGCTCTGCTGCTCCGGGGTAGGGGGCCGGGCGTACCTCCGAACGCTGCTCCTGAGAGCCGTACGTACGCGCGCGTCGCCGTAGCGGTGCTTCGCGCCTCGTTCCGTCGTACGGGGGACAAGGAGCGGCCGGTCGGGCGTGTGCGCTGGCGATCGCCCGCGTACCGGCGGAGGATGGCCCCGTGGGGCCCGTTCGGCCTCGGACTCCATGCCTTCCCGGTCGGCAGGTCTGCCGTTCGCCACCCCGTAGCAGCGCAGGTGACGGACACGACGTGGTCGGCCCGGCGGCATGGTCGCCCGGTCGGCGTGGCGCGGGCGTCGGCCTGACGCGAAGGCCGGCGATCTGCTGGAGGCCCTGTCCACCGACTGCACGCAACCCCCTCGCCGGCCCCGGGCTGCCCGCTTGAACCGCGCGGTTCGGGGCACGCGCGCGTCTGAGTGTCCTCTGTTCGGAGCAAAGGAGAAGTCCGATGTTGATGGCGCATCCCGCGGTGCTGAAAGATCTCGTCGAGCGGTACGAGACGCTGCGGATCCTGCACGCCGAGGGCGGCTCCGCCGAGGCGCGCCGGCGCATGGAGGACGTCACCTACACCCTGTGCGTGTCCACCGGCACCCGCGACATCGACGCCGCCCTGGCCGCCGCCCGCGGTCGACTGTCCGCTCTCCCGGGTGGGGACTTCGCGCTTGCCGGCTGACCAGTACCACGCACGGGAACCGATGCACATCATGCCCTTGCCCAGTCTCGACAGCCTGGAGGATCTCTCCCGGCTGGTCGCCGACCGCCACGACCTGTACGTGCGTTGGTCGCGGGGTCCGGAGCCGGACCTCGCGAGCCTCTTCAGCACGGACGATCTGACGGGCGTCCGGTTGCCGGGACTTTCGGCCAGCGCGCTGGGCGTCGAGGAGTGGTGGGGGCGACGACCGGCGCACGTGTGGATCGCCCGACGTTTGTACGACTACTGCCACCTGCCCAGGGTCAAGGATCCCGATACCCGGCCCTGGGTACTGCGTGGCAGGGAGGTGGGCCGAGGCCCGGACAACGAGCCGCTCGTCGCGGACGTGGAGCCGCTCGCCTGGATCGGCGACGATGCGATCGCCGAAGCCGTCGACATCATCGAGCACCAGCCCGGACGCTGGGGCCCTCTGGACCGCGACAGCACCGGCCACCACCGTACGAGGTGAGGCGCGCGTTTCCCGGCGACGGGCAGCAGCGCCGCCGGGCGGCGAAAGCGCCCGACGCTCCGCTGACCGCTGACCGCTGACCGCTGAGCTGTTGACCTCACCGGCGGAGGGCCGCCCTCCGGCCGGGAAATGTTCGCTCGCGCGGTCGCGGAGGGGCCCGCGTCGCCAGGAGGGGAGAGACGTCATTCCGTACCGGCACACTCAGCCGCTCCGGCGCTGATGCGTAAAAACGCGTGCGTGGATGGGCGATGTCGGGGCAGGCGCTTCGTCGTCGGCTGCTACTCCGGCCGACTGCCGGCGGCGGGTTTCAACTGGGAGGGACGACATGGCACTCACGAGCATGGTGACGGCGAAGACTCGGACGGTCGAGCTGCCGGAGGTCGCCGACCCTTCCGGGGTGGCGCCGAGGGACGCCCGCGAACTGTCGAAGCTCTTCTTCCGGGAACTGGCGGTGCTGGAGGAGGGCACAACCGAGTACCAGTACGCGCGCAACACGCTGATCGAGATGAACATGTCCCTGGTCCGCTTCGCGGCCGGCCGCTTCCGCAGCCGGGGGCCGGAGGAGATGGAGGACATCGTCCAGGTCGGCATGATCGGACTGATCAAGGCGATCGACCGCTTCGAGCTGACCCGGGAGGTGGAGTTCACCTCCTTCGCCGTCCCCTACATCGTCGGCGAGATCAAGCGGTTCTTCCGAGACACCAGCTGGGCTGTGCATGTCCCCCGGCGGCTGCAGGAAGCCCGCGTCCAGCTCGCCCGTGCCACCGAGGAACTGCGCAGCCGACTCGGCCGCACCCCGACGGTCAAGGAACTGTCGGAACTGATGAGCCTGCCCGAGGAGGAGATCCGCGAGGCCCGCGTGGCCGCCAACGGATACAACTCGTCCTCCCTGGATGCCACGATCAACGGCAGCGAGGACGGCGAAGCCGCGCTGCAGGACTTCATCGGCGCCCCGGACACGGCGCTGGAACTCGTGGAGGACTTCCACGCCCTGGCCCCGCTGATCGCCGAACTCGGCGAACGCGACCGGCAGATCATCCACATGCGGTTCGTCGAGGAACTCACCCAGAGCCAGATCGGTGAGCGCCTGGGCCTCTCCCAGATGCACGTCTCCCGGCTGCTCTCGCGTACCCTCGCCCGACTCCGCGACGGCATGCTCACCACCCGCTGACAGCGGCAAGCCGCCCTGCCGGGCCTGCTCTTCGGCCGGCTGCCGCCCTGGGACGCTCGCGTCACCTCGGCGGCGGCCGGCCGCGCGGCCCCCGAGCCCGAGCGGACGTACGCGGCCCACGCCCGTGCCGCGCTCCTCCTCCGCTCCGTGACCGGAAGCGCGCCTGGTGGCCCCGGGTGACCGCCTCCGACCACCCTGTGGCACTGTGTCGCCCGATCGCCCCTTGCCAAGGGGGCGCTGGGAAACGCGGCACGAGGGGGAGTCGATGAGGCTGACATGCAGGGAAGCCGGAGGAAGCCGGGGAGTCGGGGGCTTCGCCGGAGTGGGCCGGACGGTGGCGGCGGTGGCCGGCGCGCTCGTCCTGGCACTCGGCGGCTCCGTGCTCGGTGCACCGCCGGCCGGCGCCGCGTCCGTGGACTTCGAGTACCAGGCGACCCTGAAGGCCGACACCTACAAGGACGTGCCGGGTACGGACATCACGTTCGACGCGGCGGCCGGGGAGAGGTCGTTCCTGTGGTCCCGATACTTCTCCGCGGAGCCCGTCTCCGCGCTTTCGTCCGGTGACAACATCGGCAACACCTTCGCCATCCGCTGCCGCAACGCCGACGGCACCGCGCTGCCCACCGGGACCGAGGCCGGCGCCTACTGGGCGGCGAACCGCGTGCCGCCGCGCGAGACCTCGCTGACCGCCGGGCTCCGGTGGCTCTTCATCGCCCCGGCCGACGGCAGCTACACCTGCCGGCTGTCCATCGTCTCGTACTCCTCCATCATCACCAACGGCCGCAGCGTCACCATGCGCGTCCCGGCCGGCGCCGAACTGGCCAGAGCCACCTACTCCGCGATGTCCCGCTGGACACTGCTCGACGGCAGCGGCACCGTGGTCGAACGCGGCACCACGGTCTCCACCAGCGGCTCCACCAACACCCCGGCCGGAGGCGAGAACGTCGTCGTGTACCAGGACGCGGCGCTGTCGACCTGCGCGGCGGGCTCCGGAATCTGCCCGGGTGGCACCGACGCCTACACCTACACGAACGCCGAGACCTGGGCCGAGGCGCAGCCCCGGAACCCGGACGGCGCGCTGTGTGGCGGACCGATCAAGAGCCCCGTGGCGCAGTGGAACATCACCAACGCCAAGCACCACCAGACGGTGACCAACACCCTCCGCCTGACCCGGTCCCAGCTCGGCGGCTGCACCCAGATCCGCATGACGCTGAAGGTACGCAACGTCGACGGCAACCCGCTCAACATCCACGACGGATACGCCAGCGGCACGATCGCGGCGACGCACGGCGTGGCCTTCTCCTACTAGCAGTGGCCTCGGCCCAGCCCCTGAAGCGGCGATGCGTGGCGGCGACACCGGCGGCAGACGCCGTCAGGCAGAGCCGCTGCTAAGCCCTGATCGGTGCGGCCGACCTCGCCGCCTGCTCGATCTTCGCGCAGTAGGCCGCACGGGCTTCCTCGTCGATCCGCTGCTCGTGTTCGGGGCGCAGCCCGGTCCGGCCGTCGAGGCCCTCGCGCAGGATGTCGGCGTGCCCGGCATGCCGGATGGACTCGCCGAGGACATGGACCAGGATGGCGAACAGGTTCGTGTCGCGATGAGGCTCGGGCCACCACGGCACGTGGCCCGAGGCGTCGAGGGGAAGCGCGTCGATCGTCGCGTCCGAGTGTTCCCACGTGCGCCGGTAGAAGCCGATGATCTGATCGCGCGTCTCGTCCTCGGCCGCCCACAGATCGCTGCCGTCGTGGTCCTGCCACCGGGGCAGCGGTTCCGGGGAAGGGCGGTCGAAGACCTCGCCGAAGTAGCGCGCCTCGACGGCGGCCACGTGCTTGACCAGGCCGAGGAGGTTGGTCCCGGACGCTGTCAAAGGTCGGCGGGCGTCGTATTCGGACAAGCCGTCGAGTTTCCACAGCAGCGCCTCGCGGTCCCGCCGCAGTCTCCCGTGCAGGTTGTCCTTCGCGAACTCATCGATCATGCGGCACGAGCCTGCCATGGGCTGCTCACGGTCTCAAGATCCCGTACGGGGCCCGCGACGGCTGACAGAGCCGAGGCCGGGCATGGCCGTGGCCGCCCTCGGGGAGCGTGGAGGGTTCAGCGGACGGGCGGGGTGAACTCGGGCTGGTCGAGCAGGCGCAGCCAGCTTCCGTCGGGCTGACGCCGGACAACCTGGGCCCGGGCGCCGGTACCGTCCTTCGGCGGGGTCGAGGTGAGGGCGATGTCGCCGCTGATCAGCGTCGGCAAGGGTTGTTCCGGTTCGAAGTGGGGGCGGTTGGCCAGCACCTTCTCCCACAGCGACCGGATCGCCTCCCGCCCCACCGTCAGCCGTCCGGGCGGGTACGCCACCACCGCATCCTCTTCGTAGAGCGCGGCGACCCCCGCCGCGTCGCCGGCGTTGGACCGCTCGACGAACAGGCGCGTGATGTCTTCGGGCCTCAGGGCCTTTTCGTACGCGGTCATGGATTCCTCCTGGCGTCCGTCTTCGGCACTCCCCAGCCTGGTCGCCTGCTCGACAGAAGTCCAACAGATGGAATTCATGGAAGCTAGAATCTCTGGTCATGGAGCTGAGGCAGCTGGAATACTTCGTCGCCGTCGCCGAGGAGCGGAACTTCACGCGGGCGGCCGAGCGCGTGCACATCAGCCAGTCCGGCGTCAGCGCCCAGATCCGCCGGTTGGAACGCGAACTCGGTGCCGAGCTGTTCGACCGGTCGGCGCGCACCGCCACCCTCACCGTCGCGGGGAAGGCCGCGCTCGAACACGCCCGCGCGGCACTCGCCGCCGCCGGCGCGGTCGGCCAAGCGGTGGGGGACGTAAGTGACCTGATTCAGGGTCAGGTCACGGTCGGCATGGTCACAGGCTGCACCCTCACCCCGCTCTTCGAGGCCCTCGCGGCGTTTCACCGGGCGCATCCCGGTGTGGAGATCTCGCTGCTGGAGGACAACTCCGACCGGCTCGTCGAAGGAGTGCGCGACGGCACCATCGACCTGGCTCTCATCGGCGCCGCGACGAACCCCGACGGGCTGGACGCGCTGACGATCGTCAGCGAGCGGCTCGTCGCCGCCGTCCCGGCCGGACACCCCTTGGCGCAACAGCGGCGGATCACCCTGCGCGACCTGGCCGCCCACCCCATCGTGTGCATGCCTCCCGGCACGGGCCTGCGCACCGTATTCGACCGTGCCTGCGCCGCACAGGACCTGCAGCCCGCGATCGCGTTGCAAGCCAGCGCCGCGGAGGCCATCGCCGAACTCGCCGCCCGCGGACTCGGCGTCGCCATCCTCAGCACCTCGATGGCCGCGAGCTACCGTGACCGGCTCACGGCCCGCGCCATCGACGACGTCGACATCTCGGCGCAGCTCGCCCTGGTCTGGAAGAGCACGCGCAATCCCTCGGTACGCGAGTTGCTCGTCCACAGCCGAGAGGCGTTCAGCCCGCCCGAGCCTCAGCCCGAGCCCGAGCCCGAGCCTCAGCCCGAGCCCGAGCCTCAGCCCGAGCCCGAGCCTCAGCCCGAGCCCGCGCCCGAGCCCGCTGAGCGATAGCGCCTTCAGGCCGTCTCGACCTCCGGCCGCCCACAAGGGAAGGAGGGCTCCGGCGTCGGACCCCGTCCGCCTGGATCGCTCCCAGCCCCCGGAGCCGGGCGATACCGTGAGGGGACACGTCCGTAGAGTCCAGGAGTCCCGGATGAGCCAGCAGCCGGCCACCGCGCCCGACCGCCAGCCCCTCGACGAGCACGCCGCCGCCTCCGCCCGTGCGTACGCGGCCGAGCAGCGCGCGAAGGTCGACGTCCTCGCCTCGGTACTGGAGGACATCGCGGCGAACGGTTACCCGGCCCCGGAGACCGGTGTTCTGTGGGAGGACGCCCGCGACGCCCACCTGGAGCGCCTCGCCGGTGAGCCCCCCGTGTCGCCCGACCACGGCGCATCAGGGCCGCCCCGCCCGTCTCGTCGAGCACAGAAGACCGTCAGGTAAGAGGTCAGGCGGCGGTGGCGAGCCCGATGCCGATGGCGATGAACAGCCAGCCGGTGGTGAGCTCCCAGCGGTGACGGATCTTCGGCCGGGCGAGCAAGGACCGCAGTCGTGCGGCGATCAGGACGAGGGCGAACCAGTAGACGACGCCGATGAGAACGTCCAGGATCCCGAGGAAGAGGATCGGCTGCCACAGCGAACCGTTGCCGTTGACGAACTGCGGCAGGACGCTCAGGAAGAAGAGGGCGGCCTTCGGATTGAGGACGTTCGTGACCAGGCCCTCGGCGAAGCCGGACCGCTCCCGATTCGGGGCGCGACCGCCCGCCCTGCCGGGCCCTTCCGATCCGCCGGCCGGGCGCGCGTCTTCGCGCCGCCGCTCCTGGTCGGCCCGCCTGGCGGCGAGTACCGCCCGCACCCCCAGGTAAACCAGGTAGACGGCGCCCATGAGCTTGAGGCCGTCGTAGAGCACAGGGGAGCGGGCGGCCACGACCGCGAGTCCGACCGCAGCGGCCAGCATGTGTACGCACAGGCCTGCTTGCGCGCCCAATGCGGCGGCTCGTCCCCTCGAAGGGTCCTCGGCCGCCGCCCGCACGACCACGAGGAAGTCCGGGCCGGGTACGACGTACGCCACGAGCACCACGCCCAGGAATCCGACGAGGTCGACCGACATGGGCTCTCCTTGTTCGTCCGTCCTCACCCTGGCGTCCGTGCCATGGGTCGCGTACCCCGTCGCGCCGCACCGACGCCGGTTCGCGGGCCGTGCGCAGCTGCCGAGAGCTCTTCGCACGCACGTTCCGTCAACGGGGTGAACCGGACAAAATCTCAGCTGATAGCGCGCTTCACCCCCTGTCGGCGATGCCGGAGACTTCCGACACGCGATCGACGCGGTGAAATGGGGGAATCGTATGGACATTGCCCAGGCGAGGCAGGCCGTCGGTGCGCTCAGGGCGGCCGAGCCGTCGTTCGAGCCGCCCGACGAGGCGCGCGCCAAGACGCTCCTCGACCAGCCCGACGCCGTCAACCAGGGGTACTACGGCACGTGCGGCCTGACCGCGATAGTCCGCAGCTACCTGCAGCACGACCGGGCGCGCTTCGTCGAGCTCCTGCGAGCGGTGTACTCCGGAACGCCGTTCAACGGCATCGCCACCGGCCGGGACGTCCTGCTGGGGCAGCGTACGGTCCAGCGGGACAACAAGGCGGCCCAGGTGAATCAGACGACCCCGCGCCCGTACGTACCGGTCTTCAACCTGGACTTCGTGCTGGCGCGGAGCCTCGGCAAGATCTTGAAGATCCGCTCCCCGAAGACGTACGAGGCGCAGACGCTGGTGTCCGAGGAGATCGCCCGGCTGTTCAACGCGAAGGAAGCCTTCCTCGACGTGTTCACCCTGGATGCCGAACACGTGGCCGCGCTGGACGCGGCGGCGGCGGACCCCGGCCTTTCCTTCGACCTGCACCTGAAGGGGTGGCGGCTCGCTCAGGTCGCGGGCTTCACCGTGGACCTGGGCAGCCTGCGGATCCACCCGCAGACGCCGGGAAGTCACTGGGTGCTGGTCTTCCAGGCCGGGGGCCGGGAACGGGTTCTGCGGATCCTGCGCACCGCGACGGGTGTCCTTCAGGTCGCCGTCGACGTCCGCAACAGCGAGTCGGCCTTCCGTGACCAGGGGGACCTCGCCCTGGACTCCGACGGCCTGCGGACGGTGCTGCAGAACGTGGCCGGCGCCTCCAGCGTCACCGTCACCCGCGTCAGGCCCGACAGCCCGCAGGCCGCCGTCGACGCGGTGAACGCCGAACTGGCGGGCGGCAAGCCGTACGTGTACGGGTTCGTCCGCAGCTTCGACGACTGGGCGCTGGCGCAGCGCGACGTCCACCAGCGCACCTTCGCCAAGGCGGCGACGCCTCCCGCCCCGATCTGGGGCCGGGTGGAGCCCGAGGGCGAGCACATCATCGCGCTGAACGGTCCGATCCGGAAGGAAGGCGGCTCCTTCGTCGTCCCCGTCTGGACCTGGGGTGTCGCGTTCGAGATCCGGGTCGCCGAGGCGCACCTGGCCGGCTATCTGCCGGTGGTGGTGCACGGCCGGATCAGCGCCTGAGTCCTGGCGCCGACGGGCGGGAGCGCGTCATCGAGCACGCGCAGGGGCGGGGACCCGTCGGGTCCCCGCCCCTCGGCGATCCGGGGAGCCGGTGCCGGTGTCGAGGCGTTCCGAGGTGAGCTCGTCGCCTCGGCGGGCGCAAGGGGGGCGCGTCGCCGACGGGTTGGGGGAGAGGCCGGGCCGGCCAGTCGAACGTCTTCGACTCGGCACGCATCTTGACCGTCATCCGACAAGGCTTGAAGAGTGGGAGCGCTCCCATAGTCGTCCACAGGAGAACTCCATGCGCAGAAGACGCCCCCTGCTGGCCGGGCTCGCCCTGGCCGTCGGCCTGTTGACCGGCGCCCTGCCACCGACCGCCCACGCGGAGACGGCACCGGCCCCGTCCCCGGCGGCCGCCGACACGTACACCTGGAAGAACGCCCGGATCGACGGCGGCGGCTTCGTCCCCGGCATCGTCTTCAACCGGTCCGAGAAGAACCTCGCCTACGCACGTACCGACATCGGCGGCGCCTACCGCTGGGAACAGGCCACGAAGTCCTGGACCCCGCTCCTCGACGCCGTCGACTGGGACCACTGGGGCCACACCGGAGTGATCGGTCTGGCCTCCGACTCCGTCGACCCCGACCGGGTCTACGCCGCCGTGGGGACGTACACCAACGACTGGGACCCGGGCAACGGAGCCGTCCTGCGCTCCACCGACCGGGGCGCGACCTGGCGTAAGGCCGATCTGCCGTTCAAGCTCGGCGGCAACATGCCGGGCCGGGGCATGGGCGAGCGGCTCGCGATCGACCCGCACCGCAACAGCGTGCTGTACCTCGGCGCGCCCAGCGGCAAGGGCCTGTGGCGCTCCACCGACTCCGGCGCCACCTGGGCGCAGGTCACCTCCTTCCCCAACCCCGGGAACTTCCGGCAGGACCCGACGGACACCAGCGGCTACAACTCCGACAACCAGGGAATCGTCTGGGTCACCTTCGACGAGTCCACGGGCTCGGCCGGCGCGGCCACCCGGACGGTCTACGTCGGCGTCGCCGACACCGAGAACGCCGTCTACCGCTCCACGGACGCGGGCGCCACCTGGACCCGTCTCCCCGGCCAGCCCACCGGGCACCTCGCCCACAAGGGCGTCCTCGACGCGGCGAACGGCTACCTCTACCTCGCCTACAGCGACCGGGCCGGACCCTACGACGGGGGCAAGGGCATGGTCTGGCGGTACGCCACGGCCACCGGCACCTGGACGAACATCAGCCCCGTCGCCGAGGCCGACACCTACCACGGCTTCAGCGGACTCACCGTCGACCGGCAGAACCCCGGCACCGTCATGGTCGCCGCGTACAGCTCCTGGTGGCCCGACACCCAGATCTTCCGCTCCACCGACAGCGGCGCGCACTGGACCAAGGCCTGGGACTACAGCTCGTACCCGACCCGCGCCAACCGCTACACCATGGACGTCTCCTCCGTCCCGTGGCTGAGCTGGGGCGCGAGCCCCGCGCCGCCCGAACAGACCCCGAAGCTCGGGTGGATGACCGAGGCGCTGGAGATCGACCCGTTCGACTCGAACCGGATGATGTACGGGACGGGCGCCACCGTCTACGGCACCGAGGACCTCACCGAGTGGGACACCGGCGCCACCTTCACCATCAGACCGATGGTGAAGGGCCTGGAGGAGACCGCCGTCAACGACCTCGCCTCCCCGCCGACCGGTGCCCCGCTGCTCAGCGCCCTCGGCGACATCGGCGGGTTCCGCCACACTGATCTCACCGCCGTCCCCCCGATGATGTACACCGGGCCGAACTTCACCTCGACCACCAGCCTGGACTTCGCCGAGACCGCGCCCGCGCGGGTCGTGCGGGCCGGGCACGCCGAGAGCGGCCCGCACATCGCCTTCTCCTCCGACAACGGCGCCACGTGGTCGCCGGGCACCGACCCCGCGGGCGTCACGGGCGGCGGCACGGTCGCGGCGTCGGCCGACGGCAGCCGCTACGTCTGGAGCCCCGACGGCACGGCCGGAGTCCAGACCGGCACGGGCGGCTCCGGTCCCTGGACCGCCGCCACCGGCCTCCCCGCGGGCGCGGTCGTCGAGTCGGACCGGGTGGACCCCCGCCGCTTCTACGGCTTCAAGGCCGGGACGTTCTACGCGAGCACGGACGGCGGCGTGTCCTTCACCACACGGGCCACCGGCCTCCCGGTCAAGGGCGACGTCCGCTTCAAGGCGGTCCCGGGCACCGCCGGCGACCTCTGGCTCGCGGGCGGCTCCACGGACTCCACCTACGGCCTGTGGCACTCCACCGATGGCGGCGCGCACTGGAGCAGGATCGGCGGCGTCGAACAGGCCGACACCATCGGCTTCGGCAAGGCCGCTCCCGGGGCCGCGTACCAGACGCTCTACACCAGCGCGAAGATCGGCGGCGTCCGCGGCATCTTCCGCTCCACCGACGCCGGCGCGAGCTGGGTGCGGATCAACGACGACGCGCACCAGTGGGGCTGGACGGGTGCGGCGATCACCGGTGACCCGCGTGTGTACGGGCGGGTGTACGTGTCCACGAACGGGCGGGGCGTCATCTACGGCGACACGGCAGGGGCGACGGATCCCACCGACCCGACGGACCCCACCGACCCGCCCGCGCCTTCCGGCGCCTGCTCGACCACGTACAAGATCACCAACCAGTGGTCCGGCGGCTTCCAGGCGGACGTGACCCTCACCAACACCGGCACGACCGCCTGGAACGGCTGGTCCCTCGGCTGGACCTTCCCCAACGGACAGAGCGTCACCCAGATGTGGAACGCCACGCCCGGCCGGTCCGGGGCGGCCGTCACCGCGTCGAGCCTCGGCTGGAACGGGGGAGTGAGGCCCGGCGGCTCGGTCTCCTTCGGCTTCACCGGATCCTGGTCGGGGACGAACGGCACCCCGACCGCCTTCACCCTGGGAGGTGCGTCGTGTTCCGTCTCCTGACAAGCGCGGTGCTCGCCGCGACGGTGGGCGTCCTGCCCCTCCTGGCCGACGGACCGGTCCTGCGCGACCTCGCGGACACCCGCGGCATCACGTACGGCACAGCCGTGACCGCCTCCAAGCTGACCGGCACGTACGGGGAACTGGCCGGGGAGCAGTTCGGCTCCCTCACCCCCGGCAACGAGATGAAATGGGAGTCCGTGGAGCCCACCCGGGGCTCCTACTCCTGGTCCGGCGCGGACCGGGTCGTCGACTTCGCCGAGGCGCACGGGCAGAAGGTGCGCGGCCACACCCTGGTCTGGCACAGCCAGCTGCCGTCCTGGCTGACGGGCGGAGGGTTCCCCGCCGCCGAGCTGCGGACCCTGATGACCGACCACATCGCCGCCGAGGCGGGCCGCTACAAGGGCCGCGTCGACTACTGGGACGTGGTCAACGAGCCGCTGAACGAGAACGGTTCGCTGCGCCGGTCGCTCTGGTACGAGCAGCTCGGCGAGTCGTACATCGCCGACGCCTTCCGCGCGGCCCGGGCCGCCGACCCGGACGCGAAGCTCTACGTCAACGACTACAACACCGACGGCCTCGGCGCGAAGAGCGACGGGCTCTACGCGCTGGTCAAGCGGCTGATCGCCCAGGGCGTCCCGATCGACGGCGTCGGCTTCCAGGCTCACCTGATCATCGGCCAGGTGCCCGCCACCCTGGAGGCGAACCTGAAGCGCTTCGCCGACCTCGGCCTGGACGTGGCGGTCACCGAGCTCGACATCCGGATGGCACTTCCCGTCACCGACGCCGAACTCGCCCAGCAGAAGGCCGACTTTGCGACGGTCACCACGGCCTGCCTGGCCGTGGCGCGATGCGTGGGCGTGACCGTCTGGGGCTTCGCCGACTCCGACTCCTGGATCCCGGGCACCTTCCCCGGCCAGGGCGCGGCGACCCCGTACGACGAGAACTACGTACCGAAGCCGGCGTACACGGGCATCGCGGAGGCGCTCGGCTGGACCGGGGGCGGCGATCCGCCCCCGTCCGGCTCCTCCTGCGCGGTGACGTACACGGTGCAGAACGAGTGGGACAGCGGCTTCACCGCCGCACTCACCGTCCGCAACACCGGTACGGCGCCACTCGACGGCTGGAAAGCGACCTGGGACTACGGTGCGGGCCAGCGGGTCACCCAGGCGTGGAACGCCACGGTCACCCAGTCCGCCAGTCAGGTCACGGCCGTGAACGCCGCGTACAACGCGGCCGTCCCGACCGGAGGTTCGGTGACCTTCGGACTCAACGGAGTCCGGTCGGGGACGAACCCGGCCCCGGCCGGACTCCTCTGTACTACGGGGTCGTGATCAGCGGCCGCGGCGCCGTCCGCATCCCGCTTCCGATGTGGAAGCTCGGGTGCGGAGGCTGGTTGTAGGCGGTGTTCTGCCAGGCGAGCCCCGTGCGGTACATGGTGTCGTGCAGCAGGGTCGTGATCCTCGTCCCGGTCTCGTACGGCGTCGAGTAGATCCGCAGCGCGGTGTTGTCGCTCGTGCGCCACACCACCTCCTCACGCCAGTCACCGAGGATGTCGCCCGACAGCGCGGGCGTGGCCTTCGTACCGTTGTTGGAGGCCACGCCCGCGCCGGTGAGGAGCCGGGTCTCGCCGCCCGTCCCGTACTTGTCGACGCGGGTGCCGTCGAGCAGCTCGCGGGAGGTGTCGCCGTCCCACCAGCTCAGGAAGTTCGCGGACGAGGGCTCGCGTCCCTTGGCGGCCCCGGCCTCGTCCCGTATCGAGCTGTCGGAGGAGGACCACACCTCCGCGCCGTCGTTCCCGGCGTGGATGTCCCCGGCGACCCCGCGCCCGTTGTCGCAGCAGGCGCCGAGCTGCCAGCGGACGGTGCCGTTCGCGGGGTTGACGTAGAGCTCGGCGGGCTGCGAGGTCGACTCGGACACCTTGAAGTACTCGAGTCCCGCCGTGCCCGGGTCCAGGTCGCCGAGGTGCTGGGCGTCGCCGTGCCCGGTCCGCGTGGTCCACAGACCACTGCCGTTGTCGTCGACGGCCATCGACCCGTACACGATCTCGTCCCTGCCGTCGGCGTCCACATCGCCGACGGACAGACTGTGCGAGCCCTGCCCGTCGTACCCCTTGCCGGCGTTCGTGGAGCTCGACGAGTCGAAGGTCCAGCGGCGGGTGAACTGCCCGCCGCGCCAGTCCCAGGCGGCGATCACGGACCGCGTGTAATACCCCCGCGCCATGATCAGCGAGGGTCGCGCACCGTCCAGGTAGGCGGTGCCGGCGAGGAAGCGGTCGACCCGATTGCCGTAGCCGTCGCCCCACGAGGAGACGGTGCCGCGCGCCGGGACGTAGCCGGTGGTGCCCAGCGCGGCCCCGGTCCGCCCGTCGAACATGGTCAGGTACTCCGGCCCCGCCAGCACGTACCCGCTGCTGTTGCGGTGGTCCGCGGAGGCGCTGCCGATGACCGTGCCGCGCCCGTCGACGGTCCCGTCGGCGGTCTTCATCGCGACCTCGGCCCGGCCGTCGCCGTCGTAGTCGTACACCTGGAACTGGGTGTAGTGCGCCCCCGAGCGGATGTTGCGGCCGAGGTCGATCCGCCACAGCCGCGTCCCGTCGAGTCTGATGCCGTCGACGATGGTGTTGCCGGTGTATCCGGCCTGCGAGTTGTCCTTGGCGTTGGTCGGCTGCCACTTCAGGACGAAGTCCAGCGCGCCGTCCCCGTCGAGGTCGCCGACGGACGCGTCGTTCGCCTCGTAGGTGTACGCCACCCCGTCGGGCGTCGTTCCGCCTGCCGGGGCGCTGATCGGCACGTCCTTGTACCCGGTGCGGAACTGGACGGCGTGCGTCGAGTCGGCCTGCTCGACCCCGCCGACCACGGCGCGGACGGTGTAGTCGGCGTGACTGGGCGCACCGGCGTGGAAGTAGTTGGTGGACGCGGTCACGGGCGTGGCGTTCACCTTCGTACCGGCTCGGTACACGTTGAAGGCGACGCCGTCCGGGTCGGTGCCCAGCCAGCGCCAGCTCACCAGGTTGCCGGTCCCGGTGTGGACGCTGGCGACGCCCCGGTCGAGTCGCTCCGCCTGCCGGGCGACGGCGGCGGACGCGCTCCCGGCGGTGGCGGTGAGCCCGGCGACGGCGACGACCCCGGCGCACAGCGCGGCGAGCAGGGCGCGGGGCCGGTACGGGTGGGGGTGCGGGTGCTGCACGATTCCTCCTGAGGGAAGAGAGCGTTGCGTACCTCACAGTGGTCGCCGGTCCGGCTTTGGTTGCCCGGGATGAGCGAGGCCTCGATGCGTCGGAAGGCGGCTCCGCCTTCGTGCGGGTGGCCGGCGCGGTGGGGTGGCCGCTGCGGCAGGCCTCCGGACGGGGCGCCTGGCCTCACCGAAGAGGCGCGGGCCGCCCCTCTCGTCCGTGGCCGGCTGTGCGTTGGTCAGGCGGCCCTACGGATTGTGTGTAGAGTGGCATTACCGACGCGGGGTGGAGCAGCTCGGTAGCTCGCTGGGCTCATAACCCAGAGGTCGCAGGTTCAAATCCTGTCCCCGCTACGAGAAGGAAGGGGCCCGGCATCAGCCGGGCCCCTTTCGCGTTCCTGCGGCCGCGGTCGGCTGCCGTTGGCCGCGTCCGGCTGTTTTCGCTGCGAGCCGGGGGTCGCTCGCCGTCGGGGGCGAAGGTTTGCTCCCGTTTCCGACCGGTCACGGATGCAGCGATGAGTTTCGGCGGCCCGGAGAGTCTCACCACCGTTGCCGACAACACAGGAGGAACACGTGGCTCAGCTGCTGAGAGTCCAGAACTTCAACGTCTCGAGCGACGGGATCGGCGCCGGTGAGGACCAGAGCCTCGAGAGTCCGTTCGGCCGCGCCATCGACCCGTCGAAGCTGTTCGCCTGGGCCGGTGCCACGGCGAGCTGGCCCATGCGCACCGATCCCGGAGGCAGCCGGGGCCTGGACGACTACTTCACGCGCGACTACGCGCGCAACATCGGTGCCGAGATCATGGGCCGCAACAAGTTCGGTCCCCAGCGCGGGCCCTGGAGTGACCACGAGTGGCTCGGCTGGTGGGGTGAGGAGCCTCCGTTCCGCACCCCGGTGTTCGTCTTGACGCACCACAAGCGTCCTTCGTTCACGCTCTCCGACACCACGTTCCACTTCGTCGACGGCGATCCGGCCGCGGTCCTGGAGCAGGCGCGGGAGGCGGCGCAGGGCAAGGACGTCCGGCTCGGCGGTGGGGTGACGACCATCCGGGAGTTCCTGGACGCCGACCTCGTCGACACCCTGCACGTGGCGGTCTCGCCCGTGAAACTCGGCTCCGGACTACGGCTCTGGGAGTCACCCGATGAGCTGCTCGACCGGTTCCACCTGGAGGTCGTGCCCAGCCCGAGTGGCGTGACGCACCACCTGTTCTGGCGCAGGTGACCGGACCTCGGGGCCGGCACCGGCAGGCGGCGTTCCTGCCGGTGCCCGCCCCGAGGCGGGCCGCCGAGTCGGGCTTCGGGCGGCCCGCCGACCTCGGCGGCTGCGCCGCCCGGACCCGGGTGGAGGCGATTCCCGACCGGGGATGCCGACTGCCGGGCCGAGGCCGCCGTTCGGACGCGAGGAGCGGTTGGACATGTTCCGGTGCGACGGGCTGGGTTCTCGGAGGGCATGAAAGCCGGACCGATTGCCGGCGACGTCGGACAGTCGGAGAAGATCCCCAGATGGACATGCCGCATCAGCTGACACGTGCCGCCGAGAACGGTGACACGACTACGGTGGCGCGGCTGCTGGCGGCGGGAGCCGCCGTGGACGCGACGAACAGCGTGCGGCGTACCTCGTTGGAGCTCGCGGTGAGCGGGGGACATACCGAGACCGTCCGCCTGCTCCTCGCGGCCGGGGCGGATCCATGTCGGCTGGCGGGCCAGTACGGCGAGTTGACGCCACTGCTCCTGGCGGCCATGCGCCCTGACGCCAAGGTGGTCGGGGCCCTGCTGGCGGCCGGGGCCCCGACGGGCGCCCAAGGGTTGATGAACTGGGACGAAGGCCGCCACGGCGGGCGGAACCATGGACATGCGCCCACCTGCCGGTGGTGGTGCTGTCGTTCTGTCGTGGGCGCAGCCCTTGTGCTGTCGTACGCCACTACAGCGGCAAGCGGGCGGACTTCGCGGAGTCCGCCCGCCATGGGAGCGCGGTGATCCGGCAGCCTGGGGGACGTGTGCAGCTTCAGCCGCCGAGCCCTGTGCCGTGCAGGACTTGCCCCCGCGCAGGTGCGGCCCGTCCTTGAACGGGCCCCGGTGTCATCGGCTGCCGGCGCTGGGAGTGGCCAGCGGGTCCCGCGGCGCCTTCTGCTTCTCGGCCTCCAATCGTTCGCCGACCTCGGTGAGCCGGTTGCGTCCCATGGCCTTGCGCACGTCGGGGAACCATTCCTTCTCCTCTTCCTCGACGTGGTGGCGGACGTTCTCCATCAGGACGCTCATCTTCGCCTTGAACCGTTCGTCGGCCGCGTCCATGTTCTTGAGCTCGGACAGCATCCAGACGACCGCGTGGTGCTCCTCGACGCTCTCCAGAATGTGGTCCGTGGTCTCCGGCGCGGCTTCCCGGGCGGCGGGGTAGAAGATCTGCTCCTCGATCCAGGCGTGGACGGTCAGCTCCTCGATGACCTGATCCACGATCTTGCGCCGTTCGCCCGTGTCCTCGTCCCCGGTCTTCTCGAATTGCTTGAAGAGCTTCTCGACGGTCTTGTGGTCGTCACGCAGAAGCACGATCGCGTCCATGAACATCCTCCGGGCATACGGTTCACGAGGGAGACGTCTTTGCGGACATCGCCTACCCGCGGAAAGCGATTCCTTGCCGCAGAGGCGCACCGATGCCGCCCAAGTGGACCAATCCCCTCGCAGGCAGGGTCGGCGTGCGCCTGAAAGGAGCCGCTTCTCTGACCCGTACGCAGAGCCCTTGTAGGTCGTGATCGAACGCGAGGGCGACCGCGCACAACGGGGGAAGGCATGTCGTCGGTCAGGACAGGATCTCGACGTAGCCGTCAGCGCCGTGCACGCGGATTCGCTGCCCGTCCCGGATCAGGCGCGTGGCCTGCTCCACGCCCACGACGGCCGGAAGGCCGTACTCCCGAGCGATTACCGCGCCATGGGTCATCAGGCCGCCGACCTCCGTCACCAGGCCCGAGATGCCGACGAACAGCGGCGACCAGCTGGGATCCGTGAACGTCGTGACCAGGATGTCGCCCGCCTCCAGTTCGGCTTCCGCCATGTCGAGGACGACCCGGGCCCGTCCTTCGACGGTCCCGGTGGAAACCGGCAGGCCGATCAGGGCACCGGCCGGTGCGTCATCGCGACGGTACGCGCCGTTGATGGCCTCGCCGTCCGAGGTGAGCACCCGTGGCGGAGTGAGGGCGTGGTACGAGCGGAAATCTTCCTTCCGCTGCTGGATGAGCTGCTGGTCCACCTGCCGGGAGCGTACGACGTCGTCGAATTCCTGGAACGTGAGGTAGAAGGCGTCCTCCCTGTCGGCGAGCACGCCCGTCTGCACAAGGCGTTCGGCCTCTTCCAGCAGCGCCTGCTTGTAGAGGAAGGTGCGGCAGACGATGGCGTACTTCGGATACTCCCGGTACCCGACGAAGGTGCGAACCCGGTCGATCATCCGCTTGGTCTCGTCGGCCTTCTGCGCCCCGTCCGGTAGAACCCGCAGGCGTGCCAGTACGTCCCGCTCCTTCTTCCGCGCCTCCTGCCGCCCTTGCTCGAAGCGCCTCGCGGCGGCCCCGGGCGCGAAGTTCCTGACGTTGTCGAGGAGTACGGGCACGAGCGTGGCGGGGCGCTCGCGCCAACGCGGCCTCGTGATGTCGATCTCGCCGACACAGCGCATGCCGTACCGGTCGAGGTAGGACTCGATGGCATCGCGCGCCTCGGGTCCGCCCCTGAGCTTGGCCAGCTCGTCCAGGAAGTCGTCGTCCTGGACGTCCCGCAGGAACGCCACCACCTCCGGGTAGGGGCGAATGACGTCGGCGACGTCGAGCAGAGCCAGACCCATCTCGGAGGTGACGTTGTCGGGGGCCGAGAGCGTGAGCGCATCAGCCGCGTTCTTCTCGCCGAGCCACTCCTGCAGCCTGTCGTTGAGCCACCACGTGGCCTCCATCCCCGCCATGATCGCCTGCATGCTGAGCGGATCGCTGAGGACTCGTTTGTGCTCCTGGAAGGCCTCCCGCAGGAAGTCGAAGAGCTCCGGTCCGCTCCTGCCCTGGATGTCGCGCTCCAGGGCGGCGATGGACTTCCGGCTGCGTTCGATCAGTTCGGTGACGATGGCAGGATCGGTCTCGATCGGGGCAGGCGCACCACCGACCGGCGGCCCGCCGGGAACCGTGTCCGGGAGAAGGGGCACGAAATCGTCCCGGTCGAGAAGAGTCTGCAGCGCGTCCGTGATCAGCGGGTCCGACCTTCCCATGAGGCCGAGGAGATGGGCGCGGCTCGCGGGCGCGGCCAGTGCGCGGGTGGAGTCGACGAAGAGCCTGCCGCCGGCCGCGTGCATCGGCGCCATGGCGGTCAGCTGCCACATGGAAAGTCCCAGGGGCTTCATGGGGTCGGTCATCATCTGCTGGTGACCGACGGAGACGTAGACGTGATTGTCCTGGTCACCGACCTCGGGAAGGGGGAAGAGCGTCGTGATCGGCCGGCTCTGGACGATGTGGAAGTCGTCGTCCACCAGGCACCACTCGATGTCCTGCGGACGGCCGAAGTGCGCTTCGATCCGCCGCCCGAGGTCCACGAGCCGCACGGCCTGTGCGCGCGTCAGGGCCGGCTGGTCCTGCTGCCGTGCGTCGATCGCCGTCTCCCGCGTACCGCCGGCCGGCAAGGCCCGTACGGCGAGCCGCTTCGCGCCGATCGTCTCGGCGATGACTTCGCCGTCTCGCACGGTGAAGACGTCCGGGTTCACCAGGCCGGAGACCAGGGCTTCGCCGAGGCCGAAACCGGCGTCCACGGTGGCGACCTTCCGGTTGCCGGTGACGGGGTCGGCGGTGAACAGGATGCCCGCCGCCTGCGGGAAGACCATCCGCTGCACGACCACGGCCATGTGGACCGTACGGTGGTCGATGCCGTTGCGCTGACGGTAGGTCACGGCCCTCTCGGTGAACAGCGAGGCCCAGCACCGGCTGACGTGCCGAAGGACCGCCTGCGGACCCACGACGTTCAGGTAGGTGTCCTGCTGGCCGGCGAAGGAGGCCGTCGGCAGGTCCTCCGCCGTCGCACTGGAGCGGACGGCGTAGGCCGCTTCCTCGCCGAACCGGGCGAGTGTGCCGGTGACCGCCGCCGCGATGTCGTCCGGGACGGCGATCTCCTCGACAATCCGGCGGATCTCCGCACTGAGCGCACGGATCGCGTCACGGTCGTCCGGGTCCGTACGCGTCAGCTCGTCGATCCGACGCTCGAGCGCCGGATCCCCCGTCACGATCCGCCGGAAGGCCTCGGTCGTCACGCAGAAGCCGACCGGCACGCGGACGCCGTCGATCCGGGACAGCACGCCCAGGTGCGCACCCTTGCCACCGACGGCCGCGACCTGCGACTCGTCGATCCCTCGGAGATCCCACACGTACTGCTCGATCACTGCGATCCTTTCGTGGCAGCGTGCTCCGCTGCTCGGCTGTGCTGTACACCGACAGGGCGCCGCACCGGGCGCCGCCGGCTCGACCGGCCTTCTGATCGGCCCAGGCGTCATTCGTCGTTGTGTTCTCTTCGGCAGGTCGGTCTTCTTCCGTCAGTGGGGGCACCTGCCCAGCACAGCGCCCCGGGTGAGCGCCGTTTCCGCAGGTGGTGGACTTGACCCGATGATTCTGCGCCCCGCCCCCGGCCTTGCCGCAAGCCCCCCGGTGCGCTATAACTTGGGAGAGGCAAGGAGAGGATCTCCTGCCTTTTTCTTTTGCCCTGTTCCGGAACTGACGCCTTGATGTGGTCTGGGACCACCCCCGCGAGGCATCATCAGGGGGGCCGGGCGGGACTAAGGGCAAGAAGCGGCGGCAGGCGGAAGATGTGGCCCGAGCGGCGCTGAACGCCGTCGGGCGTCACGAGGGCGTGCTGCGGCACCGCTTGGAGTAGTCCGAGTCAACGGCGGCGCCTTCGGGCGGGGAGCCGAGGCCACCCGTGTCGGGCAGCGGACGGGCCGCAGGGGGACCTTGTAGCTCAGGGCTCGCTCAGGCGTACGGCGAGGGCGGCGATGTCGTCGTCGAGGCGGCCTTTGGTGTATCGGCGGAGATCGCGGTGGAGAGTCGTGAGCAGCTCGCGGGGTGGTGTCTGGGGCTGGAGGCGCATCCAGGCCGTCAGCGGGAAGAACTCACCGTCGCGGGCGCGGGCCTCGGCGATGCCGTCGGTGTAGAGAAGGAGCAGGTCGTTGGGGGCGAGGCTGAAGGTGTCGATGTTGTACTGATCGCCGATCAGCTCCGCGAGACTGAGCAGTGGCGAGGGATTGGCCGACTCCAGGACGCGGACTTTCCCGCGGTTCAGGAGCAGCGGCGGAGGGTGTCCGCAGTTGAGGATGTCGATACGCCCGCCCTCATGCGGGATTTCGACGAGAAGGGCGGTGGCGAAGCGCTCCATCGGCCCCTCGGGTGGGAAGGCGGCGTTGTAACGGGTACTGCTGGCGTCCAGCCTGCGTGCGACGTCGACCATGTCGCTCTCACCGTAAGCCGCCTCCCGGAAGGCGTTGACGATCGCCGCTGCCGCCCCCACCGCCGGCAGGCCCTTCCCCCGCACGTCACCGATGAGCAGCCGGACTCCGAAGGGCGTGTCGACCACCTCGTAGAAATCTCCGCCGATGCGGGCCTCCGCCGCGGCCGCGAGATACAGGGACTCGATCTCGACGCTGCCGAAGCGGCGTGGCATGGGGCTCAGCACGACCTGCTGCGCAGCGTCGGCGACGAGCCGCACCTGGAAGAGAGTGCGCTCCCGCAGGAGCCGGACATGGCTCCCGTACGCCGCGGCCACGGTGACCGCGATGATTCCCGCGGCGGTCCACCACGTCCCCAGGTCGGGGAAGACCATGCCGAGGCCGATCATGAGGATGAGGCAGACCGTACCGAGCAGGACGGTGGGAAGCACCGGCCACATGGCGGCGGCGAGGGCCGGCGCCGCGGGCAGGAGGCGGCTGAAGGCCAGCTCCGGGGGAGTGGCGTACGCCAGGCTGGCGATGACGACGGTCAGAAGGACCGGCGACAGCCGCACGAACCTTCCGCGGCCGTAACGCCGACGGTGCCGCGGCCGTCCAGACTCGATCACGCTTACCACCATATCTGGGCAATACGGGCATAGCGCTTCGATGGGCTGGGTCCTCCGGATGCCCTGCTCCACGGTGCGTGAGTGTGTGCGGGCCCGACTCCGCCCAGGAATTTCTTCACTGGTCAACCTTTGCCAGGTGAAGGTCTTGGGTCGTCATGAGGCGCGGTCCGGCACGGACCCGCGAGGCGCGTCGTGCCTCAGTCGTCGCTTCCGGCACCGCGATCGGGTGCGCTCATGTCGCCGGTCGCGGGAATGCCGTCGGCGAGCCCGTAGCGCAGATACACGGTGCCCTTCGGGCCGGCTGCCGGGGGCTCGAGGAGCGTGAGGTTGGTGGGTACCGTGCCGTCGTCGAACACCTTCTTCCCCACGCCGAGCGTGAGGGGGTGCAGCCAGAGGTCGAGACGGTCGAAGAGCTTCTCGCGCAGGAGGGTCTGCACGAAATTCAGGCTTCCGACGACCTTCACGTGCTCGTGCCGCTCGCGGATCTCCCGCACCGCGGCGGCGAGGTCCGGCCCGAGCTGCGTGGACCCGGCCCACGAGAGGTCGGGCGTGCCACGGGAGGCCACGTACTTCGGGACGCTGTTGAAGAGCGTGGCGATCTCGTCGTCCACGCCACCTTCCTGGTGAGGCCAGTAGGCGGCGAAGATGTCGTACGTCCGCCGGCCGAGCAGGAGGGCGTCCGTGCCCTCGTATGCGGCACTGACCTGCGCTCCGGCAGCCTCGTCCAGCAGGGGCGCCTGCCAGCCGCCGAACGGGAACCCCACCGGGTCCTCGTCGGGGCCCCCGGGGGCCTGCCCGACGAGATCGAGGGTCGCGAACAGTTCGATGTGGATGAGGCCCATGGCTTGCTCCCGATGAGTAGGTTTTCCCCCAAGAGATAGACCGCCGGGTGCCCGCGGACTCATCGCCGCGACCGAGAGGGCTTCCGGCCCACCCGTCGAGCCCAGCGTGCCTCGTTGTCCGGCGGCGGAAGTCGTGTCTCGGGCCCGGGTGGCGGTCAGCGGGCGGGCGGCGATCCGGCTGGAGCGGCCCGGCGGAGCGCATGGCCGGCGCAGTGGAGGGCCTTCCACCAGGCAGAAGCGCCCCCCGACCTGGCAAGCCTTCGGCCGTCGTCGTACGGGCCGTGGTCGGGCTTCCGGCCGAGCCGACAGGTGGGCGTCGGGGCGTCGTGGGCGTTTCCTGTCAGGGGCTAACGGGTGGCGAGCCGTTCGAGCAGTGCGGCGCTTCGGGCCAGCAACGCCTGCTCCTCGGGCGTGAGTTCGGCCTCGATCGCCTGCGCGAGCCAGCCGGCCCTGCGGCTGCGCTCCGCTTCGAGCGCGGCCCGGCCCGCGTCCGACAGCTCGACCAGCGTCTTGCGGCCGTCCGTGGGGTGTGAGCGCCGTGTGATCAGGTTCTGTTCCATGAGCAGCCCCACCGCCCGTGCCATCGACTGGGGGCGTACGCGCTGGTCGGCGGCGAGATCGCTGGTGGTCATGGCGCCGTCGCGGTCGAGTGCGCCCAGGACGGCGACCTGGCCCAGCGGGATGCGGTCCTCGTGTGTGACACGTCGGGTGAGCTTGCCCATCGCGGTACGCAGTTCGGCGGCGATGGCGGCGGCTTCCGGGGTGGGCATAGGGCACTTTACCCCGTTGGTCAGCCAAGCTGTGCACCTGACCTGTACAGCGACGCTGTGCAGCCAAACTGAACAGTAAAACTGAACAGCCTTGCTGTAGGGTTTCGGCTTGTCGGGCTCAGCGCCAGCGCTGTCGCAGCCAGGGCCACGACACACGACAACGCGAAGGACCTCCCATGTCCGCCATGACAGTCGGAACCGTCAACGCCGCCATCGAAACCGTCATCGCCCGCCGTATCATCGACAGCCGGGGCAATCCCACAGTCGAGGTCGACGTCGTCCTGGCCGACGGGTCCATGGGGCGCGCAGCCGTCCCCTCCGGCGCGTCCACCGGTGCCCGCGAAGCCGTGGAACTGCGCGACGGAGACTCCGCGCGCTGGCACGGCAAGGGCGTCGACCGGGCAGTGGCCCACGTCAACGGAGAGATCGCGGCGTGCGTGCGCGGCCGGGACGCGGCGGACCAGGCGGGCCTGGACGCCGCACTGGCCGCCCTCGACGGGACCGCCACGAAGTCACGGCTCGGCGCCAACGCGATCCTCGGCGTCTCCCTCGGCGCCGCCAAGGCCGCCGCGGCGGCCCACCGCCAGCCCCTCTACCGCTACCTCGGCGGGGCCGACGCCCATCTCCTGCCCCTGCCGATGATGAACATCGTCAACGGCGGTGCACACGCCGACAATCCGCTGGATTTCCAGGAGTTCATGATCGCGCCTGTGGGCGCGGGCACCTTCGCCGAAGCCGTCCGCCTGGGCAGCGAGGTCTTCCACACCCTGCGCCGCGATCTGCTGGCCGCCGGTCACTCCACGGGCGTGGGTGACGAGGGCGGCTTCGCGCCCGCCCTGCGTACCGCCGAGGAAGCGCTCGACTTCGTGATGACCGCCATCGAGCGCACCGGCTACCGCCCCGGCACGGACATCGGCCTGGTCATGGACCCCGCGTCGTCGGAGTTCTTCCGTGACGGGGTGTACGACTACGCCGGCGAGGGGGTACGCCGTACTCCCTCCGAGAACGCCGACTACCTGGCCAAGCTCATCGACGCCTACCCGATCGTCTCCATCGAGGACCCGATGGCGGAGAACGACCTGGACGGCTGGCGCGAGCTGACCGCCCGTGTCGGCGACCGCTGCCAGCTCACCGGCGACGACGTCTTCTGCACCAACGAGACGCTGCTGCGCGAGGGCATCCGTACGGGCGTCGGCAACTCGGTCCTGGTGAAGGTCAACCAGATCGGGACCCTGACCGAGGCGCTGGCCACGGTGGCCACGGCCCACCAGGCGGGCTGGACGGCTGTCATGTCGCACCGCTCCGGCGAGACGGAGGACACCACGATCGCGGATCTGGCCGTGGCGACCGGATGCGGCCAGATCAAGACCGGCTCACTCTCCCGCTCCGACCGCACGGCGAAGTACAACCAGCTGATACGCATCGAGGAGGAGTTGGGCGGGGCCGCACGCTACGCGGGCCGCTCCGCACTGCGTCGGTCGGCTACCGCTCCGGGCTCAACGTCACCTCGACCTCGCCCACGCGGGCCGTCCACCGCACTCCCCGGCCCACGGCGGCGCGGCCCTCGCTGAGCATCTGCTCCCGCATGATCCGCGCGGAACCGCGCAGGGCTGCCGCGCGGACACCGGTGACCACCTGGAAGTCGTCCAGTATCCGCAGTACCGACCTGTCGAACGCCTCGAGGGCTCCCTCGATGTCGTCCACGTTCCCGCTTGCCGAGGCGATGGGTGCGACCGACCAGGTCATCCGGAGAGGCATGGGTCAACTGTGCCCGGTCGTGGAGGGCCGGGCCTAAATGTGGCGCCCAACCGGCTGCCGGGGTGACTCCTCCGCCCAGCCGCTCCTCGGCGGGTGAACGCGGGACTCACGCTCCGCGGCCCCTCACCGACCGGCGCTTGCCGCCGCTGTCACGCGAGGCGTTGCCATCTTCGGGAGAGGGCCTGTGGGCAGACGGCTGCTATGCCGTTCCGTCCCGTACGGACTTCTCGAGGAGCGTGAACGACTTGGGCGCCCCACCCGGCTGCGGCTTGCCCGCTTTGCGTCCGACCATCCGATAGCTGGCGTCGCGGTAGTACGCGTTCAGACGGCCGTTGTCGGCCAGGCAGTCCAGACGTACCCACTCTCGACCCGCCTCGGCCACGCGTCGCTCCGCGGCCTGCAGCAGATGCCGGCCGGTGCCGGGCGGGACACTGCCGTGGTCCACCATCAGCCGGTGCACATAGCCGGCCGTCGGAGGCCGCGGCCCCCAGGCGTCCTCGTCCTCCCACCACAGCTCCCAGGCCCCGACCACACGATCGGCGACCGTCGCGAGCCACACCTCCCCGCTCCGCAGGATCCGGTGGAAGTGATCCCTGCCCAACTCGCCGGGCCGCCACTGGCCCGTGACGCCCCGGGCCAGCATCCAGCGGGCGGCATCGTCGCGCAGACGCACGACAGTGGCCAGGTCGGTGTCCTCGGCGCGACGGAAACGTACATCGCTCACGCGGCGATCGTCGCAAGGGCGGTCAGCCTGGCCATGGTGGATGCGCCAATCGTGGGCGGGTACGCCCTGGGCGGGACGTGCTCGCGCCCGCACCTCCGGTTTCCCACCTCCCGCGCGCGAACCGGCCCCTCCTGAACAGGACTTCATCCTTCGACTCGTCCGGCCTCGGAGGGCTCCCACCGCGCCCGGGCACCGCTGACGTCGTCGCGCTCAGCGGACTCCGGCCGGAGGCGTCGGCGGGCGACATCTCTGCGCCACGTACCCCAGGCCGCGGGTCACCGGCGTCGGTGCAATTCGCTGTGGCCCTCCGCTGCGAGGCGGCGGCCGGCGTCCCGGAGGCGCGGGTCGCTCAGTGCCTTGCCGTCGGCTTCCTGCTTCATGCCTCGGATGAGCTTGAAAGCTCCGCCGATCTTGCTCACGATCTGCTTCCTTCCGCTGTCTGCGTGGCTCGGGCCGGGCCGAGAGCGACCGGCACCTCCGCACGATTCCCTCGCGCAAAAGTCGCAAAACATACAGAAAAGGAAAAATGCCGCTGCTACCTGAGGGTCCTGGTCGACGGTCGGCCCGGACGGCCCGCCGGAGCGTGCCCCACGTGCCGTCCGCCGACCATCCGCGATGACGATCATGAACCGCGCCCTCCCCTTGCCGAACCGCGGCGGCAGATCGGAGCGTGCTCAGTCGATGCAGAATTCGTTGCCCTCGATGTCCAGCATCGGGATGCACGCGTCATTGCCGTCGTACAGCGTTTGCACGTGAACCGCACCGAGAGGAATCAGCCGCTCGCATTCGGCCTCAAGCGCGGCGAGGCGCTCCGCACCCACGAGGCCGGTGCCGACCCGCACATCGAGATGCACACGGTTCTTGACGGCCTTCCCCTCGGGTACGCGCTGGAAGTACAACCGTGGGCCCACGCCTGAGGGGTCTATGCAGGCGAACCACGCGCCCTGCTGCTCGGGTGCCTGCGAACGCTTGTAGTCGTCCCACGTGGCAAACCCCTCGGGCGGCGGTGGTACGACGTATCCCAACACCTCGCACCAGAAGCGAGCGAGACGCTCCGGTTCTGCGCAGTCGAAGGTCACTTGGAACTTCTTGATCTCTGCCATGGGCGCACCCTACCGAGACCGACGCGCCTGGCGTCGCAGCCCACCGGTACAGCCCACAGGGTGCGCCCGGGCGCTCGATCGGCGCCTCACGAGCCGGCCGACCGGGCGCTGTCGGCCGGCATGGACGCCCGCCGGGGTGACCCGCCCGCGCCGGTTGCCGGGCCCGGGGGAGCGGGTAGCGTTCGGGGGCAGAGTGGGCGACACCGGGGGGAGACCGTGATGGCCGACGAGAGCGCAGTCGACGGGCGCGTACGGACGAAGGACGCGCTGGCCCGTCTGTGTGCCGAGTGGGAGGACCGGCGGGCCTTGCTGCGGGAGACCGGCGACGAGGCCGTACTCGATCGGCTCCTGACCGCAGTACGCGCCGACGGTGACGTCGAGCCGGTTCTGGAGGAGCTCCACGAGACGCTGCTGCGGTGCGGCGACGCCGCCGGCTTGTACGGGAATGATCTGCGCGCGCCGGGGTCCCGCCCGGATCCTCTGCCGGCGGCGGACCCGGTCGATGTCGTGTTCCTCTGCCCCGCGGGCCGCTGCTCGCGCCTGTGGTGGCCGGACGGCACCCGCGAGACGCCGCCGACGTGCTCGTTGTCCGGGGAGGCCCTGCGCTGGGCGAGGGTCTGACGTGGGCGGGCTGCTGGCCGAGATCGGCAAGCGCCTGGCCGAGCGCTGGGTGTCCGCACTGGTCCTGCCCGGGGCCCTGTATCTGGCGGTACTCGCCGCGGGACGGTTTCTCGGGCACGCGCACGCGCTCGACGTGGCGCGGCTCGTCCGGCACGTCGACGCCCTGGCCGCGTCGCCGCGCGCCGGTTCGGTCGGCAGTCTGGCCGTGGTGCTGATCGCGGGGTTGCTGGGCGCGGCGGCCGTGGGTGTGGTGGCCCAGGCGATCGGCTCCGGGGTCGAACGGGTCTGGGTGGCGGTCGACTGCGACGCCTGGCCCGCCCCGCTGCGCCGGCTCGCCCACCGACGGGTGGCGGCACGTGCCGGTCGCTGGGACGAACTGACCCGGCGGCGCAGGGCCGAGGTCGAACGCCGCGCGCGGCGGCGGGCTCTCGAACCGCAGGCGCCCACGACCTCCTCACTCACCGCCCCCGCCGACGTTCCGTCCCTGGCGGACCAGCAGCGCCGCATCGCGCGTATCGCCCTCGAACGGCCCACCTGCCCCACGTGGATGGGCGACCGCGTCGCCGCCGTGGCGGTCCGCCTGCGCCGCGAGTACGACCTCGATCCCGCCACCGTCTGGCCGCACCTGCGACTGTGCCTTCCGGATGCCACACGCGCCGAGTTCACCGAGGCCCGCGGTGAACTGAGCCGTACGACGACCCTCACCGGCTGGGGCGTGCTGTACGCCGGCGTCGGAGTCCTGTGGTGGCCCGGGCTCGTCACCGCTGCGGTCCTCGTCCTCACCGGCTGGCGGCGTACCCGGGCGGCGACCGACCACTACGCCCAGGTCCTGGAGGCGGCGACGAGGCTCCACGCGGTCGAACTCGCCCGGCTGCACGGCCTGGTGCACGGTGAGGAACCCCAGCGGCTCGACCGGCGCATCGGCCGCGAGCTCACCTTCCTGCTGCAAGGACAGGGGCACCTGATCCCGTTGACGACACCGCGGAGCGAGACCGTCCCGGGCGGAGGAGGCACGGATGAGGCACGGGCGCGGTGATGCCCGTGCTCCGCGCGATGCCCCTCCCTCCGCCCGCTGCTCGCCCTCCTGACGACGCCCGTGCTCCGCGGCTTCGCCCGGATGGCGCGCGCCGCGTCACCCGTCCTGCAGGTCGGCTACCTGCCGGAGTGCAGATGGGCCGCCCAGAGGGAGGGCGTCGCCGGGTAACGGTCCCGCACCGCCCGCACGGAGTGGTGCAGGGCGACGGCTGCGCGGTCGGGATCCGGATCAGGACGGCGGTCGGTGCCTGCGACGGCGTCGGCGCCCAGGTGCCGGTAGAAGGACTCGGCGATCTCGGCGGCCATCCGGTCGTCGACCGACCACAACGTCCCCACCACGTGCGGGAATCCGGCGACTCGCAGCGCGCTGGTGAGGTGGATGGCCTCCTCCAGCAGGTCGGGCCCGCCGGGAGTCGCGGTGCTGCAGGCGGAGAGGTAGGCCAGCCGCGCGTGTTCGAGGTCGGCCGCCGCGAAGGCGGACACCGTCAGCGGCGCGGTCCGGTGGTCGTGGAGGAACAGCCGGCTCTGCGACGGATCCGTGTGGTCGGTGGCGCCGTGACATGCGAAGTGGACGAAGGCGCACAGCGGAAGACGGGCCAGGACCGCGGCGGTTGTGGTGGTGGAGGCCTCACCGGCCGATTCCGGGCGGGCACGCTCCTCCGTGGACACGAGAGGCCCGTGGGGCGCGTGCGGCTCGCGTGCCGTGAGGTCGATCGGGTGCGGCAGAAGGTCCCGTACGCGGCGGGCCTCCTCCGCCACGTGCGGCAGCGGGGGGAGGCCGGGAGCGTCGGGCACGGCGACGACCAGGGACCGGACGTCACCGGCGGCCGCCGGCCGGGGCCGACGGGCGTGGTTCAGCATGCGGACCGTGGGGGTGTACGAGGAGACCACGCGGTCCATGACCGTACGGCGCCGCCCGCCCGGATCCGTGCCGGTGGCCGTGTCCATGTGAAAGCCCGCGGCGTGCAGGGGCAGGAGGCCCAGAAGCCCGCCCGGAGCCCACCACACCCGGGGCAGCCCCTCCCCGTCGTGCGCGGGCGGCAGGGCGTGCCCCAGGGCTTCGAGGGCGTTGAGCACCGGTTCGGCCGCGGCCTCCCACAGCCACTCCAGTACTCCGCGGAGCGTCTTCTGCGCGGCGACGCGGTCACGGTCCGGTGCGGTGGCGTCCTCCAGCGCGCGGTAGAAGCTGTCGGCCCGGTGCAGGACGGCCTCTTCGGTGAGGAGGGGCAGCGAGCAGGAGGAGACGCCGTCCCGTGTGAGCAGCAGCGCGTCGCTGCGGTGACGGCTGACCGTGAACGTCACCACGGGTCCGTGCGCCGCCTCGGCCACGAGCTGGTCCAGGCGGGGTGGCAGCCCGAACCCGGCGAACCCCTCGCAGGCCCGGATGCGCTCCAGCACCTCCGACAACCCCTCCGCCAGCCGGTGCCGGTCACCGCCGCCCCTCGCGCCCCCTGCGCCCCTACCCGGCGGCCCGTCGCCGGCCGACGGCGCCGGCGCGGCGTCCCGGTCCAGTGCCTCGCGCAGCTCCACGAAGCGGGCGGCCAGGGCCGGGTGCCGTGCCCGCAGGGCCGTGAGATCGCTCCGGGTGTCCAAGGCCTGCGACAGAAGCACCGCCCGCCCGCCCTCGACCAGGCGCAGCGCCCGCGCGGCACGGTCGGTCTCGGCGACGCTCGGGTCGGCCAGGGCGAGGGCGGCCGCGTCGGCGGCCAGGCCGGCGGCGAGGGTGCCGAGCGCGTGCTGCCGGTCGCCCCGGCCGATGCGGCGCGGCGCCACCTCGGGGAGCGTCATGACGGCCCGTTCCAGCAGCGCCGCGGCGCGGGCGGGATCGGAGGCGGTGGTCAGCTCCGCCACCGTGCGGGCGGTGGCGACACGCATCCGCGGGGGCGTATCCCTGTGTTCGGCGACCTGCCGCAGCTCGGCCAGCGCCCTCTCCCGGTCCTGTGCGCTGCCGGAGACCTTCGCCCGCCGGAGGAGGGCGCCGCCGAGATGGGTTCGGTACGCCGTCCGGTGCTGGTGGTCGTCGCGCGTACCGTCCAGGGCGGCATCGAGGGCCGCGACCGCCTCGTCCAGGTCGCCGGCCGCCGTCGAGGCGTGCTCGGCCCGCACCAGCAGCATGCGGGCGAGGGCGAAGAGATACAGGGCGTGATCGGCGGCAGGGTAGTAGGCGGGGAGGCTTCGCACGGCGGCGCGGCTCAGCTCGACGGCTTCGTCGAGGTCGGCCCGTACGGCCGTGCGCTGGAAGCGCGTCACCAGGGCGGCCGCCAGGCTGGAGAGGTGCGGTGCCACATGGGGCCATCCCTCGGGGACACACCGGAGGGCCGCACGCCCGGTCTCCACCGCCTCGTCCAGGTCCGCCAGAACCCCGGTGCGCTCGTACCGCACCGCCAGCGCACCGCCCAGCGTGGCCAGATGAGAGGAGCGGTCGGGGTGGTCGGGGGCGGTGCGAAGGGCGGTGCGGGCGGTGTCGACGGCCGCGTCAAGATCCGCGAGCGCGCCGGTGTTCTCGTACCGAACCTCCAGAGCGCGGCTCAACTGGAGCAGGCTGCCCGCCCGGCCGGGCGCGTCGGCGTCGGCGGCCACCACGGCATCCCGCAAGGCATCCACGGCCTCGTCCAGGTCCTTCGGCACCCCCGAGTGCTCGAAACGCGCCCGAAGGACCATGCCGAGGTTGTTCAGGGCAGCGGCCGGCAAGGGCGGATGCGGAGCGGAGGCCCGCACGGCCGTACGCGCCGCCTCCACCGCCTCGTCCGCGTCCGCCGTCGCCCGTGTGCGGCCGTACCGCAGCAGCAGCACGATGCTCAGGTGGGAGAGGCACAGCGCGTGCTCGGGACCCCCCTCGGGGAGATGAGCGAGGATGCGCCGGTAGAGGGTCTCCGCCAGCCGCTCGCCCGCCGGGTCCATCGTCGCCCGCGCGCGCTCCAGCGTGCTCGCCGCGAACGGGAGCGCCGCCTTGGCGAGCGGGGCGAGCAGACCCTGCGGCAACTCGCCCATGTCCTTCACGCCCTTGATGTAGCACCAGACCAGCAGCCGGACGGCCAGTCGACGGTCGGGTTCCGTCTGCGCCGGGGGCAGGGACCGCACCCGGTGGAAGTGCAGCCACCCCAAGGCGTACTCCACCTCCAGATCGGCCCCGCTGCCCGCGTCACACGCGGCCGCGAGACTCTGCGACAGCATCAACGTGGCCGGATCCAGCACCGCGGACCCGTCACCCGTGGCGGTGACGCGGTCCACCCGCTCCCTGACCGCCGCGAGCATGTCCTCGCGCTGACCCATATGCCCTCCCCCTGCCGTCGGTTCCCCACGCCGCCGAGGCTTCGATGATGGCCCCGCCGCCGCGTCGCTGTCCCGCACTTCGGACGTTCCAGGCCGGAGCGCGGCGCCCGGCTGGAGCGGGCCCCCACGCCGGACGAGGGCGCATGAAATGGGCGGGGCCGGACACACGTAAGCCAACTGGCTCGACCGCACAGGCAGTCGGGCCGCCCGATCCCTACATGCACCGAGGAAGCGAGACGTCATGCCGCTGACATTCCGCAAGAGCTTCAGGATCCTGCCCGGTGTCCGGCTCAACATCAACCGGAAGTCGTGGTCGATCACCACAGGCGGCGGCAAGTACGGCCCCCGCCGCACCCACAGCACCACCGGACGCCGGACCACCTCGGTGGACCTGCCCGGCCCCTTCGGCTGGCGCAAGACCAGTCGCCGCGGCTGACCCACAACGTGCGCGCCCCAGCCGGAACCCGGGCCGGGAACGGGTTGCGTATGCGTTCGGAACGCGGCAACTCCTGCGCGACCTAGGGGAGACGTGGGGCGCGCGCCTCGCGGGACCGGTCGTTACGAACGGAGACGCGACGGACTGATCGGCCCGGGTGCGGTGGCCGGGTGTGTCCCTTCCAAGGTGAGTTCGCGCACGGTGGCCATGTCGCTGAAAGGCAGCAGCTCCTCGCCGACGATCTGGTGCGGCTCGCTGCCCTTGCCGGCGATCAGGACGGTGTCCTGGGGCGCCGCCGCGGCAAGGGCGAACGCGATGGCCTCGCGGCGGTCGGCGATCCGCTCGAAGGCCGTGCCGGTCGCGGCGAGACCGGGGACGATCTGATCCACGATGGCGTGCGGATCCTCGTTGCGCGGGTTGTCCGAGGTGAGGACGCACAGGTCGGAGTGGGCGCCGGCGATCCGTCCCATGTCCGCCCGCTTCGTCGTGTCCCGGTCGCCCCCGCAGCCGAAGACGGTGATCACCCGGCCTCGCGCGTAGGCGCGGATGGTGCTCAGGACCTTCTCCAGGGAATCCGGCGAGTGGGCGTAGTCCACGATCACGGAGGTACCCCCCGGCGTCTCGAAGCGCTCGAACCGGCCGGGAATGGGCGGCATCCGGTCCAGCGCGGTGACGAGGGCACCCAGCTCGTGACCGAGGACGTGGCAGGCGGCCAGTGTGGCCAGCGCGTTGGCCACCGAGTACCTGCCGGGGACCGGGATCGACGCCGGATACGCCCGCCCGCGGTGGTGGAGGATGAACCGCGTGCCGGACGCGCTGACCGTGAGATCGGTCGCCCGGTAGTCCGCCGGCACGTCGAGTGCGTACGTGGTCACCGCTCCCGGCATCATCGCCACGATCCCCGCGCCCACGGGATCGTCGGCGTTCACCACCGCACGCCGGCACAGCCCCTGGAAGAGGCGGAGCTAGGCGTCCCGGTAGTCCGCCATCGTCCCGTGGTCGTCGAGGTGGTCCTGCGTCAGGTTGGTGAAGACTCCGACATCGATGAACGAACGGTCGACCCGGTGCGTCAGCAGGCCCATGGACGTGGCCTCCAGGACCACGCTGCCGGTCCCGCGGTCGCGCATGTACCCCAGGACGTACTGCAGGTCCGGCGACTCGGGGGTGCTCAGCACCGATCGTGGCATCGGGATCAGCTCGTCGCCGATCCGGCTGCCCGCCGTGCCGATGACTCCCACCTTCGCGCCCTCGGAGATCCGCAGAGCGGACTCGACCATGTACGAGACCGACGTCTTGCCGTTGGTCCCGGTGACCGCCACCACGTCCATCTGCCGCCCCGGTTCGCCGAAGTAGCGGGAGGCCACGATCGCGGCCGCCCTCCGGATGTCCGGCACCCGCACGGCACACGCGCCCGGCGGCCAATGCGCCACCGCCGACGACGGTTCATCACCGTCGACGAGTACGGCGGCCGCTCCACGGGCCAGCGCCGGTGCTACGGAGGCAGGCCCGCCCTCCCGGTGTCCGGGCACGGCGATGAACAGGCAGCCGGGTGTCACCCGGTCCACGTCGAAGGTCGTCCCCCCGGTGATCGGTGTGCTGCTGGGCTCACCCTGGAGTACGTGGTGCTCCTGCCCGGCCAGCAACTCGCTCAGCTTCACAAGGATCCCTTCGAGGTGGCTCGGCCCGGTCGTGCGGCCGTAACCAGGCGGCAGCGCCGGCGAGCGCCGGAAGGCTGCTGTGGTGACGTGGAGCAGGGGCGGAGACCGCCCGGTGGCGAATCGGCCGGGCGGGCGCGTCAAGGGAAAGGCCGGCGCACGGCGTGGAACGCGGCGCGCTGGGGGGAGTATCGCTAGCCGTGCCCGTGCAACGTGATACGGCGGATCCGAGGCGCCTCGACGTCCGGCGCGACGGCCGGGGCGACGACGGGAGGACGCACTCCCGAGGCGGCCCGGCACAGGCCCTGCCTCGTGGAACTCGTGCGACCCATGGAGCGAGTGTACGGCCGTTCCGGCGGCCCACCGACCGCGTCACCGGCCGCCCCACCAGGGCGCTCGGAGCGGCGGTGTGCCTTGCGAAGCGACCTCGCCGGGAGAGGCGGCCGCCGCCGGAAACCGCATGGCCGCCGAGTCCGCGGCGCGGGTATCGTCCGGTCACCCGAGCCCCCGCACCGGAGCGGCCTCCGTGACGAGAGCGATGCACATGACCAGTCGGCAGGCGACGACGACCCTGTGGCGCCCCGCCGGCCCCAAGGAGCTGGACCTGGTCCGGGAGCTGAACTGGCGTGCCTGGCCGCCCCGGTTGCCTGAGCAGCCGATCTTCTACCCGGTCCTCAACGAGGATTACGCCATCAGGATCGCGCGGAACTGGAACGTGAAGCACGACGGCGCCGGCTTCGTCACCCGTTTCGAGGTCGAGTCGGAGTTCGTGAGCCGGTATCCCGTCCAGCAGGCGGGCGGGCGGACGATCCTCGAGCTCTGGGTACCGGCCGAGGATCTGGACGACTTCAACGCCCACATCGTCGGCGAGATCCAGGTGGTCCACGAGTTCCGCTGAGGTGCGGAGGGCCCGGGCGTGACGGCGGAGCTGAGCGGGCACGCCACCTCCCACGGCAATCGCGGGCACCGCTCGGTGCCCGCGGCTGTCTCCTGCGCCGGGCGATTCGTTCACTCCGATGGCAGGCGGTGCATCCGATGTCCGTGACCTCCCCCGCCCATGATCGTTACCTGCGGTGGCGGGTCTGAGGGCGGCGGCATCCCCACCCCTTCGCGTGCGGGGCGTGAGGACGGTGTCGGGGCTGCAACGGAGAGGAACGACGAGTGGGCGGCTGGATCAGTGTGGGTCTGGGGGCTGCGGCAGCCCTGTGCCCGTTCCCGCCGCACGGCGACGTCGCCGTGGTCATGGACCTCGCCGCCACCGGCAGTCGCCTGGCCGTGTGTGCCCCGGACGCATGGGTCGACATGGGCTACGGCGAAGAGGCACCTGCGACGCCGCGCCCTCATTGCACTCCGCCGCCCCCGCCGTCGTCACCGCCTCCGTCCCCCTCGGCCCCCGAGCCGTCCCCACCCGAGCCGGTCCTCTCGGCTCCGCCGGAAGCGGACCCGGCACCCGCCGCGCCGGTACCCACCGCACCGGAGCCCGTCCCACCAGCGCCCCCCGCTCCCGGGCCGAGGGTGCCACCACCGGCGAGCCAGGTGCCGATGTTCCCAGCGGCGCCGCCGTCGTCGCGCCCCGCGAAAGCGCCCCAGGCCTTCCGGTGGGAGCCGCGCTCGCAGTACACCGGCGGTCCATCGCGTCCGGCTCCGGCCGACATCTCGATGACCATGTCCACGGTCGTGATCACCCTGCCGGCCGTTCTGGCCGCGGCCGCCCTGCGGCCGGGGTCCCGCCGCCGACGCGGCTGACCTTCCTGACCCCGCAGTGGCCGGCGCTCCATGGCCGCCACCTCCCACACCGTCTCGTTCACGTCGCATCGCTCGTCCTGGAGTCGTACAAATGCCGGAATGGCTCGTCTACACCCTGGCCTCGGTCCTGGTCTGCGTTCTCGTCGTCACGGCGACCGTCGTGCGCCACCGACGCGTAGCGGCCGATGAGGACACGTCTCAAACCCCGGACGTGCTGGAATACATGGTCATGATGGTCGGCGTCGTCTACGCCATCGTGCTGGGCCTGGCCATCGCCGGCGTGTGGGAGGCCCGCAGCGCGGCCGAGGACACCGTCCAGCGCGAGGCCCAGGCCCTGTACGAGATCGACCAACGCCTGGACGTCTACCCGGCCGCCTTCCGGACGCAGATCAAGGAACACATCGACGCCTACGCCCGGCACGCCGTCACCGCCGAATGGCCCGCCCTGAAGGACGGCACGCCCGTCGACGACACCGGTGCCGAGCTGCTGGGCCGCATCCGCAGCGACATCGCCCACCGCACCCCGGCCGACGAGCTCCAGGCACAGGCCTACCAGCCGCTCCTCGACCAGGTGGCCGCCGCGGACGACGCCCGTCACCAACGCCTGGACACCTCCGGCACCACCCTGCCCGCCGCGCTCTGGTTCGGTCTCGTCGCCGGCGCCCTGGTCACCCTCGGCCTGCTCTACACCCTGCAGATCCGCCGCTCCGCGCGCGAACTGCTGCTCGCCACCACCTTCAGCGCTCTCGTGGTCTTCCTGCTCTTCCTCGTCTGGAGCTTCGACGCGCCCCTCGGCCACTCCGGAACGGACTCGGCCCAGCCCCTGAGTGACCTGCTCACCACCGCGGCCTGATCACCCACCTGCCGAAGCCCCGGACGCGCCGCGATCCGGGGCCGGGCCGCCCGACCCGGCCGCACCGGCGACATCACCGCCGCCCGACGCCGTCACCGCAATCCGGTAGACGTGCAGACGGGCGGCCGTGGTGTTTCCGGCCGGCTCGTGCTTCCTTGGCCCGGACGGCGCTACTGAGCCGGGATCGGCTGGGTGAGGTTCACCGGGTTGCCGTCCGGGTCCCGGATGTGGGCCACGCGCTGTCCCCACGGCATGTCGTTGGCGCCGCCGCCGACCGAGCCGCCCAGTGCCGTGACCCGGCCGAGCGTCTCGTCGACGTCGTCGACCTCGATGCTGAGCAGGATCCGCGGCGCCGCCCGGTTCCCCGGGTCCGCCTCGGCCACCAGCCCGAGGTCGGAGTCGCCGACGCGCAGGCCGAGGTAGAAGACCGGGCCCTCCTCCGGTACCCGGAAGGTCTCCTCGGCGCCGAACAAGGTCGTGTAGAAGCCGAGCAGGACGTCCGGGTCGGCGGTGATGATCACTGGCTGGATCGTGGACATGGCACTCCTGTCGAGAACGGTCGTGTCGCTGGGTAGACCGTCCCCGAACGGTGAACTCATCGGCAGAACCGCCCCGAGTCGAACCCTGCCCCCCACTGGGCGGCGCCCGGCCGCCCCCGCCCTCGTGACCCATGCCCGTGCGGGAGAACCGGATGGGACCTACGGTTGAAGGGCATGCCGCAGGGCCAGGCAGGAGGCTCGTATGTCCCACCACGCGACCACGGGGATGCGAGCGGCACCCCACGCCGTCCCGGAGAAGCGCGCACGCCTCGGCAAGGAGGCCCGGCGCCGCTCGCCGCGGATGGGCCACGCCGAGTACGAGCCGTCTCCGGAGAGGCCCGACCCCCTGGCGATCCTGGAGTCGCAGTCCGCGGCGCGGGTGCCCGAACTCGTACCGATCCGCTACGGCAGGATGACCGAGTCCCCGTTCCGGTTCTACCGCGGGGCCGCCGCGATCATGGCCTCAGACCTGGCGGGTACCCCGCGATCCGGACTCACGGCCCAGCTGTGCGGCGACGCCCACATGCTCAACTTCCGGCTGCTCGCCTCGCCCGAGCGGTCGTTGCTGTTCGACATCAACGATTTCGACGAGACCCTTCCGGGCCCTTGGGAGTGGGACGTCAAGCGGCTCTCGACGAGTTTCGTCATCGCGGGCCGGGCGAACGGCTTCGACGAGGCCCGACGCGCCCGCATCGTCCGGTCCACGGTCCGTTCGTATCGCGAGGCGATGATCCGGTTCGCGGGGATGCGCAACATCGACGTCTGGTACGCGAAGATCGACGCGCACCGCCTCGAGTCCCTGGCCGCGGACCGGCTCCACAAGGGTGGTCGGAAGCGACTGGCCCGCGCCATGGCGAAGGCCCGCACACGCGACAGCCTGCAGGCCTTCGCCAAGGTCGCCGCCACGGTCGACGGCAAGCCCGTGATCGCGGCGGATCCCCCGCTGCTCGTCCCGATCGGCGACCTTCTTCCGGATGTCGAACGCAGCGCGCTCGAGCACCTGTTCCGCGGCCTGATCGAGCGGTACAGCCGCACTCTGGCTTCCGACCGGCGCACGCTGCTCGAGGACTACCGACTCGCGGACGTCGCCCGCAAGGTGGTCGGCGTCGGCAGTGTCGGCACCCGCTGCTGGATCTTCCTCCTCCTCGGCCGGGACGATCAGGATCCGCTCTTCCTGCAGGCCAAGGAGGCCGACACCTCCGTGCTCGCCGCACACGTCGGCGCGAGCCGGTACCGCAACCAGGGCGAGCGGGTCGTCTCGGGCCAGCGGCTGATGCAGGCCGCGAGCGACATCTTCCTCGGCTGGGAACGCGTGGACGGGATCGACGGCAGGAAACGCGACTTCTACGTCCGGCAGTTGCGCGACTGGAAGGGCATCGCCATGCCGGAGACGATGAGCCCGAGGCGCATGGAGGCGTTCGGCGAACTGTGCGGCGTCACGCTGGCTCGCGCGCATGCGCGTTCGGGCGACCGGATCGCCATCGCCGCCTATCTGGGCACCGGAGACGTCTTCGACCGCGCCCTCGCCCTCTTCGCGGAGGCGTACGCCGACCAGAACGAGCGCGACCACCAGGCCCTGGTGGACGCGGTGCGCGCGGGCCGGCTGCCGGCGGAGGAACTCGGGGCCGCCTGACCCGAGAGCGCCTGCCGTGCCTCCGGCCGCCCGCTACCTCCGGGTGCCCGCCTTGATCAGCCCCGTTTCGTACGCGGCGATCACCGCCTGGGCTCGGTCGCGGACCGCGAGCTTGGCGAAGAGGCTGGTGATGTGGTTCTTCACGGTGGACACGCTGATGTCCAGGGCGTGCGCGATCTCCGCGTTGTCGAGCCCCGTGGCCATCAGCCGCCACACCTCCTGCTCGCGCGGCGTGAGATCGACCAGCGCGACCTCGGGCGGCTGCGGACGGCTGGGAGCCACGACGTAGGCGGAGATCAGCCGGGTCAGCAGCCGGGGCGCGACCGCGGCCTCCCCGGTGTGGACCACCCGTACCGCCGCGACCAGTTCCTCCGGCGAGATGTCCTTGGGCAGGAAGCCGCAGGCGCCGGCGCGCAGCGCCGCCACCACGTACTCGTCCATGTCGAAGGTGCTCAGTGCCAGCACCCGGCATTCGGGCAGCGTCCGCGCGAGCCGTTCGGTCGCACCGACCCCGTCCAGCACCGGCATCCGGATGTCCATCACCACGACGTCGGGGCGCAGCCGGTGCGCGAGAAGCACCGCTTCCTCGCCGTCACCCGCCTCGCCCACCACCTCGAAGCCCGGGTCGGGGGCCAGGATCAGGGCCAGTCCGCGCCGCACCAGCGGCTGGTCGTCCGCGATCAGCACCCTGATCGCCTCCGTCGTCCGTACGCTCATCGCAGCGCCCCCTCCTCGGCCTTCAGCGGCAGCCGGGCCGCCACCCGGAACCCGCCCCCGTCCAGCGGTCCGGCCTCCAGCGTGCCGCCGTGCAGGGCGACCCTCTCCCGCATCCCCATCAGGCCGTAGCCGGACCCGGAGGGCGCGGCCGCCACCCCGGCCCCGTCGTCCGACACCTCCACGGCCAGCCCGTCCGTCCCGTACGTCAGCCGCACGGAAGCCCGTGCCCGGCCGGCGTACTTGCGCGCGTTCGTCAGCGCCTCCTGCACGATGCGGAACACGGTCAGGCCCACGCTCGGCGGCAGCGGGCGCTCCTCGCCCCGCACGTCGAGGTCGACGGACAGCCCGGCCCGGCAGGTCTCGCCGACGATCCTCGCGAGGTCCCCGACCCCGGGCTGCGGTGCGGTGGGCGCCTCGTCGGCGTCGTCCCCCGCTCGCAGCACGTCCAGCAGCTGGCGCATCTCGCGCAACGCCATCCGCCCGGACCCCTCCAGGGTGACCAGCGCCTCCCGGGCCACCTCGGGGTCGCTCGCCAGGTTGGCCCGGGCACCCCCGGCCATCAGCTGCATGGTGGTGATGTGGTGGGCGACGATGTCGTGCAGCTCCCGGGCGATGCGGCGCCGTTCGTCCGCCACCGCACGGTCGGCGAGCAGGCGGCGGTTGGTCTCGTTCTCGCGGTCCCAGCGGTTCATCGCGGCCGCGGTGACGAGCACGAACAGCACGTTGGCCACACTGCCGATCACCCCCACGGTCACCGGCCATGGGGACCGCCCCACCAGCGGCATCACCGCGGAGACGAACGCCGCCGGCGCCACCACGGCCGCGCTCCGGGACCGGGCGACCGTGTAGAGCGCGACCACGGTCGTCGCCGTGAAGTGCTGACCCACCGGCACGCTCAGATTGAGCGCCAGGTCGAACAGCAGGACGGCCGCGAGCGTCCACACCGGGGCGCGCCGACGGGCCAGCAACGGCAGTGCGGCCACCACCAGCAGCACGCAGCCGGCCGGCGGGACGTACCCGTGGTCGATCTGGCTGCCGAGCGAGAAGCTGAGCAGGTCCACGATGGCCGCGCCGACGGTGACCAGCGCGTCGTTGCGCGTCCACGGCAGGGCGTCGCTGCCCGGCCCCGTCCCGGCGCCGCCGGAACGCCCCCGCCTCGTCGTCGTCTTCGGCATGCCGTGACCCTTCCCCCCTGCGGGCGCCCCCACCGACGGCTGCCGGTGCCCACGACCGACTGTCGTCCCAAGCCCCATTCTGGCACCGGTCGACGCCACCCTCCCCGGTACCCGGAGCCGATCGCGACCCAGGACCAGGGTCCTGGTCGGCGGTCCGCCCCGGCCCCCGCTCCCGGGCACCGTCTCGTCCTGCGCTCGGACGATTCCGCCGCGTTCCGCTGATGAGCTGGAGAGCAGCCGGGGGACCCCGGCGAACCACCCACCATCGGAGGACGACACGTGATCCGCGCCCTGACCGGGTTCTCCACCCGCAACCCGTGGAAGGTCATCGCCGCCTGGGCGGTGCTGGGCCTCTTCCTGACCGTTCTCGGTCAGGCCCTCGTCTACCGCGTGACCGAACCCCAGAGCGGAGAGTTCCTGCCCGCGCAGTACGACTCGGCCGCCGCCCTGAGGATCGCCGAGGAGAAGTTCGGGGCGAAGCCCGACAGCAACGCGGTGACCGTGCTCGTCGGCCGGGCCGACGGCAAGGCCCTCTCCGAGGCGGATGAGCGGCGCGTCGGCGCCGTCGCACAGGCGCTGGGCAGCCGGCGCGTCGAGATGCCCGCGCCGAGGGAGGAGGACCCGCCCGCACTGCTGAGCGAGGACTACTCCCAGACTCCCGGCGTCATTCCCGCGATGACCGCGCCGGGCCGCAGCTTCGAGCTGCTGTCCGTCAGGCTGACCGGCAACTCCATGGATCCCGGCCTCCAGAGCGTGTACCGCGTCTTCCGCGACCAGGCCGAGGCGGCGTTCGAGGAGGCCGGGATGCGCACCGGCTTCACCGGCGGCCTGGCCGACCTCACGGACACCGCGGACGCCGAGAAGACCACCCAGACCGCCGTCGGCATCGCCATGACCGGCCTGATCGTACTGATCAACATCCTGGTCTTCCGCAGCGTCCTGGCCGCCTTCGTACCACTGTTCGCCGTGGCCGTCATCGGCGGCGCGGCGGCGGGTGTCGTGGTCGGCGGCGCGGCGCTCAGCGGCATCAGGCTGGACCCCTCCACGCCGAGCCTCATCGGCGTCGTGCTGGTCGGCATCGGCGTCGACTACTTCCTCTTCCTCCTCTTCCGATTCCGCGAACAGCTCCGCTCCCGGCCGGAGCAGCCCGCCCGCGAGGCGGCGGCCGAGGTCAGCGCCCGCATCGGCACGGCCATCACGTCGGCCGCCCTGACCATCGTGGCCGCCTTCGCCACCCTCGCCATCGCGACCTTCGGACAGTTCCGCGTCCTCGGGCCGGCCATCGCCGTGTCGGTCCTGGTCATGCTCCTGGCCAGTCTCACGCTGATGCCGGCGCTGCTCGCGGCCTGCGGACGCGCGATGTTCTGGCCGTCCCGCGCCCTGAAGCGGCAGCCCGCCGAAGGAGCGGCCGGCCGCTTCGGAGCCCTGGTCGCCCGCCGCCCGGTGAGCCTCGCCCTCGTCTGCGTCGCCCTGCTGGCCGCACTCTCGGCCGGACTCGTGGGCATCCGGATGGACTTCGGCCAGAGCGGCGGCAATCCGGACACGCCGGCCGCCGCCACCGCTGCCGAGATCTCCCGTGCCCTTCCCGCCGGGGTGTCCGACCCGGCCACCGTCTACGTCACCACGAAGGACGGCCGCACTCTGACGGCCGAGACCGTCGAGGCGCTCCCTCGCGCCCTGGGCGCCGTCGACGGCGTCGGCAGGGTCGGCGCGACGACCATCAACGAGGACCGCACGGCCGCGCGGTTCGACCTGTACCTCACTTACGAGGCCCAGACACAGCAAGCCCGCGATCTCGTCTCCGGACCCGTCCGCGACACGATCGCCGACGTCGCCCCCGCGGGAACCGACGCCCATGTCGGCGGCACGGCCGCGATCTTCGCCGACATCTCCACCGCCGTCGACCACGACCTGCGCATCGTCTTCCCGGTCGCGGCGGTGCTGATCGCCCTCATCCTGCTCGTCCTGCTGCGCAGCCTGCTCGCCCCCGCGATCCTCATGACCGCCGTCGGCCTCGGGTTCGCCGCCACCCTGGGCGCCTCGGCCCTGTTCTTCCAGCACCTGCTCGACGAGCCGGGCGTCGACTTCACCCTCCCGCTGGTCCTGTTCCTCTTCGTCGTTGCTCTCGGCACCGACTACAACATCCTGATCAGCGACCGCATACGCGAGGAGATGGAGCGCCCCGGCCCGGCCCGCGCGGCCGTCGCCCGGGCCGTACGGCACACCGCACCCGCGATCGCCACGGCGGGTGTCGTCCTGGCGGCCTCCTTCGGCAGCCTCGCCGTCAACACGAATCCCTCCACCCAACAGATCGGCTTCGCGACGGCGCTCGGCATCATGCTCTCCGCGTTCGTCCTGTCCATCGTGCTGGTGCCCGCGCTGGCCGCGCTTCTCGGCCGGAGCACGTGGTGGCCGGTCCGCCCCGGCGGCGCGCGGGACCGCCACCAGGCCGTATCCCCGGCCTCCCGCCCGCAGGAGGAGCACGTCTCCGTGGGCTAGGACCCTTCGGCAGGCCCGCGGGACCCGCATGTCCGTCGGGTCCGGCCGCTCGGGGTATCCGCTCAGCCTTTCGGCGCGGCAGGGGCCTCCTTCGATGCGACGCGTCCTACCGCCTCCGGCCCGGTCGCCAGGGCCTGGCACTCCGCCTGCCAGGCGCTGCTGCCGGGGTGGAGCCGGGTGTGGAGCGGGCGGGGCCGGGTCCGGACGTCCTCGTCGGCCGCGAGCGCCGCCACCTGGCTCTCCCGTCCGGCGGGTCGGCGGGTGCAACGCCGCCCAGCACCGCCGCGACGCAATGATCAGGGACTCGGGACGTTTGGAAACGTCCACAGGGTGAAGACGATCGTTAACAAGGACTTTATCCATCGAGGTAGGAGGCACATCATGGGCATTCTGGCCTGGATTCTCATAGGTCTGATCGCGGGTCTCATCGCCAAGGCGCTCATGCCGGGCAAGGACCCCGGCGGCATCATCATCACCATGCTCATCGGCATCGCCGGCGGCCTGCTCGGCGGCTGGCTCGGCAAGGTGATCTTCGGCGTCGACTCGATCGACGGCTTCTTCGACATCTCCACCTGGGTCGCCGCCATCATCGGTTCCGTCATCCTCCTCGCCGTCTACCGGCTGGTCACGGGCAACAAGCGCCACCACCGACACGCCTGACCCACGCAGTCCGCTCGCAAACGGAAACGGCTCCCCCTCCCCGAGGGCGGAGCCGTTCCGCCGTGGTGTCACAGGCGGTGGAGGCGCTCATACCGCCCGTCGTTCCCGCGGTCTCCGCCGGCCTCGACGGCGCCCTCCGACGCGCATCGCGGGGCACGGAGCCCGCGGCGCGAGGCAGTCGGGCCGCCGTGCGAAGCACCGACGAGTTCCACGCGATCATCCATGAGGGCGCCGAGGCGGCGCGCGTCCTCGACCAGCACGGCGCGATGCTGCTCGACCTCCCCGACGACGGCACGGCCGCCCGCCCGGAGGTGCTCCGCGACGATCTGCGCCGCATCCTGCTCGACTCCCTGCCCGAGGGGACCATCCCGGTGGGGGCACAAGGTCACCGGAGTCCAGCCCCTCGGCGACGGTCGGCACGAGCTGACCTTCAGCGACGGTTCGACCGTGACCAGCGGCCTTCTCGTCGGCGCGGACGGTGCCTGGTCGAAGGTCAGGCCGCTGCTGTCCGACGCCAGGCCGACGTACACGGGCACGACGTTCGTCGAGACCTACCTCCACGACGTCGACCAGCGGCACCCCGTGACGGTCGAGGCGGTCGGCAAGGGCGCCATGTACGCGCTCACCTCCGGGAAAGGGCGGAGTGGCCCACCGCGAGGCGGGCGACATCCTGCACACGTACGTCGAGCTGAACCGGTCCACCGAGTGGGTCGGCGCACACCTGATGCCGCCGTCCGGCGACGGCGCGAACCTCGTGATGTTCGACGGCGCCGAACTCGCCAAGGCGATCGCCGCGCATCCCGACGACACCGAGGCGGCACTCACCGCCTACGAAGAGGCACTGTTCCCTCGCAGCGAGGCCTTCTACGCCGACGCCGACGAGATCCTGGACCTGTGCCTCGGCGACCGCTCACCGTCCGGCTTCATCGACTTCTTCAAAGGTGCGCCCGAGCAGCAGCAGGCGGTGGTACGGCCCTGAGCCGGCCGCACCTCGCTGCACGCCGGGGACCACTGCGGCCCGTCCGGTCCGGGCGACGGGGGCCACGCATGTCCCTGGCGGCCGGCGGAACACCGGGACGAGCCCTCGGCCCGTTCGTGCACCACAGCACGATCGAGCCGGTCCCTCGGCCCGTTCGCTCAGACAGTGCGTATCGAGCCGAAGTCGACCGCCCGGTCCGCTTCCTCCAGCACCTGTGCGGCCACCCGCTTGACCTCCGCGGGCACGTCCCCGCGCTCCCGGACGAGTGTCGCGTAGATCGGAGCGTCGCCTGTCGCCCGGCCCGTATGGTCGTACTGGTTCACTGCGTGGTCCTCCCTGTGGCGGAATCGGCTAGCGAGTCTACGGGCCCCGGGCGCGCCTCCGCGGTGCGGGTTGGTCGTACGGAACAGACCCCCGCCGCCGGGCCGGCCGGCGCACGGCACCCGGCCATGGTGCCGTGTTTGCCGACCCGCCCGCACACAGCCGGTGAGAGCCTTCTCAGCTGTAGTAGTCGATCTTCTCGTCGAGGACCTTCATGGCCCGGCACAACGCTGCCACCCGCTCCTCCAGGCCGGCACGCCGCTCGCGGAGGAAGGCCACCCGGTCCTGCGGAGGGTGATCGGCGCGCAGAATGGCGACGAAATCCCGCAGGTCCGCGATACCCAGGCCGGCCTTGCGGAAGCACGTGACCAGGCCGATCCAGAAGACGTCGTCCTCGGTGTACTCCCTGCGCCCGCCGGCGGAGCGCCGTATCGGGCCGATGAGCCCCTCGCGTTCGTAATAGCGCAGCGTGTCGATGGAGACACCGGTGCGGTCGGCGGCCGCTGCCGGAGTGAGGGTGGTCATGGTGCTCCTTCGCGTCACCACCGCTACCGCGCTTCGGCGAAGCGCGCCATGTGCTCGTCACCGAGCCGCACACGCCGTGCGGCGAGTGCCTGCTCGATCTGTTCCACCCGGCTCACCCCGACGATGGGATCGATCCCCTGCCGCATCAGCCATGCGAGGACGACCTGATTCCTCGTGGCCGCGACCTGACCGGCGACCTCGTCCAGGACCGAGAGCACCCGGGTGGTCCCCGGGTGATCATAGGTCCGCGGAAGCGGCTTGTCCGCGCGCACGTACGAACCCCACATCAGCGAGCTGTACGACCACACGGCGAGCCCCTCCGAACGCGCGAGGTCCACGTCCTCGGCGGTGAGCATGCGGTGGCCGGCCTCCGCGAGGGGGGTGTCCGGGCGAGGTTGGACGAGGGAGTGGCGCAGTTGCAGGGCCGTCCACGGTTCCACGCGCCGCTCCCGGGCGAGCGACCGGGCGCGCTCGACGCGCCAGGCGGCATGGTTCGCGGCCCCGACCCGCAGGGCCACTCCCTGTGCGACCAGCTCGCCGAAGGCTCCGACCGTTTCCTCCAGCGGCACCGTGCGGTCCTCTGCGTGGGCCCAGAGCAGGTCGATGTGATCGACGCCCAGACGGTCCAGACTCTCCTTGACGCCGGCCTGGATGGCGTGGGCGGACAGCCCTTCGGCGCTGGCCGGCCAGGAGTGCGGGACGAGCGGATTCTGCCGGACCTTCGTCGCGATCCGGACCATGTCACGTGCGCCCGGGCGTGCCCGGAGCCACGCCCCGATGATGCGCTCGCTGGCGCCGCCGACGCCACTGGGGTCGGCCCAGAAGGAGTAGCAGTTGGCGGTGTCGAGCCAGACACCGCCGGCGGCGACGAAGGAGTCGAGGATCGCGAAGGATGCGTCGCGGTCGACGTGGGTGCCGAAGCCCATCGTCCCGAGGACGATCTGAGGGTCAGTGATGTTCATGCCGCCCATGCTCGAACCTGGAGCGCGCTCCAGATCAAGGGAGTGCGGCGAAAGATCTGTCTCCGGCTGAGGACCGGCGAACGGGCACCCGTTCCTCAAGTACTGCCGTGACCGTGGTCGCGAGATGCTTCCGGGCGCTCCGCAGGCTCGCTGACCAAAGGCGCTCTCCTCTGACGCGCTCACCGTCGGACGGCCCTCACGGGCGAGCGCGAGGCTAATACCAGAAGGCCTTGACGACGGCGCGGTGTGCGTGGGCCGCGCGGCCGTAGAAGTCCCGCAGGCCGGTGTGGTGGGCAAGGAAGTCCTGCTTGGCCGCATTTTCCGGATCCTCCCACTGAGCGTACGGTGCACTGAGTTTGCGCCCCTCCACCTGCCATAGAGCTTCGAAGGAGGCTCCCGCGAGCAAGTCCGCGACCGTGGTGACCTGAGCAGGGGAGAGGATGACGAACGGCGGTTGGTGGTCGATGGGGGTGGGGACGATCCTGCCCCCGTAGATCGGCAGGTCCCATGACGAAGTCCCGCCGACGAGCGTGGGACCCGCCAGGTAGAGGTCGTTGAGGGGGTCGAAGTCCTTGGCTATGGATTCTGCGATGCCTGCCGCATACTCGGTTTCGTGGTCGTCCCAGGCCGCGCTCATGAACTCCTTCAGCGAGGCGTGGTCGTCTCGGACCTCATCTTCCGCCACAGCTCGAAGGTGAAGGTGAAAGCTCATGTTCTGCTCTCCTCGTGACTGACTGACTGACTGACTGACTGACTGACTGACGACTGACTGGCTGACTCGATCTTGTACGACGGTCTGCTGGTGTCGGCGACGGGCCGAGTCGTTGTCGCGGAGTGGCGGCCGGTACGCAGGTGGCTCGGCTGCCGCGTCGAGTGGGCACGGGTTCCATGCCGCCGGCGGATCGATGCTGCTCGGCAGAGCGATACGTCGGCACCGGTGACGGGGGGTCTCGGCGGGCCGCGGCGTCGTGGTCCCAGCCGCGAATGCGGCTGTAAGGGTGCTCGGCGCTCGAGACGGGGAACGTCGCTAGGCGATGCCGCCGTTGCTCATGAGTAGCTGGCCATTGATCCATCCGCCTTCCCTGGAGCACAGGAAGTCCACGAGGTGCGCGGTGTCCTGCGGAGTGCCCAGGCGGCCGAGGGGGGTCTGGCGGAGGCAGTGCTCCCGTACGTCCTCGGGCATCCAGCCCGTGTCGATCGGTCCGGGATTGATGGCGTTCGCTGTCACACCGAGATGGGCCAGTTCGCGCGCGGCGGCCAGGGTGATGCGGTCCAGCGCCCCCTTACTCGCTCCGTAGGGCAGGTTGCCGGCGGTGTGATCGCTGGTGAGGCTGATGATCCGACCGGTTCCCGGGTCCGCGGCGAAGCGACGTCCGAATTCGCGGATGAGCAGCCAGGGGGCGCGGGCATTGACGGCGAAGTGCCGGTCGAAACTCTCGACGGAGGTGTCGAACAGTCCGGAGTCGACGGACTCGCAGTGGCACATCACCAGAGCGGTGACGCTTCCCAGCCGCTGTTCGACCTCTTCGAAGACGCGTTCCGGGGTGTCCAGGTCAGCCAGATCCGCCTCGATGGCCGCGGTGGAGGCACCATGGTCGGACAGGGATCGGCTGATCGCCTCGGTCGCGCCGGACTCCCTGCCCCAGGTCATGCGGTCGTCGTAGGGGGACCAGTAGGTGAAGGCGATGTCCCAGCCTGAGGCCGCCAGCCGGCGGGCGATACCGGCGCCGATGCCGACGGTCCGCCCTGCACCGGTGACCAGGGCGATCGGGCGGGTGCCGGGGGAGGGCCGACCAGGGGAGGGGTGCTTCCGATCGCTGCTCGTCACGGTCCGGGATCGTTCACGACCGGCGCCGGAGCGTCAACTGCTTTTCCCAGGGGCCCCGGAGCACATGCGCCCGGATCGCCACGGCCGCGGTCCCGCTGCCGCCCCCAAGCCGCGAACGGCCTGGGGACGACCAACTCTGCCTCGACTACGGGCCGGTGAGAGCGCACGCGGCGGCAGCGGAAGCGCCCGCCGTGTCTCAGGATGTGGCCAGGACGGGAGTGTCGAACGGGTCGTGGTGGATGCGATCCGGCGCTGTGCCGTGGTGGGTGAGCGACTGCCTGGCCGACGCGACCATGGCGGCCGGGCCGCTGAGGAAGACGTCGTGCTGGTACCACGGTCCGTACTCGGCCAGCACTTCCGGCAGAGACCCCCGGATCCCGGGGACGTACTCGTCGGACACCGCGCCCCTGACGGTCAGCCAGTGGTGCCGCTGAGCCATGCGCAGCATGTCGTCCACGCCGTACAACTCGGCACCGGTGCGAGCCCCGAGGAAGAGGTTCACCTGGTGCCGGCCGCCGCGCCGAGCGACCTCCTCGATGAGTGCACGGATGGGGGCGACGCCCGTGCCGCCGGCCACGAAGAGCAAGTCGCTGTGGACGGCGGCGTCCAGCACCATGTCGCCCATCGGTGCGCCGAGGTGGACCACGTCACCCACCGCGGCCCGGTGCACCAGTGCGTTGCTGACCGAGCCACCCGGCACCGCCCGTACGTGGAAGGTGAGGGTGCCGTCCGCGCGTGGCGCGTTGGCGGGGGAGTAGTGGCGCCATTGCTTGGGATGCCAGGGGGTCTCGATGCTCGCGTACTGACCGGCGGCGTGCTCGTACGGCACGTGGGGCTGAAGAGTGACCTCGGCGATGCCAGGTCCACGAGGGGCGCGGTGCACGATCGTGGCGGGCCAGACGGCGGGCCGTACCTCCGCGTCCTGCTCGGCGGCACTGATCATGACGTCGGCGACCACTCCGTACGCCTTGGTCCACGCGGCGGCGATGTCGTCGGTCCAGGCGGGGCCGGCGTAACGGGCCAGAGAGGCGAGGAGGCATTCGCCCACGGCGGGGAAATGCGCCCGGAGGGTGCCGTATTTACGGTGGTCACGCCCGAGGTGTCCGCAGAAGCGGACCAGGTTCTCCGGATCGTCCACCAGGTCGACGATGCGCAGCAGAGCACGCAACAGGCGGTCGCGCTGGGCGTCCATCCCCTGCGGGAACATCGGCCGTACCTCGGGATAGCGCGTGAAGAGGATCGCGTAGAAGTAGACCGTCATGTCCGCGGCGAGTGGCTCGACCACCGACACGGAGGCGCGTATGAGCGCCGTCTCGTGGGCGGACAGAGGCGCCTGGGTGACCTCTGGCCCCGCAGTCTGCGCGGCGGGGGTGGTCGCCGGCTCGTCCCGGTAGGGGTCTGCGGGCGTGGGGTCCGGGCGTCTGATCCGGAATCTCAAGGGGCCAGAGCTCCGGCGCCGGGTATGCGCGATGGTCGCGCCCGGGTGCACCGTTGCATGGACGCGTGGACGGAGCAGCGCCCGGGACGGACGCGGTGAGCGGCGACTTCACTGGCAGGCATAGGTCCTCGAGAGGGAAGCAAGGAAGCGGATTAGTCGGCTCCGGACGCTACCCGATCGAGTGGGTGACTCAGAAGTAGCCAAGGGGCGTGAAGGCCCGTGGGGTCGTCTGTCCGCGCGCGTCTGCCGGAGGTGGCGGGGTCGCCCACTCCTACCCGCTCGGACCGGACCTACTCGTGACTCCAGCTTCTGCGCTTCGGCTTCCGATCGCTCACCGCCTCGAAGCTCCAGGCCCCGGCGGGCAGGCGGATCGCCGTCGGCAGCCTCCGTTTCACTGGTGCGGTTCGGTGGGCTGCTTGTGGCGGTGGTAGTACCGGGCGACGCGAGCACGGTTGCCGCAGCGGTCGGGCGAGCACCAGCGGCGGCGCGGGTGGGCGGGAAGGAAGAGCATCACGCAGTCGTCGGCCTCGCACTGTCGGAGCTTCGCGATGTTCGAGTCGGCGAGGAGCTCGGCGGTGGCTTCGGCGAGTCGGGCGGCGAGTCGGAGGCCGAGCGGGCCGGTGCGACGGTATGGCGCCGTCACCCTCTCGCCATCCCAGACCGGTTCGCGTACGGCGGGCGCGGCCCGCTGCGCGTCGGTGAGGGCGCGCAGGTGGGCGGCAGAGGGCTCCTGTCCGTGGAGCACGGCCTGGACGGCGGCCTCGACGTGGGTCCGTACGGCATGAACGGCGGCGAGGTCGGTCTCCGTGGGCGCGTCGCCATCCGTTTCCTGACCGAGCCGGGCCTCCTGCAGAGCGAGCCAGAGGGCCAGTCTGTGCGGCGTGTCGAGCAGGTCGGTGGGGCCGTGGGCGCTCAGGGGGCGGGTGTTGACGAGGTCCAGGGCCAGTGGCTCGCCGGTCAGCGGTTCACTCTCACGCATACGGCTAACGGTACATGACCTGCTTGACACATTAGAACCCCATGGGGCAGTGTCTAATGCATAAACCTTCCAAGGAGGCATGTGAAATGACGGGTTCTGTTGCCCTCTCGCGGGTGTCGGTTCCGGCCCGCGTCACCCACCGCTCCGTCGAGGTCGACGGCGTGGAGGTCTTCTATCGGGAGTCGCTGCCGGAACGCCCCAACGCCCCGGTTCTGCTGCTCCTGCACGGTTTCCCGTCCGCCTCGCACCAGTTCCGGCGCCTGATCGACAGCCTGGGCATGCACTACCGGCTGATCGCCCCCGACTACCCCGGGTTCGGGCACACGCGCACCCCTGACGGTTTCACCTACTCCTTCGAGCGCCTGGCCGACATCGTCGAAGGCTTCACCCAGCGGCTCGGACTGACCCGCTACGCGATGTACCTCTTCGACTTCGGCGCCCCGGTCGGCTTCCGTCTGGCCCTGCGCCATCCCGAGCGGGTCACCGGCCTCATCGTGCAGAACGGCAACGCCTACACGGACGGCCTGTCCGACGCCGCCCGCGACTTCACCGCGCTCACCCCGGACACCCCCGGCGCCGAGAGCACGATCCTCGACCTGTTCACACTGGCGGCCACCCGAGGACAGTACGAAGGCGGTACCGCCGACCCCACGCTGGTCGCACCGGAAGGATGGCTGCTCGACCAGTACTTCCTCGACCAGCCCGGCCGTAAGGAGGCCCAACTCGGCCTTGCCTACGACTACAAGACCAACGTCGTCGCCTACCCCAACTGGCAGGCATGGCTGCGCGAACACCGCCCGCCCACCCTCATCACCTGGGGCACCGGCGACCCCTTCTTCACCCCACCCGGCGCCCGCGCCTACCTGCGCGACGTACCCGACGCCGAACTCCACCTCTTCCCCACGGGTCACTTCGCCCTGGAAGACCACCTCCCCGACATCGCCCCGCTCATCGCCGACTTCCTCGACCGCCTGGGGGAGTGAAGGGCTGACCGGAATCGCCGCTGCACGAACGGCCTTCGGTGGAGGGCAGGCGACGTCCGGTCCGGCCTGGTGCGGCCGCACCGGTGGGCAGGCCCGGCCCGCGGTCCCTTCGTCCGGGGCGGATCCCAGGCGGGCCGTGCGCGCTCCCGGCTCTCGGAACCCCAGCCGGCACATTCTCGGAAGCCTGTGCGGTTCCCGTGTGCCGCTGCCGGGTAAGGCGGCCTCGGACCGATGAGCGTGTAACGGGGGGCTCCATGGGGCGGACGGGCCGGACGTGGCTCTGGCGGACGGTCGGCGCGCTCGCCGTGCTGTGGCTCTTGGGATGCCTGGCCGTGATCTGGTTGCTGTTCGGCGCCCGCCTGGGTGCGCTGACGGGCATAGCCGGGCCGACGGGCACGTTCGTGGTCGCCGGCTGTCACGAGGGGGTGGAGGACACCGACGTCCACTGCCGGGGCACGTACACGCCGTCCTCCGCGTCTTCGTCCGCCGATGCGACGGCGGCGCGCCCGATACGGCTCCTCTCCGCCTCCGATGACTTCCTGCCGGGCACCCGGCGCGATGTCCGACTGGTCGGCGACGAGGTCTTCGAACCCTCACCGCTCGCCGCCGCCGAGTACGTCACCTTCACCGCTTGGACGGCCGCCACCCTCGGCCTGCCCGGCCACTGGCTGCTCACCTCCGCCCGCCGAGGACGCCTCCGCGACGGCGAGGGCTACGTCTTCGTCTGGCTCGCCTCCCTGGTCGGAGCCATCGCCCTCGGCATCCTCACCTTCCCGGTGGCTTGGCTCCTGGCGACGGTGCGTGGTTAGGTCGCGACGCCTGGGAGCCGGAGCAGTAGCGTGCCCTGACGCGTGCAGCGGGCGGAGGCCCCGGCTGGTCACCCTGCGGACGACGGTACGCGGGTGGTTTCTCTCCTTCACGGGGTGGGAGCACAGCGAGGCGAAGCGGCTCGTCGACGCTGGGTCGTTCCGGTCGTGCCGGTCGCGCTACACCGCGACAAAGAGGCCCCCTCGGTGCTCGCGAGCTTTGCAACTCCGAGCTACCGAGGGGGCCCTGGCTTCATGTGCCGGCACTGCGGCGATCACCTGATTCGACCGAGCAGGTGCACCGATCGGCAAGTGGAAGCCGTCCAGAGCCGACGTCCTGCCCTCAATCCAGGCAGAACTCGTTCCCTTCAGGGTCGGTCATCGCGATGATCCCCTCGTCGATGCCGTTGGGCTCGAGCCGGTACAACCGCTTCGCTCCCAGCCCCTCCAGCCTGTCGGCCTCCACCTCCAGAGCGGCCATCCGCTCGCTGCCGGTCAGACCGGGTGCCGCGCGCACATCCAAGTGCAAGCGGTTCTTCGCGGTCTTTCCCTCCGGGACCTTCTGAAAGAAGACCCGCGGCCCCTTGCCGTCCGGATCCGCGATGGCCGACCGGTCGTTGTGGTGCTCAGGCGGGACGCCCCACGCCGTCAGCGCAGCCGACCAGTCGGGGAACCCCTCGGGCGGCGGCTGGATGCGATAGCCCAGCGCCTGAGCCCAGAACGCCGCCTGCGCACCGGGGTCGGCGCAGTCGTAAGTCACCTGGAATTCCTTGGCCATGCTGCCTCCAACCGCTCGAACCTAACCTTGCCCCGCTTGCCCCGCGTGCGTTCCGGAGCACACTGCCATCCTCGCACCGCCCTCCGACAGAGGGCCTGCCAGTGTTGGTCATGGGTGTGTTCCTGGGGGTTGGGGTGGGTGGGTGTGTTGGGGGTGGTCTGGCGTACCGGGTGTGTGGTGGTTGGGGGTGTGTGGGGGTGTGGTGTGTGCGGTGGTTAGAAGCGGGTGGTGGTGTGGGTGGCTACGTTGTAGCCGAGGGTGAGGGCGGTGGTGTTGTCCCAGTCGAAGTGGACGCCGATGTATTTGCGGCTGTCGGCTTTTTCCTGGGCGGCGGCGGTGAGGGAGGTGAAGGTGCGGGTGATGCCCTTGGCGTAGGGGTCGTCGGTGCCGGCGGTGAAGGTGAGGTCGTCGCGGCCGAAGTGGTTTTTCAGTGCGCCGGCCCAGGCGGCGGCGATGCCGGAGTGGCCGGAGACGTAGGTGGGGAAGTTGGGGCTGAAGCTGTTGCCGGTGGTGTCTTTTTCGAGGGGTTGCCAGGTGGGGTCGGCGGTGAGGTCGGGGTTGGGGACCTGGTCGGCGTGGTTGATGGCGTGCTGGGGGCGCCAGAGGTCCCAGTCGGTGTTGAACTTGGAGTCCCAGATGGCGATGGCGGCGTCGGCGAGGGAGACGGACATTTTGGTGAAGAGTTTGGCGGAGTCGTAGGACTGGCCGTAGGGGCGGTATTTCTTGTAGATGGCGAGGGTGTGGTCGTACTGCTGGCCGACGGGCTTGTAGGTGCCGTCGACGTCGTTGGCCCAGTAGTGGGCGATCTGGGTCTGTTCGGGGGTGCGCTGGGTGGAGTTCTTGCCGCCGATGGCCTTGATTTCGTTGACCTGGGCGGCGTATTGGGGGCTCTTGAGCATGTCTTGGGGGGTGGTGAAGCCGGCGGGCTTGGCGGGGCGGAGCTGGGATCCGCTGGTGAGGGCGAAGGGCTTGACGTTGCCCCAGTTGGGGGCGCCGACGGGCTTGCCGGGGGCGGGTATCCAGTGGCCGGGGCCGGTGGTGGGGGTGTAGGGGGTGGTGTCGGTGGAGCCGTCGCCGGTGCGGTGGGCGATGATCGCCTGGGCGGTCTTGGTGCCGAGTTGCTGGCCGTACTGGCGGTCGGCGGGGGTGCCGCGGTCGGGCAGGGCGCGGGCGTTGTTGAACGCGGTGGTGAAGTCGACGGCGGGGAAGGCGTTCTTCAGTGCGGTGTAGGCGGCGTGGTCGACGGCGGAGTCGAGGGCTCCGTACTTGCCGGCGGCGGTGGTGTCCTTGGTGAGGTAGGGCTTGCCGATGGTGTTGATGGAGTTGACGGCGTCGTAGATGGCGATGTTCATCATCGCTCCGCCGCGGGTGAGGGGGCCCGGGGTGCCGCCGACCTTGCGGAAGGCGTCGAGGATGGCGTTGTTCCAGTACAGGACGCGGTCGGGGGTCGAGCGGGCTTCGGGGGTGTCGGTGTCCAGGGAGGCGGCGCCGGCGGGGGTGGTGGCCAGGGCGGCGGCGAGGACGAGGCCGGCGGCGGCGGTCTTGGCCAGGCGGCGGCGGCTCGGGTGTGTGGAGTGCATCAAGGGTCCTTGTCTGTCTGACGGCGGGCCGCCCCCGTTGTACGCGGTGTGCCCCTGGGGGTGTGCCGGGGGTGTCGGTCGCGTATCCCGGGCGCTGTGGGCGGGTGCCGGGTGGGCCGGGTGGGGGCGGGGGCCGGCGGCTGGTTGGCCGGCCGGCCCGGTGGTGATGACGTTAGGGCCGGGCGGGGCTTGTTCCTGATCACGTCTCAGATGGCTGATATACGGGAATCCGATACCGGCACGTCAACCGGTTGTAACGGGTGGGTGGGGATGAACCGTTAGAGGCCGGGGGGTGAGGAGACGGGGTGGCCGGCGGACGGGCCAGGGAGGGGGCGGGGCGGGGCTGGGCGGCTGGCGGGTGCGGCGCGGCGCTCTCGTGCACCAGGTACTCGCCGCGGGGCGTGGCCGTCCCGTGTCGCCGGGCGCGGGGCGGCACCGCCGGTGTCGGTATCTCCTGGCGGGAGGCATGGGGTATCCGGTCGTTGCCGGGTGCGGGAAACCGGGTGAACCGGCACGGGTCTTCGGCCCTCGATGGGAGCTGCCCGGCCGGCGCCGTCGGCCCCGGGTGCTCGGCCTTCGATGGGAGGTGCCCGGCCGGCGCCGTGAGTTCCAGGTCCTCGGCTGTCGGAGGTGCCCGGCCGGCGCCGTGAGTTCCAGGTCCGCGGTTGTCGACCGGTGCTGCCCGGCCGGTGCCGTCGGCCTCAGGTCCGCGGTTGTCGACCGGTGCTGGTCGGCTGGTGCCGGGAACTCGCAGTTCTCGGATGGCTTCGGGGGTCTTGCTTCCGTTCCTGGGTGTGCCGCCCGGCCGCCGGCTGGGGGGAGGGGGCGGTTGGGTGGTTGTCCGGCTCAGTGCCGGCGGCTTGGGGATCTCGTCTGGCAGGGGCTCCTGTCAGGGCATTTGACCGGCCGGCAGTCGGCCGGCAGTCGGCTGGCTGCAGGTCGGCATCCCGCCGGCCTTGCCGGTTGTGTCTTTCGTATGCCGGTGTGGCGACGCGCGCCCGGCCGGGTGCTCTGCGGTCGGGTGGGGGTGGGGGTGGGGTGGGGGTGGCGGGTTGCTCGTGCCGGGGTGGCGGGTGTGGCGGGCTGGGTGGTGTGTGAAGTTTTCGTTGCGTGATTGCCGGGTGTTCTTGTCCCGTTTGGGGGCGGGCTGTGGTTCCTGGGGGCGGTCTCGGTGCTCCGCGCCGTCAGGGCTCTTTGGCCTGCGTGTCCGGTTGTGCGGTCCTGCGCTCGTCCTGGTGCCCTGGTGTCGTCCTGCCCTGCTGTCCTGGTGCCCCGGCGTTGTCCTGATGCGGGGTCTGGGGGTGCTGGGTGCTTGGGGTTTGCTCTGGTGGTGTTCGGGTCCTGGCTGCGGCGGGGGTGTGCGGGCGGGTGGCGGGGCTTGGGGTGTGTCCGCGGCTGGTCGGGGGGCCGCCGGGGTCGGCCTGGCGGTGTGAACGGCAGTGGGGGCAGGGGGGGGCTGAGGTGGGGCAGGGCTGCCGCCGGGGGAAGGGTGATGGTCTGCGGCGGCCGGGCGGGGTGGGCTGGATGCGGGGTGGGGCGGCCGTGCCGGCCTGGGCGGGGCGTGTCGTGGGCACGGCTGCCGTGCTGGGCGGGGGTGGCTGTCGTGGTGGGTCCGCGGCCGGTGGTGGTGGCGTGCCGGCCGTGGGTGGTGGCGGTGTGTGCCCGCGGCCGGCGCTGACGGCGGTCGGCCGGCGGGCGGGCGGGGCCTGGTGGGGCTGGCGTTGCCGTGTCGGGCCTGGCGGGGCTGCCGGTGGGCCGGGACCGGGGCCGGGGGCTGGGGGTGGGGGGTCAGGGGCGTGGGTGCGGGGTGGGGGTGCGGTGGCGGTTGTAGTGGCGGGCGGCGCGGGCGCGGTTGCCGCAGCCGGGTGAGCACCATTCACGGCGGGGTGGGGTGCGTTCGAAGTACAGGACGCAGCCGGGGGCGAGGCAGGGTTTGACGGTGAGGGTGGGGGAGGTGATCAGGCGGACGGTCTCGTGGGCGAGTTCGGCCTGCAGTTCCAGGAGCGGACCGCACGCGCCGGTGGGTACGGCGTGGGGCCGGCCGTCGTTTTCCCAGACCAGGACGGGCCAGGAACGGCCCAGTCCGCCGGCCCGGTTGACCTGGGCGATGTCCCGCGTATCGGGGGCCTGGCCCAGGGTCTGTGCCTCGATCAGGCGGCGGGCGGCGTCGCGCAGCTGCTGGAAGCACATCACGTCCGAGGGGCCGATCCTCGCCAGGTGTTCCTCGCTCAGAGCTGTCGCGAACCGTTCGCGACACGCCCACAGCCACCATGCCAGTTCCCGGGTGCCGGCCAGCCCGTCACGCAGGCAGCCGCGTACGGCGTAGTGGGTGTTGACGAACTCCAGGGCCAGCGGCTCGCCCAGCAGCGGCGGTCCTTCGGCGGGCGGGTGAGGGGCGAGGGGAGCGTGGGGGGACATCCAGGTTCCTTCGACGTCGTTGATGCGGGGACGACTTGCCGATCGACGCGACGGCATGCCAGGATCCCATGACTAACGGGGGTATCCGCAGCGATGCGTTAGGGCAGCGCTTAGCGGCAGGGTACGGCGTGCTGGTGCTCGGGGGCGAGTGGCAGGAGAACCGGCACGGCCCGGAGGAGCGTTCTCGCAGAACAGACCGGCGAACTGCGCCCAGGGCGGCTGCATCAGCCGCCCGCGGCGCGTTTTGGACGCAAGATCTCTCACTCTTGGGGACAGCAATGGTATTGGATCTCGCATTTAACCACCTGCGGACATTCAGAGAAGTCGCCCAGCAGGGCAACGTCTCGAAAGCGGCCCGTAACCTCGGATATGCCCAGTCGAGCGTCACGAGCCACATCAAAGCACTGGAAACGAAACTCGGTTACCCATTGTTCCGCCGGCTTCCGCACGGCGTCCGTCTCACCCCGCACGGTGAGATCGTCAAAGAATACACCGAACGTATTTTCCAGACCGTGAACGAACTGTCCGGGGCGCTGCACCCGGGCGCCGAGGCCGAGGGCCGGGTACCGCTGGGGGCGGACCCGCTGCTCATGGAACAGCGCGTGGGCCACCTCATCCGCGAAACCCGCTACCGCTACCCCAAAGTCCAGGTCTCCCCGCGCGCCACCAGCGTCCTGAACGTCGCCGAGGCCGTCCTGCGCGGCGAACTGCCCCTGGCTTTGGTGGCGCTGGAGGAAGGCGCGCCGCCCCTGCCGGCGGAGGTGACCGCCGAGAAGCTGCCCTCCCTGCCGCTGGTACCGGTCGGCTCCCCTTCCCTGGCGGCCGCCGGCGACCTCGCCCGCGCCCTGCGCAGCGTCCGCGTGCTGACCATCAACGCCGAATGCACCTGCCACCTGCCGCTGCTCGCCGCCCTGCGCAGCCGCTACGGCATCGACGCACCGGTCATCGAGGCCGGCTCGGTCGGCGGCGTACGCGAACTGGCCCGCTCCGGCTACGGCGTGGCGATGCTGCCGCCCGAACCCTCCCTGGCCGCCCAGCACTTGGCCGTCATCCCGACCCTGCCCTCCTGCGAACTGGACGTACGGGTCCTCTACGCCCAGCCCGAACACCTCAGCCGCGCCGCCCGCTCGGTCCTGGAACTCATGCGCCGCCTGCCGTTACCCGCGGCCGGCACCGACCGCATCGCCGCCGTCACCTCCCTCAGCGTCCTCAACAACCACCCGGCAGACGGCCGCCCCCTGCGCCAGATCGCCTCATAACCACACCCCGGCCCCCACCCCGCCGCCACGCCCGCGAACCCGGCTGCCCGGGCAGCGCTGTTGGCCTTCAGGCCCCGGCTTCCGGTCCGCCGGCCGGGGCCGCCTCCCGGCCCCTCCGATGCGCGGGCCCCGGACGCCCGGACAAGCACCCGGCCTACGGCAGGCCCGGGCCTTCGGCCAGGCGCCCGCGGGGCAGCCGGCCCGCCTGCGGTAGCCGCGCTTGCGTGCGCCGCGCCTCATCAGCCGCCCGGCCGGGGCCCTTCGGGTCTCCGGGCCTGTCGGGCCTGCGGTATTCGGGGCGGCCGGCTGTCTGCGGTACGCGGGGCAACGTGACGGCCTTGGGGCGGGGCTTTCGAAGCAGCCGGCACCCGGCCGCCGGCACCCGGGCAGCTCGGCCCGGCCCGCGGTGCGCGGGGCACCGGACGGGCTCGGCTGGGGTCCTGCGGGTAGCTGTGCCTGCCTTTTCCCGCCCCGCCGGTAGCCGGGCAGCCGGCCGGTAGCCTGCGGCTCCGGACCTGCGGCGTCCGGCACCGGCCACCGGCACGGAGACTTCGGTTGCCGGAGTCGCGGGCGCGCCGGGTCAACCAGCCTTCTGGACCGGCGACTTCGGTGCTTCGCGAGGGTGGGGTGCCCTGCCGGCCGGTGCCAGGGCCGCGGGCCTGCTCGCCTGGGTTTCTTGGGGCAAGCCCTGTTTCTTGTCCCCGGCCGCGGGCTGGTCCAGGCGGCCGGCCGGCTGCGTTGCGGCCTTGGGCCTGCGGCATCCGGCACGGGCCGCCGGGCACACCCCCTCCGGTATCCCCAGCTTGCGGGTTACCGGGTCCACCAGCCTTCAGGCCAGGGGGGTATCCGGGCAGCCCGGGCTTCGCCAGCCGGGCAGAGGCCGTCCGCGCCGCCCGCTTGTCGGGTAACCGGCCGGCCGGCCTGCGTTTTTCGGCTCGCCCTGCCTCTGTATCCCGTGCCCTGCCGGGGGCCGGGCACCCTCCCGGCAGGGCAGGACCTCCGGCAGCCGGCCAACCCGCCGCCCTGCCCGCGGCCTTCGGCTCCGGCGGGTGGCTCCTCGTACCGTGTGCGGGGGGGCTACTCGTACCGCGCGGGCGGCGGGTCCTTGCGCGGCCGGCATCGGTACCCGGCAGCTGCGCGGCGCGCCGTCTGCGCGGGCACGACCGCACGGCGTGCCCTCTGCACGGCGTGTCCGCGGTACAGGCCCGCCGGGAGCGGCCCCTGGTCCCGCCCCGCCCCGGGGGGCCGGGGGTGGCGCGTGGCGGGCCGGGTCGTGCCGTCCGGTACGGCAAGGGGTCCTGGCCGCCGGGCGTGGGGGGCCGGGGCCGCCCGGGCCCTAAAGGGCGGGTACGTCCTCAGCCCCGGCCAGAAAGAGGGGGCGGGAATCGCGGCCAGGGCGTGGTCCCGGTTTTTCGGTATCGCCGATTTCCACGCACAGGCCCGTGTCTCTTTGTGCTGCGGTGCGAATAGTCTGTCAAGTCCCGCCGGGGGTCCATCTGTTACCCCGATATCTCCTATCGGAAACATTCGAATCGAATTGATTTGCTGCTCATAGCCTTTCAGTGCGGCCGGATTTCAGCCGTGTCGAAGGAGAGCGTGAGGGAGATCATGGATAACGTCCTCTACGTCCAGAACGTGTTCCGCAGCGGGTTCGACCTGAACGAGCTGGAGTGGACCACCTGGAGCGAGCCGGGCCGAGTGAGCGTGGAGCACGCCGTTCTGTGGGCCCCGGACCAGGAGAAGAACGAAGACTCCGTCGGTCTGCTGCTGCGCTTCCCGCCCGGTGCCCACGGTGACTTCCACGAGCACCTGGGCTACGAGCTGATGCTCGTACTTGACGGAGTACTCGACCACAGTGACGGCCCCTCCTACGTCAAGGGCGACCTGATCGTCGAGGGCCCCGGGACCGAGCACCAGATGTCCAGCCGTACCGGCTGCACCGTACTGGCGATCCGTACCAGGCCGGCCGAGGCCCGGGTGCCGGGCAGGGAGATCCGCCCCGTCGGCGTGAGCGCCGCCGTGTGACCGGAAGGTGACGGGGCCGCGCGATGCCATGCCCTGACTGGCCGGCCCCGTCCCTTCCTCTCCTTCCCGTCCGCGTCCACGCCACCGGAAAGAACACCATGTCTGTGCCCGCACCCTCCCCGACGGCCACGCCGGCCCGCTCCGGCTCCCGGCGCGTCCTGGTCTCCAGCGTCTCCTCCGACTCCCACACCTGGAACCTCGTCTTCCTCCAGCTGCTCCTGGAAGACCTCGGCCACCAGGTCACCAACATCGGCGCCTGCGTGCCCGACGAGCTGCTGATCGCCGAGTGCCGCCGTCTGCGGCCGGACATGGTCGTCGTCTCCAGCGTCAACGGACACGGGGCGCTGGACGGCAGCCGTCTGATCAGGCGCCTGCGGGAAGAGCCCGACCTCAGCGACCTGAAGGTCGTCATCGGAGGAAAGCTCGGCATCCGCGGTGCCGAGGGCGAGTCCCACAGCGCCGCGTTGGTGGAGGCCGGTTTCGACGCCGTCTTCGAAGACGCCGCCGGCATCGCACCCTTCCGCCACTACCTCGCCGGCGCCGCCATCCTCGAAGGAGCTGGTGCGCGGTGAACCCGCAGCCCCCCACCCCCGCCCTGCCGCTGCCGTCCCCGGCCGGAACGCCGCGGCCCGCCGCCGCCGGTGTGCCGTCGTCCGCTCCGGCGCCGCCTGCCGGCCGTGGGGCGCCGCCTGCCGGCCCTCTGGTGCCGTCGTCGGCTCCGGCGCCGCTGGGTGCGTTCGCCTCCGCGGTGGGCCGGGCACGCCGGGACGGTGTCCTGGTGGTCCAGCCCCGGATGGGCATGCCCACCGTTCAGGAGATGGGCCAAGGGCTCGCCGCGGTCCGCCAGGCCCGGGCCCGGGTCGTGGGCACCATCACCCTGGACAGCTACACCCGTGTGGGGGACCACGCCTCGGCCCGCCGCGCCCTGGCCGGCGGCGCCGACCTCAACGGCTTCCCGATCGTCGCCCACGGCCCGGCGGTGACACGGGAACTCCTGCGCACCTACGCCCCGCCCGGTGACGGCTTCGCCGTCCAGATCCGCCACGGATCGGCCCGGCCCTACGACATCATCCGAACACTCCTGGACGCGGGCCTGGACGCCACCGAGGGCGGCCCCGTCTCCTACTGCCTGCCCTACAGCCGTACCCCGCTGGCCGAGTCGGTCGACAACTGGGCCCGCAGCTGCGACCTGCTGGCCTCCCGCCCGGGAAGCCATCTGGAAAGCTTCGGCGGCTGCATGCTCGGCCAGCTGTGCCCCCCGAGCCTGCTGGTGGCCCTGTCGGTCCTGGAATGCGTCTTCTTCCGCCAGCGCGGACTGAGCAGCGTCTCCCTCAGCTACGCCCAGCAGACCAGCCGCGCCCAGGACATCGAGGCCCTGCACGCGCTGCGGACGCTGGCCGGCGAACACCTTCACGGCATCGACTGGCACGTCGTCCTCTACAGCTACATGGGAGTCTTCCCGCGCACCGTGGAGGGCGCGCTGGAACTGCTGCGCGACAGCGCCCGGCTGGCCGCGGTCACCGGCACCGAGCGGATGATCGTCAAGACACCGGCCGAGGCCCACCGCATCCCCACGATCGCCGACAACATCACCGCCCTTCAGGAAGCCGCCCACGCCGCGCACACCGCGCCGCCGGCCGGCCCGCCCGACGGCGAGTTCGGTGTCCTGGCCGAAGCCCGCGCCCTGGTGGAGGCCGTCCTGGAGCTGCATCCCGATGCCGGGCAGGCCCTGGTGAAGGCGTTCGCCCGCGGTGTCCTGGACGTGCCGTACTGCCTGCACGCCGACAACGCCCAGCGGGCCCGCAGCTTCATCGACGCCCGCGGCAGCCTGCAGTGGCTGCGGGCCGGGGCCATGCCCGTCACCGTCGCCCGCAACGCAGGCGGCCCCTCGAGCCTGCGCGCGGAGGACCTGCTCCACATGCTCGGCCACGTCCAGAACACCTACGACCAGGCCGCCCTGACCACCACCACCGCCCGGGCGCTCTGACCCCGCCCCACCCCGCCCGGGCCCTGTGAAGCAACGCCGCACACCCGCCGACTCTCCAGCCCACCCCCGCCCGGGATGAACCCTGAAGGACGCGGCGCGCCCGCGCCAGGTGAACCCGCCTCCCGTGCCGGCGGCCGGCCCCACCGCGGGCAGGCCCCCACCGCGCCGCCCCCCTCCAGACCGACGGGGCGCCCTACGTACGGCCCGCACCGCCGGCCCCCGGCATGCGAGGGGTGCCCCGGCCCGGCTGCCCGCCTTCGCGCACCGCCCGCGCCCCGCCCCTACGACCTGCCCGACCCGCCCCACCCGTACGACCAGCTCCGCCCGTACGACCTGCCCGACCAGCTCCGCCCGAACGACCTGTTCGACCTGTCTGACCTGTTTGTTGTGCCTGTTGTGCCTGTTGTGACGTGACATCGCGGTGCTGCGCAGTCGCAGTGCCCGCCTGCCCGGTGCCGTGTGCCCGGCCCGTTCGAATCCGCGACCTCAAGGACTGCCTGTGCTCTCCAGCCCCGCCCCCCTCGACATCGCCGTCATCGGCAGCGGCCCCCGCGGCCTGTCCGTCCTCGAGCGCCTGGCCTGCCGCCTCGTCCAGGAGCGCGGGGACGAGCGCCGGGTGCGTATCCATCTCATCGACAACACCGAGATAGGCGCGGGCCGGGTCTGGCGCACCGACCAGGATCCGTGGTTCACGATGAACACCGTCGTCAGCCAGATCACGATGTACTCCGGCGACAGTGACGGCGGCCCGGCCCGGCCGGGCGCCGGCCCGTCGCTGGGCCAGTGGCTGGCGGCCACCGCCGCCCCGGGACAGGTACCGCCCGGGCCCAACGACTACGCCACCCGCGCGCAGTACGGCCACTACCTCAAGGCCGTCTACCACTCCATCGTGGCGGCGCTGCCCGCGGGCGTGGAACTCATCGCCCGCAAGGCGGCCGTGACCTCCCTGCGCCCGCAGCCCGACGGCACCTTCCTGCTGGAACTGGACGGCGACGCCGGAAGGCTCGCGGTGGACCGCGTGGCGCTGACGACGGGACACCCGCGCAACGCCGCCGACTCCTTCGACGCCACCATGGAACACTTCGCCGCCCGCCACCACGGCGTGCACTACCTGCGCGGCGACTCGGCCGCGGACATGCCGCTGGGGGAGGAGACCATTCCCGCGGGCAGCACCGTCGCCATCCGCGGACTGGGCCTGTCCTTCTACGACGTGATGCTCTCGCTGACCGTGGGCCGCGGCGGGGTGTTCAAGGCGGCCGCCGACGGCACCTACGCGTACGTGCCCTCCGGCCGCGAGCCCCACATCGTGGCCGGCTCCCGCAGCGGGCTGCCGATCCCCGCGCGGGGCCGTAACCAGAAGCCGGCCGACCACAGCCACCGGCCGCTCTTCCTCACCTCCGCGGCCCTCACCGCCGCCCGCGCCGCCCGCGCGGCCACCACCGGCAGCAGCCAGCTCGACTTCGCCGAGGACGTCCTGCCCCTGCTGCTGTCCGAAGTGGCCTACGTCTACTACACCACCGCCCACCGCACCCGCCTCACCCCCGCCGGTGACGGCGCCGGTGAGGGTGAGGTGTTCGCCCGGGCGCTGGCCGACGTGCTGCACCGCGGGCACGATGTCGGCGGCCTGCTGCGCGAGGCGGGGCTGGGGGACCTGGAGCCGCTGGACCTCAAGCGCCTGGCCCGCCCCTTCGAGGGGGCCCGGTTCACCGGCCCGGACCACTTCCGCCGCGTCCTGCTCCAGGTCATGCGCCACGACCTCGACCAGGCCGCGCTCGGCAACTTCGACGGCCCCCTCAAGGCCGCCCTCGACGTCCTGCGCGACATCCGCAACACCGTCCGCGAAGCCGTCGACTTCGCCGGCCTGCTGCCCGCCTCCCACACCGGCGACTTCGAGCGGGGATTCCTGCCGATGAACGCCCTGCTGTCGGCCGGCCCGCCGCTGGAGAGGGTCGAGCAGCTCTACGCCCTGATCGCCCAGGGCGTCGTCGAGGTCGCCGGACCGGGCACCGTGTTCACCCCCGACCACGAGCGCGCGGCGTTCTCGGTGTCCTCCGCGCAGGTCACCGGCTCCGGCCGCCTGGCCACCGTCCTCATCGACGCCCGCATCCCCACCCCGGACCTGCACCGCGACACCTCGGTGCTGACCCGCCAGCTCGTGAGCGAGGGCCTGGTGCGCTCCTTCACCATCCACGGCCCCGACAGCACCTACGAGACCGGCGGCCTGGACGTCACCCCCGCCCCCTTCCACGTCCGCGACACCCACGGCACCCCCCGGCCCGGCCTGTTCGCCCTCGGCATCCCCACCGAACACACCCGCTGGTTCACCCAGGTCGGCTCCAGCCGCCCCGGCACCGGCCGCACCCTGTTCTACCGGGACGCCGACGCACTCGCCCTCGCCCTGCTCGACCCCACCACCACCCCGCGGCCCCTCGCCACCGCCGGCCAGGCACGGAGCACCTCATGACCTACCCCCCGGCCACCACCACCACCACCGCCACCACCACTGCCGGCCCGGCACCCACCACCACCGGCCCGGCCGCTCCTGCCGCCCCGGCCACTGGTGCTGGTGTCGAGTCGCCCGCCACCGCGGCCTTCCGCCACGCCCGCGACACGCTCCTGGCACACCGCGAGGACCTCGACGCCGCCCACGCCGCGTTCCGCTGGCCCGAACTGACCCAGTTCAACTGGGCGCTGGACTGGTTCGACGTCATCGCCCGCGACAACCCGCGCCCCGCCCTGCACCTGATCGGCCCCGGCGGCCCGCAGAGCGACCGGATCCTCACCTACGCGCAGCTCGCCGCCCGCTCCGACCAGGTCGCCGCCTGGCTGCGCGAGCAGGGCGTACGCCGCGGCGAGGCGGTCCTGCTGGCCCTGTCCAACCGCGAAGCGGTCTGGGAGACGATGCTCGCCGCCATCAAACTCGGCGCCGTCGTCATCCCCACCTACACCACCGCCACCCCGGCCGAACTCGCCGACCGCATCACCCGCGGACAGGTCCGCCACGTGGTGGCCGAAGCCGCCGTCACCGGCCGCTTCACCCCGGACGGCCGATGGACCGCCATCAGCGTCGGCGGCGCCGTCGAGGGCTGGCTCGACTACGACGACTCCCACCACACCCCCGCCCGCTTCACCCCCGACGGCCCCACCGACGCCGACGCCCCGCTGTTCCGCTACTTCACCTCCGGCACCACCTCCGCGCCCAAGATGGTCGAACACACCCACACCAGCTACCCCGTCGGCCACCTGTCGGGCATGTACTGGAACGGTGTCACCCCGGGCGACCTGCACCTCAACATCTCCCTGCCGGGCTGGGCCAAGCACGCCTGGAGCTCGTTCTTCGTCCCCTTCAACGCCGAGGCCACCGTCCTCGCCCTGCCCGCCCAGGACGCCACCGCACCGCGGATCCTCGACGTGCTGCGCACCCGCCGGCCCACCACGTTCTGCGCACCGCCCACCGTCTGGCGGGGCCTGCTGGCCGCCGGCCTCGGCTCCGCCCCGCCCGGGCTGCGCGAAGCGGTCTCGGCGGGCGAACCGCTGGACGCCGAGCTGATCGGGACGGTCCGCGAACGCTGGGGGATCGAACTGCGCGACGGCTTCGGCCAGACCGAGACCACCGCACAGATCGGGACCACCCCCGGCGCCCGGGCCGTCCCCGGCCGCATGGGCCGCCCGCTGCCCGGCTACCGCGTCGTCCTCCTCGACCCCGACACCGGCCGGCCCGTGCCCGACGGCCGGCCCGGCGAGCTGTGCCTGGACCTGGCCGGCCACCGCCCGGCAGGAGTGATGCGCGGCTACAGCGGCGATCCGCAGCGCACCGCCCGCGCGTTCGCCGGCGGCCTGTACCGCACCGGCGACCTCGCCATGCGCCACGAGGACGGCAGCCTGTCCTACCTCAGCCGCGCCGACGACATGTTCAAGTCCTTCGACCACCGCATCTCCCCGCTCGAGCTGGAGCAGGTCCTGCTGCGCCAGCCGGCCGTCGCCGACGCCGCTGTGGTACCGGTGCCCGACCCGGTGGGCATGTGGGTGCCCAAGGCATACGTGGTGCCCGCAGCGGGCTTCGACCCCGGCCCGCTGACCGCCGAGCTCCTCCTGGAGGCCGCCGACGCCGAGCTGCCGCCGGAAAAACGGGTACGGGTGCTCGAATTCGCCTCCGCACTGCCCCGCACCGCCTCCGGCAAGGTACGCCGGGCCGCGCTCAAGGAGCAGCAACCCGGGCAGGAGTTCACCGCCGCACCCCTGGCCTGAACCGCGCGCAGGAGCAAGGGCGGGCACCGGCCCCCAAAAGGCCGGTGCCCGCCCTCCCATGCCACCGGCCGCCCGCCCGTCGGACCGGCGTACCCGGACCGGTGTACGGGACCGGTGGAGCGGCGTACGGGGAGCGGCACACCGGACCGGCGTACGGCGTACCGGCGTACGGGGAGGGGCTGTTCAGCCCGGCCGGGCCGTGCGGCACCGGCCGGCCAGAGGGCGTACCTTCCGCGGGCCGGAAGCCGCGCCTGCCGGCCGGCCCGCTGGTGCCGCGTCCCCCCTTCCCCCCTCGGGGGCCGGCCGGGCGGGTGCCCGCGCACGGCGTGCGCCCGCCCGGCCGGTGGTCTCCTCTCAGCTGCCGGCGGCCTGTTTACGGCGGGAGTAGTGGCGGTGGGCCTTGGCCCGGTTGCCGCATCCGACCATGGAGCACCAGCGGCGGCCGCCGTTCTTGGAGACGTCGTAGAAGTGCAGGATGCATTCGGGGTTGGCGCACTTGCGGATGCGGCCGGGGTTCTCCTCGAGCAGCCGCAGGTAGATCTCCGCGGCCGTCCAGGCGGCGAGCCAGTCGGGGGAGTCGGTCTCGACGATTGTCCGGGGGCCGTCCTGGTCCAGCAGGCGCCGGATCCGCCCGTGGCGGAGGGTCTCATTCAGGTCTTCGGCCGCGGCCGGGCCGTCGGCCCCGCTGTCCACGAGCGAGGCCAGCGCGGAGCGGGTGGCCAGCAGCGCCCGCAGGGTCCGGCCGCCGGCGGGCACGTCGTCGTCCAGGCCGGCGGACTGCAGCCAGATCGACAGCCCGTCGGGGTATCGCAGCAGGTCGTGGTGGGTTCCGCCGTCTATCCAGCGGGTGTTGAGCAGATCGAGCGGCAAAGGCTCCCCGGTCAGGGGGCGCGGATCCGCGGCAGGACCGCGGGCCGGGTTCGTACGCATGAGGCTGCCCTTTCGTGTCGGCGGTGCATCTGACCACATGGCCAAATTCTAACCACTGAACAACATTTCAGCGGTTGACTCGGTGATGAGTCAACCACTAAAGTCCAGATCAACGGTTAGCCGGGAACGGCCCGGCGCCGGTATCGAGGAAGGCACTCCCATGACGCAGTCCATCGCCGACAAGCCCCTGCAGACCGGCCACGTCGGCCTGAACGTCACCAACCTGGAGAAGTCGCTCCCCTTCTACATCCGGGTCTTCGGCTTCGAGATCCTGGCCGAGGGCAAGGACGACAGCCAGCGCTGGGCCTTCCTCGCCCGTGACGGCCGCCTGATGCTCACCCTGTGGCAGCAGAGCCAGGAGTCCTTCTCCGTGGGCGCCGCCGGCCTGCACCACCTCTCCTTCCAGGTCGACTCCATCGAGGACGTCAAGGCCGCCGAGGCCGTCCTGCGCGAGCTGGGCGCCGACTTCGCCCACGAGGGCGTCGTCTCCCACGGCGAGGGCGCCGGCTCCGGCGGCATCTTCTTCGCCGACCCCGACGGCATCCGCCTGGAGATCTACGCCCCCACCGGCGCGGAGAACGCCCCCGCCCCCACTGGTGCCGCGCCGACCTGCGGCTTCTTCTAAAAACAGGGACCGCGGGCTGCCACCCCAGGCAGCCCGCCCCCCAACCCCCACCGCACCGCACTCATCGCACCCACCGCACAACCCACTGTGCGACGTCCCACCGCACAACCCACTGTGCGACGTCCCACCGCACAACCCACTGCACGACACCGCACCGGCCCCGCCGCGGCACAACACCCCGCCGTACCACACCGCCCGGGCGCACAGCCCGGGCACACCGCCTCCCCGGCACACCGTCTTCAGGGACACACCGCGCCCGGGCGCGCCGCCCCGCCGGCCCCTGGGGCCCGGTACGCAGGCGGGCGGCAATCTTTCTTCAACTCCCCGCGTCACCGCCTCGGAAGGAGCCGGACATGGGCGTCTACCACCAGGGCGAACGCAGCGTGCAGGAACGAGCGGGTCTGCTCGACCACGCCGGGTTCTCCTCCGCGGCCATCAAGGACGAAATCCCCGACATCGCCGTCGACTTCCTCGCCCAGCAGCCCATGCTCGTCATCGGCGCCGCCGGCGACGACGGCGCCATGTGGGCCTCCCTGCTCACCGGCGCCCCGGGATTCCTCACCGCCTCCGGGCCGGCCTCCCTGACCATCGACGCCGCCCCGCCGGCCGGTGACCCCCTGCACCAGGCGCTCACCCGCCCCGCCCGACTCGGCATGATCGCCATCGAACCGGCCACCCGGCGCCGCATGCGGATGAACGGCACCGCCCGCCCCACCGCCGGCGGCCTGCACGCCGACCTCGACCAGGTCTACGCCAACTGCCCCAAGTACATTCAGAAAAGGCAGCCCCTCACCACCCTGGCCCCACCCGCCGTACCCGCCCCGCCCCGGCTGCACTCCGGCGAACTCACCCCCGCGCAGATGGCCCTCGTCGAGGCGGCCGACACCTTCTTCATCGCCACCACCGACCGCGAGGGCAACGCCGACGCCTCCCACCGCGGCGGCCACCCCGGCTTCCTCCAGGCCCTCAGCCCCACCCGCCTGCGCTGGCCCGACTACGTCGGCAACGCCATGTTCGGCACCCTGGGCAACCTCGAGGTCGACCACCGCGCCGGCCTCCTGCTGCCCGACTGGTCCACCGGCACCCTGCTGCAGCTCACCGGCACCGCCACCGTGGACTGGGACCCCGGCCACGCCGCCGCCGTGCCCGGCGCCCAGCGCATCGTCGAATTCACCGTCGAACACGCCGTGCAGAGCGACCAGGCCTCCCCGCTGCGCTGGAGCGCCCCCCAGTACTCCCGCTTCAACCCCCCCGCGCCCCCGGCCGTGTCCAGGCCGGGCCTGTCACCACTGGCCCCCACCGCGACGCCCCGCGTGCGCCTCACCTAACCCCCGGGGCAGCCCTCTCACGCGCGGCAGGCATCTCCGCCCCGCGTGCGCCGCCGCCCGCCCGGGCCCCGCGCCTTCCCCTCGCGCCTGGCGACCGTACGCACCAAGCGCCGCGGCCCCGGCCCGTCGGGGACGCCGGCACCGCCCGGACACCTCCCAGCCCTCGAAGGAGCACCCGCATGACCATGAAGATCACCGTCGACAGGGACCTGTGCGACAGCCACGGCCAGTGCGTCTTCGCCGCCCCCGAGGTGTTCTCCTTCGACGACGACGACTACCTCCTCTACACCGCCGAACCCGGCGAAGCCCTGCGCGACAGCGTCCTCAAGGCCGCCGCCGTCTGCCCCGTCCGCGCCATCCGCATCGAGGGATAGCCCACCGCCATGCCCGCACGCCCCGCCCACATCGTCATCGTCGGAGCCTCCCTCGCCGGCCTGCGCGCGGCCCAGGCACTGCGCACCGCCGGCCACCAGGGCCCCCTGACCCTCATCGGAGCCGAGGACCACCCGCCCTACGACCGGCCGCCGCTGTCCAAGGACTTCCTCACCGGCCACACCACCACCCCGGGCCTCACCCTGGAGGACCCCGCCGCCCTGGGCGTCAGCGAACGCTACGGCTCCCCGGCCCTCCACCTCGACACCACCGCCCGCGAAGTCCACCTCGCCGACGGCACCCGCGTGCCCTACGACGGGCTCGTCATCGCCACCGGCGCCGCCGCCCGCCCCTGGCCCGCCCCCACCCCCGCAGGCGTCCACACCCTGCGCACCCTCGCCGACGCCCACGCCCTCAAGAGCGACCTCACCGCCACCCCCCGCAGGCTCCTGATCGCCGGAGGAGGGTTCATCGGCTGCGAAGTGGCCTCCGTGGCCCGCGCGCTGGACCACGAAGTCACCCTCGTCGCCCCCGAACCCCTGCCCCTGCAGGCCGCCATCGGCCCCGAAGCGGCCGCCTTCCTCACCCGCCTCCACCACGACGCCGGCGTCGAAATCCTCACCCGTACCACCGTCAACGCCCTCCACGGCGACCCCCGCATCACCCACGCCACCCTCACCCGCACCACCACCCACACCGGCACGGGCTCCACCGACACCACCACCGGCACCGCCACTGGCAACGGCACCGGCGCCGGTCCCGCCGGTGACAGCCGGCGCCTGGCCGCCGACACCGTGCTCCTCGCGCTCGGCGCCACCCCCCACACCCACTGGCTCGAGCACTCCGGACTCGCCCTCGACGACGGCGTGCTCACCGACGCCTACACCCGCGTCCTGACCACCGACGGCCGCCCCGACCCCCGCATCGTCGCCGCCGGCGACGTCACCCGCTTCCCCCACCCCCACGCCCCCCAGCTCCTCAGCCTGGGCCACTGGAGCAACGCCGTCGAACAGGCCCAGGCCGCCGCCCACACCCTGCTCCATCCCGACGCTCCGGCCGCCTACCGGCCCGTCGCCTCCTTCTGGTCCACCCAGTACGGCGTCCGCTTCCGCGCCGTGGGCCTGCCCCGCTACGCCGACCACCACGAGGTACGCGAACTCGACCCGGAGACCAAGCGCCTCGACGTCGCCTACTACCGCCGCGGCCGCCTGATCGGAGCCCTCACCGCCAACCGCGCCGCCCGGATCACCGCCTACCGGACCGCACTCGCCCAGGACCTCGCCCGAGGCCTCGCCGAAGGCACGGCGCAGGACACGGCGCAGGACCTGGCCGCGAACCCGGCCCAGGATGGGGCCGATCGCTCCGCCGCCTCGCCGGCCCGTCCCGCACCCGGCACATCACGGGCGGCGTGAGCCCCGCGACACCTCCACGCCAGGTGACTTTTGTGTGAAGCCGGTGTACCCGGAATGTGTGAGTGTTGCCGTGCGGCATGTATAGCCGGGCGGAGCGGGCCGGTTCGCTTGATGCGCCGCGAGACAGTGCGGAATGGTGGAGAGCGGATCTGTTTTCCAGGTGGAAGGTGGTGGGTCCCGCCCCGCGGGCCCCCGCGTATGACTGTTTCCCAGAGCGCTTTCGGCCGGTCGCAAGGTGTCGCCTCCAGTGTGAGCACCTCCTGGCTGCGCGCGCCCTACCCGGCGCTGGTGGCCTGCCGGGACGGCGGTGTGGTCGAGGTCAACGAGGCGGCGGCGGCCCTGTTCCCCGACATGATCAGCGGCGCGTGGCTCGCCGATGTCGCCCCGGCCTGGCTGGCCGACGCCCACCGGCGCCTGGCCCGCCCGCCCCGGCCCCGCACCGCACCGCCCCCCGCCCGCCCCCAGCAGCACGCCCACGACTCCGCCCACCCGCGGCATCCGCAGGGCGCCGCCCACCCGCAGGGCCCGGCGCCCTCCGGGCAGGCCGCCCCGCCCCGCCCCGCCCAGGACCCTGCCCGTCCCGCCCGGGACACGGCCCGTCCGGAGCCGGTACAGGGCCGGCACGCCGGCCGGCTCCTGCGGGCCTACGCCACCTTGGGCGAGCACGGTGATGTGGCGTGGTGGCTGGCCGACGACACCGACCGGTACACCCTCGAGCAGGCTCTGGACAGCGAACGCCGGCGCACCACGTTCCTGGCGGAGGCCTCCACCCGGCTGCTGGCGTCCCTGAACACCGAACGCTGCCTGGAGATGACCGCGCTGCTGGCCGCCGAACACCTCGCGGACGCCGCCGTGGTCGTCGCCCCGCCCGCCGGCCGCCGCTACCCCCTGGTCCACGCCGCCGGAGCGCACACCCAGCGCCGCAACGAGGCGGTGAACCCGGCCGACCTGCCCGGCCTGGCCGAGGCCCTGCAGGGCTTCCCGCCGGTGCCCTCCCGCTGGATCGACCCCGCGGCGCTGCCCTCCTGGGCGTACCCGGACGACTTCGGCACCACCCCCGGCTCGGTCGCCGTCATCCCGCTGCCCGGCCACGGAGTCCCGGCCGGCGCGCTGATCCTGCTGCGCCGCGGCGGGCAGGCGGCCTTCGACACCTCCGAGGAACTCTTCGCCCGGCTGTTCGCCGCCCGCGCCGGCGCCGCCCTGTCGGCCGCCCGCCTCTACGGCGAACAGGCCCGCATCACCCGCACCCTGATGGCCGAACTCCTCCCGCCGCGGCTGCACCAGGTGCACGGCGTGGAGTTCGCCGGCGGCTACCGCGCCTCCCAGGACAGCGAACGCGTCGGCGGCGACTTCTACGACGTCCACCCCGGCCCCGACGCCGGCCAGGAACCCCTCGCGATCCTGGGCGACGTGTGCGGCAAGGGCCTGGACGCCGCCGTCCTGACAGGCAAGATCCGCAACACCCTGCAGGCGATGGTCCCGCTCGCAGGCGACCACCAAAACGTCCTGGCCCTCCTCAACGACGCCCTGCTGACGTCCCACCACACCCGCTTCGCCACCCTCGTGCTGGCCTCCGTCAAACGCGTCGGCGCACAGGTCCGCCTGCGCCTGACCAGCGCCGGACACCCCCGCCCGCTGCTGCTGCGCACCACCGGCGAGGTGGAGGAGGCCGACACCGCCGGCACCCTGGTGGGCGCGCTGCCGCAGGTGACCTCCCGCTCGGCGACCGTGCACCTGGCGCCGGGGGAGACCTGCCTGCTCTACACCGACGGCATCACCGAGGCCCGCGGCGGGCCGCTGGCCTCCGCCATGTTCGGCGAGAAGCGGCTGAAGGCCGCGTTCAGCGAGTGCGTGGGACTGCCGGCCGAAGCGGTCGTCGAACGCATCCAGATGCTCGCCGCGCAATGGGTGGGCAGCGGACCCCACGACGACATGGCCCTGGTGGCCATCACCGCCCCGCACACCACCCACCTGACGGCGGTGAACGGACACACCCGGGGCAGGTACACCGGATGACCTCACACACCACCACCGGCCCATCGGCCCCCACCCGCCTAGAGACCGGCCCTGAAACCGGCCCCGGCACGGGCGCTCCCGCCGGCCCCGGCCCGGACACCGCCCCGGGCCCCGGCTCGCACGCCGGCCCTGGTGCCGGCCCGCACGCCGGAGCCGCCGGCGCCGAGGAGGGACCCGGCCGTCGCGAGCGGGCGCGTGAGCGGCTGTGGACGGCCGTCCAGGCGCGCAGCGAACACGCCGCCGCAGCCGTCTGCTTCGAGGCCCTGGACGCCGGGATGCCGCTCGAGGACGTCCTGCTGGACGTGATCGGCCCCGTCCAGGCCAAGGTCGGCCAGGAATGGGCCGCAGGCCGTATCACCGTCGCCCAGGAACACGCGGCGACCGCCATCCACGACCGGGTGATCGCCGCCGTCGCCCACCGCGTACCCCACCAGGCCGCAAACCCCCTGGCGCGGGTGACGGTCGCCTGCGTCGAGGGGGAGTGGCACGCCCTGCCCGCCCGGATCCTCGCCGAGGTCCTGCGCGGCCGCGGCTTCGCCGTCGACTTCCTCGGCGCCCAGGTCCCCACCCCCCACCTGATCGCCCACCTGCACCAGACCGGCCCCGACGTGGTCGCCCTCTCCTCCTCCCTGCCCACCCGCCTGCCCACCGCGCACGCCGCGATCACCGCCGTCCAGGCCATCGGCCTGCCCGTCCTGGCCGGCGGCGCCGCCTTCGGCCCCCAGGGCCGCTACGCCCGCCTCATGGGCGCCGACGGCTGGGCCCCCGACGCCCGCGCCGCCGCCGACGTCCTGGCCACCTGCCTCGAACGCCCCGCCCACGCCCCGCACCGGCCACCGGGCGACCTGCCCCACCTCGCCGACCAGGAATACACCCTGGTCACCCGTACCGCCCCCCGGCTCGTCGCCGACGTCCTGGCCGCACTGGAGGACCGCATCCCCCAGATGCGGGCCTACACCGAACAACAGCGCGAACGCACCGCCGAGGACATCGCCCACATCGTCGACTTCCTCGCCGCCTCCCTCTACACCGACGACCCCGCCCTGTTCACCGGCTTCACCACCTGGACCGCCGACATCCTCACCGCCCGCGGCGTCCCCGCCACCGTCCTCAGCCACGCCCTGGCCCTCCTGGCCGGCGAACTGGGCGACTTCCCCCGCGCCCTGACCCACCTCAGCGCCGCCCGCACCGCACTGAACACCCGCCCCACCGCCCCCGGCCCCGGAAACCACGCATGACCACCCACCCCCACGTTCCCTTCCGCCTCGACGCCGCCACCGCCGACGACGGCACCCTGCACCTGACCCTGACCGGCGACCTCGACTGGGACACCGCCGACGACCTCCTGGACGCCGCCCGCACCCACCTCGCCCCCGCCCGCCGGCCGGCCGACATCCACCTGGACTGCGCCGGGCTGACCCTGTGCGACTCGACGGGCCTGTCCACCCTGCTGACCCTCCACCGCGACACCACGGCGGCCGGGGTGCGCCTCCACCTGGACGCCCGGCCCGACTTCCTCGACCGCCTGCTCCATCTCACCGGCACCCACCAGCACTTCACCGGCGCCGCCTCGCCCGCCGACGCCGAGAGCGACGGCACCACCGAGGACGACGCCCCGCCACTGCCCGGCCCCCGCTAACCCCACAGTCCGCCCCGGGGCCACCTGCCCTGCCCCGGCCGCGCCCCGGGGGTGGCCATGCGGGTGCCCGCCCGCGGCGACGGACCCCGCCCCGGGTTCCCGGCGTCCGGTGCCTAAGGCAGGGCCCGGTCCACGTTCGGCATCAAAGGCGCCGCCGGCGGTCGGTCAACGCCTTTAGGTGCTGCAGGCGCCAGCCCCCACAACGCCGACACCCCACCAGAACGCTCACGCCACCTTCCTCAGCTTTCCGCAAGAAGGCGAAGACCTGGGTGCCCCTCATCTGACGGACACACCAAATACCGCTGCTCACCACGGCCTTGCCGTCCTCGGGGACCACCGACATCATGCTGCGTGCACCGTCAGACGGGCCTGCAGCCCACTGAAGCTCGCGAGGGTCGCAACCCGGAACAGTCCTTGCGGCACAGGGGCACACACAGCTTCGGCTTCGGTAGACACCCCCGCACCCTATTCGGACACCCCGGCCAGACAGCGTGGGCGGCAAGGTTCGATCCCGCCCGGGCGCTTGGGGCCGGCACCGTGAGCCCTTAACGGTTCGGCGAGCAGCACGGCTTTGAGGGCTGAAGCTGCCGCTGCGGCAGCCCTACGGTCGAAACCAGGGCCGCACAGACCAGCCCAGAGACACAGGTGCGGTTCACCGGGGTACGAAGCGCGGGTCCAGAACGCGCTCACCGCATCACGGGCGATGGACGCCCCAAGTTCGCCGTCGGGCTCCCTACCGACGAGTACCCGGACAGCGTCGGGCCTGCTCATCACCCCCGGCGACCGGTAAAACCAGCCCGGCAGGCGCTAGCTGTTTTTGTCCCGGGAGGTTGTGGACGGGTGAGCCAGGTCTCGGCTGAGGGATCTTGTGTGCGACTCAGATACGCCAGAAACCCGCCAGAACTTGATCTTGGCCTGCTGAGTGCCTGACGCTGTCGGGCGTCACCCGCGATCAGCTCTGCGTCTCCTTGCGGAGTCCAACAGCGGCCGCATCGGGTATGACGAGCAGCTTGCCGGTGGTGCGCCGAGCCTCCAGATCGCTGTGGGCCTGGGCGGCTTCGGACAATGCGTAGCGGCCCGTTACGGTGACCTCAAGCGCCTTGGAACGCACCCACTCGAACACATCGGCGGCCCGTCGGAGCAGTTCGGACCGATCGGCGATGAAGTCCCCGAGGCTGGGCCGGATCAGGGTCAGCGAACCGCCGTGGGCGAGCCGAATCGGATCAAACGGCGGCACGGCACCACTTGCCGCGCCGAAGAGCACGAGATGGCCGCGGGGCCGCAGGCTGGCGAGGCTCGCATCGAAGGTGTGCGCGCCGACGCCGTCGAAGACAACCGGCAGTCCCTGACCGCCGTTGAGCCGCCTCACCTCGGCTGCGAGATCGTCGACTGCGGAGGAAAGGATCACCTCAGCGGCCCCGGCACGCTTCGCCAGCTCGGCCTTCGCCGTGGTCGACGTCGTGCCGATCACCCTGCCGCCGAGATGGGTGATGAGCTGGGTCAAAAGCAGCCCCATGCCACCAGCAGCCGCATGCACGAGCACCGTGTCGCCCCCCTGAACCGGGTAGGCGTCCTTGACGAGATAGTGCGCGGTCATGCCTTGGAGGAGCACGGCGGCGGCTGTCTCGAAGCCGATATCGTCGGGCAGCGGCACCAGCCGGGAGGAGTCCACGACGGCCCGCTCGGCATACGTGCCGGGAATCTCCACCCAACCGACCCGGTCCCCGACTGCGACGTCAGCCACGCCGGGTCCAACTTCGACGACCGTGCCGGCGCCCTCGGCGCCCGGGGTGAAGGGCAGCGGGAGGCTGTACCGGCCTTCGCGGTGGTAGACGTCGAGGAAGTTGACCCCGGATGCGGCGACCTCCACGATCGCCTCGCCCGGACCCGGCCGCGGCTGGTCCACCTTGGCCTCCTGCAGCACCTCGGGACCGCCCACTTCGTACACCTGAATCGCTCGCATGGCCCTCCAATAACGGCTCATCCCCACCAACCCCGTTGATGGCGATCCGATTCCCGGCAACCCAGACCAGCCCGCCGCCCCCGCCGAGAGCCGAGACGCCTGCTTTGCACCCGGGTCTGGGACAGGAGACCGAGGCCGTCAAGGGTCGACGAATGCACCACCCGCCGCTTCCGCACCGACTGAGGAGGAAAGGAACACCTCAGCGGCCCCGGCACGCTTGAACAGGTGAGGGCCCTCCGGTTCGGTGTGGATTACGACGTCATATACCTGAGCGAAAGGTCCTCGTGCCCCACCGCAATGCACCCCTGACCGAGACCGGCCGACGGCGTCTGGCCCGCTGTGTAGTCGAGGACGGCTGGCCCCTGCGCCGGGCCGCCGAACACTTCCAGGTCTCACCGACCACCGCCCATCGATGGGCCGACCGGTACCGCGCCCTGGGCGAAGCGGGCAAGGTCCGCCTCCTGCGCCGCTGGGGACCGGCCTGTATCGCCCACCTGCTCGGCCTGGTCCCCTCGACCGTCCACCGCGTCCTGACCCGCTACCGGCTGGCCCCCCCTGACCCACCTCGACCGCGTGACCGGGCACGTCATACGCCGCTACGAACGCGAGAAACCCGGCGAGCTCGTGCACGTCGACATCAAGAAGCTCGGCAACATCCCCGACGGCGGCGAACACAAGGTCCTGGGCCGGCAAGCGGGCCGCAAGACCCGCAGGAACGCCGGTTGCAGCTACCTGCACGCCGCCGTCGACGACCACTCCCGCCTCGCCTACAGCGAGATCAACGCGGACGAGAAGAAGGAGACCGCCACCGCCTTCTGGCAACGGGCCCACGCCTTCTTCCCCGGCGCCGGGATCACCGTCGAACGGGTTCTGACCGACAACGGATCCTGCTACCGCTCACGCGACTGGCGCCACAGCCTGGCGGCGGCCGGGATCACCCACAAACGAACCCGGCCCTACCGGCCCCAGACCAACGGCAACCGCCCTCGCCTTCACCGCCGCCCGCCCCGTCGGCCCGACAGCTCCCGGGCGCGCCCGGCCACCCTGCCGCGCCGCGGACGGCCGACGCGGCGGGCCCGCTACCCGCTTTCAGGTCCCCGCGACCGGGGTGGGGCGGTCCATGCCGCGGGCAACACGGCTCTCGGGGTTGAAGCTGCCGCTGCGGCAGCCTCTACGGTCGAAAATCAGGGCCGGACGCACCGGCCCGGCGGCACACGTGCGGGAGCAGCGATGGACTGGCCGATCTCACAGGTGGCGCGGATGTCGGGCGTGACCGCCCGGACCCTGCGCCACTACGACGAGAGGGGCCTGCTGCCGCCGGCCCGGATCGGCGCCAACGGGCACCGCTACTACGCGGAACACCAGCTCCTGCGGCTGCAGCAGATCCTCGTCCTGCGGGCGCTGGGCCTGGGCCTGCCGGAGATCGGCCGGATCCTGTCCGCGCAGGTAGACGAGGTGGATGCCCTGCGGGGCCACCACCAGCGGCTGCTCGCGGAGCGCGACCGGCTCGACGCCCTGGCCGGCACCGTCTCCCGCACGATCGCCGCACTGGAACAGTCCAGGAAGGACGGCCACCCCATGACCATCAACCGGCCCGAGAACCTCTTCGAGGGCGTCCAGCCCTCCCAATACGAGGAGAACATGCGTGACTTCCCCGAGCTTGCCGAGGAAGTCGCCCGGCGCGCCGGGCAGATGAGCCAGGCCGACGCCGACGCCGGGCACCGTGAACGCACCGCCCAGATGATCCGCCTCGCCGAACTCATGACCCAGGGCCACCCGCCCGGCGCCGCGCCGGTACAGGAAGAGATCGACGCCCAGTACCGGGCCCTGACCGGGCTGCGTGCCGTCTCGGCCGAGGAGTACCAGGCCATCGGACGCTCCTGCGTGGACAACGACGCCTGGCGCACCGCCTACGAGGCGATCGCCCCGGGCCTGGCCGCCTACCAGCGCGACGCGATCGAGGCCTACGCCACCACCCGGCTCAGCTGAGCCCACGGCACCACCACCCCCGTGGGGAAAGCAACCCCGCGAGGGCGCCGGCCCCCTGCACGACGGGGGAGGAATACCCGAAGCAGAGGGCCGGCCCCCTGCCGTGAACAACGACGCCGCTTGCCACCAGACCGGTGCGGCGGCCCCGGGCCGACAGCATCGACTATGCCGGCAGCGCAAGATACGCGCCCGCCGCGACGGACTGTGGGGAACCCCCTGCTGCGCGGCTTCATCCCCTGCGGGCGGCCAGGCCCGGCAGCCGCCCGCCCGCCGCCCCGCCGCCCCGGCTCAGGCACGCGGCCGCCGGGTGGTCACCTGGCCTGTCACTGGGCCCCGATAGGATCCGGGCCATGCCGCTGACGACGAAGGACGTGGACCGCTTCGAGGTAGCCAGGCCCCGTCTGGCGGCTGTCGCCTACCGCCTGCTGGGCTCTGCGGCCGAGGCCGAGGACGCCGTGCAGGAGACGTTCCTGCGCTGGCAGGCCGCCGACACCGCACGCATCGAGGTCCCCGAGGCCTGGCTGACCAAGGTGCTGACCAACCTGTGCCTCAACCAGCTCACCTCCGCCCGCGCCCGGCGCGAGTCCTACGTCGGCCAGTGGCTTCCCGAACCCCTCCTGGACGGCGACCCGATGCTCGGCCCGGCCGACACCGCCGAGCAGCGCGACTCGGTCTCCTACGCGGTGATGATCCTCATGGAACGGCTGACCCCCAGGGAACGGGCGGTCTACGTCCTGCGTGAGGCGTTCGACTACCCGCACCGGGAGATCGCCCAGATCCTCGACCTCACCGAAGCCGCCACCCAGCAGATCTTCCACCGCGCCACCAAGCACATCGCCCAGGGCAAGGCCCGCAGCGAGATCGACCAGGCCGCCGCCCGGCGGATCGTCGAGGAGTTCCTGGCGGCCGCCACCAGCGGACGCACCGAGCCGCTGGTGAAGCTGCTCACCGCCGACGCCCTGGCGATCGGCGACGGCGGAGGCAAGGTCCCCGCCCGTGCCAAGGCGTTCGAAGGCGCCAAGGCGGTCGCCACCTTCATGCGCGGCCTGTTCAAGCCCGCACCCGCCAAGCGCGCCCTGATCGGCGGCTCGCCCGAAATCCACATCACCAACGCCAACGGCGGCCCCGCCGTCGTCGCGGTCATCGACGGCCGGGTCGTCGGCATCATGTGCCTGGAGCTCACCGCCGAGGGCATCGCCGCGTTCCGCAGCCAGGTCAACCCCGACAAACTCCAGCGCGCCACCCACACCTGGGCCGCCGCCGACCACGGCCCGCCCCTGTTCCACGCCCTGTGAAACCCGCCGCGAAAGCGTCTGCGAAGCCTCCCCGCGCCCCCCGCACAGGGGTGTGAGCTGCTTCACACCGCAGTGCTGTCAGGAAACGGCCGGCTGCCCGGTTCAAGGGGCAAGACCGCGCACCAACAGGGGCCGGGCCGCGCAGACAGGAGCAGCACATGCAGCACCGCATCATCGTCCTCGGCGCCGGATACACCGGAGCGATCGCGGCCGGCCGCCTCGCCAAGCGGCTGCACCGCGACGACGTCGCCATCACCCTCGTCAACGCCGAACCCGACTTCGTCGAGCGCGTCCGGCTGCACCAGCTCGCCGCCGGCCAGGACCTCACCCCCCGGCCCTTCGACGAGATGTTCGCGGGCACCGGCGTCCGCCTCAGGCTCGCCCAGGTCACCGCCGTCGACGCCGACCGCTCCATCGTCACCGTCACCGACCCCGACGGCACCGTGGCCGAACTGCCCTACGACACCCTCGTGTACGCGCTCGGCAGCGGCTGGAACGACCAGGGCGCCACCGGCACCGCCGAACACGCCGACGAGATCGCGAGCCGTCCCGGAGCGCTCCGGCTGCGCGAGCGCCTGGCCGCCCTGGGACCCGGGCAGCCGGTCCTGGTCGTCGGCGGCGGCCTGACCGGCCTGGAAGCGGCGACCGAGATCGCCGAAGCCCGCCCCGACCTCGCCGTCGCCCTCGCCGCCCGCGGCGCCCTGGGGGAGTGGCTCTCGGACAAGGGCCGCGCCCACCTGCGCGAGGTGTGCGCCCGGCTCGGTATCACCGTCCACGAGCACACCGCCGTCACCGGCGTCCAGGCCGACCACGTCACCACCGCCGACGGCCACAGCCTGCCGGCCGCCGTCACCGTGTGGACGACCGGCTTCGCCACCCACCCGATCGCACAGGCCACCACCCTGGACGTCACCGACACCGGCCAGATCAAGGTCGACGCCACCATGCGCTCGCTCTCCCACTCCCAGGTGTACGCCATCGGCGACGCGGCCATGGCGATGGGACCCGGCGGCAAGCCGCTGCGGATGTCCTGCGCCTCGGGCACCCCCACCGCCTGGCAGGCCGCCGACGCCATCGCGGCCCGCCTGACCGGCAACAAGGTCCCCCGCACCCCGATCCGGTATTTCAACCAGTGCATCTCGCTGGGCCGCAAGGAAGGCCTGATTCAGTACGTCACCGCCGACGACCAGGCGGTCAGCAAGGCACTGACCGGCCGCCTCGCCGCCCTCTACAAGGAACTGATCTGCAAGGGCGCCGCCTGGGGCGTCGCCCACCCGACCCTGGGCCTGCCGGTCCGCCGCCACCGCACCACGGGACAGCCGGCCCCGACATCCACCCCCGCCACCGCCTCGGCCTGACCCACCCCAGGAACCTGACCCACCCCAGGAAAGCGGGCGCCCGCCCCAGAGGCGCCCGCTCCCCGGGGGGAGGGCCAGGGGTTTCCTCGGGGCACCCGACGACGCGGGCACACCGCACAAGACAGCGAAAAACTTTCCCCGCTGCGGTCACATGTGCGCGGCCGGCTCCGTCAGTGCTGTGAAGACACCGCACAGGCCGCAGTGAAGGAGCCCGACCATGACAACCACCCCGACCACCCCGACCGCCTCCACCACCCCGACCGCCTCCACCACTCCCACCACCGCGAGCGCGCCAATCTCCCGGATGCCCGACCCCGCCGCGTTCGTCCCCGAGGTGAACGACGTCAGCGCCGCCCTGTTCCGGGCCACGGGCAACCGCTCGGTGCCGCGCACCACGATGAGCCTGGTGCACCTGCGCGCCGGGCAGATCGTCGCCAACACCTACCTGACCATCCTGAACACCGCCTTCCTGCGCAAGGCCGGCGTGTCCGAGGAACGCATCACGGCGGTCTCCTCCTGGCAGGACGCCCCGTACTTCACCGACGCCGAACGCGCCGCGCTGGCACTGGTGGAGGCGACGCTCCAGCCGGCCCCGCACGGCCGCGAGCGGGTCACCGACGAGCTGTACGCCGAGGTGGCCCGGCACTACGACGACAAGGCACTGGCCACCCTGACCGTCGCGATCGGCCAGATCAACTTCTTCATCGCCCTGGCCGTCATCGGCAAACCGGCCCCCGTCACCTCCCTCGCCGACGAACAGTGGAGCTGACCTGCCCCTCGCACCGCCGGGCAGGAAGCCCCGTCGGCCGGCCACGCCCGGCCGCCCGCCCCCGGGAGCGCACAGCGCGCACCCAGGCGCGTGCGGCCTCCACCAGATCGGCCTGCCACGCCTCCACCGACGCGGCGGGCGCCGCCTGCCGCGGCGGCGGGCGCCCCCGGGCCCGCATCCCGCCCCCACGGGTCACGGCCGCGCCCGGCCCGTGACCCCGGCGCACCCACCCGGGCGCCTTCGCGGGCGGGGCGAGGGGGGTGGCGTTTCGGCAGATCGCCTGTACGCGGCGCCATGGCGCGGCATGATCCGGCAGGGACGTGCAGGCCGGGACGGTTCCGGCCCGGGGCGCGACGAAGGGGGCGTGGCGGTGCGGGAGCAGCTGCTGGGGGGCCGTTACCGGCTCGTGGAGCCGCTCGGCGAAGGCGGTATGGGGCAGGTGTGGGAGGCGCGGGACGAGACGCTGGAGCGGCCGGTCGCGGTCAAGCTGGTCTCCCTGCTCTCCGGCGGCGGCAGCCACGCCAGCGACGCCCGCGCCCGCTTCCTGCGCGAGGCGCGGCTCACCGCCCGGCTCCAGCACCCCCACATCGTGACCCTGCACGACGTCGGCGAGGCACTCATCGACGGACGGACGACGCCCTTCCTCGTCATGGAATGCCTGCGCGGCCAGGGCCTGGACGTCCTGGTGCGCCTGGGCGGCATCACCCCCGCACAGGCGGCCCGGTGGGGCGCGCAGGTGGCCGACGCGCTGGCCGAGGCACACGGGGCCGGCATCATGCACCGGGACATCAAACCCTCCAACATCATGGTCACCGCCTCCGGCAACGCCACGGTCCTGGACTTCGGCATCGCGCGGGCGGCCGACCCGTACGCCACCGCGGACCGGCTCACACAGACCGGCTTCATCGTCGGCACACCGCCCTACATGGCCCCCGAGCAGGCCCGCGGCCGCCCCGAACCGGGCAGCGACCTCTACGCCCTGGGCTGTGTCCTCTTCGAACTCCTCACGGGCCGGCTCCCTTTCGAAGCGCCCGACACGGTGGGCTATCTCACCGCCCATCTCACCGACGCCCCGCCCGCCCCCAGCACCCTCGCGCCGGGCCTGCCGGCCGCATGGGACGCCCTCGTCCTGCGGCTGCTCGAAAAAGACCCCGGCCGGCGGTACGGAAGCGCGGCGGAACTCGCAGCGGACCTGCGGCGACTTCACCACACGCCGCCCACCACGACCGCCGCGACCACGTCGTCCCCGCAAGACCCAGACATCCCCCCGACCGTCCCGGCCACCACCCAGGAGCCGGACGGAGCCGATCTCACGGCGCGCCGCAGCGCGGCGGTGGCCATGGCGGCAGCCCTGAGCTGCCTGCCGCCCCTGGTGTACCTGCTGGCCCAGAGCGCCACCTACCTCACCGAACGCGGCGCCCCCACCGCACTGCTGGCCGCGAACCTGCTGCTGGGCCTGGCCGAACTGGCCGCGCTGGGCTGGGGAGTGGGGCTGCTGCTGCGCCGCAGGCCGCCCGGCCGCCGCACGATCGCGGTGGCGGGCGCGGCGACCGCGCTGCACGGGCTGAGCGCCCTCATCCAGTACCAGGTGGCGCAAGGCCCGTCGAGCGTCGCCGTGATCGCCCACGCCATCGGCCCGCTGATGGCCCTCGCCGCCGCGACGGCGGTCGTCGCGGCCCTGCGCCCCTCCACGGCCCGCTGGTGCCACGGCACCCGGGTGCGGCAGGATCCGGTCGTGCGGCGTGGAGCCGTCGCCGCGGCCCTGCTGACCCTGCTCGCCGCGCCTGCCCTCGCCGTCTCCGCCTCTCAAGCCGTCGACGCGGGCGCGACGACATATGGGGCGGGAGTGCTGCAGACGGTGCTCTTCTCGCTCGTCACCGCGGTGCTCGCCATGGGCATCGTCCTTACCCTCGTGGGCGATCCGGCGGGCCGCATGCCCGTCGTCGCGGGAGGGCTCGGCTTCGTCCTGGTGGCCCTCAACGGCCTGCTGCACGCGGGCGTCCTGGGCTACGCGTTCCGCGTCCTGCTGTTCCTGCTGGCGGCCGCGGCCCTCACCACCACCCTCCGCGCCGCCCTTCCGCCCGGCCACGCCCGCCGCCGGACCTCCGCGTAACGCCCTGACCGGGCCTGCTGCACGGGCTGTCGCGTGCGCACAGCCGGAGCATGCGCGCAGCGACGGCCGTGCCATGAGGGCAGAGTTCTGCCCACCCCTCGGCCGTACAACGAACAGGCCCAAGGGTGCGATCCACCTGCCGAGGCAGGCTTTGCAGGGCTGGCAGGTCCGCGGTGACCATGAGCGCGTGGCGTCAGCGGGCGCCCGCTGCGTGAGCGGGAGGCCAGCGCGCCGAAGGCCACCGGCAACAAGGCAGGCGCTCGGCGAGCGGCCCGATGCGCGTGTGCGCGGGTCTAGTGGCTGTCCGATGAGTCGTGTGAGCTGGTCAGGGCCGTGCCATAGGCATGAGCTTCTCCGAAGGCGCCGGCGGTTGGCCCGCTGGTCTCTTGGCTCGGGGATCGTGTGCGTGATCTGGCGTCTGCGCAGGTGACGCCGGTTGCGGCGTGACGAATAGGCTCTATCGCCTCCGACGTGGTCGGGCCGGGTGCGCGGTCGTCCACCAGCCTGCCGGGGCACGCGGATTTCTTCCAGGACGGGAATCATCTGCGGTGCGTCCCCCCACTGGCCGGGCGGGATGACAAACCCGAGCGGGCGGCGCCCACTTTCCCCGGCAAGGTGGATCTTGCTTGTGAGCCTGCCTCGCGTGCGGCCCAGGGCCTCATCGGGACGGTGACGCGCCGGGCTCCTGCGCCGCCCTGGGATCTGCGGGGCGCGGGTGGAGGCGCCGGCCGCGTGCTGATGAGCGCGGCAGGCCGTGGAATCGACGCTGACCATGCTCCAGTCGATCCGGCCCTCGGCATCGGCATCGGCCTGGACGGCCCGCAGGATTCTCTCCCACGTGCCGTCCGCCGACCACCTGCGATGACGGTCGTGGACCGTCTTCCAGCTACCGGAGCAGGGTCCGCCAGGGCAGGCCGGTCCGCTGCCGGAACAGAATCCCGTTGATCACACGGCGGTGGGATTGCCGGCGTCCACCCCGACCGTGATTCGTCGGCAGGTGCGGCTCCAGTCGAACCCACTCTTCATCCGAAAGATCTCTCCGCCCCATGTCCCACGGAACGAATTCCCAGCGGGAGCGTCACGCGACCCATCGGACACGGCCTAGTTGCCGGGCGCCTGGTAGAGGCCACGGCCGGCGCGAACGGCGCGGGAGGAGGCGATGAGGCGGTCGAGGGTGCTGCGGACGGTGTTGATCTCGCCCGCGGAGGAGTCACGGCCGACCGCCTTGGCCACGTCCCGCGCACGCTGGGGAGTGTCCGGGTTCTGCAGGAGGACAGCGGCCACCTGCTCGGTGAGGCTTCCGGCGTCCTGCGGTGCGGCGGCCGGCTTCTTGGGGGCCGCGGCCTTGGCGCGGGACGGCTTCGCCGTGGTCCGCTCCTTGCGCGCGCTGGTCTTCGGTGCCTTCTGCGCGCTGCTGGTACGGGACTTGGTGGCCTTGCGGGGCGCGGGGAGTGCGGCGCTCTCAGCCGGCGCGACCGTGTCCGTGTTCTGGGGTGCGGAGTCGGCCTCCGGCGCGGCGTCGCTTTCCACCGCCGGGGCGGCTTCTTCCTCCACGGCGAGCGGCGCGGGCGTTTCGGCCAGGGCCAGCAGAGCCGTCAGGGCGTTGCGGACCGTGTTCACCCGCTCGGAGACCGCGGCCAGGTCCTTCTCGAGTTCCTGCTGACGCTGTTCGAGCCGGGGAAGCTCATTCTGGAGCTCGGAAACGGTGGTTTGGGCGCTGGGCGCAGCGATGCTCGGTGAAGGCACGTGAGTCTCCTGTGTGGTTGGGGGGCAGCGTCATGTCAGGTGACAACCCTCGAATGCCGACAGGGTACGTCTCCCCGGCATAAAGCGGAGTGTGGGGACGTGCATCGTACGCCTGTTGCGGGGTTTGCTGGCGACTTCAGTTCTTGTCGGAACAATCAGTGGCCATGGAGAAGGCACGGCAGGGCACCGAAGTGCCAGCCTGCCGCAGGGGGAGCACGTCTAGAAGGCATCCCACTGTGCTTGTAGCCAACTGAGCTGAACTCGCCCGAGCGGGGGGGGCAAATCCCGCGGGGAACAAGAGCATCAGCGGCTGTGGCCACAGGTTTTCGGGCCCATGCTCTGCACAGTGCAAAGCCACAATCGGACGTGACCGCCCAGCGGCAGGCTTCGATGCGGCTTGACCAAGTGCCGGCCGGCCAGGGGGGTGGTGGACAGCCTGGTCTCGTCGTGTACCAAGACGACCTCGGCGGCGTCGGCCATGAAGCCTTCGTACTGCACAGCCAATTACACAAGGAGGCTGACATCGCCGGCGCCGGGGCCGACAAGGAGAACGCCGGCTCCGCAATGCAGGCAGCAGCCAGCCCGGAAGAGCAGCAGCTTCTCACTCGGTGACGAGCTGGAGACGACGGTGACCGTATGGACATCACAGGTCAGAAGCGTCCTGCGGGCCTGTGCCCACATCTCGAACCACCTGGACTACTGGAAGAAGGCCCACGCCGACAATGACGCCGCGATCGGCGCGTCCCTCCGGAACCGGGACGGCTCGGCCGTGGCTGTCTCCCGCCTCACTGAGTACTTCGAGCAGGGAAAGCCCATCATGAACTACACCGAGCTTATGGAAGTCGACTTCGGCGAACTGGGGACCGCCGTCGCCGACTGGAAGCGCGTGGCCGGACAGTTGCAGCGGCTCGGAGGCGAAGCCCGCGACGGAATGAAGGCAAGGGCTGACAAGGCCCGCTGGGAGGGCGTTAACGCGGGCGTGACGCGGGACTTCGTCGGCAAGACGGTGAAGGAGTTCGCAGACCTCCACAAGGAGGCGCAGAGCATCTTCAGCGTCCTTGATGACGCATATACCGAGCTTAAAAGCGTCCAGCAGAAGGCCAGGGCCGTGACCGCAGAAGCCCGAGACAAGGGTTTCATCGTCACCGGAGGAAAGGACGACACCGTAGAGATCGCTGATGCCGTTCTACTGGCGAACGTCCGTGAGGGCCAGGTTTGCGCGCCGTGCGAGGACAACCTCACCTGGCTGAAGGTCGCGGTGGCCCGGGTCGACGACCGCACCAGCCGTGTCTACCTCAGCGGCGTGGACTGAGCACCGGCCGGTCCGAGGCTCGAGCCGAAGTGGGCAGGCCTTGGCGAACCCCCCCCGCCTTCAACCAAAGCGGCAATGAATTGATCTTGATGCGACTTCGCACGGGGTCAGCACAGTGAGGCCGCAGTGAAGGTGCAGACCTCGCCCTGGCGGCCGAAACGGACCGCCGCAGGGTCGCGAGGATCACGGCAGGAGCCCTTCGCGGTACATCCGGTGCCTACTGCGGCAGTTTGCGAACGCGGCTCTGCGATCGGGCACCCGCCCGGCTGTGGTTCTTCTCTGGGGACTTGAGGGGAGGAGACTGTGAGTGCCCGACGAGGAGCATGCCTGGCGCCGGCCTGCTTGCCTGGGTCATGGCCGCGGATCTTCCGTCACGGGCAGGCACTCGGCGAGCAGGTCGACGACGTCGCGCCAGGCTCGCTGCGCGTGCTGTGGGTGGTAGCCGACGCCGGCGACCGTGGGGTGGTCGACCGGCGGGTGGTGGAAGGCGTGCAAGGCGCCGCCGTAGACCGTGAGGCGCCAGTCGACGCCTGCGGCCTGCATCTCGGCGGTGAACGCGTTCCGTTGTGCGGGCGGCATGATCGGGTCCTCCGACCCGACGCCGGCCCACACCGGGCAGCGAATGCGCGCCGCCTCGCCCGGTCGGCCCGTGGTAGTTGCGTTGACTGTCCCGATCGCGCGCAGGTCGACGCCGTCGCGCCCCAGTTCCAGCCCGACGGCGCCCCCGGTGCCGTAGCCGATGGCGGCGATCCTGTCGGGGTCGACCCGCGATTCGGTACGCAACACGTCGAGCGCCGCATGGCCGATGCCCCGCATCCGGTCGGGATCAGCGAGCAGGGGGACGCAACGGGCCAGCATCTCCTGAGGGTCGCCCAGATAGCGCCCGCCGTGAAGGTCGAAGGCCAGCGCTACGTATCCCAGCTCGGCCAGAGCATCGGCCCGGCGGCGCTCGACGTTGCTGAGCCCCATGCCCTCCGGTCCGAGCAGCACCGCGGGTCGGCGGTCGATACCGGCCGGGAGCGCGAGGTGCCCGATCATCGTCAAGCCGTCGGCCGGGTACTCGACCGTACGCGTCGTCACCGTCGTCATGGGCTGGACTGTAGTGATCGTCGAGCCCGGTCCGGTCGGTGTTCTGCCGCCGGCGGAACGGTGCGCGTGTGTCCTTCTGACACACGGGGCCGAGCGCTCAGGGCTTCAAGATCATCTCGCTGCCCCTTGGGGTGCGTACTGCGGTCGCATCCCCACATCGCCCTCACCGGATAGGCCCACAGGTCACTGCGGCCAACCTCGCCCGAGGCGACTCGTAGATCCTCTATGGCAATGGCTTTGAGGCAGGCTCTGGGACACTGGGCCAGTGGATGAAGCCACTGCTCTCGAGCTGATCCGCCTGGCCGACGCAGACCAGGTCGTCAGCGTCAGGCTTGCCGATCGTGCGCCGGACTACCACGCTGCCGACATCGTCATCACCAGCGCCTTCGTGAACGCGCAGCTTCGGGTCCTGGTGACGGTTGATGACCTGGATCATTGGATCAAAGCCCTGGACCGCATCGAGGCGGACGGGCTTCGACCTGCCGGAGGGGACGTCCTCGCCGTCGACTGGCCACCCGCAGGCAGGGACGGCTATCTCCGCTTCATCGCGGACGACCCCTATGCGGTGGACGTTCATGACCAGCCCCAGACGCGGGTCTCAGGGCAAGTCCCGCTCGATATGGCCGACGGGTGGATCCCGGAAGCACGTCGACGACTCCGGGCCGTGCAGGCGCTTCTCGTCTGAGAAAGCGACGTTGTGGACCGGGTCAGTGCCGGGTCCGGATGCGGAAGGCGACAACGTCAGGTGCCGTCTCGCGGTACATGGCGAGCTTGCGGTCCCCATCGCCACTTTCCGCCCTTGCTTCAAGCCTCCGTGTCGGTGAGGAGGCCCACGCCCGCCTCCGGTGAGGAACCGGGCGCCGGCCCGTGATCGGCCCTCAACGGCCGGCACGCCGGCCGGCGATCTGTCGGCGGGCCGCTTGGCCGGGACACCGGGCCGACGAGCCCGCGTGGGCCCGCCGGGGCGCTTCCCGGGGCTTGTTGGCCCTCAGCTCATCAGCAGGAGCCGCGTCTGCGGTACGAGCTTGCGGTTCACACTGGTGCTCTGTACGAAAATCGTGAAGTCGTCGTTGTGGTCAGGCTTGACGCGCACCTCCACGTCCGGCAGACCGAGCAGAGCGCGGGCCTCGGGCCCGGTGTACACGCGGTCCGTCTTCTTCTCCAGCACCGCGATCTGCTTGCGCGCCTGGATCTTCTCGGACTTGCTCAGCTGGTAGAACGCCCCACCGGTACGGTAGGTGTGCCCGCTCTCCAGGACCCACTCCCGGATGCCCGCGTCCCGCGCCACCGCGATCAGCTGGTACTGCGCGGGATCCACCGGGGTGAGCCCGGCCGCCTTGATGGTGTCCTTGTTGACCGCCTCCGCGCCCGTGGTGAACACCGCCCGCGATCCCCGGATGCCCTTGGTGCGGCCCACCATGAACTTCTCGGTGGCCTGCTGGATGACCTGCCCGGCCTCCTCCAGGCCCTGGGTGCTCGTGGCGTCCCAGATCGCGATGTTCTCCTTCGGGAAGCCGTACTGCATCGCCTCGCGCTTGCCCATCTGGTCCGGGACCAGCACGGCCAGCGTCCAGTTGTCCTGCTGCGTCTCGATCATCTCGGCCACGGCCTGCACCAGCGCCCGCGGCTCCCTGGCAGGCGCGTCCGCGCAGCGGTGACTGGCGTTCTCCTGACCGTCGGTGAGCACGAACGTCAGGAAACTGTGGTCGCCGTACAGCTGCGCGGTCTGCGCCAGCTCCCGCTGCGACTTCAGCGCGGCCGCCAGCAGAGCCGTCATGCCGCCGACCCGGTAGAGCTGCTTCAGCGACGGCATCCGCAGCACGTCCTTGTCGTAGATGACGCACTCCACCTTGTCGGCGAAGACGTACACCGTGACGCGGGTTTCCTGCTCCAGCTCCCTGGACCGGCGGGCGAGGTACTCGATCTGCTGGTCGGCGACCTCGACGACCTTGCGGCTCAGGTGCGACATGGACGAGCTGGCATCCAGCACAAGAGCAACATGGTTGATGTAGTTCTGAGTTCCGGACATGGCAGCTCCCCCTTGTTCCGACGTGATGCTCCTACCGTCTCACCCGCCACTGACAATCGATCTTCGCTCCCTGGCCCACCCGGCGCCCGCCCGGCCGGCCTCCGGCGGGGACGTCGCCGGACCGGGCCATCCGGCCCTGACGTCAGGCCCGGGGTGGCGCCCGGAGCGTCAGCGGCCGGGCACCCTCTCCCTCGGCCCCGCCCCCTCGACAGCCCGCCCCGGCCTGTCGGCGTCGGCTCCGATCGCCCCACTACCGTCGCTGACCTGCCCGTTCGCCCGCGACGGCCGGCCTCCAGGACCCCGCACCCCCAAAGTGGTGCCATAAAGAGCTCGAAGTGGCGCCATTTATGCGCCATGATGGGGCCATGGGTGGCGCACCGTCCGGCTTCGCAGGCCGACGAGGTGCGCGCTCCACGGGTTGGGCGGTTCATCACCAGGGGGTCGGATCATGGAACAGGCGCAGAGTCGGCAGCCGGCAACACCCAACGCCGTCACCGCCTTCGCCCGCTTCGTCGTCTGCGGCGGCGGGGTGGGACTCGGCTCCAGCTTCGCCGTGGCAGCCCTGGCCTCCTGGATACCGTGGGCCCTGGCCAACGCCGCGATCACCGTGATCTCCACGCTCCTCGCCACCGAACTGCACGCCCGTTTCACCTTCGGCGCGGGCGGGCGCGCGACCCGGCGCCAGCACCTGCAGTCGGCCGGCTCCGCGACGGCCGCGTACACGGCCACCTGCATGGCGATGCTCGCCCTGCGGCACCTGGCACCCGCCTCCGGCGCGGCGCTGGAACAGACCGTCTACCTCACGGCCTGCGCGCTCGCCGGCGCCGCCCGGTTCGCCGTGCTGCGCCTGGTCGTCTTCGCACGCCACCGCCCCCACACCACGCCCACCGCCCACGCCGCCCCCGCCGTACACGCGGCCATGACGCGCGCCGCGGCCCCGGCCGGCCCCGCGGAACTCTGCCGCGCTGCCTGAACACCGGCCCGCACCCCGGCGCACCCCGGGGGAGTCCGCCCCACGCCCCCGGCTCACCGCCTCCGGCGGAACACGCGGCCCGGCAGCGGGCCGGCGGCCACGACCTGCCCAAACCCCCTCCACACACACGGGTTGGGAAACGGCTGAGCTCTGCCCCGTGCGCGCCGCATAAGCTTTCGCCATGACCGACGAGTGGTACGTCCTCATCGAGGAGGACACCCGGGTGAGCCGGCGCGCCGACGGCGTCGACCTCAAACTGCACCGCTGGACGCTCGTCGCCACCCACCACGTCAGCGGAGGCGAAGCGCAGGCCGCCGCGACGGCCCAGGACGCTGCCCTGCACTACCTCCCCGGCATCCTCGCCCGCCACGCCCAGCCCGGCGACGAACCGGCCCGGCACGCCTTCCTCACCCAGGACGGCGCCTGGGTGGTGCGCCTGAGGCAGCGGCACCGCGAGTGCCACATACGCGTGAGCACCGCACGCCTCGTCCATGCGCAGGAGGAAACGCAGGCCCCGCCGAAATCCCTCAAGGAGAAGGTCCGCGGCGCCCTGGAGGGCCCGGCGCTGCCCGCGAAGCCGTGGACACCGGCACCCGAAGCCTGAGAAGTACCGGCGGTTCCCCTGATGTATCGCGCCGATCCGGGGTACACGGCTCGCCATGGCAGCCGAGACGGAGCACCTGATGTCCTTGCGGGCCACGCGGCAGCTGCGCCGGGTCCGCACCTTCTACGCGGCGGGAGTCCTGCTGTGGGCCGCGGCGGCGGCCTGGACGGGGTGGGCGCATCCCGGCAGCCGGCAGATGTGGGTCTCCGTCGCGCTCCTGGCGGTCTTCACCGGCCTGCTGGGCACGGCCTGGCTGTGGCTGCGGCGCCTCCAGGCCATCACCCCGGCACACAGGCCCGCCCATCACGCCGCCCCGCGCCGTGCGACAGCCCGCCGCCCCGCGAACGCCCGAACCGCCTGACCCGCCCGGCGCGAGGCCGATACCGGCCGACGTGCCGGCACGGGGGAGAGCACCTGCACCCGGGGCAGCCCTCAGGCAAGCCACCGGGCGCTGTGCCGGTGCCGTACGGGCTCGGCCTCGACGTCCAGCGCGGGCCACGCGCGCACCAGGCCCAGCTGACGCCGCAGCACCTGACGGGCGCGCCGCTCCTCGACGGAGGCCAGAGCCGCCACATCCCCTCCCCGTGTGTCACTGCGGGCGAGGCGGTACACGGCGACCGACCGCCGGACTTCCTGCGGTACGGGCTGCCGTCCCTCCAGCGCGGCGGAGCGCAGGCGCGCGGAGCTGTAGCGGAGCTCGCGCACCACGACGGCCCGCCACGGCCTCGTGCAAAGCGGGGCCGCCTGCCCGAAGCGGGCACCGCTGCGGCGCATGTGATGAGCGCTTCTGGCCATGTCCCACTCCTACCGCAGCACCCCACCGCGCCGCCGCCCCATTTTTCGCGGCTGATGCGCAACGCCCCGGCCAGGCTCGCCGCCGCTTGACCTCACTCACGCTCGAAGCCGTTGGGCGGGTGCCGACGGCGGGCACGTCGTCCGGAACGGACGTAGGCCCGGCACGGGGAGGCAGGGGAGAGGCTGCCCACGTTCACTCGTTGGGGGACTCCGTTGCCAGCGGGATACCGCACCGCAGGCAGCCGTTCGCGTGGTCATCCTGGCAGATGTAGCCGATGGCACCTTCCACGCACCATTCGGCGGCCTCCTCGGACAGCAGGTCGGGCCCGGCATGGAGCAGCCGACGAAATTCCGTGATGTCCGCAATGTCGGCCGGGCGGTTGGTGAACCACTCGTCGAACCAAGGCTCGTCCCGGCGCACGCGCCAGTGCGCATTCTCCCGGTCGTCGACAGCCGTAAGGAACCGATCGACGATGCGCCCCCAACTCGGAGCTCTGAACCAGCCGTTGTCGAACGCGCAGAAGAATTCGATCAGGGTTCGCAGGCCGAACTCCTTCTCGCGAAGGCGGTACGTTCGCCCCCAAGCGATCGCGTCCTGTGCCATCTCCGCGAGTTCTCCGCGCGGATCAACCTCGTGCGCCGGGTCGTCAGGGTCGTGGCAGGCCAGCCCGAGCTCGAGCACGGACTGCCCGGTCGGTAGAACCCGGGACGGGTTGACGACCGCGAGACCGAGACCGATCCAGTCGACATGGTCGAACGACAGCATCGAGCGCACGAGGCGGGTGGTTGCCGTGTTAATCCGCATCATCGTGCCGTCGTGCAGCGGACTCTTCCCGGCATGCCAGTTCTCGACGGGTGTGTTGCGCCACACGGCGAGCGTGATGCGGGTGGCAGCGAGCCACAGCAGGGCGTCGTCGTCGAGGTGCCCGAACCGCTTGGCACACTCCTGGGCGCCGTAAGTGATCAACTCTTCCGGTTTCGGCCACCTGTGGCTGTCGGGCCCTTCGGGCGCGTACTCATAGTCGCCGGCGTACTCGTCGAGGATCTCGCTCAACTCGGCTGCGCTGTCAGCCTCGCTGTACTCGGAGCCGTCCGGCCCCTCGACGGTGTACATATCGTGGTCCCAGGAGACGTACACGTCGCCCCAGAGCACGACGTCATCGCACTCGCTGGCGTTATCCGTCACAACCGGCCTGATGGTGATCGGGGCAGTACGCCCGTCGGTTCGCTCGCCGTCCTTCTCGGCGGCCCATGCGGTGATGACCCCGAGCGGCTTCGGAAGGAGAGGACCGACCTCGGTGATGCTGAACGGCTCGTCGTCGTCATCGGTGCCGAACCGGCTGTTGACGAACACGACCGCCTCGGAGGGCGTGCTGACGATGGACTGGCTACCACTCTCGTTGTCAACTACACGCCACAACGCCCTGTTCTTCACGGTGCTCTCCGATCGCGGTGAGTGCACCCGGGGCGGGTGCGGTGCGCCGGGTCGCTACTGACTCCGATTATGGGCTGATCAACCCGTCCGTAGTCCCGCAGGCGCTTGTCGGCGACGACGCTCGGGACGTTCGTGTGCAACCTGCTTTTCGCGACCGCAGCGACACAGCCGAGATCACGCAAAGTGCAACGGCGTGTCCGCGCAACCTGCGCCGCACGTCAACAGGAACTGTACGGTCTCAGACCGCGTGGCACGGTCTCAGTCGGTGGTGGTCTGCATTGATCAGCCGAAGTGTCGACTCGTCACATCGTTGGCGGTGCTGGCGACGGCTGGACCGCGCCGGTCGGCAGGCCGGCGGTCACCAACGCGATCGGTTGCGCAACTCAAACGATCAGCCCGTCCGAATACCAGAAACACTCCGACCCCCTCCCACCTCCTCATCAGTCGGCCCACCTCGGCGAGGGGGGCGCCGCACCGATGATCCTGCCGCTGACCCTCGACAGCTGGGAGTGGAGCGGCGCCAACGGCAGCTGGATGCCCCAAGAGGAATGGGACATCGCCGAGCGCCTACGGGACCGCTGCGCGACGCAGCTCACGATCGGCCGAGACGGCCTGCTGAACATCTTCGCCTGTCCCACCGAGCCCGGACACCCGCACCGATGGAGCCTCCAATAGGCCGGACAGAACTTCTCGGACCGGGGTGCTGTCAACCTGCCGTGAACCGTGGTCAGAGGGAGGGAAAGGGGCGCACGCGGGGAGCGTCCAGCGCGCTGAGGGGAACCGTCAGGCTCCCGGGCAGGCGGACCACAGACCGGCGCCGGCCTGGCGTGCGGCGGCCTGGGCCGTGGTCATCGTCTTCCAGTGCTTGTCGTTGGGTTCGTACAGCACGCTCTTGGCGTGGCCGCTTCGCACCAGGGACTCGTTGACGAAGACGCCTCGCTCGTTCCAGACGTAGAGCAGGTAGCGGCCGTAGCGGTCCTTCAGCTCGACATCAATCTCCGTGCGCAGCGTGGTGCCCGGTGGCAGCAGTTCGGCGGTCCGAGCCGTGGCCTGGCGGCTGAAACAGGCGCCCCGTTCGGGGGTGTCGATCTCGAGCAGGCGCACGCGGGCGACGTCGCCGGCCGGAACGACCCTGCCGGTGCCACGTACCTCGAGGGTGTCGCCGTCGATGACTCTGAGGACGACGGGCCCGGGCGGGGCGGCATGCGCGGGGGTGGCGGGCGCCATGAGGCCCAGGCTCAGCAGTGCGGTGGCGAGAGCCGGGGCGATGCCACGGCTGCGGGACAGGAAAGGCATGTCCAGCCCTTTCGATCAGTACGGCCACCGGCGGCCCCTGAGGGGAATGCGGCGGGCGAGGGAACGCTTCGTGCGCCGCGCGGGCGGGGCCCGCCGCCTCAGTGAGGGCGCGCTGATGAGCCGCTGGGCAAAGCCCTGTCGCGGCGCGCCGTGCGGCGCGGTGGGGGGTCGTACGGAGGCGGTCGGCCCCTGTACGGCCGCTGCGCTGAAGGGATCAGGGGGTCTTCGTGGGGGATCGTTTCGTGCTCTTGCTCCTGCTGCCCGTGCCGCTCTGGCTGGCGGGCGTGCTCTTCTGCCGCGGGGCTTCCTCGGCGCCGTCCGCGACGCTCCTCGCCGTCGCCGGCCGGTGCGATCCGGTCGGCCAGGTGAACTCGATCTCCAGCTCGATCTGCCCGTTGCCGACCTCGATCTCCATCTCGCTGTGCAGCTCGTCGGGGATCCGCAGGCTCAGCGTCCCGGAGCCGAGTTCCAGTTCGGCCTCCCCGCCTTCCCTGAGTGCCGCGGCGAGGGCGGTGAGCTGGTCGGCGGCCTCACGGCGTGACAGTGACCGCTTGTGCTCGAACTTGAGGTCCTTCATGCCGGTCTCCGATCGTGTGAAGCAAGCAGACAACTCCCATGCTGCTGCCATTCGCCGCATCGGACACCTCCTGGCCGCCACGGGTGAAAGCCCCGCCGGCCGGACCCCCGGCCCGCCCCGCACACCGGCGCCCGCCGTCCCTGCGGACGGAGCGAGCCGCCGACGGGAACAGCACCCCGCCCGAGCGTTCACCTTCACTCCATTGCAATGGACAGCGGCCAGGAGTGTTGCGTTAGCTCGATGTCATCGCAACGATTTACCTCATCCCACCTGCATTTACGGTCCATCTGCGCAACAAGGATGTTGCCACTTCCTTGAACGCAACGTAGCGTTTCCCTTATCGGAAACAGCGCTCCGGGCGACGGAGCGCACGATGCCTCAAGGAGAGCACCATGCAGAAGTTCGACACCCCCGCCCCGGTCTCGGCCGTCCTCGACATCCCCGCCGGGCGTATCCGGCTCATCGCCGCCGACCGGTCCGACACCACGGTGGAGGTCCTGCCCGCGGACGCCTCGAAGAGCCGCGACGTCACGACGGCGGCGAAGACCGAGGTCAGCTACGCCGACGGCGTCCTGCGCGTCGCGGTCCCCGAGGCCGCCCCCCGGATCCTGGGCGCTGCGGGGTCCGTCGAGGTCACCGTCCAGCTGCCGGCCGGCTCCCGTGTCGAGGCGAAGGCCGCCGCCGCCGAACTGCGGGGCGTGGGACGGCTCGGCGACGTCTCCTTCGACGCCGCGCAGGGCACGGTCAAGCTCGACGAGAGCGCGGCCACCGACCTCACCCTGCTGGCCGGAGAGGCCCGCATCGGCCGCCTGACCGGACCCGCCCACCTCACCACCCGGCAGGGCGACATCCACATCACCGAAGCCCTGCGCGGCACCCTCACCGTGCGCACCGAGAAGGGCGACATCACCATCGGCGCCGCCCGCGGCGTCTCCGCATCCCTGGACGCCGGCACCACCTACGGCCGCATCCACAACACCCTGCGCAACACCGACGGCCCCGCCCCCGACCTGGCCATCCACGCCACCACCGCCCACGGCGACATCACCGCCCGCAGCCTGTGAAAGGAGCACCCCAGGGCCCTGCGTTCCCCCCCCCCCCCGAGAGGAGGCCCGCACCGCGCACCGGGCCGGTCGTGGCCGGACGGCCCGGGCCTCCTGCGCCACCAGCCCCCCGCCCGCGGGGACCCCGCCACCCCTCGGCGGGGTCCCCGCGGTTCCGCACCGCGCGCGACCTGAGCGTCCGGCGATACCGCCGAGAGAGGGCCCCGTGCCGAGGGGCGATCGGTGCGAGCGGTCCGGCAGGTCGCAGCCGCCCAGACGCATTGGGCAGAAGAGCGCTACATAGGCGATGCCTTGCCCCGCGCAGGCCTCCAGGCCTCCAGGAACCGCCGGGTCCGGGCGGTGCGAGAGCCCGTACAGGTTCTGTCCGGCCGCCACCGGGGCGACCTCCTGTGCCCGGGCGAGCTGCCTGGTGGCGGGAAGTACCGCGCTTCCCGGCAGCAGACCACACGGGCGAGGCGGCCTCCCGCCCCCTCGCCGTGTCCCTGCCGGCCCTGCCGGACTTACCGGAGCCGCCGGCCTACCGGACCTGCCGACGCCGGGACCCTGTGAAAAATCTAACCGCCCGGACCTACGCCGCGAGCCCCTGCTCGCTGTCCATCGCCTTGGTCCAGGCCGTGACGAGAGCCTGGTAGATCCGCTGCTCATCGGAGGTGAGCGACCGCTGCTCCTCGTGCGCACGGGCCCACAGGCCGCGAATGGCGTTGTTGAGGGCAGTCGGTCCCGGGCGCTCTCTGTGTGTGGGTCTCTGGGGCATGCGTCCAGGGTAGGCGGGGGGTCCGACAGATACGGACGCCCCAGCCGTGGGATCCGCCACGTCCCGACCTGGGGGCGGGGCGTGAGCGGACAACTCCCCAAGGTGATCACCGGTGCCGGTGCAGACGGCCGGCAGTACAGGTCGTGGTGCCGTACGGGCCCGTCCCCGGCCGGCGCCTTCCGCGCCTCAGCGTCGTACGTGTCGCGCGCAGGCGTCCGTCCCGCACCCGTCGCACGTGGCGTCCGTACGCAGCATCCCGGCCGGGCCGCTTCGCACGCTCCACCGCTCACTCCGCGGCCGTCCCGCACACCTTCCACGGCGGCGCGGCGCGTGAGTTGCCCACCTGCGACCATGGAACCCGTAAGGCATCCTCCTCGCCCCCGCCGGGCGAGGCCGACCGGAAGGCACGCGGAACATGACCGGGCAACGCGACCGTTGGGCGGAATTGACCGGCGGACAAGCCGGAGAGGAATACGCCCGGCGCTTCGCACGGCTCGCCGCATCGGGCCACGACATCCACGGCGAAGCCTCCTTCTGCGCCGCACTGCTGAAGCCCCCCGCCCGAATCCTCGACGCCGGCTGCGGCACCGGCCGGATCGCGATCCGGCTCGCCGAACTGGGCCACCACTGCACCGGCGTGGACGTCGACTCCTCCATGCTCGCCGTCGCCCGCCGCCAGGCCCCCGACCAGGAGTGGATCCTCGGCGACCTCGCCCGTCTGGACACTCTCGGCCTGAACCCGGACTTCGACCTGGCACTCGCCGCCGGAAACGTCATCCCCCTGCTGGCCCCCGGCACCGAACAGGCCGTCCTGCGGCAGCTGGCCACCGCACTGCGCCCCGGCGGACTGCTGGTCACCGGTATGGGACTGGACGCGGCCCACCTGCCCCTGCCCGAACCGACCGTGACCCTGGAGGAGTTCGACCACTGGTGCACCCAGGCCGGACTGACCCTGCGCAGCCGCTACGCCACCTGGAGCGGCGACCCCTACCAGGCGGGCGGCGGCTACGCCGTCAGCGTGCACTCCCGCCCCGCCGGATAAGCCCCCGCGACCCCGTCCTTCATGAACCGCCCGGGCACCCGCCGCCGACCGGCCGCGCCGGCACGCCCGCGGGCGCCGGCCGCGGGAGGCGGGGACCTGCGGGCGCGGCGCACGTCAGGGGCTCAGCTGCTCCACGGTGCGGGTGAGGGAGTCGTAGTGCCGGGCGGATGCCCACTGCCCGCTCACGACACCCGGCGGCGTGCCGGCAGTGGGGGAGAACACCTCCTGGGCCGACACGCTCCACAAGGCGTCGCGCCCCCGGCCGAGCGTGACGTGGGGAGTCCAGCGCGCCGGGTCGAGCAGCGGGTTCGGCCTGGCGCTGTCCGGCGCGTCGCGCAGGATCCGCCACACCCTCTCCTGCAGACGCAGCAGGGCGTCGTCGGGCCGGACGGCCCAGGCCAGTACCCGCACGCGGCCGGAGAACCGCACCAGCCCGTCGAGACACAGCGGCACGGGCAGGGCCTCCGCCAGGACGCGCAGCAGCCGGGCGCGCGTCCGCGGCGGCAGCCGCCCGGCCGTGGCAAGGGTGAGATGGGGCCGGTTCGTCGCATGCCGGTGGCCCGCCTGACTGGGCAGCCCCCGCTCCGCCAGATACCGCCACACGTCCCGCACGGCACGCTCGGTCACCCCGTCCGGCAGCAGCTCCACACTGTGCACCCCGGCAGCCTACGGCCGAGCGGGTCGCCTACCAGGCCCATGGCGTCGTGGAGCCGCTGCCGGTGAAAGGGTCGAGGACGGTGCCGCCTTCGGGGCAGACCTGTACGAGCTGCTGCATGATCTCGACGGGCTTCTGGGTGATGTGGATCCGGTCCTTGCGGGGCTGGGAGGCGATGTAGTGGCCGGGCATGCTCGGCACCGACCAGCCGGCGCCGGCCCTGGTGTGGGACTCCCGCTTCGGCTGGCGCACCGCGATGAGCCGGCGGCACCCGATCGGCAGGCCCACGCAGACCGCGCCGGAAGGGGAGGGGATCCGCTACCTCGGCACCGGTCTGCGGCCCGACCCCGAAGAACTGCTCCAGGCCCTGCGTGATCAGCGCCGCGGCACCAAGCGCCCCAAGACGACCGCAGACGATCACACCACAGCAGCAAAGGCTGAGGAGGAGACGTGACAGAAGAGGAGCCGGAACCCGTCCATCTCTGATCTTGCGGCAGCGCGCGGTCCTTCAGGGTGATGGCAAAGCGTGCGCGCCGCCTTCAGCGCTGTGCGGATTGCTCCGCCTTCGCGAGTTGGATTCCGCCGCCCCGAAGCCCCCTGCGCCGGATCCGGCAGCGGTGCTGGACACGCGAAGGAGCTGTCAGGGCAGATTCCAGAGCACGAGGTGGTGGCCGTAGGCCACCGCCAGGCGGGTGTTGTCGGGGCTGAAGTCGAGGGATGTGATGGACGAGCCGTCGATGGCTTGCCGGAGCTGCGACGCGTCTTTGCCGTTCTTTGCGTCGAACGTGTGCAGGGGCTTGCGCGTGTGGGTGGACCAGATCTGTGTCTCGCCGGACAGGTTCCCGGCGGCTAGCAGTTTTCCATCCGGGCTGAACGCCAGGGAGATGACGTCGTCGGAGCCGAAGTCCAGTGCGCCGACCTGTCGGTGGCTTCGGGGGTTCCAGAGGCCGACCGTCTCCGAGCCGCCGACCGCCAGCAGGGCGCCGTCCGGGCTGGCCACGACGTCGCGTGAGGCCTCATCGGAATAAGCGGGGATAGTAGCGGTGATCCGGGACCGTCCGACGTCCCAGAAGCGCAGTTTGCCCGACGTGGTCACTGTGATGGCCGTACGGCCGCCGTCGGTGAGTACCACGCCGTCGAGGTCGCCCCATCCAGGGTCGGGGTCGTCTAGGGGCTGGCGTAGGACGGCGCTCCTGGCGCGGGTGCGGACGTCCCACAGGGTGATGGTCCGGTTCGAGGCCATGGCGAGGGTCCCGCCGTCCGCGCTGAACGCGAGGGTGTACGACGCGATGGCGTTCTGTTGTTCCTCGGGGGCCTGGATCTCGGCGCTCTTCTTGCGTCCCGCCACGTCCCACAGCGTGATGGTCACGGACTCGTCGACGCTCGCGAGCAGCCTGCCGTCCGGGGAGAACGCCAGGTCGCCAGTCGTTCCGGAGGAGCGCTCCGCGAGCGGGGAAACGGTGTTGAGGGTCGTGCCGTTGCAGAGCAGCACGACGCCCTGTCGGTCTCCGACAGCAACCAGTGCGCCGTCCCGGCTGAAGCGGGCGACGGTGAGATAGGACGGGAATTCCGCAGCCAGGGTGTATGCCGGTGTCCGTTCGGCCGCGGTCGACGCGGACGGTGACTCGGAGGGGTACGGTGATGATGTGCTCGGCGACGGTGAGCGCCCCGGGTTTTTCGACGACGCCTTGGTGAATCGGTCTGCGACCAGTGCCGTCGCCAGCGCCGCGCCGGCGCCCCCGAGTGCGAGCCCGCCGAGCAGCAGGGTCCGCCGGTCCGGGCGTGGGACCGGGCGCCGTGCGGGAAGCGGGTTCGCAGGTCGCATCCGCAGCGTGCCGGTCTGCGGCGCAGTGCTCTCCCCGCTCCGTACATCCGCCGCCCCGGGCAGGGTGAGCAGACGGGCGATTTCGGCGTGCTGTGTGTCGATCAGGGCGTGGACAGCGTCGGGCCACGGCCGTGCGGACGGCGGGACCGGCCCCAGCATGTCCATGAGCGCGCTTGGACTGGGCCGGGCCGCCGGGTCCTTGGCCAGGCACCGGAAGGTGAAGTCCCGCAGCAGATCTGGCATCCCCGTCAGGTCGGGCTCGCCATGCACCACGTCGTAGAGCGTCATGAGTGCCGACTCCCCCGCGAACGGGTTGTGCCCGGTGCCTGCTCGGACCAGTACCGCGCCGAGGGAAAACACATCGCTCGCGGGCGTGAGCTGTTGTCCCTGCGCCTGCTCCGGCGACATGAAGGCGGGTGAGCCGACCACCAGACCGGTCCGGGTGATATCCGTCCCAGCGGTGCCCGTGCCGCCGGGGTCCGTGGCCCGGGCGATGCCAAAGTCGATGACCCGGGGGCCGTCGGCCGCGAGCAGGACGTTCGACGGTTTGAAGTCCCGGTGGACCAGTCCCGCGCGGTGGATCTCCGTCAGGGCGGCCGCGAGCCCGGAGGCCAGCCGCACCAGTGCCCCGGTGGGAAGTGGTCCCGTCTTCTCGACGGCCTCGCTGAGGGCGGGCCCCGGTACGAAGACCGAGGCCAGCCAGGGCTGCGGTGCCTCGGCGTCCGCGTCGACCACGGCGGCTGTGTACGCGCCCGAGACCCGGCGGGACGCCCCGACCTCACGGCGGAAGCGTGCCCGGAACCCGGCGTCCTGGGTGAACTCCTCGTGGATCAGTTTGACCGCCACCAGTCGCCCGTCCGGCGACACCCCGAGAAGCACGCGCCCCATACCGCCCCGGCCGAGCTCCGCCACCAGCCGGAACGCACCGACGACGGGCCGCTCCGGCTCCCCCAGCAGTTCCATCGTCAGTCCATCGTCCTTCTCGGTTTCGAGAGGTTGGCGTTCAGAGAATTGGCGTCAGAGGATCGGTGGGTGTCCGAGGCGGATCATGCCACGTTGCGGCCACCGGGACAGCCCAGGTCCTCCAGCAGGATCCCGGCTGTGCTCGTCGTGACGTCGGTGAGAGGTGTCGCGTCCCCGGGGGGACCCCCGCGCCGCGGGGGGTGCTGCTTCTCCACCGAGGCGAGCAGAGTCTCCGGCTCCCGTGGGTGGGTGCCCAGGGTCACGACGACCACCTTGCTACGCGGCAGCGACGGCACAGCGGCGCACTCCAAGGGGCCGGTCGGCGGACTGCCGATGCTAACGCCACGCAACGGGGCCCGTGGCGGGTTCGGCGTAATCCCCGGTCCAGGACGGCCTCTTGCCTCCTGCTTCCCCCTGCGGCAAGTGTGTCCACCGCGAATGCGCGCGGCCCTACTGTCGAAGGTGCGGCTGGCGCCGGAGCGGCGGTGCACACGGCGCGGTCGACCCTGCTGCCTTACCCCCGGACTGACAGGGCTTGCCCAGACCGTTGACAGCAGCCGACCTCCGCGTGATGGCGGCCCAGAGCCGCATCACGTCCTCGGCGCAGAAGCGGTCGAGCACCCTCGCGCCCGCAGCCGCAGCCCGGCAGCGTCGAACTCGGACGCGACGGCGCGGACCTGCGGGCCATCGGGACCGTCAACGCGCTGACCACGGGCCGCCCGGGCGAGGCGGCGCGCATCGGCTGCCCCGTGTGGGCCGCCGTCGGATCGGAGGACCCGATCATGCCCGCCGCACAGCGCGACGCCTTCGCCGCCGAGATGCGGGCCGCAGGCGTCGACTGGCGCCTGATGGTCTACGGCGGAGCCCTGCACGCCTTCCACCACCCGCCGGTCGACCACACCGTGCTCCCCGGTGTCGGCTACCACCCCCAGCACGCACGCCGGGCATGGCACGACATCGTCGCCCTGCTCGCCGAGTGCCTCCCGCTGACGAAGTGACCCGCAGCGACCCGGGCATCCCGACCACGGACCTGATGGGACCCAACGCCTCCGGCTGCCCGGCCAGGACACGCGCAGCCCCCGACGGATACCCGGGCACTAGAGACTGCCGGCCCAGCCGAACGCCGCGCTGTAGGCGCGCTGGAACGCGTGCGAGCCCCGGTCGCCGTCAACGTGGACCCAGACCAGGGCGAGGCAGAACCAGAGCAGGAAGACACCCGAGACGACGCCCAGCGCGACGAACTCACCGAACCAGACCAGTGCCGCCAGGACCACCGCCACGATGACCAGGCCGACATGAGCGGCCCTGAAATCGAGGGCCGCCGACCTGCGCCGGTCCGCCCGTTCGGCCCGCTCGGCCGCGAGTCTGCGATCCCGCACGTCCTGAGGCTCGTTCTCGTCGAAATACATCCATCCCCCCCACAGCAACCCACGACCACACCACGCACGCCGCCCGTCCCCGCACACAAAGACCCACTCCGAACCGTCCGAGTTGCCCGCCGCCCCCTGCGACTGCCGAGCACCTGCGGCTTTGCCGACCGGACCGGCACGGGCCAGGGGCCACCGAGACGGTGGCCGATCGGGTCCGCTGCCGGCTCCGGCCCGCACCGCAGTCACCGGCCATCCCTTAGTCTGATCATCACACCGAAGAGGGATCATGAACGGAAACTCGCTGTTCCACGCCGCGGGGCTGGTCGTCAGCACGCTGATTCTGCTGCCGCTGCCGCTGCTCGTCCTGACGGGGCGTTCCCCCGACGGGTTGCGAAGCCGGCTCGCGGACCCGCGGTGGCTTGCCCTGGCCCTGACCGGCTTCTGGCTGCTCGTACTGTTCAACGCGCTGCCCCGGATCCTGGGGGCCGGCAGCGGTGTCATCACGGCCTGCGCCGCCCTGGGGGTACTCCTCGGACTCGGCGGCATCATGTGTTTCTTCAGAGCGGCATGGACGGCCGCTCAGGCCGCCCGCGCCGGCCGGCGACGCTAGGCCGTTTCTGTTGCTCGTGCCCGTCGGCCTCCGGCCCGGGGTTTCGCGTGGCCCCTCGGCCTGACGATATGTTTGTCGCTCGTGTGATCGACATCTGCCAACGGGGAGGCATGACATGTCAGATGAGAGAACGGGCCGCCAGGAAGCGGGAACGGGAACGCCGCGGCCCAGCACAGGAGCACGCGGTTGAGCGGCGGGCCGGGACCGGCGGGCGGGAACCAGGACTTCGCCTCGGCGCCCGCGCAGAAGACAGCCGCGGCCACCACGATCGAGACCGAACTCCAGCCGAACACACGAAAGGCTTCGGACCACGCGGATGAGGCCACGAACTCTCTGCGTAAAGGCTTCGGAGGCTGGGAGACGGCCGACGGGATGAAGACGGTCGCCGAAACCTGGGAGAAGCAGGTGAAGAACCTGATGGCCCGTCTGGAAAGTGAGAGGAACGCGCTGCGCGGGGCCTCAGGACTTATCGCACGCAACGACACCGGCCTGGGAAACGACTTGCGCGCTTCGACGTCGAAGCTGAACGGACTCTGAGGAGCTGCGATGCTGACGTATCACGAAGTCATGACCACCGACCTGGGGCTCCTGACGACGGCCGCCGCCAAGTGGGATTCGATGGCGGGCGAGTTCAAGAAGGTCGAGACCCGATACGGCGAGACCGTCCAGAAGATCACGATAGGCCCGAACTGGTCGGGTGTCAGCGCCGGGACCGCGCAGACGAATTTCACGGCCACCCGCTATGAGTACTCGGCCGCCCAGGCCCAGGCCAAAGCCATCGCGAGCCTGCTGAGGGACGCGCACGAGAAGTTCACCGATCTCAAAAAGAAGCTGCAGAGCGCGCGCGACGACGCGATAGCCGCCGGTATGACCGTCTCGGAACAGGGACACGTCACCTTCGACTCCTCCAAGCTCACCGAGGGTGAACGTCACGCCTACCACCACGACCCGGACTACCAGTCCTCGGTCCGCAAGGCCGTCAGCACGTGGCAGCAGCACATCGAAGACCGGGTGAAAGCCGTCTCGGAGACCGACGCGCACGTCAAGGCGGCCCTGAGCGCCGCCGTCGTCGACAGCAACAAGGACGCCTTCGGCCAAGGCAGCGGCAAGGACGCAGCCCTGAGCGGCTTCAACGCACACCCCGTGGGCGACCTGGACAAGGCCCCCAAGACCGTACGGGCCGACAAGACGGGGGACCCGGCGAAGACCGACGGCACCACCGTCACCGGGCCCGACGCCGGCTTCACGGTCAGCGGCGTCAAGTACGGCAAGGAGGGTTCCATCAAGGCGTACGCCGACCTCTTCCACGCCACCGCGAAGGGCGAGGAGAAATACGGCCGTCTGACTCTCTCCGGAGTCGACGAGATGTACGCGGGAGCCCGCGCCACCGGAAACCTGGGCTTCACCGACAAGGGATTCGTCGCCAAGGGCGAGGCGTCCGTGGGTATCCGGTCCCTCGTCGAAGGGCGGGCCGAGTACGGGCATGTCGGCGGCTACGGACGCCTCGAGGGATTCGCCGGAGCCGAGGCGGCCGTCAGCGCCAAGGCGACGAAGGAAGAGGTGACCGTCGGAGCCAAAGCCTTCGCGGGAGGCAAGATATCCGCCGCCGGAGGAGCGGAAGTGGCCGGGATCGGCGTGGGCGTGACCGGGGAGGGCTGGGCCGGCCCCGGCGCTGAAGCATGGTTCGGCTACAAGAAGGACGAGGAGACCGGCGCCTACAAGATCGGTGGAAAGGCGGGACTCTCCCCGGCCTATGGCGGAGCGGTGGGTCTCGAGATCACGGTGGATCCGGACAAGTTCTCCAAGGCGGCGGGCGACGCCGCCGACTTCGTCGGTGACACGGTGGATACGGTAGGGGACAAGACCGGCGACTTCGTCGACTGGCTGACCGGCTGATGCATCTCTTCCCGGAAGGAGGCCCCTGAATGCCCACATCTCTGCCGATGGCGATCGAATTCCGCCTGCCCGAGGGGTGGCTGCCTGCCCGGCCGGACGGCAGCGACCCGGAGATCGCGTTCGCGGCAGTGCATCCCGAGCCCGACGCCGGATTCGCCGCCAACATCACCCTAGAGGGCGGCTTTCCGCCGCAGGAGCGGACACTGGCCGAGCTCGCGGCCGAGTCCGTGGAACGCCTGGGCGCGGCCGCAGATGCGGTGACGGTCAGGGACCGTCGCGAATTCGGCGGCAGCGATACCCCCGGCTTGACCCAGCGGCTCGATTTCACGGCCGCCGCCGGCGATGCACACCGCGACCTCGTCCAGACGCAGGTCTACCTGTGCCTTACCGATGTCGGGGAACCGAGCAGGCGTGCGGTGCTCCGCCTCGCACTGACGGCGACGGCCACCCAGTACAACGGCGTGGTGGGCGACTTCCAGGAGTTCCTGCGAAGCGTGCGTCCGGATGCCGGAAAGGCTGTATAGCTGTGGGCCGCCTGTGGGACAAGTGGATGGGGACCCGTCACGCCGACGAAGGCAGCAGGGCGCTTCCCACTCAGGAACTACGAGCCGCGCTCCTCGCACTGAACGGCACGGGCGTGCCCTTCGGTGTGCGGGAGGCGGGCACCGGCGGGGCGGACCTGCTGGCGCAGTGGCGCTTCCTGGAGCCGGCCTCGGGCTCCGGTGTGACCCGCCGGCAGGTGGAACGGACCCTGAAGGTGTGGATGCGTCTGTGCCCGGCCGACCGTGAAGTGCGGGCCATGGACGAGCAGTGGGAGGTGACGCGAGCGGGCCCCCCACCCGGCCGGACCGTGACGCGTGCGCACGGCCGCGGGCCGATCCGAGGCGTGCACAAGGAATGGGCCCTGGAGAAGGGCCCCGACGGGCGCCGGCGCAGGGTCGAGACGTACAGCTTCGACTCACGCGACCTGAAGGACCCCCTGCGGAACACGGTTCTCGCGGCGGGGTGGACCTGGCGCGGGGTCTACAAGCTGTGACCTCAAGGACGCGCCCGGACCGAGCAGCCGCCTCGCGCGTGTCCACCCGCCGTGGACAAGAACGGCGGGGCGAGGACCCACCGCCGCGTCCAGGCCCCTGGCCCGCACTTCCCACCTCTCCCTGACCCAGGTCACCAGGCGGTGCCGCGCAGGGGCTCGGGAGAACGATGGCGAAGGACGGCAGGGTGTGGGCCGGGGGAGAGGCGGTGCGGCCTGCCCGGTGGGCAGTTGGGCCTCACCGATGATGGGGGAGCGGCCCGGACGTGCGGCGGCCGGCGGTGCCGTAACGGCTCACCGCATCACAACGACGCGTCCGTGGCGCCGCCGCGGCCGCTCAGAGGTGTCCGTTCACGAACTCCCTGACCTCGGCGGTGGTCATGACCCCCATGCCGTGCGCCACCGCCTCGCCCTGCTGCATCAGGACGCAGGACGGGGCTCCTGTGACCTCGTACCGCTTGGTCGCGGCCGGACAGCGCGTGATGTCGGCGCGGACGACCGTCAGGCGGCCCGCGTACTCGTCGGCGATGCCGCCCACGACGAGGTCCATCGTCCTGCAGGGCTCGATCGCCTTCGGCCATGTCCCGGTGAAGTACGCGAGCACCGGGACGGTGCTCATCTTGAGGATGAAATCGAACTCCGCGTCCTCACGGGGCTGGTGCACCCGCTTCGCCATGAAGGCTCCTGACCTCGTGTGGTGTCGTGCCACCCTCATCATCCCCCGCGCGATGCGACGGGACGGCCCGGACACCAGCGCTCCACCCGCGCCGCAGCCCCCTCGAACCGGAAGGAACGACGTCAGGGATGATCAGGCGACGACCAGCGCACGCATCCCCGACGGCGGCGGTCTCGAGACGACCCCAGCCGACGACGCCCCGACGAGGTGGGAGCGATGAGTTACCCCTTCCACGTGGCCGGCAGCCGCACGCTCATCCGGGAGCCGGGAGCCGGGAGCCGGGAGCCGGGAGCCGGGAGCCGGGAGCCGGGAGCCGGGAGCCGGGGATCGGGGTGGGCAGGACGTACGCCGCCGGCGCCGAGCAGACCGGAGACCTCCTGGGCGTGCCCACCGGCCTGGTCCACAGCGAGCGCCTCGGCGGAAGTGAGGTGGACCTGGAGGTGTTCCAGCGGTCCGCCCAGAAGCTGTACGGCGACTACTGCAACACCGACAACTTCATGCCGCACAACCTTCTCCGAGGGTTCCTGCCGGCCTCGATCGTCATGCTCGGCCCTCCTGGCCGGCCCCGGGGCTGCCCGGCGCAACCTAGAGCCTGCCGTTCGGGCGCGTGAACGCACCCCCCGGGGGAGAGCACGCTCGTCCGCACGACGAGGCAGCCGGCCCGCGGGGCCTCAGGACAGCCTGACGCTGGCGATCCGGGAGCGGTAGAACCTGCCCTCGTACCCGTAGTAGTCCAGGCCGCGGCGGTAGGTCGGGCTGCCCGCGGCGTCGAAGAACTGCACGTACTCGTTCCAGTAAAGATCCCTGCCCGGCTCCGGGTTCGTCACGTCCCTGGCCTGTACCCAGAAGAACTCGCCGTCGGCGGCACGGGAGAAGGACTTCACCCCGTAGCTGGCCGGCCGGATGTTCGTCAGGGCGAGGGTCTGCTTGTCGACGGTCCACAGGGCGCCGGCGCCGTTCAGGATGAGCCGGCCCGCGTCGGTGAAGTCCATGTCGAGGCTGTGACCGTGGAAGACGGTGTCCCACACGTGCTTGTCGACGAGCTCGATCCTGGAGTTCCGCAGCGTGCCGGTGATGCGGTACTTGGCGAGCGTCCACGACCCCAGGGCGTACAGGTACGAGCCGTCCCACCACAGGCCGTGCGCGCCCGAGAAGCTGATCCGCTGGACCGGCGCGAGCGTGCCGGGCGCGTCCGCGTCCGTTGGCGCGTACACGGTCAGAAAGCCCTCGTAGTCCACCTCGGGCGAGCTCTGCGACGAGGCCACCACCACCAGACCGTGGCTGCGGACGTACTCGACTGCGTGCGGGTTGCCGTACGGCGTCGCGGACCACAACAGGGCGTCGTCGTCACCGAAGTTGACCATGCCGACCCTGCCGCCGCCGGCGGCGACGAGGCACACCCAGCCGTAGCGGTCGCTCTCGCGGAACCGCGCGTCGCCGAGCCGCTCCCAGGCGCTCTCGGCGGGCGCCGCCCACGACCATCCCAGGTTCTCGGGCCGCCATTCCTTGTAGGCGCGAAACAGCATGACCTTGTTCTTCACCTGCTCCGTCACGAGCACGTCGTAGTTGCCCGCCGCGTGCGCGGGCGTCGCGGCGGCGACGGACGCAAGCGGCGCCCCCAGGCCGATCGCGGCAGCGCTCTTCAGCAAGGTTCGTCGGTTCACGATATGTCCCCCCCGGGATGATCAAGGCCGGCCGACAAGCTAACACGGGCCACCGGATCGCCCGCTGGCGGCGATGCCGCTGCACGGAGCCGGGGAACGATCCGCATCGCCCACCGGCGGACGGGCGCGCGCTGCGCCTATCGAAGGCACCACCGCGCCCCCACGCCTTGGATTCCAAGGCGAGCGTGGGTCATCCCTGGCAACCGCGCCCCATGCCAGGCAGGGTGTGACGTGATGAGCTTCGACGACGAGATGTCCCACGCCCCGTCCTACGCCCGCCACGACACGCTGGAAGGGCTGCTGCAGCGCGGCCGGGGGCTGGGCGCGGAGCGCGCACAGGGCGACCCCGGGGCCGCCGCGCCACTCGTCTACGACGGGATCCGCCGGGACTGGAAGTGGGATTCCCAGACCGACGACCGCACCCTCTACCAAGCGCGCCTGATCCGCGACTTGCAGCTGTCACCGGCGCCGGTGGTCGACCAGCTGGCAGGAGACGAGGAGGAGTGCTCGCGGGCCACAGGTGTGCTGAAGCTGCTCGCCCTCGCCGGTTCGCACGAGGCCCGCCAGGGGCTTCGTGCGTACATCCGGGAAGGCAAGCACTGGGTCTGCGTACTGGAGTCGGTCGCGGGCGGCTGGCCGGCCCAGTGGTAGGAGGACCTGGGCGAGGTGGCGCGCGCCCGGATCGCGGGGGAGGAGGATCTTGCGTGGTCTCTCGAGCCGTGGAGCAGGTTCGGGATCGAGGTGCCGGGACGCCGGCTCCCTCCCCGGCCCTGCCTCGGCGGGCTGAGCGACGAGGAGCTCCTCGTTCTGCTGGCCGCCAACGGCACGGAGTTCAACACCAAGATCCAGGCACTGCGTACGCTGGCCGGGCGGGAGCCGGCCGAGGGACTGATCCCGCTCGTACCCTCGCTCGGGACCCCGGACGGCCGCCGGCCCCTGCCCCTGCTCCGGCGAGCGGTCAACCGCCTGGGAGCCCTCGCCGTGCCGGCGGCGCGCGGGTGGGCCGCGGACGGGCGGGAGTGGCTGGCCCAGCTGGGAGCGGACGTCCTGGCCGAACACCCCGGGCCGGAGGCGCTACCAGGGCTCGTGGACGAACTCGCCGAACAGTGGAAGGCGCGCGCCTGGTGCGGCCCCGACACGACGGCGAGGAGACTGGCCCGCTTCGGCCCCGAAGCCGCCGACGCCGTGCCCGTCCTGTGGCGCTACTGGCGGCACACCCCGCACTCCTACGAGCGCGCCGACTACCTGCAGGCGCTCGGCGCGATCGACCCCTCCGGCTTGGACGACGCGTACACCGAGTCGCTCTGGGACTGCGAGGAGCGCTCACGGCTGACGGCCATCGCCTGGGCACCCCACCACCCGCGGACCCTGCAGCGGATCAGAGCGCTCCGCGACGACCCGATGGAAACATCAGAGGTACGGGCCGCTGCCGGAGCACGACTGGCCCGCGCGCCCAGCCCCGCGTTTCCCTGACCCACTCGGACCGAAGGGGCGGCCACCAGGTGGCTTCCCCCTTCCCGCGTTTCTGACTCACGTGCCGTGAAAAGCATGGGAAGCCAGGCGGCTTCGAGGATGCGGCCGACCGAACCAGGGCGTCTCCCGTGGGCCGACCGTCACCCCGGCACGGGGCACGGCACGGTCACGCGCGACAGCCGCCCCGCCCAGGCACACGCTCAAGCCGGCCCCTGGCCCCTGCCAGGTTCAGTTGACCGGCATGCCGATGCCCGGCAGCCACAGCCGGCCGCGGTCGTTGACCGTCAGCTCCCAGGCCACCAGCTCGTCCGGGCAGACCGACCCGCGGCCGCGGACGTCGGCGACCAGCAGCCGGGCCGCCGACCTCGCCGCCCCAGGGTCCTCCTCCGCGAACACCGCCCGCCACCAGCCGCGCTCGCGCACCTGCCAGCCCCGCTCCCGCATCATCTCCTCCCAGCCCGGCTCCTCGGCCGTGGTCCGGTGGTCCACCATCAGCGACAGCTGCCCGCTGTCCTGGCTGTAGCCCACCCGCAGGTGCCGCGGCCAGTCCCGCGCACACCCCACGACGAAGGACGCCCAGTCGCCCGGCACCTGCACCGGCAGCTGCTCCATCCACGAGTCCAGGAGCAGTGTGAGCGAGGACTCCAGGTGCTCCCAGGACGCGGCCGTGTGGTGCCCGTCCCAGCGCCAGGCGGGCCAGTCGCGCTCCGGCCCCCGGTGCAGCAGCCAGAGGTAGGGGAGCGCGTCGAAGCCGTGCGGCTGCCCCGGCTGCCAGCTGACCGAACCCGACTCCACGACGGTGTACTCGCGCCCGTGCAGGTCCGATGCCTTGTGCACCGAGAGCGTGGCGCCCTGCGGGCCGCCCGCCAGCAGCACCACATGCTCGCCGGTGTGCCAGCGCACGCTGGGGCCGGCGGCCGAACCGCCGTACAGGGTGGGCTCGCCGAGCTCGGCCGCCACCGCTTCGTACACCGGCCGCAGCGCCGCCTGCCGCGCGGCACGGCCGTGCCCGGGCGGGTACGGGGCGACGAGCACGGCAGGCGCGTCCAGGTGTGCGTCGGGGCGGTCGCGCAGGTCGCGTGCGCGGGCGGCCGCACCCGCGGGACCGGGAAGGGAGGGGGACGTGCCGATGATCATGACTCCATCCTGCCAGGAGGGTCTTGTCGTCGGACTGCAAGCCCCAGGCCGTCTCCCACAAGCCCGCCCCTGCCCCTGCCCGCGTGGTCCTTCCCGGCGGCGGTACTGGACCGCGTCCCGGCAGCACTCACCTGCACCGACCGAGCAGACGGCACCGGAGTCCCCACCGGCCCCCTACCGGTTCGGGCCGCGGAACAGGGAGAACGTCTTCGTGAGCGCCTTCAGCGGTGAGGCGTGCTGCTCGGCCGCAGCCGACGCGGGCATCCGGGGTGCGTCGTTGCCGCTGGTCGCCTCGGCGAGCGCGGCGTGCTTCGACCCGGCCGCTTTCACCGCCTGGACCACCGCCGGTCCCGCGCCATCGTTCCTCGGCGACCTCGGCCAGGTCCACCTCCGTCACGGTGACCTCGACGGAGCCCTCGCCGCGTGGAGCGAATTCATCGACTGCGCCGAGGGCGTCCAGTCCGTGAAGATCACCGACACGCTCACCGACCTGCGCGTACGGCTCTCCCGCTACGACAAGGCCCCAGGCGTAACCGAACCGGACGGGCGAGCGGCGACGCCGCTGTGACGCGAGATGGTGTGCTTGAGGCATCAGCTGACTGGCCATCTGGGTCACTCGAGCCTCTCTGGTGTGTATGGCGGACTCGGTGAAAGTCGCGCTGCACCGCTTCCGATCCAGCCGTCGCCCCGCCTCGTCCGAGGGGGGAGGTGCTCCTGGACTTCGAGGACTTCACCACGCGCCGGTTGGACTGGGTGGCCGCCTGGTGGAACACCTCCCACCGCCCCGGGCCGTTGAAAGGGCCGGTCCCCGCTTCAGATGGGGGAGGCGGAGCCGACGCCGCGGCGCGAGATCGGCGCGGACGTTCACCCTGGAGGACGACGGTCGGGCCCCGGGGGGCTCGCCACCAAGGGCGTCCGCTTCAGGAGCCGCGATGACGTGGCGGCGTGGATGACGGACCTGGTCGGTGAGCGGTTCCGGCGCGCACCACCTGACGAGGGCCGCCTGTGTGGCTCGGTCCGGTCCTCGTCCCGGTGGTGTTCTTCGGGTCTGTGGTCGTGGTCCTCGGCCGCGTCCTGACGGTGCTCGGCCTCCTCGGCGGGGCGCCGGTCCTGCCCGGTCTCCCGGCTCGGTCGTCTTCGCGCTGCGCCGCTCCGTCCTGCCGCTGCGTGGGGCTGGCATGTGCTGAGGGCGTCGTATCAGCCGTGGTGGCGGAACTTCACAGTGCGTGCAAGGCGTTAGGAGGGTGGTGCGCGATGATGCGTGTCCGACGAGGGACGACGTGGCAGAAGCTGAGGTGGCACGAGTGGCGATGTGGGATCGGCTCAAGGACCAGGCGACCAGAGGTCTGCAGCAGGCCCAAGGCGCGCGCGGCGGTTCCGGCGGCCATGGGCCGTCCGGTGCACGGTCGGGTGGCGGTTCCAGGGCCGAGCTCGTGAGTGCGCTGAAGTCGCAGCTCACGTCGCTGAAGACGGAGCTGAAGAGCGGCGCCTTCCGGGACGCCAGCATGGCCATGTGCGCGTTGGTGGCGGCCGCTGACGGACGGGTCGATCCGGCCGAGCGCCAGCACGTCGAGTCGCTCATCCTCACCAACGACGTCCTTCAGAACTTCCCCGCCGACCAGCTCCGCCAGCGTTTCAACAAGCACGTCGACCAGCTTTCGGCCGGCTTCGTCATGGGCAAGGCGGCGGTGCTGCAGGAGGTCGTCAAGGTGGCGAAGAAACCCACCGAGGCACGGGCTGTCATCCAGACCGGCATCGTTGTCGCGGGTGCGGACGGCTTCATCGAGCCCGCCGAGGAGCAGATCATCCGCGAGGCGTGCGCTGCGCTTGGCCTGCCGGCGGCGGAGTTCGGCATCTGACCCGCCGACCCCGGCGAAGAGACGCGCGGCCGTGTACCTTCCGCTCGCCCCTCGGGTCCTGCGGGTCGTCCCGGTCGACCAGTGAGGCATGGGAGGGAAGACGACGGGCCCTGACCCGGCCCACAGGGCAAGCTGGATCGGGTCGGCGGTGGTCCGCACTCCCAGCTCGCTTCAACACGGGGTCGTTCTCCAGCGAGCGAACCGCCACCATCGAGGCCGATGCCCCACCACCCGCCAAGCCTGCGCGATCTGGGCGAGGAGGTCCGGGTGGGCACGGTGACGAGGATCCGGCCGCCCGGGAACCGTTCCAGCGCGCACGCTGCGGCCGCGATGGCTTGCCCGATCCGTTCGCCGACATGACTGTGCCCCGAGGCGCCACCTCGGGCCTGTATCGGGTCGTGATCAATCGGCGAGAGTCGATGCCGCCCCGAGTCCGGTCGCCGGCCAGGGAGACCTAGGGTGCGACCTGCGAAGATGGCGCCATGTTGCAGGTTTGTCTCAACGGTGCTCGAAGCCGTGCCGAATGTTCCCAATTGCCGGTGACTGCCGACGAGCTGGCGGTGGCGGCCCGTGAGGCTGTCGCGGCTGGCGCCGAGGATGTCCATCTGCACCCCAAGGACCGTGCCGGTCAGGACACGCTGGAAGCCCCCGCCGTCGCCGCCGCTGTGAGCGCGGTGCGGGCTGCTGTCCCAGGCATCCCGATTGGGGTCACCACCGGTGCCTGGGCCACGGCCGACCCTTACGCCCGTGCCGCGCAGGTTCGGGCCTGGACCGTGCTACCTGACCACGCCTCCGTAAACTGGCACGAGGACGGTGCCACCGATGTTGCTGCGGCCTTGCTGGACCGGGGGATCGGCATTGAAGCCGGCATCTACTCTGGTACCCCCGCAGCACAACGTTTTCTGGACTGGCCCGGATCCCGCCGAGTCCTGCGCGTCTTGGCCGAGATCACCGAGGGTACCCCGCATGACGCGCTCCATGCCGCAGTCGGCCTGCTGGATGAACTTGAATCGGTTGCCGCGCCGATTCTCATGCACGGTGAGGACACCGCCGCGTGGCCCATCCTGCAACTTGCGGCCTCCCGCCGTCTGGATGCCCGTATCGGCTTGGAAGACGTGCTCCACCTCCCCGACGGGACGCCCGCCGCAGGCAACGCCGCCCTCATCCGCGCAGCACGCCAGATCGTCCAGGACACACACCGCAGGGCACGCCGTAGTGAGTCGTGATCACGGGACAGCTGGTCGCCTGACAGGAATGAGGTGATCTGGAATGGTCGCGGACCACTACCTCGGACAGCTGCTCGACAGGGTTCCTGAGACCAGGCCCTTCCTGGAGGAGGTGTATGAGGAGGAGGACGGACCGATCGAGGTGCTGCCGAGTGCGGATACCGATCTGGACCTCTACGCGATCCTGCTCGACGGGCTGGTCAGGCCCGTCCTCCAGCCCGCTCTGGCGGCGCCGGAGCGGGACGAGGACCTGCTGCGGCGGTGCTTCGGCTTCGTCGAGGAGGTCTATGCGGTGGACACCGAGTTCACCCGCGGCGCGGTGTACTTCCAGGTGCTGGAGAGCCTCCTCGACGCCAGGGACTACCTGGTCAACGCGGTCCCGTTCCTGCGGGGGAACCTCAGGGAGCCCGTGTCCAAAATGCTCAGGAATTATGAGGTCGAGGGCTACGAGGACGGCCTGCCGCCCCTCTGACCAGGAGCGGTAGCGATACGGAAGGAAAACGCCGAAGCGGCGTCCGGGCTCCCACCCGCCGCCCCTGTCGTGAAGGCGGCACGTCATGCCCGTTATCAACGGGATTCTGCTCCGGCAGCGGCCCCGCGGGGGGCCCTGCGGGACCCCGGACTCCGCTACACCCGCTTCTTCCACCCCGACCCCACGGACAGCGACGACGTATCCGGCTGCAACATGGAGACATCGTGACCAACCACCACGCTCACCTGCTCGCCGCCATCGTCGCGCCCGGCGGTGAGCTGGAGCTCCCAGCTACCCGTAACGGGCGCTTCAGGGGCGCGGTCATCCCAGAAGGCCGCGCGGTCAGCGACGCCGGCCGTCGCCGATGCGGCGGTCGTCGGCCAGTCCGGTAAGCGGGCCGAACTCGCGGGCAAGCTCGTTCCACGTCAGAACCTCGCCACAGCGGGCCGGAAAATCCTTCGAATTGAACTCGGGCATGGTCCAGGTGCCCGTGCCCCGGTCCCGCAGCCACAGGTCCCCATCACCGTCGACCACAGTCGGCGGGACCGGTACGGGCTCGGCCTGATCGGTGGGCTCCCAGGTGACCCGGCCCGGGTGGGAAACGCGGCGCAGCTCGGTGGTGGCCAGCCGCGCGGCCAAGTCACGGGTGGACTCTTCGGCGTCCTTGACCGACGCGAGTCGGAATGCGTCGTCAAGTACGGGCAGGGCTGGATTCTTGCTGCGCTTTGAACTCATACGCTGACTACCTCCGGTGGGGGGCGTCACATACGTTATGGCACCCCGTAGAGGAACACGGTATCCGAGGCGGGAGCCGGGCCGGCTACGACCACTGTCCGGGTGGAGGCGCTGGCACACCGGGCGGTGGGGCTAGGTGTATTGATCACGAGCGTTGTTGACACTCGGTAGGTCTTGAACATGGCGAAGCCCTCCGGTGTGGTGGGAGCTGTCTAGGAACTCACCGCACGGAGGTCTTCGTGTCCCACCGTAGTGCCCGGCTGACCGTTCACGGCAGGCGGATCCTGGTCGAACGTGTCCTGGCGGGCCGTCCCGTCACGCATGTGGCGGCGGAGATGGGGATATCCCGGCCCACCGCCCACAAATGGGGCCGTCGCTGGCGGACCGAAGGCGACGCGGGCCTGCACGACCGCTCCAGCAGGCCCCGCACGGAGGGGCATAACTGTGACATCGAACAGGCCTGAGCGCGCGCCGAGCCACGATTGGCTTTGTCGGTCAGCAGCGAGAGCGTTTGTTGCCCAAGAGCGAGAACATCCTGTGGGCACAGAAGACGATGTAGCCGAGTTTCAGCAACGCCCGGTTGCTTGACTTGCCCCGGATGTCGTGCGTTCCCCGGCGGGGTGGATACGGAGCCTGGCGGTGTGCTGCTTACGGTCAGCGTGCGCATGATGAGCAAGGCCCTCGCAACGTGGTCCGAAGTCCTGCGGACGGAGACGTCGGTAGGCGCCGACGAGGTAGCCATCGGGCGGCCCGGTTCAGGAGGCGAGGTGGCAGGATGACGCGGTGTCCGACTCTCTGCATGAACCGTGGTTGCGCGGCATCGCCTTCAACCCGGCGGCGCCCTCCGATGTACTGATACGCCTGGTGGATCGAGCGGCCGGTGAGGCCGGCCTGCTGATGTGCGAGGGTCGTGAACTGCCCGACGCCGTCATCGACGCAGCCCTCCGCCACCCGGACATGCGGGGGCACGGCCTGTCCGAGAACGGCGGCTCCACCGAGACGGGCGACGCCCTGCGGAACCTGACCTCCAAGGGCCTGCAGGCTGCCTCCTACGAGCTGAACCGGCCGGTGACGGAGATGGGCTCCACTGCGCGCGGCGCGGGCTCCAGCGGGGCCTCCCACCCGATGGCCGTCAACGAGACCGTGATCGCCATGCTGCGCCCGAAGCCGAACATGGCCAGGCTCGCCAAGGACTCGGCCGAAGTCCGGGCCGCAGCCCAGGCCGCCGTCGACTCACCGGACGGCATCGGCACGATCGCCTCGTTCTGGACCGAGGTCCCTCTCCCGGCGACCGGCACGTGGAACGCGCCCGGCAAGGGCGGCGCCCAGGCCGACATCGTGCTCACTGCCCCGCAGGACGGGGTGCCGCAACTGTTCATCGAGGTCGACAACTGCCACGAGACCGCCGAGGAACTCGCCGACAAGCTGGAGAAGTACGCCCGTTTCTTCAAACGGAAGGTGAAGGACACCGACCGAGCTGTCTCGATGCGGTGCCTGATGTGCCCGAGGTAGTTGTCCAACCCTGCGTCACCACGGGCGGCATAGCCAGCCAGATCTTGCCGTATACGGGCCGTCCGGTCGTCATCCGAGTCCGCCACGGCATAGAGCGTAGGCGGCTCAGCAATCGGACAGGATGGGCTCGGAAGGCCGCCGTATCCCCAATAGTGTTGAGCCGTCGTATCAACGGGCCGTGCACGGTGGCGGCGCCTTCTCGCCTTGACTGCAGCGGCCGCCCTCACCTCCCAGTCCGCGGCGACCCGGCTGGTCGCCGTTACCCTCGACGGCCTGCGTCTGGCTTCCTGAACCCGCCCCCGGCCACCGCTTCAGAATTACGTATCCGGCGAACGCACACGTTGGATCGGCGGCGTTCACGGCGTACTCGTAGAGGTAGTCGCCGAGGTGGGCGCCCTGGTGGCCCTGCTCATCGACAGCAAGCGCCGCAGCAGACGGCCCCCTCGAACTACGCGTCCGGCGAAAGATCACACCACTCGGTTGCCTTCACCCCACAGTGGTGAGCATGCTGAACCGAGTAGCCGTCCTGTCCGACATCCACGGAGTCCTGCCGGCTCTGAAGGCAGTACTCGCCGAACCCGACATCAGCACCGCCGATCGCATCGTGCTCACCGGCGACATCACCGCCGGCCCGCAGCCGGCGCAGGTCCTCGACCTGCTGAGTAGCCTCGGCGACCGCGTCATCTGGATCAGCGGCAACGCCGACCGCGAACTCCTCGAATACCGCCGGGGACAACGCGACACGATCCCCGACCCGATCGCCCCCTGGGCAGCCGAACAACTCCGCGAGGACCATCTCGACCTTCTCAGCTCACTTCCACGATCACTCTCCCTGTCCGTGAACGGCCTGGGGAAGGTGCTGTTCTGCCATGCCACCCCTCGCGACGACGAGGAAGTCGTCCTGGTCGACTCCCGCCTCGACCGCTGGAAGGAGGTCTTCGACGGACTCGATGCCGACATCCGCACCGTGGTGTGCGGCCACACTCACATGCCGTTCGTCCGCCTCGCCCACGGCCGACTCGTGATCAACCCCGGCAGCGTCGGCATGCCCTACGGAAGAACCGGAGCACACTGGGCCCTTTTGGGCCCGGGCGTCGAACTTCGCACCACGCACTTCGACCTCCAAGCCGCAGCCACGCTACTCAGCCAGGACTCGTCCTACCCTGACATCGCCGCCTGGGCTGACTACAACCTGCACGCTCGCGCGACCGACGCCGACGCTCTCGCAGCCTTCGCCCCACGGGACGGACGCGACCGCAGCCCGTGACACTCGCTCCCGACCGTGACAGCGCGCCTGGGCCTGAAGTGTCGGTCAGTGGGGGGGTGTCGTCACCTGCGTCGCAGGAGCACTCCGCGCTCTCCACGATCATGTCGAGGTCCTGGACGGCGGTGATCGACGCGGTCGTGACGGGCGGGGCCGCGCGGAGGGCCGAGGCCGCCCTTACCGCACGGTAGGGGCGGAGTCGTGCTCCGGCCGCCAGGTTTCGGGCTGGCCGCGACACGCCTAGGCCGCCGGCGGGGGGAGAAACGCGGCGGTGCACTCGTGGCCCGGGCGGAGCACGGTCGCGCCGCAATTCACCCAGGTAGGCGGGCTGAAGAGGCCATCGAATGGTGTAGTTGTCTTGTTGGTCGGCGGTGGCCGTCGACCACAACCACGGGCCAGTCGCAACCGACGTTGTTGGTGGGATACAAGGGCTCGTATGACGGTCTTCTACTGCGCGAAGTGCAGTGCCGAACTCACCCCGGACTTGCAAAAGCTTCCGGGTGTCCCGGACGTCTCCGTGCACGACAAGGACCGCCACCGCACGACACGGCTCGCGCCATCGACAGTCCCCCGAGGCAGCTATGCCATTGATCCCGAACCCTGGGGCGCCCCCTTCAGAATCCCGGATATCCAGACCGCGGACGTGCAGCGCAGCCGCACGCTTCTCATGCCACCTGGCATGACCGGCATGGTGCCTGCTGGATCCAGGAACTCCGTAATCGTTCATCCGCAGGACGTGCCGAGCCTGCAGCTGACCAGCTCGCTGGGCATTCACCATGGGTGCTGCGGACCGCTTGGAACCGGAGGCGGCAACATGGAGTGCAGGTGCGGGGCGCGCGTGGCCACTCTCGCCGCGGACTGCATGGGCCCGCACGAGCTGCACCTCGATCCGCTCCGGACGTATGCCTTCCTACCTGATACCTCGACGTGATCATGAAGCGTTCGGCGTCCGCAGACCGGTGTCTTTCCTCGCACTAGCCGAGGGAAGAGGTCTGCCGCTGCGCGAGCGTCCTGCAGCATCGTGGGCCCTCGCCGCCCAGGCCCAGGGTTATCTGGTGACTGCTTGTGGCTCCGTGTGCTGCTGTGTGTCGGCGAGAATGCCGGGTCGGCGAAACGGTGCACTACAGTCCGGCCCGCCTAGAGGAACCCGCTCATGCGTAGTCCCGCACCCCGCACCCCGCCCCTCGGTCGCGACCTGGGCTCCTTTCCAGTCAGGACCGTGCGTCACCAGCTGCGACAGTTGCCGCATGGATCGAACACCTAACGCGGCCGGCGAGGCGCCCCTGACCGTGGAGGAGTACGAGGCGACAGACACGGCCGTTCTGGCCGGCGCTGGGCCTCGCGCTGGCGGACAGCACTGGACGCTCAACTCCCTGCTGGAAGCATGGAGCAGTGTCGTGGAAGACGTGGAGGATGGCTATTCGGGCTGTGCGCCGGAGTTTGGCGATGCCTTCTGGTGCCGAGGAGCACTGGCCAGAGTCTGGCCGCTGCTGCCCTCCCGGGTGCGGGTGATCCGGCAACGGGAGCTCGACGGGCTCGATGTTCGGTTCCGTGCTGCCACCGTCGGGCGGCCCGATCGAGACGATGAATCGCACCAGTGGTGGGTGCTTTCCACGGATTCTCGAAGCTGTACCCGGGGAGCCGCGATGGCAAGGGTGGCCGATGGGCTGGGACGTCATGCCGTTTCCCAAGCCGGACTCTGTCGAAGTCGTCGAATGAACATGTGTGGCGGCTGAAGCGAAAGCGAGTTGGTGCAGGGAAGCCACCGAGCACGCTGCCGGTATGGGGTCGGTGGAATCCGCTCTGCCAGGAGTTGCCGGGCCCGGCTTGGGGAGCCCCAGCAGGAACCGGCCCACCCGGAGTCTGACTCGGCAGGGTCCTTCGGCCCTATCTGCGCGCCGTATATGCCTGGCCGAGGGAGGCTGTCGGGTGCCAGGCCCGAAGTAAGCGGTGGCGGAGGCCATCCCCGAGTGGTTCTCACCTCGCTTATCGAGCCGATGTTCGCCTAAGGGTTATCCCGTCAATGATCTTTGAGTCACGAGTGGCAGGGGCGGGCTCGGTGGGTGCGGTCGTCGTTATCCGGCCAGGACGAGGTCGTGCATGTGGGCCATGCCGAGCATGGCATGGTGAACGCCCTTGTCCTCGAGGCGGCAGTCTTGGACTGCCTTCGGCCGCCGTCCCGCTTGGCCCGTGAGCGTCGTCAGCACCTCATGCCAGGATCCGGATGAACGCATGAACACAAGGAGCACACCATGGGTACCCCGGAAGCCGGCTTTTTCGGCAACGGCGCGAAAGCGGACTGGGCCGACGCGGTCAGGAAGGCCTTCACCTCTGTGTCCCGGACCGCGCCGTGCCCTGACACGTCCCCCGAGGGGCCGCCGCTGTTCGTCGACTGGATCGACCACGTTGACACGGACCCCGTACGTGCGTTGGAGATGCTGGTCCTGGGGTGGTACCCGGCCGAGGAATCGCCGCCGAACCTGGATGCACCCACGGACGACGTCCTCGCCCTTCTGCCACCGGCACTGGCCGCCTTCCATCACCTGGCCCGCATACGTCCCGCCCTCTACCGCTTCTGCCACCCGATGCTCCTGCGCCCCCAGCACGTCACAAGGCCGCACGGCAGCCAGCTGGTCTTCGCCGTGGAGAACCAGGGATGCAGGGACTGGTCCATCCCCTGGCCTCCTCAAACCGGCCCTCAAGACGCCGACCCTCCTGTCTGGCTCACCGAGGACCCGCACTCCGACGACGACCCGGAGACGATCATCGAAGTGGAACCCCTCAGCCGCTTCCTTCTCCAGTTCACCCTCGACCAAGCATGCGGCAACGCACCCTTCAAAGCCTGGACCTTCGTCCTGCCCCTCGAACGTCTCGAACCGCTGTGGAGCTTCCTGCACGCAGTCCCCCTCAGCCCCCACAAGCCCACCTACGAAGGCAACGTGTTCTATGCAGCCCCCGGGCTGCTGGCCAGCGTTAGCGCCCATGAGGCCAAAGCGACCATCGGTTTCGGAGCCCGCCACCGCGAAACCCTGGCCCCCCTGCGGGCCTACGATTTCCCCTGGTGGCACTTCGACGAATAGCCCTACTACACGTCTCACAAGCAGGTCGGATTCCGCGTCGAGCATGTCTTTGGCGCACGGCCTCGCCGTCGCCAGGTAGACCAGCAGGTCACACTGCGGCCAATCGAGGCCAGCAGCTCAGGCACTGGGTCGCTGCCTGCGTGATGGCGCCGGCCGGGATCGCAACAGCCCTGGCGGCGTATCGATACGGCCGGGCGGGCCGACCGCACTGATCCGGGAGACGCTCCAGGCCAGGAACGGTAGCGGCCGGACGGGTCTCTCCGGTGATGTCCACCAGTTCAACGCGACGAGCCGGTGGCGTCGTCGTAAGCCCGAGCATCACACCGATGGGGAGATGTTCCCATCGGACGGGGCCACCGGAAGCAGCGCCGGCCGCTTGGCCTGGCGGCCGTCGCCGGAGGAGCGGCCACGCAGGCGGCGGCCGACCCAAGGGCCGAGGAAAGTGCCGGCCCAGCGCAGTTCGGCACCCGCGGTCCTCCAGACAGAGGCGCCTGTCCCCTCGGCCGGAAGGGGAAGGGTCCACTTGTCGTCGCTGCCCGGCAGACCGAGCGCCTGGGCCACGGCAGCCGCGATGCGCGTGTGTCCCAGCGGGCCGGCGTGCAGCCGGTCAGCACTCCACAACCGCGGATCGGTCGCCGCCGCGTACGCGGCCGTCTCCGCCACCACCACGCCGTGGCGGTCGGCGGCCTCCCGGATGCGCGCGTTGAGTGCGAGAACACGGTGACCGATCGGGCGGGCCAGTGGCGTGATACGCCCGACATCGGGAAACATGAGGGTCGCGACGGTGGCGCCCTGCGCGGTGAGGGCGGCGAACATCGCTTCAACATGGTCGGCCACCTCGTCGAGGTCGCAACCCGGGCGCAACACGTCGTTGACCCCAGCCACCACGGTGGCGAGGTCGGGCCGCATCGCGAGAGCCGGAGCCAGTTGTTCGGCGCGCACCTGACCGGCCTTACGGCCGCGCACCGCGAGGTTGGCGTAGAGCAGGCCGGGGCTGTGGCGGGCGACCTGCTCGGCGAGCCGGTCCGCCCAGCCACGAAGGCCACGGTCGTCGTCGCCGTCCCCGAGCCCTTCGGTATGACTGTCGCCCAGGGCGACATAGCGCAGATAGCCACTGCTGGACACGGGGCCGACCGCCTCTCGTCAACGCTGCTGGTGGAAGTGGCGCAGGGCCATCTTTAGGCAATTAGGCACCTAGTCGCATTGTTGAGTATAGGGGTGGCTGTGGGCTCACCTTCCCGCAAAGCGTGGTCACCTGGTCGGCGCGGTGGTGGTCTACGTCCAGGACGGTGAGGTGTCAGCCGTCCACGGTGACGGTGTCCTCTCGAGGGGGATGCGTTCGAGAGGGCTGGCGAGAAGGCCGGTCGGTGTCTCGCAAGGGCCTTCGGGAACGGCGAAACCGATCTGGGCCAGTCATCGACGCGGACGCTTCCGTCCGCTTCCCACACCTTGCGGCCGTCCTCCTCCGGACCTCGATCAAGTCGGGGGCCTCGGCCGGGTCGTGCTCGTCGCGGACCTCGCCCGCGACTTCCTCGACGAGGTCCTCCAACGTGCCGCGCCGGCAGTGCTGCCGTACTCATCGATGGCCACGGCCAGGGTGCGGGCCTTGCGCAGCCGCCCTGCCCTCTCAGGGCAGGACGGCCGCCCAGGCTAAGAACTCCTAACGGAATACGTCTGCTCGGGCGTCTTGATAGCCCCGTGAGGGGTGGTCCGTGTGGTTGCCAGTGTCCGGGCGTGACCCTGACTGACCTCAACAACGGCTTCCGTGAGCACGAACAGAGGCGGCGCGTCCAGGCGGTCATCCATGATCGCCTGGCAGACGACCGCGACCCGCAGGAGTGTCGCTTCCTCATGCGGTTCTGGTGGCAGCTGAGCATGTCGTACCGCGAGGTGTCGATGCGGGATCTGAGTCTGAACGTCAGCCAGGAGAAGCTCGCGGCGCTTGAGGCGCTGATCGACGCCATCCGGTCGTCCCATGCTCAGATCGATGCATGGGCCGCGGGCGCCGAGCGGGCCTTCCCGGTTGTTGAAGATCGTGGCTTTCGAGGTTCCTCGGGCAGCGAGAGCTAGGACGTCGGCAGCCTCTTCAACCGTCGCCAACAGATGAGACTGCAGGCGAGGCTGAGGAAGGCTTCGTGGATGTCGTCGCGCATCTCCCAGCGGATCCGCAGCCGGCGGAACCAGTGCAGGTGGGCGAACGCGCGTTCCACGACCCACCGCTGGGTGCCCAGGCCGGAGCCGTGCTCGGTGCCGCGTTGGGCGATCAGCGGTTTCACTCCGAGGTCCCAGACCAGCCGGCGGTACTTGTCGTGGTCGTAGCCGCGGTCGGCGAGCACCATGTCCGGGCGGCGCCGGGGCCGGCCGCGCTTACCCCGCACGGGCGGCACGGCCTGGAGCAGTGGGATCAGTTGGGTGACGTCGTTGCGGTATCCGCCGGTCAGCGCGGCGAGCGGGATGCCCTGTCCGTCGACGAGGACGTGGTGCTTGCTGCCAGGCCGTGCGCGGTCGACCGGGCTGGGCCCGCATTTGGGCCCCGGCGAGGGCCCGGGCATGAGTGGAGCCGGTCCCAGGCACTGGCCTCGTGCCACGCGGCAAGCCGTCGCCAGCAAGTCATGCCGGACCGGAAGCCGTCTGCTGCGGCAGCGCGGCATCAAGCCGTCGATCGCCCGACGCGGCGTCGCGCACGGCTCCGGGCTTGGCAATGTGCGCTGGGTGGTCGAGCGCGCCTTCGCCTGGCTGCACCAGTTCAAGCGGCTCCGCATCCGTTACGAACGACGCGCGGATCTCCTCGGTGGCACGGTAGGGAAGTCGGTCTCCTGCCCTTGCGAGCTGCCCCCAGGTGAGGTCGAAGGTGACGTTCACGAGCCGTCCCAGTCCGGTGTCTCCGTGAGCGTGAGGGTTCCATCCCTTGCCTCGACGACTCGCACCATGATCCCTCCGCGGTCCTCACCGGGAAACGCAATGGAGAAGTGGGGATCCATCTCCATGAGGAAGTCCCAGCCCTCGCGTTGGATCGTGTCAAGGGCGTGGGCGTGCCGCCCGGTTGCTCGCCACTGGCCGACCACGTCGACAGCGTCGGTGATGTCGATGTCGTACATCTCCAGGCAAATCGAGTGATTGGCCCACCATTCGAGGCGGCCCTGACCCACGAATCGATCCATGAGCACACTATGTCCGGTGCGTAGGCTGGCCGGGCAAGCCTGTACGGGGCTGCCTTGCCGTCGTGGGTCAGGCAGCGAGACAGAACTGCATGGGGCAGACCCGGTAGGTCCTCGCCTCAACCGGCGGCGCCCTATACACCTTCGCCGCCTCGCGACCTCATTCTGAAACGATCAGTACGGCCGCCGTCTCGCCGGGCCCGCCTCCTACCGGAGGGCCAGCTGAGAGGTGTCCGGCCCCTCCCTGGTCATGAGTGCTTGCGGGAATTACTCAATCGCAATCGGTGACTTCTGGGCTGACGGGAGGAAGTGCCCATGGTTCGAGCGTGCCGTCACAGATTTCGGCCAGGAACTGCACCATCCCGCCCTCGTAGTGCCACCAGGCCCCGTTCCTCGAGCAGACGGTGACCAGCCAGTCCTCGGGGCCAGAGCCGACGGTGCTCCACAGGAATTCGTCCCCCTCCTGTGAATCACCCCAGTAGATGAGGCTGCCCGGCGCCAGTACCGGAGGGCGCAGCGCAGCTGCCGCTTCGGTGTCCCACCACTGCCGCTTCTCGCGGTTCGCTCGGGCCCAGGCGAGTTCCTGCCCGGGGGACATGCCGACGCCCAGGAAGTCGTCGAGGCAGAAGCCGGGGTACTCCTCGACGAGGCGCTTGAAATCGGCAGGAAGAGGGGTCCCGAGGAGGTTTTCCACTCCTGGCACCGATGGGTCACCCTCGCCATGCTCGCCCACGCCTTCCTCGCCGTCACGGCAGCGACCGAACGCCGCGACCGCCCCGCTCCCGACGGTCTGATTCCCTTGACCGGCAACGAGATCCAGCACCTGTTCACAACGCTGATCGGCCCGGTCCACGGCCTCGCGTACCGACTGCGCTGGTCACACTGGCGACGACGGCACCAGGCCCGCGCCCGCGACTGCCACTACCGGCGGCAAGTGGCCACCCAGCCATGAAGATCACGATCTACGGCTGGAGTACTAGCCCTTCTTCAAGGGCTCCTCGGTAATGACGTTCCCCCGCGACCTAGGTCCGCGCCCCTGCCGGCTCTGCCAGCGGCAGGGGCGCTTGACCAGGCCCCGGGGAGACTGTCCAATTCTCGGTGGCTATGAAGCAGAATAGAAGACATGACGGAAACGAAACTAGATCGGCTGTCACGCCTGTACGCCGAGTACGGCCCCTGGCCGTTTCCTCCCGGATTCACCACTCGTGATCCCGGAGGTCACTGCATGGCGATGATGGACACGATGGTGTCCGGTTGTGTCGCCTCAGCAATCGAGGGACCGCTGGACGAGTGGCGCCGCGAGGTCCTGACGGCCCGAACCCGGATACTTGCGGAAGTGCTTCCCATTTTCAGTGACGACGCATACGCGACGAAGTATTTCTCGCATCTGCGCGCGATGGCTGTTCTAGCTGCAGAGCTCGACGACACCCGGGCCCGCCACCCACAGCCGCAACCGCTTGATACTCCATCAGGATATGCGAGTGGCTGAAAAATCTGTGTGATGGGTGTCGTGTGTTGTTCATAGGTACGCGTCATTGGTTTTCACTGGTGCTGAGCTGGGATGTCGTGGTTTCTGTGTGTCGTTTCGCTGGTGAAGATTGATGTCGTTTGGCGGGTGGGCATGATGTCGCCCCTGTAGGCGGGGTATGGCGAAACGCTGTGCGGGCCAGTGTCGTGTCTGGCTAAGGGCTGTCCCGCAAAGATCTTGGCTCCGGGTGCGGAGCAGTCTGAAGAGCTGATGGGGTGCTCAGCTGGTGGTTCGTGAAGTACTCAGGGACCGGGCGAAGTCGGCGAGCGTGTGGAAGTCGTTCTCTCGTAGGCCGATCCGTGGGTTGACGTGGTGCAGGAGCCCGGTCCCTTGGTGGTGGGCGGTCACGTACGTCTGGTCCAGCTCGCTCTGCTCGTCGTCCACCCAGGCGAAAGGGCGGCCGTGTGCGTAGTTCACCAGCGGTCCGGTCTTCCAGTGAACTCCATCGGGGCGTTCTTGAAGTAGGACGTCGCCGAAGTCGACGAAGGGAAGTTCCGGAAGGCTGAGGACCGGTGCGATCCACCGGTTGGCGTCGTCCATCCATGTGGTGGCCCAGCACAGCTCAAAGCCGAGTTGGAGTAGGGCTCGCCCGTGCGCTGGGTTGAGCCAGACCCGCAGGGGGCGCCGTCGGGACGAGAGGCCCCGGTCGTCCTCGTGGGCGTCGTTCCTGGGAACTCGGAGTGCGGTGTAGCCGTCGGGACGTCTCTCCGGCTTGGCTGCGTAGGGGTTGAGTGGCCCATCCACGTCGAGGAACAGCAGCGGTCGGTTCACGGTTTCCCCCGGTCTTGCTCACTGTGGACTGCCCCGATCAGCGTAGCTGTGGGATTGTCGAGGCATGGAGCCGGTCTGAGTGATGATCATGAAGTGGCGAGTGTGATCACGGCGTCGGAGCCGTCCTGGATAGCCCCGTTCGCAGGGCTGAGCCCGCGCTGCTTCGGCAAGCTGCTGACCGCGTTGCGGCGCGATAGAGCAGATGTGGTTCACCGGGGTCGGCCGTGGAGTCTGCTGCTGGAGGACAGGGTTCTGCTGGTCACGGCATATTGGCGCACCAATCTGACGTTGCGGCAGCTCGCCGATAGACGGCGAGCTCTGGAAACACAGCCTCCACGGGCACAGGTCTGGTCGGCGTGGTCCTCGTCATGGGCAGACCGTACGCGGACGGGGAAGCACCTCGCGAGTGCATTGAGCCCAGTGTGGTTCACAGGCCCCGGAACCGACGCCAGGGTCCCCCGTTCTCGTGTACATCGGCTTCGGACCTGAGCGCATCCCGAACCGGTGCACACCTGCTGTCGCTACCCATGCTCGACGCCAACCGGTGTCGCGGAATTGCGCACGCTGCAGATACCGACACTTCACCAGTGGCGGCGGGAGACGACCGAAGCAGTCATCGGAGGCATCACCAGCTCACCAGAACGTCCGCAGCTCCTGGTCCTGGGCCGCTTCGACGCCCGCGGCCCGGCTGCGGGCCGTCGGCCGCATCACGCCGCTCACGCCGGACGCGGCCCGGCAGCTCGCCGACCGCCTCTCCGCCGACGGACCGGGCCATCCGTGGGCCGGAGTCCGGTTCACCGCCACCTGGGACAGCAAAGACCCGCTCAACGTCACGTGGTGGTGCCCGACCAGGTCGCCGAGATCAGCGCGGTGCGGTGCCTGCCCGCCCTGTCGGACGTCTACGAGTGGCAGAAGGCGGGCTGTCGCCAGCAGGTCCAGGTCGCGTGGTGTCGGGCCGACTCCTCTCGCGCGGCCTGCAGGATTCCCAGCCACTGCTGTTCACTGGGGATCCATGGCAGCTTCGTGAGCCGCGGCACGAGTCCGCGGTGCTGGCACCCAGGGGTGTAGTGTCCGCGGCCGACCGGGTTCGACTCGCGCAGGCCCTCCTCCATGAGGAAGTCGTAGAACAATCGGACCGGCACCAGGCGCTGCTGGATGGTGGCGTTGGCTTACCCCCGGGCTGGATCCTTCGTCGCTCCTTGGCACGTCAGGTGGAGGCGTTGAGGGTGTGTCGGATGATGGCTGCGGCTTCGTCGGGGTGGTGGTGCAGCCAGTCGGCGAGGTGCTCGCGGACGACTTCTTGGACGTAGGCGTCCGCTTCGGGGTTGCCGAGTTTGGTTCTGGTGGAGCCTTCGAAGACGGGATGGGCGAGTTTTACGGAGACGACCGCAGTCAGGCCCTGATGGATGGCCTCGATCGTGAGGTCTTCGTCGTCCGTGCCCAGATGCCCTTGACGCCGTGCGTAGTCGTTGACGAGGTCCGTCAGTGCGGTACGGAAGCCTTGTTCGTGTGCGCCGCCTTCATGGGTGCGGGTGCTGTTCGCGAAGGAGTGGCATCCTCCCGTGGACCAGGTGTTCCACTGCATGGCGACCTGCACGGAGATGGTCTTGTCCTGGTTTTCTGACTCGAAGGCGATGGCGGGGGAGTGGACGAGGCTCGGGGGGTAGGGCGTGAGGTGGGTGACGTAGGCCCGAAGGCCGTCCGTGTGGTGGTAGCGGACCGGTCGCTCCGGACGCTCGTCGGTGAGTGAGATGGCCAGGCCGCCGTTGAGGAAGGCCAGTTCCTGCAGGCGCTGCGACAGTGCGGCGAACGAGTACCGGGTGGTCTCGAAGATCCCTGTGTCGGGCAGGAACGTAATCGTGGTCCCGTGGCCGCTGCTTTCCTCGTGCCTCGTCAAGGCAGTGATCGGGGTGCCCTTCTCGTACTCCTGGGTCCAGCGGTGGCCGTCTCGGTGGACTTCGACCGTGAGCCGGCTCGACAGCGCGTTGACCACGCAGAGGCCCAGGCCGCTGATGCCGCCGCACACCCCGTAGCCGCTGTGGGGGCTGGAGTGGAAGGACAGCTCCGTCAGCTCGCGTTCGACGGCCGACATCCCCGTGGTCTCCTCCACCTCGACGGGCAGGCCCCGCCCGTTGTCGGCGACGCGGACGCCACCGTCCAAGGTGATCGTGACGTCGATGGTGTCGGCGTGGCCGGCAAGGTGCTCGTCGACGGCGTACGTGACTACCTCGAACACCATCTGGTTCAGGCCGCGCTCGCTGGTCGAGCCGATGTACATGCCGGGGCGCCTGCGTATCCCCTCGCGGGCCTCGAGTACCTGGATGTGACTGGCGTTGTACTCATTCAGGTTCTCGGGCTGACTGGGGTTGCCGGACTCGCTCATGAAACACCCTCCCTGGGCCGTCCTGAGCATGTGTGTCAGCGGATGTCGCCGAAGCAGCCGAAGCTGCTTCCACGCCGTCGACGGTGCCTGCCCATCCTAGGTATCTGAGGGTAAATCCGCAGGTCAGACCCTGCGCGGCGAGGTCCCAGGCGGCCGCGTCAGCGGCTTTGACGCAGCCGTCGCTCTGGGGGGCCGCTGCTGGGAGCGGAGCAGCGCGAAGGTCCCGCCGGAGGCGCGCGGGGGGCGTTCTCGGCTGGGCCTAAGGTGCCTTTCCCCTCGGATTTCCGGCAGGACGCGACGCGCTACTGCGCCCAGTCCACGCCGTGGGCGGCGAGGGCGGCGAGCTGCTCCTCGGTGAGTTTGTCTCGTCGGGTCTTCAGATTCCCGTACCAGATCCCGGTACGGTGCTCGGCGCCGTCGGGAAGCACCTCGACCGCGGAGCGTGCGGGCAGGCGGCCCTCCCGGGCCACGTACTGCGCCAGAGCTGCTGCGCCGCGCTGGAACGCGGCCTGCGCTTTGCGCGGGCCCTTCGTCGCACGTGCGGCTGCCGGGGCGGGGGCCGGGGCCTGGTCGGGTTGTACGCCCAGCTTGGACAGCCGCTGCTGCTGCTCGGGGAGAAACTGCGCCCAGGTGCCCGGGTTCTTCTGCCGCTGTAGCCACCGTCCGATGTCGTCGCCGTCGAACGCCACTCCGGGGGCGATGGTCGGCAGGACGCCGCCGGGTTCGTCGGTGGCGAGGTCGGCGAGGACGCGGTAGCGGCGTTGCCAGTGCAGCGGCCACGGGCAGTTCCAGTCCTCGTCGACCGCGGCCAGCTGCTGCGCGCGTACGGCGGCCCGCTCCGCGTCCTTCCCTAGACCGCCCTTCCGTCGCAGATTCGCCATGTGCTGGCCGACCGGCACCATCGCCTCGCCCTCGCCCCACACGGCGTCCTGACGCGGCGCGAGGTGTCCCATTGCCCGCCGGTAGGACCTGAGCGCGGCGAGCTTGTTCTCCCACGCTTCCTCGCCCGGCTCCCAGACCATCCCGGCCTCCGGGGCGTCCAGCAGCACGTTGCGCCGCTCCCGCAGCTCCCCGGCCCGCAGCGCCTTCCGCTGCTGATGCACCCACCGGCCAAGCGGGAAGTCCTTGGTGACGCCGACCTCGACCTCGACGTCATACGGAACGGCGTAGAGACCGGTGACCTCGTTCTCCGCCCGCCACCGAATGAGGGCCTGATAGCCCTCCAGCCACACCAGCGACTCCGGCCGGTACACCCGTGTGCGCAGGAACGCGGCGATGGTCGCGGCGTCGCGCGGGGTGGAGAAGTGGAGCAGGGAGGCCGCCGACTACCATGTCGCGCTCTACGCCGCGCACCGGTGACCAATTGACATCCCGGCACACCCGCGAACGGCTGATCAAACCAGCGGCGGCCCTGCCTCGATGCGGTGCAGTACTGGAGATAGGCGGTCCAGGTCAGGTCCGGTCTGGATCTGTCGCTCGTCCCACCAGGTGGCGCCGACGTCGTGCAGCGGACCGACGACGTCCCTGGCCTTGGCCGCGTCCGGGGGCGTGGCGCCGCCGAGTACGAACTCGAAGGGGTGTTCAGCCTCGGCCGCACGGTGCTTACGAACGTATCCGACCAGATCGCGTACTTCGGCCGCGTCCGGCGGATGACCATGCCGGGCCGTCTCGAAGAGCGGCACCGCCCCGTCCCACCGCGCTGCCCGCCGCATGGGCCGGCGACGCGGCCAGAATCCGCCGATCCACACAGGAGGACAGGGCCGCTGCACGGCGGCGGGCAGCAGTGTCACGTCCCGGGCCTCGTAGTGCTGGCCGTGGTGGTTCACCGGCTCCCCGGACCAAAAGCGCCTCAATAGCTCCAATCCCTCGTCCAGCCGCTCGGCGAGGATGCGTGGCTCGGCTGTGTCGCCGAAGCTGTGGTACTCGTCCTCTATCGGCCCGCCCAAACCTGCTGCGAAGATCACCCTGCCGCCGCTGAGGTGGTCCAGGGTGGCCACTTGTCGGGCGAGTTGCTGCGGACGGTAACGGGGGACCGGCGTCAGCAGGGTACCCAGCCGGATCCGGGAGGTCGCCAGCGCGGCCGCGGTCAACAGCATCCAGGGGTCTGCGAAAGGGCGCCCCTGATGTCGCCGATGCAGTACGTGGTCCCAGAGGAAGAGCCCGTCCCAGCCAGCCTGTTCGGCGGCGGCGGCCACGGTCGCCACGTTACGGGGGTCCGCGAAGTCACCGAAATTGGGGATGTTAATAGAGAAGCGCATCCCAGCAGGATGCGCAGACTGCCGCGAAGGAGCAATCGGATTCCTGGCCAAGCGGCTGCAAGCAAGCCGCCGCCAAGCGCAGCACCACACGTGTCTCCCGGCCGCCATTCCCGCTGGCAGACACGCAGGCGTACACGATGGCGAGCCCGCAGATGATCATCACGGCGTTCCGTGGCACCCAGCTTGTGGAGATGCGGGACTGGCTCACGGACACCACCACCCCGCCATGGCCCGATCCGAACAGGACCGGCTTCATCCACTACGGCTTCGGTGAAGCCCTCAACGGCATGTGGCCGCAGATCAGCAGTGCGGTCCACGAGCTGCGCGGCAACGGACAGATCCTGTGGTTCACAACGTCTGGCCCGCCATAGTCGCGGAGCTATTCGACCAAGACTGGCAGGTGGAGGTGGGCGAGCAACGGCCACGCGTTGCGCCCGACGGCGGAGCCGGCGCGCACCCCACCGACGACCTGACGATGTGCGTGCGCCGACTGCGCTGAGCGCACCGGTCATCCGCCGACCGTCTGGTGGCTCCGTGAGCGGTGGCAGGACTGGACAGAGGCGCCCGAAGTACGCCTGGCCGCGGCGATCGGCTGGCTCTGCCTCACGGACGAACCCGCCCTCGAGGTTCTCCACCGGACCATCAACACTTTCGCCACAGACGAACGCGTACACGCCATGGACGCCTTGCCGTGGGTGAAGGCCGCCGCCGGATCCGGTGAACCGGGACTCCGGCGCTGTATTCGCTGCATGCTCCACCCTGAAGAGCCCGAACCGTCGGACGACCCCTGCGCCTCCTCGTCTTGAGCACCCGGCTTGTGCTGCCCCTCGGCAGCCTCGGCCTTCCAGGCGCGCAACAGCTCCCGTGCGGCCGTTCCCTAGATCACCACCGTCAGCAGCCGAGGCCAGGGTCATCAGACGTACCGGCGCCGGCCTGGAGGCAGCTTTCAGCGGTTGAGGGCCGGGTGTGGAGGGGTCACTGGTCGACGGGGAAGGCCGCCTGGAAGGCCAGCCGATGGGCGGCGTCCGCACCGAGACGGGTGAGGAGGTCATCGAGGGCGAGGTACTCCTCCCAGGGCTCGCGTTCCGTCGCGGCGGCCAGAGTCTGCATGAGCTTGTCCTCCAGGTCGGGGACGCGTTTGTCCTTCCAGACCTTGTCGGCGGTGCTGACGAGGAGGTCCTCGATCGTCACGTCGGGGCCGTCCCAGCTTGCGTGGGTTGCGGCGAACCTGGCCAGGCCGGGCGCGAAGCCGTGCTGCAGAAGGAGGTCTCGGCCGGATGCCTCGTGAGCTGATCCCGGCCCGGAGAGCTCCTCTGGGTGCACGGTCTTGCCCACGTCATGGGTTGCCGCACCGAAGAGAACGGCGTCGCGGTCCACTCCCAGGGCCGGGTACCGGTCTATCACCCAGTCGGTCAGTTCGACCGCGACGTCGTGGACCGCGCGCAGGTGCGCCGCCAACCGTGGCGGGGCCGCAAGGGAGCGCAGCAGTCCCGCCACTGCGGGCGGCAGCGGCCTCAGGGACGGCTCCGCTGGGGCGTCAAGGGCGCGGGACAGGACGTCGGAACGTATCGAAGTCATCCTGCTGACACTAATGGTCCCGGGCGCGGGTCATGCGAGCTCCGAAGGCAGGACCTCGGTCCCGACGTAGTCGAGTGCGGTGAGCCCGCGGCCGCTTGACTGCGGCTCTGGGGGCAGTACGCCGGGCCGCTACCCACCCCTGCACTTCAGTAACTCAGTCTGTGGCTGCCCAGTCGAGTCCGTGGTTGGCGAGTGCGGTGAGTTTGTCGGCGGTGAGTTTGGCGCGCCTGCTCTTGCTGTTGCTCAGGAAGACCCCGAGCTTCACCTCCGTGCCGTCCTCCAGCGGAAGGCTCCACGGCCGGCCCCTGCGAACCGCGTCCGCACCCTGGCGCCGCAGCACCGTCACCAACTTGCCGAAGGCGCTAGGGCTCAGCCCGGAGAACGGGGCTATCCAGGACGGCTCGGACGTCGTGATCACACCAGCCACAGCAAGATCATTCCAGTTGCCGGGCCTGCCGGCCGGGCCCTGCCCACAGCATGGAAATCAGGCGACCGGGCC
>NZ_JBVJPY010000014.1:0-181816 GCF_055609145.1 Streptomyces sp. NPDC036822
GACGCCCAGCCGGGTCAGCAGCCGCACCACCGCGCGGCCGGTCTCCGGGTAGAGCGTGTCGTTGACACAGGTGAGGAAGAGGGCGACACGCATCGCGGTCCTTCGATCCGTTCGGTAAGGCTCCGGGCGGGCACGGTGTCAGGGGCCGTGCCCACCCGGAGGATCAGTGGCCGTCCTGGACGGCGATGCGCCGGGCGGCGGCGTCCCAGGACACCCGGTCGCCCGACGGTTCGTAGCGGTGCAGCGGCTGGGTGCGCGCCACCAGCTCACGCATCCGTTCGCGGTCGCCGACGAGTCCCCGGGCACGGGCCTGCACCAGTACGTTCCCCAGCGCGGCCGCCTCCACCGGACCGGCGACGACGGGAATGCCGCACGCGTCGGCCGTCAGCCGGCAGAGCAGCGGGTTGCGGGCGGCGCCCCCCACCACGTACACCACGTCGACGGGACGGCCGGAGAGCCGCTGCGCCTCCTCGATCGCGTGCCGGTGGGCCAGCGCGAGGGAGTCGAGGATGCACCGCGTGATCTCGCCACGCGTCGACGGCACGGGCTGGCCGGTGGCGCGGCACGCCTCCGCGATGCGCCGCGGCATCCGGCCAGGCGCCAGGAACGCGGAGTCGGACGCGTCGACCACCGACCGCAGCCCCTCGGCCGCGGCCGCCTCCCGCAGAACCGCCGGCACGTCCTCCTCGTTCCAGTCGCGCATGCACTCCTGGAGCAGCCACAGGCCCATGATGTTGCGCAGATAGCGGACGGTGCCGTCGATGCCCAGCTCGTTGGTGAAGTTCGCCCGCCGGCTCGCCTCCGTGAGGACGGGCGCGTCGAGTTCGAGCCCGGCCAGGGACCAGGTGCCGGTACAGATGTACGCGAAGTTCTCACGGCGCCCGGCCGGGACCGCGGCGACGGCCGAGGCCGTGTCGTGGGACGCGACCGTGGTGACGGGAACCGCCTCGCGCCGGCCCAGGGCCTCGGTCACGTGCGGCAGCAGGCCGCCCGCCGGGTCACCCGGACGGCGCAGCGGCGCGAACAGGCCGAGGTCGATCCCGAGCGAATGCGCGATGTCCGTCGCCCAGGCGCCGGTACGGGGGTCGACCAGCTGGGTCGTCGAGGCGTTGGTCACCTCCGTGCCCTGCTCGCCGGTCAGCCAGTACGTCATCAGGTCGGGGATCAGCAGCACCCGCCTGGCGATGGAGGCCTGGGGCGTCCGCCCTGCCGCGACGAGTTGGTACAGCGTGTTGAACGGGGCGTACTGGATGCCCGTGCGGGCGTACAGCCGCTCGGCGGGGACGGTCCGCCAGACCTCCTCCGCGACGCCCTCGGTGCGGGCGTCCCGGTAGTGCACGGGCGCGCCGAGGAGGCGACCGTCGGCGTCGAGCAGCCCGTGGTCCACGGCCCAGCTGTCGACGCCGATCGAGTCGACCGGCCCTGCGGCGCGCAGCCCGTCCAGAATCCCCGCGTACAACGCGTGGACGTCCCAGCGCAGACCCTCCGGGAGGCGGACGGGCCGGTTCGCGAACCGGTGCGCCTCCGTGAGCTCCAGGACGTCCCGGGCCACCCGGCCCACCATGACGCGTCCGCTCCCGGCTCCGAGGTCGACGGCGGCGAACGATCCGCCGCGCGGCGTCGTCATCGCAGGAAGGCCGCGGCGACGCCCGCGTCGACGGGGACGTGCAGTCCGGTGGTGTGGGTGAGGTCTCCGCCGGTGAGCGCGAAGACCGCGCTCGCCACGTGCTCGGGCAGCACCTCCCGCTTGAGCAGTGTCCGCTGGGCGTAGAACTCGCCGAGCCTCTCCTCCTCGATGCCGTACGTCGCGGCCCGCTGGGCACCCCAGCCGCCGGCGAAGATCCCGGACCCGCGCACCACCCCGTCGGGGTTGACACCGTTGACACGGATGCCGTGTTCGCCCAGCTCGGCGGCGAGCAGCCGGACCTGGTGGGCCTGGTCGGCCTTGGTGGCCGAGTAGGCGATGTTGTTCGGCCCGGCGAAGACCGCGTTCTTCGACGCGATGTAGACGATGTCGCCGCCGAGACCCTGGTCGATCATGACCCGTGCGGCCTCGCGGGAGACGAGGAACGATCCTCGGGCCATGATGTCGTGCTGGAGGTCCCAGTCCTTCGCGGACGTCTCCAGGAGCGGCTTGGAGATGGAGATGCCGGCGTTGTTGACGACCAGGTCGACCCCGCCGAACGCGAGGACCGCCTGGCGGAACGCGGCGGCGATCCGCTCCTCGCTGGTGACGTCCACCGTGACCGCCACGGCCGTGTCCGGGCCGCCGATCTCCTCCGCGACCGCCCGGGCGTTGGCCGCGTCGAGGTCGGCGACGACGACACAGGCCCCCTCGGCGGCCAGCCGGTGCGCGATCGCCCTGCCGATGCCGCTGCCGGCACCGGTCACCAGCGCCACGCGGGTGGCCAGCGGCTTCGGCTTCGGCATCCGCCGCAGCTTGGCCTCCTCCAGCTCCCAGTACTCGATGCGGAACTTCTCCGACTCGTCGATCGGCGCGTACGTCGAGACCGCCTCCGCGCCCCGCATCACGTTGATCGCGTTGACGTAGAACTCGCCCGCGACCCGGGCGGTCTGCTTGTCCTTGCCGAAGGAGAACATGCCCACGCCGGGGACGAGGACGATCGCCGGGTCGGCGCCGCGCATCGCGGGGGAGCGGGGGGTGGCGTGCCGGTCGTAGTAGGCCGCGTACTCCTCGCGGTAGGCGGCGTGGAGTTCCTTCAGCCTGCGGACGGTGACGTCCAGCGGCGCCGTCGGCGGGAGGTCGAGGACGAGCGGGCGGACCTTGGTCCGCAGGAAGTGGTCGGGGCAGGAGGTGCCGAGCGCGGCGAGGCGAAGGTGCTCGGTCCGGGCGACGAAGTCCAGCACGGCACCGGTGTCGGTGAAGTGCCCGACCTGCGGCCGGTCCTGGGAGGCGAGGGACCGGACGTGCGGGGCGAGCGCGGCGGCGCGGTCCCTTCGCTCGTCCTCCGCGAGCGGCTCGTACCCCTCGATCACGGGACCGAACGGCTCGGCTCGTCCGCGCTCGGCGAGGAACGCCTCGGCGGTGCGGATGATGTGCAGGGAGTTGCGCTCGCACTCCTCGGAGGTCGCGCCCCAGGCGGTGATGCCGTGACCGCCGAGAACGCAGCCGATCGCCCGCGGGTGGGCGGCCTTGACGGCGGCGATGTCCAGGCCGAGCTGGAATCCGGGGCGGCGCCACGGCACCCACACCACCGACTCGCCGAAGCACTCCGCCGTCAGCTTCTCGCCGTCGGCGGCGCAGGCCAGCGCGATGCCGGAGTCGGGGTGGAGATGGTCGACGTGCGCCGCGTCGACCAGGCCGTGCAGGGCGGTGTCGATCGACGGGGCGGCGCCGCCCTTGCCGTAGAGACAGTGGTCGAACGCCGCGACCATCTCGTCCTCGCGCTCCACACCCGGATACACGTCCGCGAGGGCACGCAACCGGTCGAGGCGGAGCACGGCGAGCCCGTCCTCGGTCAGGGTGCCCAGGTCGCCGCCCGAGCCCTTGACCCACATCAGGCCGATGTCCGCGCCGGTCACGGGGTCCGTGCCGGCGCCCTTCGCCGAGGTGTTGCCGCCGGCGTAGTTGGTGTTGCGGGGGTCGGCGCCGAGACGGTGCGAACGCGCCAGCAGTTCGGAGGGCGTGGGAGGGGAAGCGGAAGACATGGACATCCTTCAGGACACGCGGGGGTGCGGACAGGTACGAGGGCGGGTGCGTCGGGGATCGGGGCCGAGTGCGTCGGGAGCCGGGACGGGTCAGGCGCCCCAGCCGGCCTGGTCGCCGCCGACCCGCTCCGCGGCGGCTCTCTCGGCCCAGCCGGAACGGGCGTACGCGGCGAGGGGATCCGCGTCCAGGCCCATCTCCTCGCGCACCTCGCGGAGAAGCGGCCGTACGTCGGTGGCGAAGGCGTCCATCAGGACGGCGTTCGCGGCCAGCACGTCCCCCGACCGCTGGGCGGCGGCCAGCGCGTCCGCGTCGACGAGCAGCGCCTTCGCCGTGGCCTCCTGGACGTTCATCACCGAGCGGATCACGGCCGGAACCTTCGCCTCGATGTTGTGGCACTGGTCGAGCATGAATGCGACCCCGGCCTCGGGCGCGAGCCCGCCGCCGCGCACGACCTCGTGCATGATCCGGAAGAGCTGGAAGGGGTCGGCCGCCCCGGCCATCAGGTCGTCGTCGGCGTAGAACCGGGAGTTGAAGTCGAAACCGCCGAGCTTCCGCTCGCGCAACAGCAGTGCCACGATGAACTCGATGTTGGTGCCGGGCGCGTGGTGGCCAGTGTCCACCACGACCTGCGCCTTCGGCCCCAGCTTCAGGCAGTGGGCATAGGCCGTACCCCAGTCGGGCACGTCGGTGGTGTAGAAGGCCGGCTCGAAGAACTTGTACTCCAGCAGCATCCGCTGCTCCTCGCCGAGCCGGGCGTAGACCTCGGCCAGACACGCGGCGAGCCGCTCCTGCCGCGCCGGGATGTCGTCCTGGCCGGGGTAGTTGGTGCCGTCCGCGAACCACAGCTTGAGGTCCGCCGATCCGGTGGCGTCCATGATGTCGACGCACGCGAGCAGATGGTCCACCGCGCGGCGGCGCACGGAGGCGTCGGGGTGGCAGACGCTCCCCAGCTTGTACGCGTCGTCCTGGAAGGTGTTGGCGTTGATCGCGCCCAGCTCCAGGCCGCGCTCCTCGGCGAAGGAGGCGAGGGCGGCGTAGTCCTCGACCCGGTCCCACGGGATGTGCAGGGACACCTTGGGGGCGATGCCGGTGAACTCGTGGACCTTCGCGGCGTCCTCCAGCTTCTCCCTCGGGGTGCGGGGCACGCCGGGCTGGGTGAACACCTTGAAGCGGGTCCCGGAGTTCCCGTACCCCCAGGAGGGCGTCTCGATCGTCTGGGTCCTCAGCGCGGCCTTCACGGCGTCCCGCACGACAGTCATGGGTACCTCACAACCTGGGCCGTGCATCCGCGACAGGCGGTGAATCGTTTCAGAACGACAAAACCACCTGATGGAAGGGGTGGTCAAGGGGGCGAGCGGAAGTTTGTGAAACGATTCAAAGCGTGGGCGCGGGCGAACTAGGATGAAGGCGTCGACGCGGGACCGAGGTGAACGGACGGGCACAGCTGGTGGTGGGCATCAAGGAGGTGGCCCGGGAAGCAGGCGTCTCGGTGGGCACGGTTTCCAACGTCCTCAACCGGCCGGAGCGGGTCTCCGACCAGGTCCGGGCGCGTGTGCACGCCGCGATCGACGCTCTCGGCTACGTACGGAGCGAATCCGCCCGCCAGCTCCGTGCGGGAACGAGCCGGATGCTGGGACTCCTCGTCATGGACACCGGCAACCCGTTCTTCGCCGCCCTCGCGCGGGGTACGGAGGAGGTGGCCGCCCGGGCCGGGCTCGGCGTCATGGTGTGCAACAGCGGCGAGGACGCCGCGGCCGAGAGGTCGTACCTGTCCCTCTTCGCCGAACAGCGGCTCCGCGGCGCGCTCCTTGCCCCCGTCGAGACCGACGGGGCGCCGTGGGAGGCCCTGCGCCGACAGAACATCCCCTGCGTCGTCGTGGACCGTGCGGTGAGCACCGAAGAAGCGTGCTCCGTGGCCGCCGACGACGTCCTGGGAGGCCTTCTCGCGGGCAGGCACCTGCTGGACGCCGGCCACCGCCGGATCGCCTACGTCCGCGGTCCGGAACACCTGCAGCAGGTGTGCGACCGGCGCACCGGACTGGCGCGCGCCCTGGAGGAGGCGGGACTGCCGCGAAACGCGCTCGTCGAGATCCCCGCGCAGCGGATGGACGTCCCGGCCGGCCGGGACGCCGGCGCGCGCCTGCTCGGGCTCGCCCCGCGTCCCACGGCCGCGTTCTGCGCCAACGACCTCCTGGCCCTCGGACTGCTCCAGACGGCCTTCGGGGCGGGGGTCGCGGTCCCCGAGGACCTCGCCGTCGTCGGCTACGACGACATCGAGTTCGCCGAGGCATCCCTCATCCCGCTGACCTCGGTCCGCCACCCCGCCGACGCCATCGGCCGCCTGGCCGCCGAGCTGCTGCTCGAGGAGATCGAACCGGCACGGGAGACCCACCGCCACCGCGGCATCGTGCTCAAGCCGGAACTCGTCGTGCGCCGCTCCAGCCTTCCGCGCTCCTGACGCCGGGAGCCTTCGCGCGGTGACGTCCGGGGAGTCCTCCCCGGACGCCTCGTACGCCTCGTACGCCTCGTACGACGCGGTACCGGTCGCCGGGCGCGTGCCGGTCGCCGGTACCGCGTCAGCCGCGGCGGTGACCCGGCCGCGAGGCGTAGGGAGTGGCCCGCGACCCGTCCACGCCCACCTCCAGCCGGCCCACCCGCTCGATCTCCACGACGACGCGGTCGCCGTGGCCGAGCGGTCCGACGCCCGCGGGCGTCCCGGTGGCGATCACATCGCCCGGGTGCAGGGTCATCACCGAGGACGCGTAGGCGATCAGCTCCCGCACGCCGAAGATGAGGCTCGCCGTGCTGGTGCGCTGGCGCGTCGTCCCCGCCACGTCGCACCGCAGGTCCAGGGCGTCGGGGTCCGGGATCTCGTCCGCCGTCACCACCCAGGGGCCGAGGGGGGTGAACGTGTCGAACGACTTGCGCGTGGAACGGTCCTCGCCGGAACGGACGGTGATGTCCAGGAGGCACGTGTACCCGAAGACGTGGTCCAGCGCGTCGTCGGCGCTCACGTGCGACGCGGTACGGCCGATGACGACGCCGAGCTCTCCCTCCTGGTCGGTGCGCTTGTCGGAGTAGGGCAGGACGACGTCCTGCCCGGGGCCGATCACGGACGAGTTCGCCTTGAGGAAGACGCCCAGCTCCGCGATGGACGTGGGGTACTCCATCTCGGCCTTGTGGTCGAGGTAGTTGACGGGCGCCCCGATGATCTTGCCGGGGCGCGGCAGCGGCGCCTCCAGGTTCGCCTCCGCCAGCGGGACGCGCCGGCCGCGCGCGAGGTCCAGCGGCGCGGCCGTGCCGGTGGAAACCGCCTCGATGTGGTGGTGGAGCGCGCCGGCGGATCCGGTGCCGGTGAGCTGGTCGGTCACGTCGACGATGTCGTCGCCGTCGACGACGCCGAGCCGCCCCTTGTCGAACAGGGCCAGACGCATCTGGGCCTCCTTGCGATGGTGTCGGGTGGGTGGATCAGGCGCCGGGATCGGCGCTTTCCCCGCGATAGAGGCCGAGGGAGCGCATGACGGGCTCGTCGCTGTAGGAGAAGAGGACCGCGTCGCTCGACGTGGACGTGTTCAGGTGGCGGTAGGACGCCCAGCCCGGTATCGCGAAGGTGTCGTGCTCGGACCAGTCCAGCCGCACACCGTCGACGACGGTGGCTCCCTCACCGCGTACGACGTTGAAGATGGTCGACGCCGTGTGGCGGCGGCCCGCGCCCTGGAAGCCAGGGCGCAGCCGCTGGACGCGGCAGCCGATCGTGGGCATGACCGGACCGCCGGTCCAGGGGTTGGTGTACTCCAGCACGATGCCGTCGACGTCGCTGCCCTCGGCGGAGTCGGCGATGGCTTCGAGGGCCCGGTCGGTCTCCTGCCACGTGTAGCGGGTGACGGGGGAGTTGAGGCCCTCCGGCGTGATCCACGTCGGGGTCAGGCGGCCGTGGAGGAACTGCCGGCTGCCCGCGTCGTCGGAGCGGGTGACCGGCTGGAGCCGCTCGGGGTACTTCTCGTAGAAGCCCGCCTCCAGGGCGTTGACGAGCGGGTAGTCCAGGGCGTCGAGCCAGATCATCGGCGCGTCACCCTGGTGGGTGTGGTCGTGCCAGTGCCATCCGGGGGTCAGCAGGAGGTCACCGGGGGCCATGAAGACGCGCTCGCCGTTGACGGTGGTCCAGGCGCCGTCGCCCTCCAGGATGAAGCGGAACGCGTTGGAGGTGTGCCGGTGGGCCTGGGCCGTCTCGCCGGGCACGATGATCTGGAGCCCGGCGTACAGGGTGTTGACCGTCGCGGGCGGGTCGCTCAGGCCGGGATTGACCAGCATGAGGACCCGGCGTTCCGCCTCGTCCAGGGACAGCGCTCGGGAGAAGTGCAGGAGGTGCGGGCGCAGTTCCCCCCAGCTCCACCGGAAGGGCACGGCCCGGCTGCGGGGCTGGGCGGGGAAGAGATTGCCGTAGAAGCGCCAGAGCGGGGCCGCTCCCAGGTCTTCGAGGGCCTTGTAGGCGGGGTCGTCGGTCATGGTGTCCTCTCGCGGTGGTCGCTCACTCGGTGGGGGGATGCCGTCAGGGCCGGGGCAGAGCCGGGACCGGGCCGGGGGCCGCGGTGGAGGCGGCGGCCGGGACCCCGGTGGGGCCAGGGGTCCAGACCCAGGCGATGTCGTCGAAGTCCTCGGGCGTACGCGAGGAAAGGAGCTGGTTGCGCAGGGTGGCCCCCATGCCTTCCAGGTGGCAGAGCTCGCCGAACCGGCGGGCGTTCGTCTGGATGCCGGCGGCCCGCTCCCGTCGGCGGCCGGCGTAGGACGCGAAGGCCGCGGCGGGGTCGCCGTGCCCGCGCAGGGCGTGGCCCAGCGTGACCGCGTCCTCCAGTGCCTGGCAGGCGCCCTGGGCGAGGTACTGCAGCATCGGGTGGGCGGCGTCGCCCAGAAGCACGATCCGGCCGTGCACCCACTCGGTGAGGGGCGGTCGGTCGAACAGGGGCCAGCGCCGGTCCCGGGCGACCAGGGGCAACGCGTCGCGCACAGCCTGGCAGGACCCCGAGAAGCGTGCCTCCAGCTCGGCCTCGGTGCCCCAGTCGTCGGAGCCGGGGGAGTACTGGTCGCTCTCGAAGACGGCGACCTGGTTGTAGAGCTCGCCGCGCCGCACGGGGTACTGCACGAGGTGCATGCGCGGTCCCGCCCAGACGATGACCGACTCCGTCGCGGCGTGCCGGGACATCGCCCCCGTCATGCGGCTGAGGGGCAGGGCCCCCCGGTAGGCCACGTAACGCGAACAGACCGGGTCGCCGTCACCGACGAGGATCTGCCGCAGGCGGGAGTGGAGGCCGTCGGCCGCCACGACCGCGTCCGCGGGCAGCCGCTCGGACGTCTCGGCGAAGTGCAGGCGGACCTCGGACGGGGTCTGCACCGCGTCCGTCACCGTGTGCCCGGTGCGCAGCGTGATCGACGGGTGCTCCAGACAGGCGGCGAGCAGCGCCGCGTGCAGGTCGGTGCGGTGCGTGACGAGGTACGGGTGCGGGAAGCGGTCGGTGTAGGCGTCGCCGCGCAGGTCGAGGGAGGTGACCTGTTCGCCGCTGAGCGCGTCCATCATGACGAGCCGGGGCGGCGCGACGGCGGACCGCCGCACGGCGTCCAGGACGCCGAGTTCCTCCAGGGCCACCGAGGCGTTCGGGGCCAGCTGCAGACCCGCCCCGATCTCGCCGAAGCGGGCGGCACGCTCCACGAGCGTCACACGGTGGCCGGCACGGGCGGTCGCGAGGGCGGCGGCCAGACCGCCGATGCCGCCGCCGACGACCGCGATGTGCAGGGTTGGGGAAGTCACGGGCACGAGGGCCTCCTTGGGATGTCGGACCGGGCGTGCGGGGGGGCGCGGCGGAGCGGCCGCGCCGCTCCTGACGGCCGGGGCGGTGGGGTGCTCTCAGCAGGCGGCGGCGACGCCGTCGACGTGGACGAAGGCTTCGGTACGGGCCCTGATGTCCTCGACCGTGACGCCGGGAGCCGTCTCCACCAGGGCGAGACCCCGGTCGGTGACGTCCAGGACCCCGAGGTCGGTGATGATCCGGTCGACGCAGGAGCGGCCGGTGAAGGGGAGCGTGCACTCCTCGACGATCTTCGGTGTGCCGTCCTTCGCGGTGTGTTCCATCAGGACGACGACCCGCCGGGCGCCGTGCACGAGGTCCATCGCGCCGCCCATCCCCTTGACCATCTTTCCGGGGATCATCCAGTTCGCCAGGTCGCCCCGCTCCGAGACCTGCATCGCGCCGAGCACGGCGGTGTCGACATGGCCGCCCCGGATCATCCCGAAGGACAGGGCGGAGTCGAAGAACGACGCGCCGGGAAGGACGGTCACGGTCTCCTTGCCGGCGTTGATCAGGTCGGGGTCGACCTCGTCCTCGGTGGGGTAGGGGCCGGTGCCGAGGATGCCGTTCTCGGAATGGAGCACGACGTGTACACCCGCCGGCACGAACGCGGGGATGAGCGTGGGCAGGCCGATGCCGAGGTTGACGTAGGACCCGTCGGTCAGCTCGGCGGCGGCCCGTGCGGCCATCTGGTTGCGGTTCCAGCTCATCGGCCGCGCACCGTCCTCTTCTCGATCTGCTTGTTCGACGCCTGGGCCGGTGTCAGGGCCACGACGCGCTGGACGAAGACGCCGGGCAGGTGCACCCGGTCCGGGTCGAGCGCTCCGGGCTCGACGAGTTCCTCGACCTCGGCGACGGTGATACGGCCGGCCATGGCGGCGAGCGGGTTGAAGTTGGCCGCCGCGCGGCGGAAGACGAGGTTGCCGTGCCGGTCCCCGCGCCAGGCCCGTACCAGCGCGAAGTCGGTGGTGATGCCGTGCTCGAGGAGGTGCGGCACTCCGTCGAAGGGGCGGGTCTCCTTCGCCGGGGAGGCGAGGGCGACGCCGCCGTCCGGCGCGTACCGCCAGGGCAGGCCGCCGTCACCGACCTGGGTGCCCACGCCGGCCGGGGTGTAGAAGGCGGGGATGCCGCAGCCGCCGGCGCGCAGCCGCTCGGCGAGGGTTCCCTGCGGGACGAGTTCGACCTCCAGCTCTCCGCCGAGGTACCGCCGGGCGAACTCCTTGTTCTCGCCGACGTAGGAGCCGGTGACCCGGGATATCCGTCCTGCCGCCAGCAGCACTCCCAGCCCTCGGCCGTCCACGCCGCAGTTGTTGGAGACGACGCGCAGATCCTCGGCGCCCTGCGCGTGCAGGGCCTGGATCAGTACCTCGGGGATGCCGCTGAGGCCGAAGCCGCCGACGGCCAGGGTGGCTCCGTCGGCGATGTCGGCGACGGCGTCCGCCGGCTTGACGATGACCTTGTCCACGTGTACGGGTGCTCCTTTCAGGCGGGGGCGCCTGGCAGTACGGCGGACCATCCGCCGTCGACGACGAGGTGGGCGCCGGTGACGTACGCCGCCTCGTCGGAAGCGAGGAAGACGGCGGCGCTCGCCACGTCCTGGGGCAGCCCGAGGCGGCCCAGGGGGATGCGACGCGCTGCCTCGCGCACCGGGTGGCCGGCGGCGAGCGGATCGCCGCGCGAGCCTTCGGCGTCGATCAGGCCGGGGCTCACGCAGTTGGCGCGGATGCCGTGCGCGGCTCCTTCGGCCGCCAGTTGGCGGGTCAGGGCGATCACGCCGGCCTCGGCCGCCGCGTGCGCGGCGGGGTGGTTCGTCAGGGAGCCGGTCCGGCCGGCGACCGATCCGACCGTGAGGACGCAGCCGCGGCTGCGCACGAGGTGCTCCCACGCCGCGCGCACGGGGAGCCACACCGCATCGAGTTCGGCTCGTACCGTGGCGGCGAAGCCGACGTAGGGCTGTTCGGTGACCTGTCCCAGCCGCACGGCTCCGGCGTCGGCGTAGCAGATGTCGATGCCGCCGAACGCGCCGGCGGCCTCCTCGACCCAGGCTGCGACGGAGGCGGCGGAGGTGACGTCCAGCGGGCCCACGGTGAGCGCGGTGCCGCCCTCCCGCGCGATGAGCCGCTGCGTCTCGACGGCCTCGTCGTGCAGGAGGTCGCCGCCGACGACCAGGGCTCCTTCGGCGGCGAAGCGGAGTGCCGCCGCCCGGCCGAGGCCGCGGGCGGTCCCCGAGACGAGCGCGACCTTCCCTTCCAGTCTCACGGCCCGGCCTCGCCGCGGACCGTGTCGGAGACGGACTTGACCCCGCCGTGCGAGGTGAGACCGCCGTCGACGGGGATCTCGGCGCCGGTGACGAACGACGACTCGTCCGACAGGAGGAACACGACCAGCGGAGTGACCTCCTCGACGGTCCCGACCCGGCCGAGCGGCGTCTCCCGGATGTTCGCCTCGCGGAACGACGGAGCCGCCGATGCCGTCATCTCGGTCTCGATGAAACCGGGATGGATCGTGTTCACCCGGATGCCGCGCGGACCGAGCTCCAGGGCCGCCGTCTTCGACAGCCCGCGCAGAGCCCACTTGCTGGTCGTGTAGGCCACCGGATAGTGGGCGGTCAGGGCCGCGGAGGAGCCGACGTTCACGACCGACGAGCCGGGCGGCATCAGCGGGGCCAGGTACCGGACGCCCAGGAGCGGACCGGTGACGTTGACCGCGTGCACGCGGGCCATGTCCGCGGGGTCCACGTCGTCCAGGCGGGCCCGCCAGGTGATGCCGGCGTTGTTGACCAGACCGTGGACCGCCCCGTATGTCTCGCGCAGCTCGGCGGCGAGCGCGGCCCACTCCTCGGCCGCGGTGACGTCCAGACGTCGCACGTCGCCCGTGGCGCGCACGTCGGTGGCGATCACGCGAGCGCCCTCGCGGGCCAGGGCGGCGGCCTCGGCGGCACCCTGGCCCCGTGCCGCGCCCGTCACGACGACGACCTTCCCCGCGAGCCGCCCGCCGCTCACGGCCGCTCCCGGCCGCGGCGCCGGCCCGCCGGAAGCGCGACCGGCTCCGGTCCCGGGACGACGCGGGTGGTCAGGGAGCCGATGCCCTGGACGGTCAGGGTGACCGTGTCGCCCGGCCCCAGCGGCGGCGGGCTCTGACTGCCGGAGCGTCCCCACAGCTCGGCCAGGCAGCCGCCGTTCCCGCAGGTGCCCGAGCCCAGGACGTCCCCGGCGACGACGCGGGTGCCGCGCGAGGCGTAGGCGGTCATCTCCTCGAAGGTCCAGCTCATGTTGGACAGCAGGTCGTGGCCGACCCGCCGCCCGTTGACCTCGGCGGTCAGCGCCAGCCGCAGGAAGCCGTCACGGTCGCGGTACGGCTCCAGCTCGTCGGCGGTCACCAGATAGGGGCCGAGCGTCGTCGCCGTGTCCTTGCCCTTGCACGGGCCCAGGCCGACCCGCATCTCGGCGGACTGGAGATCGCGCGCGGACCAGTCGTTGAAGATCGTGTAGCCCACGATGTGGTCCCGGGCCCGCTCCGGGGTGAGGTCACCGCCGTCGCGGCCGATGACGGCCGCCACCTCGAGTTCGAAGTCGAGGACGGAGGAGCCCGGAGGCATCGGGACGTCGTCGTGGGGGCCGTAGATCGCGTGCGGGTTGGTGAAGTAGAACGTGGGAGCCGCGTACCACTGCTCCGGCACGCCGGCCTCGCCGCTGACCGAGCGGCGCACGCCCTCGACGTGCTCCTCGAAGGCGACGAAGTCCCGTACGGAGGCGGGCTGGAGGAGCGGCAGGAGGCGGACCTCGGAGACGTGCGGGCCGGGCGGGACGTCGAACGCCGCCGCCCCGGCGGCGAGCAGGCCGGGCAGGCCGTCCGTCTCACGGATGAGATCGGTCAGGGACGTGATGCCCGGCAGGGGCAGAAGCGTGCCGTCTTCCTCGACGACGGCCACGCGGCGCCGTTGGCGGTGCTCGAAAGCGGCGAAGCGCATGGTGCTGCTCCAGACAGGGGGAGGAGGCGGATGGGGACCGGCACGGCGGGGGACCGGGAACGCGGCGGCGGGAGTCAGGGCGGGACCCTGCCGCCGCGTCCCGGGGTCAGGAGGGGAACCGGGCCGGGGGTCTCAGACCGGCGGGGCGACGAAGCAGCCGCGGTCGGGGTCGTTGAAGGACTCCTTGGCGACGAGCTCGTTCATCGGGTTCGCCGTGCCCCACTGGTCGGTGACCTCGGGCTGCGAGAAGTCGTAGACGTGCGGGTGCCAGGTGTCCTCGTCGAGTTCCTCCAGTTCGGTGGTGTACTCGACGGTGTTGCCGTGCGGGTCGAGGAAGTAGGTGAAGGTGTTGTCCCCGGCCATGTGCCGGCCCGGGCCCCAGAGCTTCCTGAAGCCGGCGCGGATCACCCGGCCGGAGCCGCGCATGTACTCGTCGATGCCGCGCATCTCGAAGGAGATGTGGTGCAGCGAGGTGTGCGGGCCCTTGGCCAGCGCCATGGAGTGGTGCTGGTTGCTGATCCGCATGAAGTGCATGACCTCGCCCATGTGCGGCGAGCTGAGCGTGTCGGAGAGCCGGAATCCGAGGTGCTGCTCATACCAGGCGCGGGTGCGGTCCAAGTCGGGCGAGTTGAGCACCACGTGGGAGAGCTTGACCGGGATCGACTCCTTCTCCTCGATCCTGCGGTGCCGGCGGACCTCGACGTCGGCGGTGACCTCGATGGTGCGGCCGTCCACGTCGAAGAACCGGAAGCCGTAGCCGCCACCGGGCGTGTCGACCGTGCCGGGCCGCGAGACCAGCTGCACACCGCCGGCCAGCAGCCGTTCGGCGAGCGTGTCCACGTCCGCGGGGGTCGCGGCGCCGTAGGAGACCAGGTCCAGTCGCTTCTCGGCGGCCTTGCGCAGCCGGACCACGTACTGCTCCGGGCTGCCCTCGGCGGCGAGGAAGGAGATGCCGGAGTCCTCGGCGACCTTGGTCAGGCCCCAGACGCCGGAGTAGAAGTCGAGCTGCTTGTCGTAGTCGGGCACGGCGAGGTCCACGTGCCGCAGATGGGTGAGCAGGCGAGCGCTCATGAGGGTGCCTCCTCAGGCGAGGGCGAGGTTGAGCAGGGCGGCGGCGTTCCCGCCGCGGATGGCGTCGAAGTCGGTCTCGGACAGGCCCGCGGCCCGCAGTGCGGCGACGGGGTCCGGGGAGCCCATGTCGAAGGGGAAGTCGGAGCCGAGCAGCACCCGGTCCGCACCGGCGGCGTCCACCAGGGCCCGCAGGACGTCGGGGGAGTGCACGAGCGAGTCGAAGTACACCTGCCGCAGGTAGCTGCTCGGTGGCTGGGCGCAGCCCGTCGACGCGTCCGGGCGGGCCCGCCACGCGTGGTCGGCGCGTCCGATGTGGGTGGGGAGGTAGCCGCCGCCGTGGGCCGCGATCAGCTTCAGTCCCGGATGGCGGTCGAGGACCCCGGAGAAGATGAGATGGGACAGGGCGACGGCGTTCTCGGTGGGCTGGCCCACGCTGTTGGAGAGGTACCACCGGTCGAGACGCTCGTCGAGGGTGCAGCCGAACGGGTGCAGGAACACGATCGATCCGGTCTCCTCCGCGCGGGACCACAGCGGCTCGTAGGCCGGATCGGACAGCTCCCGTCCCGGAGCGTGGCTGGAGATCTCCACTCCGGCCAGGCCCTGCTCGCGCGCGTGGTCGAGCGCCGGGACGAGCAGGTCGGGATGTTGCAACGGCACCAGTCCCAGGCCCCGCAGCCGGTCGGGCGCCTCCGCGCAGTGCGCGGCCGTCGCCTCGTTGGCGAGGCGGTAGACCTTCTCGGCGGTCGGCGCGTCCGCCCAGTAGTGGTAGTGCGAGGGCGACGGGCTGACCAGCTGGACGTCGACGCCCTGCGCGTCCATGCCGGCGAGGCGGACCGACACATCGGTCATGCTCGGTACGCGGTCGCGGACCATGGCGCCGCTGACGGCGAGCGCCTCCGGACCGTTGCGCCGGGCGTCGAGCCGCCTGGCCTCGGCGAGGCCGGGGAGTTCGGCGACGAGCGCCTCGATCCGCGGGAGGAGGACGTGGGCGTGCACGTCGATGGTGGGGCTGGTCACGGCAGCTCCCGCAGCATGGTCATGGTGCGTGCCATCAGGCCGGGCACGTCGGCGTCGCGGACGCCGTCGAGCTGCCATCGGCCGATCTGCACGGACGCGTCCACGACCGGGCGGACACGGGTGATCCGCCGCTCGTAATAGCTCTGCAGCAGTTCCTCGTCCCAGTCCTCCGCCTCGGTCAGCAGCTGGGCCAGCACCCAGGCGTCCTCCAGGGACAGCGCCGCTCCCTGCGCCAGCGTGGGAGGACAGCAGTGGGCGGCGTCGCCGATCAGGACGACCCGGCCGCGGTGCCAGGAACCCTCGACCAGCATCCGGTCGAACCAGGTGTAGTTGACCTTCGACGGATCGGTGATCGTTGCGGTGATGGCCGGCCAGGCGCCGCCGTAGGCGGAAGCGATCCGGCGCATCTCGTCCGCGTACGTGTCCGGCGGGATGGAGCCGCGGTCGCGGTTCTTCTCGACGACGTACGCGTAGAGCGTGGTGTCGCTCGTCGGGCAGTAGCCGGCGATGAACGCCGGTCCGCCGTAGGCGAGGTCCGTGCGCTCGACCCCCACGGGCCGCGGGGCGGCGACCCGCCAGATGGCCATGCCGGTCGGCTCGGGCTTGTCGGTGATGCCGACCTGCGCGCGGGTGGCGGAGCCCAGACCGTCGGCGGCGATCACCAGGTCGTAGCGGTGCTCGCCCGCGTCGCCGAACCGTATGGTCACACCGGTGGCGTCCTGGTCCAGGACGGTGGCGGTCGTGCCCAGGCGGATGGTCGCGCCGCTGGCGCGGACGGCCTCGATCAGGATCTGCTGAAGCCGGGGACGCTGCATACCGACGGTCGCCGGCAGCTCGTCGCCCCCGGTGCGCAGATCGCGCTGGACGTGCAGGACGTCGCCGTCGGGGGTGGTGATGCCGACGGAGCCGAAGGCGAAACCGGACTCCTTCACCTGCTCCCAGACGCCGAGTTCGCGCAGGACGCGCAGGGCGTTGCCCTGAAGGGTGATGCCGGATCCCGCGGTGGCGTTCCAGTCGTCCTTGGCTTCGACCAGGTCGACCGTGAGCCCGGCGCGGCGCAGCAGGATCGTGACGGCGTTTCCGGCCGCCCCGCCGCCGACGACGAGGACCGTGCGTGGTGTGCTCATGGGGAACTCCCTTGTTCCTCGGGCTTGGGGGCCCCGGGCTACTTGACGGCGATCGGGTTGACGGGGGACCCGACGGCGCCGGTGATGGGCAGGGGGGCGGCGGTGAGCCAGAACTCGTGGACGCCGTCGGCCGCGCAGTCGTCGGCGAGGGCCTCCAGGTCCCACATCTCGCCGATCAGCAGGCCGAGATGAGGGATGACGACCTGGTGCAAGGGCTGGAAGGCATGGTCGAACTCGTTGGGCCGTACCTCGAAACCCCAGGTGTCGGTGGCGATCGCGGCGATCTCGCTGGTGTGCAGCCAGGACGCGGTGGTGAAGGACAGACCCGGGGCGGCACCTCCGGCGTAGTCCCCCCAGCCGTCGCGGCGGACGCGGGCGAGCTGCCCGGTACGCACCAGCACGATGTCGCCCCTGCCGACCGTGACCCCGTGGGCGTCGGCGGCGGCCGACAGGTGCTCCTCGGTGATCGCGAAACCGTCCGGCAGCTCCCCGTCCGTGCCGGCCGTGCGGCCGATGTCGAGGAGGACGCCGCGCCCGGCGACGTACGGCGCCATGTGCTCGATGCCGGTGACCTGGTCGCCGTCGGAGGTGACGACCTGTTCGGCTGGGCGGCCGTTCCACGCCTTGCCGTGGTCGAAGATGTGCCCCAGGCCGTCCCACTGGGTGGAGCACTGGAGCGGCATGGCGATCACGTCGTCGGCCCCGCCGATCCCGTGCGGCAGGCCCTGGTTGCCGAGGGCCGCGTCCGTACCGGTGTCGAGCATGGTGTGGACCGGGTTGGTCCGGCGGCGCCAGCCCTTCTGCGGGCCGTTGATGTCGAAACGCTGCGACAGCGAGAAGCTCACCCCGCGCCGGACGAGCGAGGCACCCTCACGGCGCTTGGCCTCGTCCAGGAAGTTCAGGGTGCCGAGGACGTCGTCCTCGCCCCAGCGGCCCCAGTTGGAGCACTCCTTCGCCGCCTGGGCGATCGCGCCCTCGGGGTCGTGGCGGTTCACGCCTCCTCCGCCGCACATCGCGTGCGCTGGGCGCCGAGACCCGTGATCGAGGCGTCCATGACGTCGCCGTCGCGCAGCAGCCGGCCCCAGTGCATGCCGTTCCCGGCGGGGGACCCGGTGAGCACGAGGTCGCCGGGAAACAGACGCGCGCTCTGGGAGGCGTACGAGACCATCCGCGCCACGTCGAAGATCATGTCCTTGGTGGACTCGTCCTGCATGACCTCGCCGTTCAGCTTCAGGGTCAGCCGCAGGTCGCCCGTGTCCCCGAGCGACTCGGCCGGCACGATCCACGGTCCCAGCGGTGTGAAGCCGGGCGCGTTCTTGCTGCGCAGCCAGTCCGTGCCGATCTGCGGCATGTCCCTGCGGAACACGGTGGCCCGGTCGGTGAGGTCGTTGGCGATCGTGTAGCCGGCGACGTACTCAAGCGCCTCCTCGACGGAGACCCGGTAGGCCGGGCGGCCGATGACCGCGGTCAGCTCCAGCTCCCAGTCGGGCTTCGCGGCCCACGAGGGAAGTGTGACCTCGTCGTAGGGTCCGGCGACCGCGCTGGGAAGCCCGACGAACACGTAGGGGAGGTCCTCGGCGGCCCGCCGGTCCATGATCTCGGCCGCTTCGGCGCGCGCCTCCTCCTCGGACCGTCCGTCGGACGGGTCGCGGTGGGCGACGTGGAGGTCGATGACGTGCCGGCGGTAGTTGGCGCCCGACTGGAAGACCTGCCGCGGCTCGACGGGAGCCAGGACCCGGAAGTCCGCCAGCGGTCGGCGCGCGAGCCCGGTGTCGGCCGCGAGCTCGCGCAGCCGCGGCAGCACGTCCGGCCACCGTTCCAGCAGCCCCCGCACCGTCAGTCCGGGATCGGCCAAGGCCGTCCGCAGGTCGAGGACCTGCCCGTGCGGGTCGACGAGAGCGGGGAAGGCCGGGCCGTCACCGGCCGAAAGGGTGCCGAGGGCGAAAGGCCCGGCGAAAAGGTCAGAAGCGGTTCCAGGTTTCACCGACATGTCCTCCTGATTGCGATGGCACTAATCTGAACCCCTCCCGAGCAATCAGGGAAATCGATTGTATGGATGCGATCCATACACTGGCTCGATACTCTCTGGTCGGCGCCCGCACCCGAAGGAAAGCCCCGTGAACCTGGCCCGTCTCGACCTCAACCTCGTCGTCGCCCTCCGCGCCCTGCTCGAAGAACGCAACGTCACGAAGGCGGGGCAGCGCGTGGGACTCAGCCAGCCCGCCATGAGCGCCGCGCTGGGACGTCTGCGGCGGCACTTCGGCGACGAACTCCTCTCCCGCGTCGGCGGCCACTACGAACTCACCGCCCTCGGGCAGGTGCTCCTGGACCGCACGGCCACCGCCTACGACGTGCTCGACCGGCTCTTCGCCAGCCAGGCCGCCTTCGACCCGGCCAAGGAGAGCCGGGAGTTCCGTCTCGTCGCCTCCGACTACGCGGTCGACGTCTTCGGGGTCGAACTGGCCCGCGCCGTCCACGACGAGGCTCCGGGCATCCGGCTGCGCTTCACCCGCACACCCATCACCGTCGTCGATGACACGGCCAGCCTCCTGAGCGCCACCGACGGCCTGCTGATGCCCCACGGGGTCATCAGCGACTTCCCCGCCACCGACCTCTACGACGACCGGTGGGTCTTCGTCGTGGCCGACGACCACCCCAGCGTCGACGACCGGCTGACCAGGCAGGACCTGGCCAGGCTGCCCTGGGTCACCTACCAGCGCACCTACGACGCCCCGGCCGTGCGGCAGCTGGGCATGCTCGGCATCGAACCCCGCGTGGAGGTCTCCGTCGACAGCTTCCACGCCCTGCCCGCGCTCGTCGCCGGCACCCGGCGCATCGCGCTGGTCCAGGCCCGGCTGGCGCGCCTGATGGCCCCGCTGCACGCCGTACGCGTGATGGAGCCGCCCTACGAAGCCGTCCCGCTGCGCGAGGCGCTGTGGTGGCACCCGGTCCACACCCACGACGCCGCCCACATCTGGCTCCGGGAGATCGCCGCGAGGGTCGGGAGGCGCCTGGCCGACGCGGAGGCCTGAGGGCTTGCCCCGCACCACCCGCGTCGCCCTCGGGCGGCGCATCCGCGGGTATCCGTCGGGTGGATCGCGGGGATAGCGACAACCGATGGCGCGAGGGGTGGGCAGCGCGTCCGCCGGAACGCATAGTCGAGGGCACCTTCGCCCCTGGCGCCGACGTCACCCCGCAGCAGGCACGTGCCGTCCAGTGGGCGCTGTTCCCCGTCTTTCTCAGCGCTCTGGAGTGCCGCCATGCCCGCGTCCGTCGCCCCACCCTCCCGCGCCCACGACACCCCCGCGGCCCCCGCGGGACGACTTCCGGCCTTCGTGCTCATGGCGGGCAGCTGCCTGCCCGTCCTCGGGGCGGTGCTCCTCGCACCCGTCCTGCCCCGCATGCAGGACCACTTCGCGACCGTGCCGGGCAGCGCGGCCCTGGTCCCGGTGGTCCTGACGGTTCCCGCGCTGGCGCTCGCCCTGCTGGCCCCCTTCGCCGGCGTCATCGTGGACCGGCTCGGCCGCAAGCGCCTGCTCGTCGTCGCCACGCTCCTCTACGCGGTATTCGGCACCGCGCCGCTGCTGCTGGACTCCCTGCACGCGATCCTCGTCAGCCGGATCCTGGTCGGCATCACCGAGGCCGCCATCATGACGGCCTGCACCACCCTCATCGGCGACTACTACAGCGGGGAGCTCCGCGACAGGTACCTCGCCCTGCAGACCATGTGCGCCTCGGCCTCGGCCACGGCCTTCTTCGTCATCGGCGGCGTCCTCGGGGCGGCCGACTGGCGCGCCCCCTTCTGGCTCTACGCCATCGGCCTGCTGATCGCCCCCGTCATGGCACGCGTCCTGCCGACTCCCGTCCCCACGGCGGCGATCGGCGCGACGGATCCGGCGGCCGCGGAGGCCGCGAGACGTCCCTTCCCCGTACGCCGGATGGCCGGGATCTGTCTGCTCACCGTCTTCGGCGCCGTGGTCTTCTACACGGTGCCCGTCGAGATGGCCTACCTCCTCGACGAGCAGGGCGTCGTCTCCACCGGAGCCATCGGCGCCGTCACCGCCGTCGCCAGCGCCGCCACCGTGCTCGGGTCCGTCGTCTTCACGCGGCTCTCCCCGAGCAGGCGCCACCGGCTGCCCGTCCTCTTCGCCCTGTGCGCGGCCGGCTTCCTGCTGATGGGCATCGCCGACAGCCTCCCCCTCCTGATCGCGGGAGCCGTCGTCAACTGCGTCGGCACGGGTCTGCTGCTGCCGTCCCTGGTCACCCGGGCGATGTCCCGGCTGGAGTTCGCCGACCGGGGACGCGGAATGGGCCTGTGGACGGCCGCCTTCTTCCTCGGGGAGTTCCTCTGCCCTCTCGTCCTCCTGGGAACGAAGGGCCCGGCGGGCAGCCTCGCCGCGGCCGTCGCCGTGCTCGGAGCGGGTACCGCCGCCGTGGCCGCCCTGCTGCTGCTCCCGGGCCGCCGGGCCCGCGTGGCCGCGGCCCTGCCCACGGGCGAGGGGCGGTGACCCGGCTTCCGGGGCGAGGGCCCACCGCACGCCGGGTCACCGTCGCCGCTCGTCGGCGTGGCCCGAACGGACGGGGCGCCGGCTCGCCATGAGCAAGGACGCGAGCTGTTTCCCGGGCCGTGCGCTCACCGAGCGCACGGCCCACAGCCGTGCCCGGAGCGGACGCCCGTGCCGGCGCCGGGGTGGCGCCCCTCCGGCCAGGCCCGTCGCCGCCCGGCCCGTCGACCGGCACCCGCGCGTGCGCCAGGCCGCGGCCGTGCCCCGCTTTCCGCAGCGCCGTCCCGACCGCCCTTCAGCGGTGCGTGTCCTACCGGGCCCGTGGTGCCGCGGTGCTGCGCCGGACCACCAGGCGCGGGGTCATCGTGGTCCGCATGGCCCGGTCGCGGCGGCCTTCCACCCGTTCGATCAGCATCCGGGCCGCGGACGACCCCATGGTGTGCCCCGCCTGGTCGACGCTGGTGAGCTGGACGGGGGCGAGCGCGGCGAGCGCCGTGTCGTTGTAGCCGACGAGGGAGACGTCACCGGGAATCGAGAGCCCCAGCTCGTGGGCGGCCCGGTAGAGGCCCAGCGCCGCCACGTCGGCGCCGGCCATGACGGCCGTCGGCCTGTCGTCGCCGCTCAGGAGCGCGATGCCCGCCGCGTGACCGCCGTCGTCGGAGTAGGCGGCGTGGTGGACGCGCGCGCGGTCGGCGAGGCCGTGGCGTTCCATCGCCTGCCGGTAGCCGTCGGTCAGCGCGATCTCGGGGGTGCGCTGCCAGCGGCCCGTCCTGGTGCCCGCCGCCGAGACCAGGGCGATGTCACGATGCCCGAGGGCGACCAGGTGGTCCACCACCAGGCCGGCGCCCAGGTCGTCGGCGTCCACGACCGAGTCGTGGAGGTCGGAGCCGTCGTGGTGTCCGATGACCACGGTGGGCGTCGACGCCGCCGTGGCGAGCACCTCGGCGCGCGGAGCCCCCGGGGCGATGAGGATCAGGCCGTCCATCTGGCGGTCCACCAGCGATCGGATCGTCCGGGACTGCTCCTCCGCGTCGAACCCGGCCGCCCCGATCAGCACGGTGTACTCGCTGTCCCGCAACTCCTCGCGGATGCCGTCGAGGATGTCGGCGAAGAAGGCGTTGCGGACGTTGTCGAGCAGGACGCCGATGGTGTAGGTCCGCCCGCGCATGCCCCGGGCGGCCGCGTGCGGGCGGTAGCCCAGTTCCGCCATCGCCGCCCGGACCCGTTCCTGCATCGCCGGGCTGACGCCGTACGCGTTGCGCATGACCTTGGAGACGGCGGCGGTGGAGACGCCGGCATGGCGAGCGACGTCGGTGATCGTCACCCGCTTGTCGCGCCCGGGCGAGCTGTCCGCGGCCATGAGAACCCCGATCTCCATGCGTGTGGTGCAACGGTCTACACGATTCGAGCCTGGGTGGCGTCCGCTCATCGGCCAGGCGACGACGATGTTACGCGTCTGTGTCTTGACTATGCCAGAGGCCAGGGGTCATGGTGTTGCCCAACTTGGATGGAGAACGTTCTACACCGCTCCGAGTGTGACCCGCGGCCGTAGCGTCCCGCCGCCCCGGCGCCCGCCCGGCGCCCCTCTCCTCTCTCACGATCCCTGGGAGTCACCCGTGCCCCACCGCATGATCCGTGCCCGCCGTACCCGCCCGATCCTCCTCTCGGCCGGCGTCATGTCCCTGGCCGTTCTCGCCACCGCCTGCGGTGGCAGCGGTGGCGGCACCTCCGCGGCGTCCAAGAACTTCACGTACTTGAGCGTCACCGAGAACACCACCACCAGAACGGCCCTGACCGCCCTGTCGAAGGGCTCGTGCAAGGCCGAGAACGAGGCCCAGCCGCTGAAGGTGGAGACCGTCCCCCAGGCGAGCCTGGACCAGAAGCTCCAACTCCTCGCCGGCCAGGACGCGCTCCCCACGCAGTTCGCGGCGGGCAACGCGCCGGCCCTCACCAAGCAGCTGGATAAGTCCGGAAGGATCGCCGACCTCACGCTGGAGCTCCAGCGTCTCGGGGTGTACGACCAGCTCGAGCCCGCGGCCGTCTCCACGATCAAGGCGCTCTACGGCGGCAAGCTGGAGGTGCTGCCGTACGAGTACAACATCGAGGGGATCTTCTACAACAAGAAGATCTTCAAGGACAACGGGCTCCAGGTCCCCGGGACGTGGGACGAACTGCTGGCGGCGTCGGAGAAGCTCGACGCCAAGGGCGTCCAGCCCTTCGCCGCCTCCGGCCAGCAGGGCTGGCCGCTGACCCGGCTCGTCAGCGGGTACCTGTACCGGAGCCTCGGTCCCACCGCCCTGGAGAAGGTCGAGGACGGGACGGCGAAGCTGACCGACCCCGCCTACGTCAAGGCGGCGGAGGAGATCGCCGCGCTCGGCAAGAAGGGGTACTTCGGCAAGGGCGTCGGCTCCATCGACTACGACACCGCGATGAACCAGTTCCTGACGGGCAAGTCCGCCATGTTCTACATGGGCAGCTGGGCCCTGGCGAACATCGCCGACCCCCAGCAGAACAAGGTCGGTGCCGAGAACGTCGGCTTCATGCCGTTCCCCGCCGTCACGGGCGGTGCCGGATCCGTCGACCAGTACCCCTCCAACGTCGGACTGGCCATCACGCTCAGCGCGAAGGGCTTCGACAAGAAGACCGGCGCCTGGGTGTCCTGCATCGCCGAGAACTACGGCAGCACCGCCCTGAAGGACCACGGCTCCATCTCGGGCTTCAAGGTCAACGCCCCGGTCAAGGACGCCAACGAGGTCACGAGCACCGTCCGCAAGACCATCAGCACCTCCCAGCAGAACGTCCTGTGGTTCGAAGCCCTGTTCAGCACCAAGGCGACGACGCTCAGCCAGACCAACGCGGCCGGCCTCGTCAGCGGCAGCATCAGTCCGCAGAAGTTCATGGAGACCGTCCAGGAAGCGCTCGGCCGGTGATCCCTCGGGAGCGGGCGGCCCGCCACCACCCGGCGGGCCGCCCGCTCCCGACCGGCCGGCCTCTTCACCCGCAACGAAGTGGACACCACTGATGCACCGCGTACTCGGTGACCGCAGGGCGATCGCGATCCTCCTCGGTCCCGCACTTCTCGTCTACACACTGATCATGCTCGTCCCGATGGTGTGGTCGCTCGGGTACTCCTTCACCCAGGGCAACTCCATCGACGGTTTCACCGGCAACGGCCTCGCCAACGTCACCCGTCTCCTCTCCGACCAGGCCGTCCACGACGCCCTCTGGTTCACCCTGAAGTACGCGGTCGTCGTCACCGCCGGCCAGGTCGTCGCCGGCTACCTCCTGGCCCTGCTCTACGTCTTCTTCCTCAAGAAGGCCTCGGCGCTCATCCGCACGCTGGTCTTCTTCCCGGTCGTGCTGCCCACCGTCGCCGTGGGCCTGCTCTTCCAGAAGTTCTTCCAGGTCGCGCCGCAGACGGGCCCGGTCAACTCCCTTCTGAACGCCGTCGGTCTGGACTCCGTCGACTTCTTCGGCAGCGCCGGCAGCGCCTTCTGGGTCCTGGTCGTCATGGACATCTGGCGCTCCATGGGCTTCTACGCCGTCCTGCTCTTCGCCGGTCTCGTCGACATCCCCGACGAGCTCCTCGAATCGGCCCGCCTCGACGGTGCCTCCGGCCTCCGCCTCATCCGCCACATCGTCCTGCCGCTGTCCCTGCCGGTGCTCATGTCGTCCCTCATCTTCAGCGTCAACGGCACCCTGAAGGTCTTCGACTCCGTCGTCGCCCTCACCAACGGCGGCCCCGGCAACGGCACCACCCCGCTCACCCTGTACATGTTCCAGACGTCGTTCACCTACAGCGAGTACGGCTACGGCAGCACCATCGCGCTGCTCCTGACCGTCGTGTGCCTGCTGGTGAGCCTGGCGGTCTACCGCGTCTCGCGGCGCGACCTCACGGAGGGCTGACAGATGGCCATCGACACCCCCGTCAAGACCTCCGCGACGCACAGGCGCACCGACGGCAAGCCCCGCCCCGCCCGCGCGGCGGGCAGCCGGCTCTGGGTCAGGATCGCCGTCGGCCTCTTGCTGATCATCGAGATCTACCCGCTGGTCTGGATGTTCCTGACCTCGCTGAAGTCCAACAGCGACTACCTGAACAACTCCACCTGGAGCCTCCCCACCACCTGGGAGTGGGGCAACTACACCGAGGCCTGGACCACGGGGAACATCGGCCTCTACGTCGAGAACAGCCTTCTGGCCGTCGTTCCCGCCCTGGCGCTGATCCTCCTCCTGGGCACCGCGGCGGGCTTCGCCCTCCAGGTCATGGTGTGGAAGGGGCGCAGCCTCACCCTGCTGGTCTTCCTCGCGGGCATGATGGTCCCCCCGCAGATGATCCTCCTGCCGCTCTTCACCGTCTACTTCCGCACCGGCCTCTCCGGCACCCTGTGGCCGCTGATCCTCACCTACGCCGGAACCGGGCTCCCGCTGACCGTCTTCATGATGGCCACCTACTACAGGACCGTCCCCCGGGAGCTCTTCGAAGCCGCCACCCTCGACGGCGCCGGCATCCTGCGCGCCTTCTGGACGATCAGCCTGCCCATGGTCCGCAACGCGCTGCTCACCGTCGGCCTGGTGCAGTTCTTCTTCATCTGGAACGACCTGCTCATCGCCCTGACCTTCACCAACAACCAGGACCTGCGCACCATCCAGGTCGGCCTGCTCAACTTCACCGGCGACTTCGGCGCCACCCAGTACGGGCCGCTGTTCGCGGCCATCTGCATCAACGTCTTCGGCACTCTCGTGATCTACCTCTTCCTCAACCAGAAGGTCATGAAGGGCCTCACGTCGGGAGCGGTCAAGGGCTGACCGGCGATCCGCCCCAGCCCCTCCCGAGCACACGAAAGGTCCCTCCCTTGCAGTCCCTCCAGCCCTCCCCGGTGCGCTTCGAGCACCTCCCGGACGGCCTCGGCATCGGCACCGCCGCTCCCCGCCTGTCCTGGACCCCGGCGCCGGGCTCCGGCGCCCAGGAAGCGTACGAGGTCGAGCTCGACCGCGGCGGCCGCCCGTGGCGGACCGGCCGCGTCACCGGGGCCGAGCACCTCTTCGTCCCCTGGCCCGGAGAACCGCTCGCCTCCCGCGAGCGTGCCGTCGTCCGCGTACGGACCTGGTCCTCCGGCAGCGCCGGACCGTCGCCCTGGAGCGCCCCCAGCACCGTCGAGGCCGGCCTGCTGCGTCCCGAGGACTGGATCGCCGTCCCCGTCGGCGCCGCCTGGGACGAGGGCACGGCCGCCGAGCGCCGCCCGGCCCGCGTCCGCAAGGACTTCCGGACCGACCGGCCCGTCGCGCGAGCCCGCCTCTACATCACCGCCCACGGCCTGTACGAGGCGGAGATCAACGGCACCCGCGTCGGCGACGAGGCGCTCGCGCCGGGCTGGACCGTCTACCCCCACCGATTGCGCTACCGCACCCACGACGTCACCTCCCTCCTCACCGAGGGCGCCAACACCATCGGCGCCTGGCTGGGGGACGGCTGGTACCGCGGCAGGTACGGCTTCGACGGCGGCACCCGCGACATCTACGGCAGCGACCAGTCGCTCATCGCCCAGCTGGAGGTGACCTACGAGGACGGCACCACCAGCGTGGTCGCCACCGACCTCACCTGGCAGGCGGCTCCGAGCCCCATCCTGACGAGCGGACTGTACGAGGGGGAGACCTTCGACGCCCGTCTCGACGACCCCCGGTGGTCCACCCCGGCGGCCCGGGCCGGTGACTGGACTCCCGTACGCGCCGGAAAGCGGGACCCCGCGACCCTCACCGCCCCCGACGGCCCGCCGGTCAGATGCACCGAGGAGGTCTCCCCGGCCACGATCACCCGCACGGCCGACGGCCGGTATCTGCTCGACTTCGGGCAGAACCTCGTGGGCAGGCTCCGCATCACCGCCGACGGCCCCGTCGGCACCACCCTCACCCTCCGGCACGCGGAGGTCCTCCAGGACGGAGAACTGGCCACTCGGCCCCTGCGCGAGGCCCGTTCCACCGACACCCTCGTCCTGCCCGGCGGCGGGCCGTACACCTGGGAGCCCCGCTTCACCCTGCACGGCTTCCGCCACGCGGAGATCACCGGCTGGCCGGGCGACCTCACCGAGGACGCCGTGGCCGCGCGCGTCCACCACACGGACATGCGCCGCACCGGCTGGTTCGAGTGCAGCGACCCGATGGTCAACCGGCTCCACGAGAACGTCGTGTGGAGCATGCGCGGGAACTTCGTCGACCTGCCCACCGACTGCCCCCAGCGGGACGAACGGCTGGGCTGGACCGGCGACATCCAGATCTTCGCCCCCACCGCGACCTTCCTCTACGACTGCGCCGGCATGCTCGACTCCTGGCTCACCGACGTCGGCCTCGAGCAGCTGCCCGACGGCACCATCCCCTGGTACGTGCCCGTCATCCCCGGCGAACCGATGTGGACGCCCATCCAGCCCGGCGCCGCCTGGGGAGACGTCGCCACCCTCACCCCCTGGGTGCTCTACCGGCGCTACGGCGACCTCGAACTCCTGCGCCGCCACTACTCCATGGCCCAGGCGTGGGTCGATCGCGTCGAGACGCTGGCCGGCCCCGACCGCCTCTGGGACACCGGCTTCCAGCTCGGCGACTGGCTCGACCCGGCCGCACCGCCGGACGATCCCGCGGGCGGCCGCACCGACCGCTACCTCGTCGCCACCGCCTACTTCGCCCACTCCGCCCGTCATCTCGCCCACTCCGCCCGCGCCTTGGGCCGCACCGCGGACGCCCTCCGGTACGGGACACTCGCCGACGAGGTCACGGCGGCCTTCCGGTCCCGGTACGTCCTCGGCACGGGCCGCATGTCCAGCGACAGCCCCACCGCCTACGCGCTCGCGATCGGCTTCGACCTGCTCGACGCCTCGCGGCGGCAGACCGCGGGTGACCGCCTGGCGGAACTCGTCCTCCAGGACGACGCCCGCATCGCCACGGGCTTCGTGGGCACGCCCCTCGTCTGCGACGCCCTCACCGACACCGGGCACCTCGACATCGCCTACCGCCTGCTGTTGCAGACCGAATGCCCCTCCTGGCTCTACCCGGTGACCATGGGCGCCACCACTGTGTGGGAGCGCTGGGACAGCCTCCGCCCCGACGGGACCCTCAACCCCGGTGGCATGACGTCCTTCAACCACTACGCCCTCGGCGCCGTCGCGGACTGGCTCCACAGGGTCATCGGCGGCCTCGCCAGCACGGCGCCCGGCGCCCGGACGCTCCGTTTCCGGCCCCGGCCCGGAGGCGGCATCACCTGGGCGCGCACCCGCCACGAGACGCCCCACGGAACCGCCTCGGTCTCCTGGGAGGCGACCACCGCGGGCGTACGGGCCCGCCTCACCGTGCCCCCGGGCTGCACCGCCGTCGCCGAACTCCCCGGCCTCGCACCCGTCGCGCTCGGCCCCGGAACGCACACCCTCGGCCCGGACGCGCGCGACTGAGCACATCTCGCGGCGGGCACGCCTTTCCTCGGGAATGCCCGGCATGAAGCGATCCTTCATGCCGGGCATTCCCGTGCCCGAGGGTAAGGAGGTTTCCGCATTCGTATGCCGGATGGCGGTCATCGAATATCCGTATGGCGATCCCGGCCTCACGTGGGCGGCTTGTCTCATTCTTCTTTCTCTGTGCCGGAGAATTCTTTGATCGAGCAGGTCAGAGGCGCTCCGATCAATTTCCGATGTCAGAAGGGTTGACCGGAAGCGGCGATGACAATAGCTTTCCGATTCGTGTGAGGCGCTTCACCTCGAGCGCCCGAAGAGTCCTTGGAACTGGGTACCGCGGGACGCGGAAAACCCTCGAGGACGGAAAGCGCAAGAACTCGCCGGCCCGTGCCCTCGCCGCCGGACATCCCAGTTTCGCACCCGACCTCGGCGGGCCCGCCCCGCCCTTTCCCGCGTCCGGAGAGCCGCTGTGAACCGACGATCCTTCCTGTCCTCCGCCATCGCCACCGCTCTCGCCGTCAGCATGGCCCCCGTGGCCAGCGCCCAGGCGATCACCGCGCCCGACCCCCGCGCCTTCGAGCGGGCCGACGCCCTCCTCGCCCGGATGACCGCCGCCGAGAAGGAGGCCCTCATCCGGTGCGACTTCGCCGCCGTCGCCCACCTCGGCATCCCCGCACTGACCATGGTCGACGCCTCCGCCGGCCTGCGCGGCGAGCAGGGCGTCACCGCCTTCCCGGTCCCCCTCGCCCAGGCCGCTACGTTCGACGAGGACCTGGCCCGGCGCATCGGTGTCGCGCTCGGCACCGAAGGACGCGCCAAGGGCTACAACAGCCTCCTCGGCCCCACCATCGACCTGGCCCGCACCTGGCACTTCGGCCGCCAGGCCGAAACCATGGGGGAGGACCCGCTGCTCGCCGGCCGCCTCGGAGCGGCCCTCACCACCGGCATCCAGAGCCGCCGGGTGACCGCCACCGTCAAGCACTTCGCCGCCTACACCCAGGAGGTGAACCGCTTCTTCACCGACACCCTGGTGTCCGACCGGGCCCTGCACGAGGTCTATCAGGCGCCCTTCCGCCGGGTGATCGCCGCCGCGCCGACCAGCTCGGTCATGATGGCCTACCCGAAGATCAACGGCACCTTCGCCACCCAGAGCCCCGCCCTCTTCACCGACGTCAAGAACCGCCTGGGCCTCCAGGGTTACACCGTCCCCGACTTCTGGGCCGGGGACGACCAGGTCGCCGCCGCCAAGGCGGGCATGGACCTCGCCGGGCTCGGCCCCGCCGGCGTCAAACTGGCTCCCGGCGCACTCACCGACGGCTCCGTCCCCGCCTCCCGGGTGAACGACGCCGCCCGCCGCATCCTCGTCACCATGTTCGCCAACGGGCTCGTCGACAACCCCGTCTCCTCCCCGGTCCAGGACGCCAGCACGCCCGCGCACAAGGCCCTCGCCCACGAGGCCGCGCTCGAATCCACGGTCCTGCTGGCCAACCGCTCCTCCGCACTGCCGCTGCCGGCCGGGCTGAGGACACTGGCGGTCATCGGCCCCGCCGGCACCGACGCCTTCACCGGTGTCTCCGGCTCCACCTACGTCGACCCCGGCCCCTGGACCACGCCGCTCCAGGCCATCCGGACCCGCGCGGGCAGCGCCGTGAAGGTGACCCACACCCAGGGCAGCAGCGGCGACATCCCGTTGGCCACCGTCCCCTCGGTCGTGCTGCGCACCGCCGGCGGGGCCGCGGGCCTCAGCGGACGCTATTACGCCACCGCCGAGCCGACCGGGACCCCCGTGGTGACCCGGACCGACACCGTCGTGGACTTCATGAGCGCCCCCGTCGACACCCTGCCGGCCGTCTGGTCCGCGACATGGTCGGGCACCCTGACCCCGACCCACACGGGCCTGCACCGCTTCTCGCTCCTGACCGCCGGCACGGCCACGCTGAAGATCGACGGAGTCGCCGTCGTCTCGGGATCCCGGGGCACCCGGCGCTTCTTCCTCGGCCCCTACGACTATCCGCTCCAGGGCACCTGCGACCTGACCGCCGGCCGGACGGTCTCCGTGGAGCTGACCTACACCAACGCCGGCGCCGACCCCGGTACGTGCGGGCTCACCCTCGGATGGCAGCCCGCCTCCCTCATCCCCGCCGCCGTCCAGAACGCGCGGGCGGCCGACGCCGCCGTCGTCTTCGTCAACCGGGTGGCAGGCGAGGCTATGGACCACGAGCGGCTCGACCTGCCCGGGGACCAGAACCGTCTCATCGCCGCCGTCGCAGCGGCCAACCCCCGCACCATCGTCGTCCTGAACACCGACGGGCCCGTGGCCATGCCCTGGCTCGACGACGTCGAGGCCGTCGTCCAGGCCTGGTACGGAGGCAGCGGCATGGGCACCGCACTCGCCGCCGTCCTCTTCGGCGACAGCGACCCCTCCGGCCGCCTCCCGGTGACCTTCCCCGCCGACCCCGCCCAGGGACCCGGATCGACCCCCGCGACCTACCCGGGCCAGAGCGGCGCCGTCTCCTACGACGAGGGCATCGCGGTCGGCCACCGCTACTACGACGCCAAGGGCAAGCAGCCCCGGTTCCCCTTCGGGCACGGCCTGTCCTACACGACCTTCGCCCACGGCTCGCTCACCGCCGCCTACGACCCGGCCAGGAGGTCGGTCACCCTCGCGGTCGACGTCACCAACACCGGCGGCCGCGAGGGCACCGAGGTCGTCCAGGTCTATGCCACGCTGCCGAGCGCCGCCCAGGCGGAACCGCGCCGGCTCGTCGCCTTCCGCAAGATCACCCTGGCCCCCTCCGCCACGCAGCGCCTCACCTTCACCCTCACCCCCGACGAGCTCGCGGTCTGGAACGCCGGCGCCTGGACACTGGTCCCCGGCCTCTACACCCTCGCCGTCGCGCGCAACTCCCGTGCCGTGACTGCCCAGCGGGCGCTCACGATCACCTGATCGCCGGGGACCCGGGCCGCTCGGGAGCGGAGCCCCGGCCGGGAAGGGGGAGCCCGGCCGGGGCGGCCCGGTGTCACCTCTCGGGGCACTCCTTCCACGCGAGGTGGTAGACGGTGCTGATGTCACCGTCGGTGGAGTCCATGGTCATGTAGCTGGTGGCGGCGGGGTCGGACGTCCCGGCGTTCACGCGCAGCTCGGTGTTGATGTTGAAGTTCCGCTGCACTCCGCAGGGCGCCCATACGAGCTGCGCCCAGTCGGTGTCGTCCGTGGCCTGCCAGTTGTCCTCGTACGGACCGCGGAAGGTGTGCGTACGGGACGCGGTGCTCGGCGAGCCCTGGAAGTAGTACGACGCCTTCTCGGCGCTGCTCGCACCGGGCCGGAGCGACGCGTAGCCGCGGTAGTCGGCGCTGGCGATCGCGTAGGTGAATCCCTGGGGCACGTGCACCAGAAGGTTGAGCTGACAGTTCCGTCGAGCTGCCGTGGGGGAGGAGCCGCCGCCCACCTGGGCGAGGTACTCGCTGTAGGTGACGGTGAAGGCGGTGTTGTCCTCGGACACGGCGATGGCGGCGGTGCCCAGGGGACAGCCGGAGCCGTTCACCGTGGCGATGTCGATGACGATCCTGTCCGGGGGCGGGTCGACGATCGACGACGGGCCTGCCTGAGCGGGCAGGGCCGAGGCGAACAGAGCGGTGATCGCTCCGCTGACCAGCAGGGGGACTCTCATGGTTCTCCCATCGACGGCTGAACGAAAGGGGTGGTGCGATCGGCGACGGTTGAAGCATCATGTACATGACAGATGCCCGGGCCGGGCCGCCCTCGCCGATGTGGGCGGGGGGTGGTCGAATGCTAGAAGCCCGCGCGCGGCGGGGCAGGCGACACCCCGGCCAACAATCGCCCCGCGAAAGCCCCCTTCTTTGGCTCGTAAGAGCGGGTGGCGCCCCTCCTGCCCCACCCACCCCTCGCGAACCGTGCGCACCGCGCCTGGGCCGGTGTCGTCGGTGCCGGCAGCGCCGGTGCGACACTGGCCGGGTGACGGACGACGAACGGCGGACGGTCCGACGCCTGGAACGGGCCATCCTGGAACTGCTGGAGCGCCGCGCCCCGACCGCGACGATCTGCCCCTCCGACGCTGCCCGCGCCGTGTACGAAGGGGACGACGACGGCTGGCGCGAGCTCATGGAGCCCGCGCGCCGCGCCGCGCGGCGGCTGGTCACGGCCGGAGAGGTGGAGATCACCCAGGGCGGCCGGCCCGTCGAGCCGGCGAAGGCCCGGGGACCGATCCGCATCCGCCGCGTCCGCCGACCCGCGGGTGGTCCGTCAGGTGGGCAGAAGCGAGGGCGAGCCGTCGAGGATCGCGAGCTCGGCGGGTGAGGCCTGGCGCTTCCACTCGGGCGCGAGCGCGGTGTAGGTGTCGACGTCGTGCCAGCAGCCCTGGGTCCGGAAGAGCTGGCGCAGGGTCGCCTCCGGCCGCAGGCCGGCCGCCCTCATCACCGGGGGCATGTGGTGGTGATCCGTACGGTGGCCGGCCCAGATCCTGTGCAGGCCGAGAACGCCGAAGCCGTACGCCATGAGCAGGCGTCCGGCCTCGTGTCCGTGGCCCCGCACGGGCGCCCCGGGCAGCAGCACCAGGGACGTGAGCATCGCGTTGCTCCCGTACTCCTCGACCAGCAGGCCCATCGTGCCAAGCATGGTGTCGTCGTCAGGGGCGCACACCGCGAGGGTGTACGTGCGCCGCGGCCGGGCGAAGGGCTGCGCGAGTGCCTGCGCGAAGGCGTCGTGCGCCTGTCCGGGGTCCATGCGGTCGATGCCGAGGTACCGGGTGAGCACCCGGTGGGTCAGGATGCGCCGGAAGGCATCGTGGTCGTCGACCCGGAGCTCGCGCAGGCGGAGGCGGTCGCCGCGCAGGTCCGGGACTCGGTTGTCGTGGTGGACGCGGTTCACGGTGCTGCTCCGTCGGCTGCGGGGATGAGGGCTTCGAGGTCGATGGAGTACCGCCCGGACGGCACCGGCCGCCCGAGCAGGATCCGGCGGGCCGTGTCGGTGACGAGCGCCCCGCCGAGCATCACGCCGCTGGCCAGCTGCGGCCAGCTCGACAGGCTCGTGCCGACGCGGGAGAGGGCGTCGGTCATTGCCGGGCTCAGGCTCCGCTCGTCGACGACGCGCACCAGGAAGTCGACGAGTTCACGGCCGTCGAGGCCGCGGACGTCGGCGGCACGGACGTCGCCGGTGCGGCCGTGGAAGAGGGGGCGGTCGGGCTCGGTGTCGAAGCGTTCGACATCCAGCAGTCCGCGGTCGTTGGCGTCCATGAGGACCGGCAGCCGGTGGCGGCGGGCGTGTTCGCGGGCCGCCACCTTGACCCACGGCGTGTCGCACTCCTCCACGAGCAGATCGAGTCCGCGGTCGGCGGCCACCCCCGTGCCTTCGCGGGGCGCGGCGAAGAAGGCGTCGATGCTCTCCTCCGTCACGCCGCGGCGGTAGACATCGATGTCGAGGTAGGGGTCGAGCTCGTACATGCGGCGCGCGCAGATGACCGTCTTCTCCAGCCCGAGTTCGTGCACCCCGCACCGCAGCCGGTTGAGGTTCGACAGGCTCAGCCGGTCGAAGTCCGCGAGCCGGAAGGAGCCTCCGACGCCCTCCATGGCACAGGTCAGCGCGGCGCTGTTGCCGACGGACAGGCCGATGACGCCGATCCGGCGGGTGAGCAGATGCCGCTGCTCGTCGCGGGTGATCTTGTCGCGGTTGCGGTCGGTCCGCACCTGCCGGAAGGCGTCCTCGGGCAGGACCCGCACGAGGCGGCCGGACCACGGATACCAGACCCAGGTCCCGTACGCGTCGGGCGGCACGCTCCCCCGGGCGTCGGCCACGGCGCGCTCCAGGGCGGCCGGGCCGAACGACTCTCCGGGGAACCGGCATCCCACCAGCTCCTCGAGCTGGGCGTCGATGCGGTCGTGCACCTCGCGCAGGGTGGGGGAGTCGAGGAGAGCCTTCACGGCCTCCGCGTCGTCGGGCCGGGAAGGGTCGAGGAGCACAGGACGAAACGATTCGGCCGGACTGGTGGCGGCACGGCCGGGGCCGGGACCGTTCCACCCGTCGCCGAAAGAGGGGGAGTTGGGGGTCACGGATCCGAAGCTAGCAAGAGGACGATCTTGAACAGGCGCGGTTCACCTCCCCGCGCACGTTCGAAATGATCTTCTAGTTCTCCACGCCCGCGCGCGCCGGGGCCCACTTGAATGCGCCCCCGTGCGCCTCCCATCGACGACGCGACGGAAGGGCCCCGGCCGGTCGGAAGTGGGCGTCGGGGCGCTGATCCGCGCCGGCCGGCGGTTGCCTCCCGGCCGTTACGGGCAGACGACGATCATGGCGAGCACGGATGACCCGGGACCGGCCGCGGCCGGCGCCCGGACGCTGAGCGCCCTGGACGCGCGGTTGGTGCGGTGCCGCGCCTGTCCGCGTCTCGTGGCCTGGCGCGAGGAGACGGCCCGCGTCAAGCGTCTCGCGTTCGAGGACTGGCGGTACTGGGGGCGACCGGTGCCCGGGTTCGGGCCCGGGGACGCCGCCATGGTGATCACGGGTCTCGCGCCCGCCGCGCACGGCGCGAACCGGACGGGCCGGATGTTCACCGGAGACCGGGCCGGTGATCTGCTGTTCGCGACCCTGCACGAGCTCGGCCTGGCCTCACAGGCCACGGCGACGCGTGCGGACGACGGACTGGAACTGTACGGCGTCAGGGTCACGGCGCCCGTCCACTGCGCGCCGCCCGCCAATCGGCCCACGCCCGACGAGCGGGACACCTGCCGCCCATGGCTGGCCCGGGAGCTGCGGCTGCTGCGACCGACGCTGCGCTCCGTGGTCGCGCTGGGCGGCTTCGGCTGGCAGGCCGCGTGGTCCGCGCTGGGGGAGGCCGGCTGGAGCATGCCACGGCCCCGACCGGCGTTCGGCCATGGCAGGCGGGTGTCCCTGGCGCCGGCGAACGGGTCGGACGCCTCCCTGGCGGTGTTCGCCTCCTACCACGTCAGTCAACGCAACGTGTTCACCGGCCGGCTCACGCCGGAGATGCTGCGTCATGTGCTCGCCGAGGCCGCGTACACGGCCGGCCTGCCCGTCGAGCCGCCGGACCCGGACGACGGGCACCCGAGGGTGCGATGACGCCCCGCTTCCGTCGCCGTCACCGGCTCCCGTCCGCCACTGCCTGACCCTCGACCACATCCACCTCGGCGCCGTCGGCCGCAACGACGGGGACGCCCAGGCGTTCGGCCACGGTGGTGAGCGTGGGTCCCAGAGGCAGCGCGACCCGGGTGACGGCGTACCGGTCGCCCCGGGTCGGGTCCCGGTTCACGATCAGGACCGGCTTGCCCGCCTCGGCGGCCTGGCGGACGAACCGCAGGCCGGACATCACCGTCAACGAGGAACCGAGAACCAGCAGCGAGGTGGCCTCGCGGACCAGCGAGCGGCAGTGCTCGACCCGCTGCGGCGGAACGGATTCGCCGAAGAACACCACGTCCGGCTTGAGGACACCGCCGCAGACCGCGCAGGGCACCACCCGGAAGTCCCCGACCTGGTCGTCGGTGAGGTCGGCGTCACCGTCCGGGTTGATCCCCGCGGCCACCGGCGCGAATCCCGCGTTGGCCTCCTCCAGTCGCCGGGCGAGTTCGCGGCGGGGGCTGAAGGCGCCGCAGGAGAGGCAGACGACCCGCGCCAGGCTGCCGTGGAGCTCCAGGACGCCCTCGCTCCCCGCGGCCTGGTGCAGGCCGTCGACGTTCTGCGTGATCACCCCGGTCAGCAGACCGTGGCGAGCGAACGCGGCCACGGCGCGGTGCCCGGCGTTGGGGCGGGCGCGGCCGAAGGTACGCCAGCCGAGGTGGCTGCGCGCCCAGTACCGGCGCCGGGCCCGTGCGCCGCCGGTGAAGTCCTGGTAGGTCATCGGGGTGTGCCGGCCCAGGCTCCCGCCCTCGCCGCGGTAGTCCGGGATGCCCGACTCCGTGGAGATGCCCGCGCCGCTGAGCACCAGTACACCGCCGGTGCTCAGCGCGTCGGCGACCGGCTCCGGATCCGTGATGCCCGGCGGCAGATCCTCGGGAGGGGTCCAGGTCAGTGTGGGACGCATCCGCATGCCGCCAGGGTACGGAACCGGTCCCCCCGCCCGCCCTCCGTCGACACGAGGTCGTCAGCTCGGGAAGCCGTCGCGCACGCTCCGTAGAAGAAGGGTGAACGCACAGCGACGCATGGCGACCTCGACCGCGGGCGCGGGTCGACGGCGCGGTGAGATCCTCCCCACGGGGCGTATACGGTGGCGACGCCTGGGCATCCGGGCGTCATGGACATGAAAGTGACACCGGTCCCGGACACCGAGGGCCGCGGACCGAGACGCAGCGAGACGGGCTGGTCGTGGTCCCGTTCCCTGACTCGCCTCCGAGCCCTCGCCTGGCACCTCGTCCGCGCGTACGGCCGACCCGCGTAGTCCCGCGCCGCCGTACCGGCCGGCGGCAAGGACCCGCAGGACCGACCGACGGCTTCCCTCCCGACCAAGGACGTCACATGACCCTCGTGGAAGAGCATCAGAGACCCGCCGCCGCCCGTGCCCAGCGGCTGCGCAGACGGCTGGAACGACTCCTCGGCATCGCCGCGACGGAAGGAAACGAACTCGTCGCCCTGCGCAACGGCGACCGGATCTTCCCCGCCATGCTCGACGCCATCAAGGCGGCCGAGCACACCATCGACATGATGACGTTCGTCTACTGGCGCGGGCAGATCGCCCGGGACTTCGCCGCCGCCCTCGCGGAGCGCGCGGCGGACGGCGTGCGGGTGCGGCTGCTGCTGGACGGCTTCGGGGCCAAGGCGATCGAGCAGAGGCTCCTCGACGACATGGACGCCGCCGGCGTGCAGGTGGCCTGGTTCCGGAAGCCGCTGTGGCTGTCACCTCTCAAGCAGAACCACCGCTGCCACCGCAAGGCCCTGATCGTCGACGAAACCACGGCGTTCACCGGCGGTGTCGGCATCGCCGAGGAGTGGTGCGGCGACGCCCGCAACCCCGACGAGTGGAGGGACACGCACGTCCAGGTGCGCGGTCCGGCCGTGGACGGCATCGCCGCGGCCTTCGCTCAGAACTGGGCCGAGTGCCACGACGAGCTGTACGACGAGCGGGACCGCTTCACCGAGCACGAACAGCCCGGCGACTGTGTCGTCCAGGTCGTCCGCGGATCGGCGAGCTTCGGCTGGCAGGACATGCAGACCCTGATCCGGGTCATGCTCACCTCCGCCGAACAGCGCTTCCGCCTCGCCACCGCCTACTTCGCCCCCGACACGTACTTCGTCGACCTGCTGTGCGCGACCGCGCGGCGCGGCGTCACCGTCGAGATCCTGCTGCCCGGCCCCCACACGGACCAGCGGGCCTGCCAACTTGCGGGCCAGTACCACTACGAGCGCCTGCTGGAGGCGGGCGTGTCCATCCGCGAGTTCCAGCCGACGATGATGCACGCCAAGATCATGACGGTCGACGGCGTGACCGCGCTGATCGGTTCCACCAACTTCAACCGGCGCTCCATGAGCCACGACGAGGAAGTCATGCTCGCCGTGCTCGACGAGGACTTCACCGCGGGCCTGGACCGCGACTTCGACGCGGACCTGCTGCGCAGCACCCCCGTCGACCCGTCCCGCTGGAAGCGCCGCGCCGCCCTCCAGCGCATCGCCGAGGCCGCCGTCCTGCCCGTGCGCCGCTTCCTCTAGGCCTTCGTCAGCCCGCCGCGCGCAGGAAACGGATCGCCTTCACCGTGAGGACGCAGCCCATGAGCGCCGCGCCGCAGAGCATCAGCGGGGCGTTGCCGATGAGGAGCCCTGCCAGGAGCGCGACACCGCTGACGCCGTCGAGGGCGTCCCACCGCGCCTCGGCCCGTCGACCGGGTCCTTGTCGGCGCATCCGGCGCAGGACGGCGAAGAGGGAGAGAAGCTGCAGTACGACCAGGGCCGTGAGCACCCAGCGAAACGCGACAGGTATGTCCACGCCCCGAAATGTACGCCCCGTGTCGATCACCCGAAGCGGCCGAGAGATGAACCGCGGGCAAACTCCCATGGGGACACCGAGGGCGGCACGCACGTGACGCGCCATGTGCTTGCCCGAGCCGGAGTCCGCTCCCGGACACGCTGCAGCGCGGGGTCAGAAAGGCTCGGCTGCTTCGATGGGACTTCTGGGCACGGCGGCTTCGGCCGATCCCGGACTCCGCAGCAGTTCCCGTGCGGCCGTGGCGAGCCTTCGGGCGGTGACGTGCGGTTCGGCGGCAGGCAGGACGAGATGGCTGATGGTCATGCGGACGATGATGTCCGCTGTCATCTCAAGAGTCTCCGTACGCTGCCCCGGGTAGCGTGTGCGCAACCATTCCCGCACCAGGTACTGGCCCGCGTCGAAGATCGGGTCCGCCCGGGCGGTGAGGTAGGGGAGCAGGCTGTCGGAGCCGTGGCGGGCGGCTGCGATGACAGCCCGTATGAGGGGCTGGGTGTGAGCTTCCTCGAGCACGTACCGGATGGCGGCTTCGAGGCAGGCTTGGGAGTCGGGCAGGCCGGGATAGAGCGTGTCGGCCACCCCGGCCAGGAACTGCCGGGTCTCACGGATCACCAGGGCGCGTCCCAGACCGGCTCGATTGCCGAACTCCTTGTAGACGGAGGGGCGGGAGACCTGAGCGCGTGCTGCGACGGCCGAAAGGCTGACCTCGTCCCACCCTGCTTCGCACGTCAGGTCGTGCGCGGCATCAAGGACGCTTGCCCTCATCTGTTTGCGCCAGGCGATGCGCGGAGAGTCGGGTGGGTCTTCCCCTGCGAGGCCATGCGTTCTGCGCTGTTGTTCGGCTGCCATGTCACACGCCTGTCAGCGGGTTGAGCCGCCGCAGCGGAGTAGCTCCGCGCGCGTGCGGCCGGACGGGTACGCGGTGGTGCCGACCCCTTGGCACGGGGGGACGGGGTCGGCACCACGTCAGGAGTCCGGGTGAACCGGACGGTCAGGAGCGCTTGCGACGGGCAGCCGCGACAAGACCGCCGCCGAGGGCGAGAACGGCCGCCGCGATGCCGAGGGGGAGCAGGGGATCGGAGCCGCCGGTCTGTGCGAGCGGACCGTCCCCGCTGTTCGCGTTCAGGTCGGATCCGCCGCCACCATCGGTCTCGTTCAGCCCTTCTGCGCCGGGCGAGGCGGTGGTGTCGGTCGTACCGGGCTGTTCTCCCCCGGGCCGGGCATCATCCTGCCGACCGCCGGCGCCGGAACCGGAGTCGCCGCCGGGATCGGAAGCACCCTGTGTCACGTCACCGGTAGCGGTTGCGAAGCCGTAGGCGCCACGGTCGGGCGCACCATCTGCCCGGCGGGTGCCGGTGGTGACAGCGCTGAACGGAGTGCCCGACCCGATGGCCGGGGAGCTGTCACGCAGCCGGAAGGTCGCGTCCGCCGTGGTGCCGGCGTCGGCGAACTCCGGGTCGGCGACGATGTCGTGCGGACCCTTGACCTCAGGAGCCTTGCCACCGAAGTAGACGTTGTAGTCGTAGGTCACGTCCGCGTTGCGGGACTTGCTGTTCGTCGCCTGGCCGGGCCGGCCGTAGGCGATGTTGTTGAGCAGCCGGACGTCGGTGCTGTCGTGGGCGAAGATGTTGGCGTAGCTCTTCATGCGGGTGCTACGGCCGTTCATGTACGCCGTGTTGTGGACGATGTCGACGTGCCGGCTCTTGAAGGAATGGATCCCCGAGCCGCCGTTGTCGTAGGAGAGGTTGCCGGCGACCAGGACGCGCCCACCGTACGCGGGGTGGTCGGCGTCGCCCTTGAGTGTGTCGATGATGATGCCGTTGCCATCGGAGTAGCAGCGGCACCTCTCCCATTTGATCTTGGTTTCGTTGTCGTGGACGCGATTGCCGGTGATGCGGATCTTGTACGTCCTGGCGTCGGAGCTCCCCACGTCACGTGGGGTGAGGACGGAGATACCGCTGGTGGCATAGACCGTGTACCACGAGTTGGAGTACACGTGGTTCGCCGAGATGGTCAGGTGATCGGATTCGATCGCCGATATGCCGCTGCCCGCGCAGGCGTGAACCTTGTTGCCGGTCACCTCGATGTGGTGCGACACCGCACCGGTGGATCTGTCCCGTTCGATCGAGATGCAGTTGGTGTTGTAGGTGGGGTCGCCCTTCCTCGATCCGCGTTCGGCCCCGGCGAGGTTCAGGGCGGCGTTGTTGCCCTTGATCTCCAGGCCCTTGAGGGAGATGTAGGACGCGCCGTGGACGCTGATGCCGTTCCACGCCTTCACCGGGTGGATCACCGGCCGGTGGCCGGGATGTGCGGTGAACGTGATGGGTGCGCCGGGGCGGCCCGAGCGCTTGATGGTCAGCACGTTGGAGCCTGCGGAGCGTTCGGAGTACGTGCCGTTCATGATCGATACGGTGTCGCCGGGGCCGGCGCTGTCGGCGGCCTTCTGCAGGGTGCGGAAGGGCGCGCCGGTCGAGGTTCCCGGGTTGCTGTCGCTGCCTTCGGCGCTCACGAAGTAGGTGCGGTTCGCGGCATGGGCCGAACCGGCTCCCACGGTGACGGCGCCGAGTGTCGCGGATGACGCGAGAAGTGCTGCGGTTACGGCGATGGTGCGAGTGCGTTTCATTGGTGCCTGGTCTCCGAAGTCGTCCGGACTGAAGCGGGCCGTGTCTCCCTCGGCCGAGGGGCCGTGCCCGGAAACGAGGGCCGGAAGGGCGGGGCAGGGGCGTTACGCCGTGGCAGGGCGCCGGCCTGGGACGGCGCGCCACACCCTGATGCGCTCCGAAGTCCGCTGTGGGGGTTGGGTTTTGCGTGAGCGACAGTTACAGAACTGGCGATTGAGCGCAACCCTGTACCGTCTGTAAACGTTCTGACATCGAGTCAGAAGAGCCGAAACAGCGCCGACGGCTGTCACGGGGGCCATTTCAGAGAACCTCTGCACGAGGGTTGCGAGTTGGCATGTTGGTATACCAGCATGCCGCCATGCCGCAGATCGACTATCCAGTGAACAGCGCTGAGGCCCTGCCTCCCGGCTCACTGCCGCCCTTGCGTCAGGCCGTCTCCCGTACCGACCGGGTGCGTGAGGCGTTGAGGCAGGCAATCCTTGAAGGTGTGCTCCCCCCCGGAAAGGCCCTGGTCGAGCGGGAACTCGCCGAGGCGTACGGGGTATCCAAGACCCCGGTCCGCGAAGCGTTGAAGCAGCTGCATTCCACCGGTCTGGTGGAGATCAACGCCTACCAGGGCGTCAGCGTCCGCCGCCCCGACGATCTTCTGGTGCAGGAGCTGTACGCCGCCCGCTGCGCAGCGGAACCCGAGGCCGTACGCCTGGGCGCGGTCCGCCTCGGAGCGACCACCCACGCCGCTGCCCGCCAAGCGCTGCAGGACGCGACCACGCTGATCGGCTCGGGCGAGACACGCGGCCTGGGCATAGCCAACCGTCGCTTCCACCGCGAGCTCTACAGCGCCTGCGGCAACAGCTTCCTCTGCGGCTTCCTGGACCAGCTCCAGGACCTCACGGCTTTCGTGGCCGGCCTCGGCTGGCGACTGCGTGCCACCTGGGAGGAAGAGGCCGCCGAACACGCGGCGATCCTGGAAGCCATGGAGCAGGGCGACGGGCCGCTCGTGGAACGCCTGACCCGCGCACACATCGAAAAGGCCAAGCAGACCATCTCCCACGCCCTCGGCGACGCCCCCAGAGACGGCCGATGAACATCGAGCTGTTCGCCCACCCCCTCTCCTTCCGCCGGCGGCCCCAGGCCCAGGCGGACCGACTGGCCGCCTATGGCATCGACGGCGTCCACTTGGCGTTCACTTATCACGGCGGGCGGTGGTTGCTGACGACCAGCGCCCCGTGTGCTGTGGCCGACTTCCAGGCCGGGCAGTGGTTCCGCGACGACGCCGCCCCCCTCAACGGGAACGACCTCGCCCTGCCGGTTCTCGGCGACGACGCGACGACCGCCACGACCGCCCTGCTGCGGGCCGGCATCAAGGTGACGGCCTGGCTCGTCGGACTCCACCAGTCCGGGCCCGCCACCCGCCATCCCGAATCGGCGCTGCGCAATGCCTTCGGACACCACTACCGGCACGCACTGTGCCCGGCACGGCCCGAGGTCCGCGCCTATGCCACTGACCTCGTCGCCCGAGCCGCCCGCCGACCCGGTGTCACCGGCCTCGAACTCGAAGCCTTCGGCTACCTCGGCTGGCAGCACCAGAGCGCCCATGACAAAGTCGGCGTGGCCCTTCGTCCGGTGGACCGCTGGCTGCTCTCCCTGTGCTTCTGCTCCGCCTGCACGGAACGCTTCACCGAGGCGGGCATCGACGTGCCCGCCCTGGCCGAAACCATCCGCGCGACGCTACTCGCCCAACTTGCCGAGCCACGCGAAGCCGGCGACCTCGGTGCCGACGCCCGCGCCACCCTCGGCTCCGACCTGCACGACACCGTCCTTGCCGTGCGCTCGCGAACCACCGTGAGCCTCGTGCGGGACGCCGTCGCCGCAGCCGGCGGGCTGCCCGTCTCCGTACGCACCACCGGCGACCCGTACGCCTGCGACGGCAAGTCCGCCGCCGACACAAGCGCCCTCGCCGCAGCAGCGGGCGCCCTCACCGTCACCGACCTGTCGGGGAATCATGACGCCCTGCGCCGCGAACTCGCCGCAACAGCCCGGACCGGCGCACAGGTGAGCGCCGGATGGAACCTGGCCGCAGACTGGACCACCGGTGAGCAGCAACTCACGGACGTCGCCCAGGACGCGTACGCGGCCGGAGCCCGCTCCCTTGCCCTGTACGCCTACGACCTGGCCCCGGCACAACGCCTCGCGTGGCTGAGCGACCTCTCCCGCCCCACCTACCGCCCTGACACGGCCAAGCCCACACCCTCGCCCCCTCTACCGGAGCCGGTGAAATGACCGGATACCTCGTACGCAGACTCTTGCAACTGATCCCGGTCGCCCTCGTCGTCTCCCTGGTGCTCTTCATGCTCCTGCGGCTGATGCCGGGCGACCCCACCCTCGCCATCCTCGGCCAGGAGGCCACCGAGCAGGACCGAGCGGTACTCCGAGAGGACCTCGGCCTCGACGCACCGCTCTGGCAGCAATTCACCCAGTGGCTCGGCGATCTGGTCCGCGGCGACCTGGGCAGCTCATGGCTCACCGACGAGAAGGTGGGCACGGTCATCTCCGACCGGTTCGCCGCCACGGTCGAGCTCGGAGTCATCGCGTTGGTCTTCGCCGTTCTCATCGGGATCCCCGCGGGCATTCTCGCCGCCGTCCGCCGTCGCACCCGCACGGACACCGCGCTGAACTCCGTCGGCCTGCTCGCCCTGTCCGCACCTCACTTCTACCTTGCCGCACTGCTCATCCTCGTCTTCGCCCTGTGGCTCAAGGTCCTCCCGCCCTCGGGATACGTTCCCTTCACCGAGGACCCCGTCGAGAACCTGCGACGCATGATCCTCCCAGCCGTCACCATCGGCTCCACCATCGCCGCGGTCACCATGCGCCAGACCCGCGCCGCTCTCCTCGCCGCGTTCAACGAGGACTACATCCGCACAGCCGAGGCATCAGGTCTCTCACGAGGCCGGATCGTGGGCGTCTACGCCCTGCGGAACGCCATCCTGCCGGTCGTGACGGTGATCGCTCTCCAGATCGGGGCGCTGATGAGCGCCACCGTCGTCACCGAGACCGTCTTCACCGTTCCCGGCATGGGCACCTTGATCGTCAACGGCATCTTCAGCAGGGACCTCCCCGTCGTTCAGGGCGCCGTGCTGATGGTCGTGGTCCTCGTCCTCCTGGTGAACCTTCTGGCAGACCTGGTCTATGCCTGGCTCGACCCGCGCATCACGTACTGACTCGGCCATCGCCCACCGTGTCACCCGATCCGCGCCTCCCTGCGCGCCGATCAGCACGTCCCGCACCGCACGTCCCGCACGCACCTTCTGGAGCGCTGATGGCCATAGACCTCGCGCCGAACGTCTCCCGCAGACCGGTTCTGGACCGGCTGCGCCGTGACCGCCGCGCACACATCGCCGTACCCCTGCTGTTCCTCCTGCTCGTGGCCGCGGCCGCCGCACCCTTCATGTCGGACTCGGTCAGCGCCACGGACACCGGCCGGCTCCTGACCGGCCCCAGTTCCCAGCACCTGCTCGGCACCGACGAGATCGGGCGGGACGTCCTGGCCCGGATCGTCGCCGGCGCCGTGGTCACCGTAGGGGTGGCCACCATCACCGTGGGCGCCGCCCTCATCGCCGGAACGGTGCTCGGCCTGATCGCCGGATACCGCGGCGGCTGGGTGGACACCCTCGTCATGCGCGTCTCCGACGGACTGCTCGCCTTCCCCCTCCTCGTTCTCGCCCTCACCGTGGTCGCGGCCCTCGGCCCCGGGCTGCGCAACGCCCTGATCGCGATCGCCGTCGTCACCACCCCGCGTTTCGCCCGTGTGGTCCGCGGCGAGGTGCTCTCCCTACGCACCCGCGAATGGGTGTCCGCCGCACGGATCGTGGGCGTCACACGGACCACGATCATGCGCCGTCACCTGCTGCCCCACCTCGCCGGCAGCCTGCTGGTCTTCGCCGCTCTCCAGGTGTCCACCGCGATCATGGCCGAGGCCGCGCTGAGCTTCCTCGGGCTGAGCGTCCAGCCCCCGCAGCCGAGTTGGGGCGCGATCGTCGCCAGCGGCACCGACCACCTGAGCGCGAGCTGGTCGCTCAGCGTCTTCCCCGGACTGGCGATCCTCCTCACCGTCGCCGCGTTCAATCTGCTCGCCGACGCCCTGCGCGACGCGCTGGACGCCCACCGTCCGGACCTCGCACCCGCGCGCTGAGCCGTCTCCCAGTCCTCCACCCCCTTCCCCCGTACAGAGGAAGTACTTCGTCATGCCCAACTCCACACTGCCCCGGATACCACGTCGCACCGTCTTGGCCGGTGCCGCGGCCACCGCGGCCATCGCCACCCTGACCGGATGCGGCTCCTCGGACTCCTCCGACGGAACTTCCTCCGGGGGGACGCTCACCGCCGGTTTCGACAACGAGCCCGTCACCCTCGATCCGGCGCTGAGCTCCGCCATCTCCTCCGACCGCGACGTCCTGAACCTGTTCTTCGACACCCTGCTGCGTCAGCGCCGCGACGGGACCTTCGAGCCGGCCCTCGCCACCCAATGGACCGACACGGGCACCGAGATCACCTTTGAGCTCCGCCAGGGCGTGAAGTTCCACGACGGCACCCCGTTCGACGCGGATGCGGTCGTTCTCAACCTGAAGCGGATCTCGGATCCCGCCACCCGCTCCACCAAGACGGCCGCACTGGCCTCCGTCCGTGAAGTGAAGGCCATCGGCCCGCGGACCGTCACGGTCACCCTGAAGGCGCCCGATCCGCTGCTGCTCACCCATCTCGCCCACGAGCCCGGGATGATCGCCTCGCCCACCGCGCTCGCCAAGGGGGCCGAGGAGTTCGGCCGCAGGCCGGTGGGAACCGGCCCCTTCACCTTCCGCCAGTGGCGGACCAAGGTCCAGCTGACCGCCGAGCGCAACAAGACCTACTGGGCCAAGACAGAGGACGGCGACGCGCTTCCGCTCCTCGACAAGGTGGTCCTGCGCTTCGTCACCGAGGCAAAGGTACTGCGCGCCGAACTGTCCACCGGGGGAGTGCACCTGGTGCGGGCCCTGCCCCCGGAGGAGTACAAGCAGCTGGCCGACGCCCCGCGGATCACCATCAAGGACGAGGGCGTGCGCCGCAACTACTACGCCTCACTCAACGTCGCCAAGGGGCCCTTCCGCGATCCACGGGTACGCGCGGCCTTCGCGATGGCCGTCGAGCGCAGGTCCGTCGGCAAGGCCGCCGCCGGCGGCGACTTCGACATCGCCCCCTCCTTCGCCACCTCCGACGACTGGTTCTACGACGACTCCCTCGCCCCCCTGCCGTACGACCCCGACAAGGCCCGCTCCACCCTGGACAAGGCGGGACTGCGCGGAAAGGTGCCAATCACCCTCGTCGCCCGCCGCCGCGCCCCCGATCCCACCGTCGCGGAACTGCTCCAAAGCCAGCTCACCGCGGCGGGATTCGACCCCAAGGTGGAGATCCTCGAATTCCAGACCCAACTGGAACGCATGCGGAAGCAGGACTTCGACGCGGCGATCCTCGTCATCGACGTCCCCCGTCTGGACCCCTCCCTCACCTTCGACCCGTACTTCGCCAGCGACGGCCCGAGCAACTGGTCGGGCCTGAAGGACTCCGCCCTCGACGCCCTGCTCGACAAGGGGCTGGGCACGGACGACCGCGCCATGCGCAAGCAGGCGTACGTCGACGTCCAGCGCCGCATCCTGGCGAACAACTACTGGGTATTCCTGCACCAGGCCAAGTCGCCGCTGATCCACAGCAGCAACCTCACGGGCGTCGGCCTCGACGTCGACGGCCAGTGGCGCCTCGAGCGTGCCCGGCTCGGCGCCTAGGGGGCCTGCGATGACCCTCCTCGACATCAACCGGCTCGGCGTCACCTTCCACACCGCCCCCGACGACCCGCCCGTGCGCGCTGTGGACGAGGTCAGCCTGCACCTCGACACCGGTGAGACCCTCGCCATCGTGGGCGAGTCCGGCTCGGGCAAGACCGTCACCGCCCTGAGCCTGCTCGGCCTCAACCCGCCCCCGCCTCTGTGTGAGACCACAGGGTCGATCCAGCTGGACGGCACCGACTTGCGAGGCCTGGACCGGCGCTCCTGGCGGGAGGTACGCGGCAACCGGGTCGCCATGGTCTTCCAGGACCCCGGCACCGCCCTCAACCCGCTGCTGACCATCGGCACACAGATCATGGACGCCGTCCGCGCGCACGAACGCATGAGCCGCGAACAGGCGCGGAAGCGGGCGGTCGAGGCGCTGACGCAGGCCCGCATGCCCGAGCCCGAGAAGCGCCTGACCCAATACGTCCACGAACTGTCCGGAGGCATGCGCCAGCGCGCCGCCATCGCCCTGGCGATCGCCGCCGGCCCACGACTCCTGATCGCCGACGAACCCACCACCGCCCTCGACGCCGCCGTCCAGGCCGAGATCATGACCATGCTCCGCTCGCTGTGCGACGACCTCGGCATGGGCCTGATCCTCATCACCCACGACCTCGGCGTGGTCGCCGAACAGGCCGACCGGGTCGCGGTCATGTACGCCGGACGGATCGTCGAGAGCGGACCCACCGCCCAGGTCCTGGCCGACCCGCGCATGCCCTACACCCAGGCACTCCTCGCAGCGACCCCGCGCCTGGACGCACCCGCCCGCACCCGCCTCGCCTCCATCGACGGCCGGCCACCCCGGCTCAGCGACCGCCCCCCGGGCTGCTCCTTCGCACCACGCTGCCCGGTCCGCGCCGACGGCTGCGAGAGTGTCGTGCCTCCCCTGCTCACCGTCGGTGAAAGCCATGCGGCGGCATGCCTGTTCGCCGACGCACCACGCGAACGGCCCGCGCCGCCGCCCGTGACGACCGACGAACCGCCCCAGGACGCCGAACACGAGGGCGGCACGCCGCTCGTCGAGTTCGATGCCACCGACCTGCGCTATCCGGTCCGCACCGGGGCGCTGCGCCGTGTCACCGGGCACGTCGATGCCGTCCGGCAGGTGAGCCTGAAGGTCGCGCCGGGGCGCACCCTCGCTCTTGTGGGGGAGTCCGGCTCGGGCAAGACCAGCCTGACCAAGATGCTGCTGCGGCTGGAGACCCCCTCCGGGGGGACCGTCCGCTACGACGGCATCGACGTCCGACGGCCGTCCGCGCCGGAGCTGCGGCGGCTCCAGCGGGAGATCCAGGTCGTCTTCCAGAACCCGTACGCCAGCCTCGATCCCCGTATGACGGTCCGCCAGATCCTTGCCGAGCCGATGCGGGTCCACGGGCTGGACACCGCGGAGCCCGAGCTCGTACGCCTCCTCCAGGACGTCGGCCTCGACGCGTACGCGCTGGACCGCTTCCCCTCCGCCTTCTCCGGCGGACAGCGCCAGCGCATCGCGATCGCCCGGGCGCTGTCCCTGCAGCCACGACTGATCGTCTGCGACGAGGCCGTCAGCGCCCTCGACGTCTCGGTCCAGGCCCAGATCCTCAACCTGCTCGCCGACCTCCAGGCCGCGCACGGCATGGCCTACCTCTTCATCACCCACGACCTCGCCGTCGTCAGATCGGTCGCCCACCGCATCGCCGTCATGCGGCAGGGCCGGATCGTCGAGGAAGGCCCGGCGGGCCGGATCTACGAGACCCCCACCCACCCGTACACCCGCGAGCTGCTCTCGATGGCTCCGGGTCGCACCACACCCCGGCTCGCCGACGCGCAGAGCACTGCCGGCACCGTCAAGGAACGGAGCATCACATGGCCAAAGTGACCCGAGTCCGCCTCACCTCGATCAACACGCCGCGGCACAACAGCATCACCTGCGGACACGTCCTGGTCGAACTCCTCACCGACGACGACGCGCTGACGGGCATCGGTGAGATGTCCGACCTCCAGCACCTCCCGCGCTACCACCTCGACGTACCCGATCTGGAGGCCACCCTCAACGAACTCCTCGTCGGTCTGGACGCCCTTCAGATCACGGAGATGGAACGCCGCCTGGAAGCGAACTTCCCGCAGGCCGGATACATCTACGACAAGAGCCGCGCTATCAAGTGCGGAGTCGACATCGCCTTCTGGGACCTGGCCGCGAAACAGCTCGGTGTCCGGGTGTGCGACCTGCTCGGCGGTGCGGTCCGCGAGTCGGTGCCCATCGCGTATCCGATCTTCCGCCAGCAGCACGAGGAGGACGTCGAGCGCAACCTCGCCATGGTCGAGCGCCGGCTGGCGGAGGGCTTCACCTTCTTCCGCGTGTATGTCGGACGCCGCCTCGACCTGGACGAGCGGTTCCTGCGCACCGCCCGCGAACGGTTCGGCGACCGCATCACCATCAAGTCCCTGGACTTCTCCAACCTCCTCGACGCCAAGGCGGCCTGCGCCTTCGCCGAGCGGGTGGCCGACGTCGGCTACGACCTCATCGAGTCGCCCGCCCCGCACCACGACATCCGCGGTCTGGTCCAGGCCCGCGACCGGCTCGCCGTCCCGATCAGCGAGCACGTCTACAGCTTCCGGTGGGCACTGGACCTCGTCGCCGCGGACGCGGTGGACGTGTTCAACGTCAGCGTCATCGCCATCGGCGGGATCACACCGGCCCGCCGGATCTTCGCGATAGCCGACGCCGCAGGCAAGGCGTGCCTGGTGGGCACCACGCAGGAGCTGTCCATCGGCACGGCGGCCGCCGCGCACGTCGCGATGGCCATGTCGGCCGTCACCGTCCCGAGCGACCCGGTCGGACCGCTCCTCTACACACGGGACGTCGTCACCGACCCCGTCCGTTACACCGGCGGGCTGCTGTCCGTGCCGCACGGCCCCGGCCTCGGCATGACGCTCGACCCGCAGCGGGTGTCGGCCTCCGCCGGACCGCTGACCTGGGCGGCCACCAGTGCCGCCGCTGTCGTCGACCGACAGGTGGCCGCCACGTGAGCGACGCACCGCGGGCGACGAGCGACGCCCGTGCCGAGGGCCGCTTCACCGGCCGGGTCGCGCTGGTCACCGGCGGCGCACGCAACATCGGCCTCGCCATCGCATGGCGGCTCGCGCAGGAAGGCGCGGCGGTGGCCCTCAACGGCCCCGATCCGGCCGAGACCGAGGCAGCAGCCGCGGCCATGCGCGACCGGGGCATGTCCGCGGTGGCCTGCCCCGGCGACGTATCCGACGCCCGCCAGGTCGACACCTGCCTCGACCGTACGGTCGATGTCCTCGGCGGACTCGACCTGCTGGTCAACAACGCTGCCGCCCCCATGCTGGGCCGTGGTCCGCTGCTCGACATCGACGTCGCCGACTGGGACCGCAGTTTCGCCGTCAACGCGCGCGGGGTGTTCCTGTGCACGGTGGCAGCCGCCCGGGTGATGCCCGCCGGCTCCTCGATCGTGAACATCTCCTCGGTCGGGGCCACCCGCGCCCACCGGGCCGCCGTCGCCTACGACGCCAGCAAGGGCGCCGTCGACGCGGCGACCCGTGCGATGGCCCTGGAACTCGCCCCCCGGGGGATCCGCGTCAACGCGGTCGCCCCCGGCCCGGTCATCAACGACCGGTTCGCCCTCCTCGATCCGGCCCAGCAACGGACCCGCGCGCAGCCGGTCCCGCTGGGTCGGGTCGGCGACGGATCCGATGTCGCCGGGGCCGTCGCGTTCCTCGCCTCGGTGGACGCGTCCTTCATCACCGGACAGGTCTTGAACGTCGACGGCGGTCTCAGCGCCCAGCTCAGGCCGCCGGGCGTCGACCTCAGCCTCGACGACCCCACTTCCTGACCAGCCCCATCGCCGCCCATCTGGCACCTGCCATCCGTTCTGACGCACCGAAGGAAGCACGAGACATGACCCAGACCCCCCGGCCGCCCCTCGACCCCGACGATCTGGCCGCCCTGGGCGAGGCAAGCACCGCCACCATCACCACCCAGCTCTTCAAGCACGGTCTGCGCAACACCTTCCTGGCGGGCCTGACCTGTGTCACGCCCGATGCCAGGCGCATGGTCGGCGAGGCTTTCACCCTGCGTTACATCCCGGCCCGCGAGGACATCGACACCCTTGAGGTCTACGACGACTACGACCACCCGCAGCGCCTGGCGGTCGAGCAGGCCGGCCCCGGCCAGGTTCTCGTCGTGGACTGCCGCGGCCAGGGACGCGCCGCCGCCGCGGGCAACATCCTTCTGACCCGCATGGCGGTCAACGGCGCCGCCGGCGTGGTCACCGACGGCACCCTGCGCGACATCGAGGAGATCAGCCGCCTGCCCCTGCCCGTCTTCGCCACCGGGGCGGCGGCCATGACCAACCTCGCCCAGCACCACGCGGTCGACCTGCAAGTCCCCATCGGATGCGCCGGCGTCGCCGTCTACCCCGGGGACGTCATGGTCGGCGACGCCGACGGTGTGGTCTGCGTACCCCGCCACCTCGTCCCGGTCATCGCCAAGGCGGCCCGCGAACAGGAACTGCAGGAGGCGTTCATCGTCGCCCGCGTCGCAGGCGGCGCCCCCCTGCGCGGCACCTACCCCCCGGACGAGGCGACCCGCCGCGCCTACGACGAATCGCGCGGCACGCGCCCGGCGACCGACTGACACACCCGTCCACCTGCCAGGTCACCGACCGCGCCGGCGGCCCAGCCTCCGGAGCGCCGGAACCGGCGCTCCGGAAGCACGGCTCAACCCCGTCCAACGATCGATCCGCCCTCCCCCGCAGAAGGCAGGAATCATGGTCAACCCCGCCACATCCGGTTCCGTACGGTCCCGTACGGGAAGAACCGTCCCACTCCTCCTGACCGGCGCCCTGGTCGGCGCCCTGATCTCCGTCGCCTCGGCCGGCCCGGCCGCCGCGGCGAACCTCTCCAGCACCTTCGACACCATCACCCCGGGTGCTCCCGCTCCCGGCTGGACCGTCAGCGGCGACGTCACTGTCCAGGACGTGACCGGCACCGTCGACCGCAGCCTTCGCCTGCGCGACGTCTCCGCCACCGCCAACACCACCGCCACCGCCACGTTCGGGACCACGACGTCGACTGTCGCCGCCGGATTCCGGCTGCGAGCAGCCCAGACCACCGCCACGGTCGGTGTACACCTCGACAGCTCGGGCGGCCACAGCGTCACGGTCGCCATGAGCCCCACCGGCCGTCTCTACACCTACGACGGCGCCACCCAGGTCGATCTCGGTGCCTATGTCCCCAACCGCTGGTACGACATCCGTCTCGTCGCCCGGCCCGGCACCGCCAGCGCGGACCTCCACATCGACGGCGAGCGCCGTGCGGCCGGGCTGGACTTCCGCACCTCCACCACCGATCTGGGCAGCCTGCAGGCCGGGGTGTCCGTAGCCGACACCGGCACCGCTTACCTCGACGACGTCCGCACCACCGCCGAGGCGTCCCCGACGGCCTGGCCGCACCTCGGCACGATCGCCCCCCGCACGGCCGCACAGGTGGGCACCTCCCAGCTGCTCGTCGGAGCGGAGACCCTCGACCGCGACTACACGAACTACCAGGCATACGCCCCCTACCTGGGGCGGCTGGGGGCCACCGGGGTCCGCCTGCAGGGCGGCTGGGCCAAGACCGAGAAGACGAAGGGGGTCTACGACTGGACATGGCTCGACCGGATCGTCGACGACGCCGCGGCCCGCGGCGTCAAGCCCTGGCTCCAGCTGTCCTACGGCAACGGCATCTACACGGGCGGCGGAGGCTCCGGCCTCGGCGGTCAGATCCCGACGTCCACCGAGGCCCTGGCCGCCTGGGACGCCTGGGTGACCGCCATGGTCAAGCGGTACGAGAACCGGGTCACCGAGTGGGAGATCTGGAACGAGCCCAACCTCGCCGGCATCCCGGCAGCCACGTACGCCGACTTCTTCGCCCGCACCGCGGCCCGCGTCCGCGCCGAACAGCCCGACTCCGTCATCTACGGTCCGGGCGAGGCCGGCATCGACGTCCCGTACACCAACGACTTCCTCGTCCGGCTCTCCGGACAGGGCAAGAGCCATTTGCTCGACGGCATCAGCTACCACCCCTACAACCCCAACCCCGACGACGTCTGGACCTACCAGCAGGTCGACAAGATCCGGGCCCTGATCAACCAGTACGCACCCGGAGCCGTACTGAGGCAGGGCGAGAACGGTGCCCCCAGCGCGCCCAACAGCTTCGGCGCGCTCGGTGACCTGGACTGGACCGAACTGAGTCAGACCAAGTGGTTCCTGCGCCGCCTCATGCACGACCTCGGCCAGGGCATCAGCACCAGCGCCTTCAGCATCTCCGACCTCCACTACCCCTCGAAGATCAACAGCAAGGGTCTGCTCCGGACCAACAGCGACAAGTCGATCCGCTACGCCAAGCCGTCCTACTACGCGGTCCAGACCCTCGCCTCCGTCATCGACAGCACGGTGACGGCTCTTCCGGCCTACGCGTTCACCACCGACTCCGCCACCACCCTGACCGTCCAAGGCTTCGCCAAGAGCGACACCGGGCGCCAGATCGTCGGCATCTGGAACGGCACCAGCACCCCCGGTGACAGCACCACCCGCACCTCGGTCCGCCTGACCCTCCCCGACGGCGACTTCACCGACCCCGTGTACGTCGACGTACGGACCGGCGCCGTTTTCGACATCCCCGCCGCCGACTGGACGGTGTCGGGCAGCACCCACACCTTCCGCAACGTGCCGGTGTACGACTCGCCCGTCCTCATCGCCGATCGCTCCGCCATCAGGCTCTAGAACCGGCCGGGCCCCGTCCCTCCCCCCGGCCGGGGCCCGGCTCCGAGGAGAACCCCATGCACGCCACCGCACGAGCGGCCCTGCGGTCGGTCGTCGGGCCCGGTCACTTCCGGGAGACGGACGGCGAACTCGTCCCCTACAGCCGGGACGCGACCCCGCTGTTCCACGCCCGGCCCGACGCCGTCGTCTTCCCGGCGGACACCGCCGAGGTCGCCGCCGTCCTCGATATCGCCACCCGCTACGCCGTTCCCGTGATCCCACGCGGCGCCGGCTCCAACCTGTGCGCCGCCACCGTGGCCTCCCGAGGAGGCGTCGTCCTAGTCCTGACCCGTCTGAACCAGATCCTCGAGATCGCTCCGGCCGAACTCCTGGCCCGGGTCCAGCCCGGCGTCACCAGCGCGGCCCTGGCCGATGCCGCCGCCCACGGCGACCTGTTGTGGGCCCCCGACCCCGGCAGCCGTACGGTGGCCACCCTCGGCGGCACGATCGCCACCAACGCCGGCGGCCTGCGCGGCCTCAAGTACGGCGTCACCCGCGACTACGTCCTCGGCCTGGAGGCGGTCCTGCCCACGGGAGAGGTGATCCGCACCGGAGGCCGCCTCCACAAGGACGTCGCGGGATACGACCTCACCCGGCTCCTCACCGGCTCCGAGGGCACCCTCGCCGTCATCACCGAAGCCACCCTCGCCCTGCGGCCCGCCCCCGCGACGGCCGGTACGGGAGTCGCCTACTTCCCCGACCCGGCAGCCGCGGGCCGGGCCGTCACCGCGATCATCGCCGCCGGGATCCTGCCCGCCACCCTCGAATTCCTCGACCGGTCCTGCGTCCGGGCCGTTGAGGACTTCGCCCGTCTCGGGCTGCGCACCGACGCCGGCGCACTGCTCCTCTTCGGCGACGACGGCGAGAGCGACACGGTCGCCCGCGCCCTGGAGCGCATGAGTGACGTCTGCACGGCCCACCATGCCCTCGACGTCACGACCGCAGCCGAAGTGGCGCAGGCCGAGGCGCTGCTGGCCGCCCGGCGATGCGCTCTTCCCGCCCTCTCCCGGCTGGGTGAGCTGACCATCCTGGAGGACGCCACCGTGCCCCGGCCCCGCATCGCGGAGATGGTCGACCGCATCGACGCCATCGGAGCCCGCCATGGCGTCACGATCGCCACCTTCGGCCACGCCGGGGACGGCAACCTCCATCCCACCTGCGTGGTGAAGTCCGAGAACGACACGGACACCATCGCCCGCGCGGAGAGCGCCTTCGCCGACATCTTCGCCGCCGCGATCGACCTGGGCGGCACCATCACCGGCGAACACGGTGTCGGCGCGGCCAAGCTCCCCTATCTGACCACGCAGCTGGGCGCCGACCAGATCACCCTCCTGCGCCGACTGAAGACGGCGTTCGACCCGGCCGGCATCCTCAACCCCGGAAAGCTGGGCTCATGACCGACCGCACGGGCGGCCCCCTCCCGAAGCCCGTCCTCGACCCGGACCTCCTCTCCCGCTGCATCTCCTGCGGCTTCTGCCTCCCCGCCTGCCCCACCTACGCCGAGACCGGTGACGAGGCCTCCTCGCCCCGAGGCCGGATCAACCTCATGCGCGCCCTGCAGAACGGTGATCTCGCACCCGACGACCCCGCCCTGAAGGAACAGTCCTCGCAGTGCCTGGGCTGCCGCGCCTGCGAACCGGTCTGTCCGGCCGGCGTCGAGTACGGGCAGCTTCTGGAGCAGTGGCGCGACCACCAGTGGCGCGGACGCCGGATGCCCGTTCTCGCCCGTGCCCTCATGCTGGTCGCCGGCCGGCGGGGCCTCTTCCGCCTGCTGGGACGACTACGGGGGACCCCGCGCACGAACGTCGCCGAGACCTCGGCCGCCGCGTCCGGCAGGGCCTCACTCATGCTCGGATGTTTCGAACGCGTCCTCTTCCCGCGCGTCGGCCGCGCCGCTCTCGCCCTCGTCCCCGGACTGGCCGTTCCTCCTTCCCAGGGCTGCTGCGGCGCGCTGCACGCCCACAACGGCGACACCGCCACCGGCGAACGCCTCGCGCACCGGATGGGCGAGGACCTTCCCGGCACCATCGTCACCACCTCCGGCGGCTGCGCCGCCCACCTCGCCTCGGTCCTCGGCAGGGCTCGCGTCCGCGAACTCTCCGACCACCTGGCCAGCGACTCCTCGTACCGGCCCCCCGGTGAACTCCGGGTCGACGGCCGTCGAGCGCGTGTCGCCCTCCAGGACTCCTGCCACCTGCGCAACGGCCTCGGAGTGTGGACCGCCCCGCGTGATCTGCTCGCCGGAATCGTCGACTACGTCGAACTCCCCTCCGCCGGCACCTGCTGCGGTGCCGCCGGGACCTACTCCCTGCTGCGCCCCCGTGAATCGCGCCGCATCCTCACCGCCAAGATCGACGAGATCGAGGCCGCCGGCGTCGACTTCGTCGCCGCGGTCAATCCGGGCTGTCTGCGCCAGCTCCGCACCGGCCTGCGCCGCAGACGCTCACAAGTCAAGGCCGTGCACCTGGCCGAACTCCTGCTCATGGCAGGAGAGAACAGGTCCCCGATCGCCTAGGGCCGCCCGGAACACCGACTTCTGCACACCCCGCCACACCACTGAGAGAAGACATGCCCTCCTGCTCCCCGCTCGACCCCCTGGCCATCGAAGCCGCCAGCGCCGCCGCTCCGACTCTCGCCGCACTCGCCCCGGCCGAGGTCGGCACACTCCTCCGTGGCCTCGCCGACGTGCTCCGCGAGCACACCGACGAACTGGTCGCCCTCGCGGAGGAGGAGACCCGCCTCGGTGACGTCAGACTGCGGAGCGAGGTACTGCGTACCCGCGTACAACTGGAGATGTTCGCGGAGATCGCCGAAGAGGGCGCCCACCTCGACGTCATGATCGACCGGGCGGACGACACGGCCGTCCCCGCCCCGCGCCCGGACGTACGGCGCATGCTCGTCCCGCTCGGCCCTGTTGCCGTCTTCACCGCTTCCAACTTCCCCTTCGCCTTCTCCGTCCTCGGCGGGGACACGGCCAGCGCGCTCGCCGCCGGCTGCCCGGTCGTGGTCAAAGCCCACGAGGGCCACCCCCGCCTCACCGACTGCACCGCCGCCCTCGCGGCCGAAGTCCTGCCACCAGGGGCGCTTACCGTCGTCCACGGCCGCGAGGCGGGCCGCACCCTGGTCACCGACCCCGCCGTCCAGGCCGTCGGCTTCACCGGCTCCACCACCGGCGGCCGGGCGCTGTTCGACCTCGCCTCCGGCCGCCCCGACCCGATCCCGTTCTACGGAGAACTGGGCTCCCTCAACCCCGTGGTGGTCACACCCCAGGCCCTCGCCGCACGCGGGCCGGCCCTCGTGAGCGAGTACGTCGCGTCCGTCACCCGCAGCCAGGGCCAGCTGTGCACCAAGCCGGGTCTGCTCTTCCTGCCCGAACGGCACGACCTGGACGAACTCCTCCGCCTGGCCGTCACCCAGACCTCTCGCGCGCCGATGCTGGGATCCTGGATCGCCGAGGCCTACCGCGCGACCCTCGACGAACTGGCCACCCACCCCGCCGTCCGACGGATCGCGACCGCACCGATCTGCACCCACCGCACTGAACGACCAGCCGACGGCCCCTCGGCGACGCTCCTCACCATCACGGCCCATGACCTGCGCGCCCACCCCGAACTCCTCCGGGAATGCTTCGGCCCGGCATCGACCGTCGTCACCTATGCCTCTACCGAGGACTTGCTCACCACCCTCCGGGAGCTCCCGGGCAGCCTCACGGCCACGGTGCACGGCCAGGAGGAAGCGGACGAGGAACTGTCCCGCGCGATCTGGTCCGCCCTGCGGGCCGGCCGCCTGATCTGGAACGACTGGCCGACAGGAGTGGCGGTCACCCGCGCCATGCACCACGGCGGCCCCTGGCCGGCCACGACCAACCCGCTGCACACCAGCGTGGGCGGCACCGCCGTCGCCCGGTGGCTGCGCCCGGTCGCCTTCCAGAACATGCCGGAGGCCTTGTTGCCGCACCCTCTGCGGACCACCAACCCGTGGCGGGTACCGCAGCGGACAGGGGCGTAGCGGAGCGGACCGAGGATCCGGTCTGTCACGTCCGTTGATCCGAACCGGCTCTACCGGACCGGGTTCCCATGGCCTGCTGCGGACGGGAGGGCGTCCGGAAGAGGAGAAGCCGGCGCCGCGGCCTACCCGGCACGTCGCAACCGGACCACGGCGCCGGCGTGGTCGCCCTTGGGGGGCGCATGTTCCGTGATGGTCGTCAGTACGCCCCGAACGACCGGAAGACCACCTGCCTCTTGGCGCGACTCCCAAACCCCTCACATCCCCGGAGGCGAGCCGCTCGCCGACGTGATCCTCAACCCGGGGGACACGTTCTACCCGCCCCACGGCTGGTGGCACGCGGTATCCGCCGACCAGAGCGTCCCCTCCCTCTACCTGACGTTCGGCCTCACCCCGCAGACTGGCGCCCCTTGCATGGGCTGGGCCGTCCATCAGCTGCGTGGCGCCGTCCGCTTCCGCACCGACGTGCCCCGCTTCGACACCCCTGCCGCTCAGGCCACCTACGTCACCGCGCTGTGTGATGCGGTCCCCGTGCGGCTCGGTGCCCGGACCGCCGCCCAGGCTGTAACAGATAATTCCAAAAGGCGGTTGCACGTCTTATCTGTAATGCCCGATACTTCAAGGCGGGCGGCGCGCGAGTCGCCCCTGCCCAAGAGCGAGGGGACGGACATGCGACGCGAAGAGCGTGATCTCATCGGTGTGCGAGAAGTGCCGGAGGGCGTGTACTGGGGCATCCACACCCTGCGCGCGGTGGAGAACTTCCCCCTCACCGGCATCCCCCTCTCGTCGCATCCCGAACTCGTGGTCGCGCTGGCCGCGGTGAAGGAGGCGGCCGCCCTGGCCCACCTGGACCTGGGAACCCTTCCCGAGGAACGCGCCCGGGCCATCGTGGCGGCGTGCCGGGAGATCCGCGCGGGCCGCCTCCACGACCAGTTCGTCGTCGACGTCTTCCAGGGCGGGGCGGGAACCTCGGCGAACATGAACGCCAATGAAGTCATCGCCAACCGGGCGCTCGAAATCATGGGGCACCCGCGCGCCGGCTATGGGCACCTGCACCCCAATGACGACGTGAACCGCTCCCAGAGCACCAACGACGTGTATCCCACGGCGGCCAAGCTGGCGGTGTACGCCTCCGCGGGGCTGCTGCTCGACGCGATGACCGTGCTGCGCGACGCCTTCGGCGACCGGGGCGGGCACTTCGCGAAGACGGTGAAGCTCGGGCGCACCCAGTTGCAGGACGCCGTGCCGATGACGCTGGGCCGGGAGTTCGACGCGTTCGCCCTCACCGTCCGGGACGACGCCGAACTCATCGGCCTGGCCGCCGCGTCCCTCCTGGAGGTGAACCTGGGGGGCACGGCGATCGGCACCGGCCTCAACGCGGACGAGGGCTTCGCCCGTCTGGCTGTCACCCACCTCGAAGCCGTCGCGTCCGTGCCGGTCCGTCCCGCCCGCGACCTGGTGGAGAGCACGCAGGGAATCGGTGGATTCGTCCGGCTCTCCGGTGCCCTCCGCCAGTTCGCCGTACGGCTGTCCAAGATCTGCAACGACCTCAGGCTGCTGGCTTCGGGTCCCGGAGCAGGCCTTGGCGAGATCCGGCTGCCGGAGCTCCAGGCCGGGTCGAGCATCATGCCGGGCAAGGTCAACCCGGTGATGCCCGAGGCCGTGAACCAGGTCTGCTTCGACGTCCTCGGTGCGGACGCCGCCGTCTGCGCGGCGGCCCAGGGGGGTCAGCTCCAGCTGAACGCCTTCGAACCCCTCATGGTCCACCATCTGCTCAACTCCGCGAACCGGCTCGCCGCCGCCTGTCGGCTCCTGGCCGAGCGCTGCGTCGCCGGCATCGAGGCCGACGAGGAGCGGTTGCACGCTCTGGTGGAGAGGAGCGCCGGCCTCGCCACCGCGCTGAACCCGGTCATCGGCTACCAGCGGTCCACGGCCCTGGCGCGGGAGTGCCGGGAGTCGGGGGTTCCCGTCCGGGAGCTGGCGGCTCGCGACGGGCTACTCACCGACGGGGAACTCGACGAGCTGCTCGATCCGTGGCGCCTCGCCCGGCCGAGCTGAGCGCCGCCCGTGCTGAGCTCCGGCGACGCAGAGTCCCGGCCTGGCTGTGCCCGGCCGGGACGTCAAGTGCGGTGCGTCGGGATGCCGCGGAGCCCGGTCGCGTGTGCGAGGGCCCCGCGGGAGTCGACTGCCTCAGCTTCTGGTGAGCGTGCAGGCGTAGGTGGCCGAACCGGAGCCGCTGTAGGCCTCCACGTCGAGGTAGTAGGTGCCCGTCCCGGTCGCGGTCCTGGTGTGCGACAGGGATTCGTCGGTGCCCGCCCCGTCGTTCACGGAACGGGTCAGGGTGCTGCCGTTCGCGTCGAGCCAGTACACGTCGGCGTCGTAGGCGGAGGGCACGGCGCAGTTCACCGAGACGGTCTGTCCGGCCGCCACGGAGACCTTGAAGTAGTCGCGGTCGCTGGTCGACTTCATGCTGCCCGTGAGGGTGCCGGGCGAGGCGAGCGCGGTGGCGTCGTCGGCCGCGTCGCGCGTGTCGTTGGGCTCGCTCTCCACGACCGTGGACCCGCCGCCGCCCTGGCTGCCGCAGTCGGTCACGGGCGTCCCGTTGTAGAGGTTGGCGTCGGTCACGCCGTTCGTGACGTTGCGCAGGTAGTAGCCGCAGCTGGGGCGGTTCTTGAAGTCGAAGGTGGAGCCCGGCGTCAGACGCCAGATCTTGAATCCGCTGTAGGTGAGCGGCTTCCTGTCGACGGCCTGCTCCGGCTGGTGGTCGGCGAGGACGACGTACGCGTCCTTGCCGTACTGCGTCGCCATGCCGTTGCGGTCGAGGAAGAGGGACCCGCCGCCCTCCTCCACCCCGACGCCCCAGGCGGCCCCGCCGGGCGCGAGGCCGTCCTTCACGGCGCGCGCCAGGAAGGACATGGTGCGGCCCATGCGGTCGCGGGTCACGAAGTGGGAGTCATTGATGACGGCTCCGTAGTTCGCCCATGCGAACATGCCGGTGGTGAAGCTGACGTACCGGTCGTAGGGGTTGGCGAGGGCCTGCGCGCTGGTGACGCTGCCGTTGCAGGCGTCGTAGACGATCGGGCTGTTGATGTGGTGGCCCGCGCTGCCACCGCCGGAACCGCCGCCCTTGGCGACGACCGCCTCGACGGAGGCCTCCAGGGCGGTTCCCTTCCAGGCGGTGTAGCGGCACTGGTCGCCGCCGGCGAAGTAGACGAACTCGGCGTTGCGGACGTCGGTGTTCATCTGGCTGTTGTTGCCGTCGGACGCCGTCGTCAGCGTCCACGTCGTACAGGAGTTCACGCCGGTCAGCCCCGTGATCGTGTCGCACTCCGGAGTCTTGCTGCCCGACGTCGGTGCCGACCCGGCCAGGACGACCACGTCGAGGCTCCCGGTGCCGCCGCGGATCTCGTCGATGGCCCGGGTCATCGAGGCCGTCACGATGCCGCCGGCTCCGTTCATCGTGAACGCCGGGCCGTTCCACGCGCTGCGGCCGACGTCGGACGCGCTGCCGAGCCTGATCCGGTCGGCCGCCGCCTGCGCCGGCTGATGCGCCATCAGTACCGAGGCCATCGCGGTGAGGACGACGGCGGCTGCCGCGGGGGCCCTGAAGGGACGGTGTGTCATGTGTACTCCTGGAAAGGGCGAACTCGATGCCGCGGCCGTCGGTCGAGGGCTGCGGGATTGGTAGCGGAACATACAAGTAATGGCCTGAGTGGGGAAGACGTAATTCCGGAACAACGCCCCGCCCGCCGCAATCTAGCCATGGATCTGTGCCATAAGCGCCCAAACAACCGCAGAAGCCGGTCTGGAACTCTCGTTACGTGAACGTAATGGGTCTTACATCTAGCCATCGCATTGGTTCCTCTGTAACTTCGCAGCAGTGCCAGGCGGTCAGACTCCGCCGGCAGATAACCACCGAGAGGTTCCAGGCGATGAACGCTCGTATCGCACGCCCCGCGGCCGCCGCCGTCGCGGCGACCATGCTCCTGTCCCTGTCCGCCTGCGGCGGCGACGAGCCCGCCGCCCCGTCGGGCAAGGTCGTCATCGGCGGCGTGGAGATCGTGAAGGACCAGAAGCTGCACGACCTGCTCCCCGAGAAGATCAAGAAGGCCGGTGAGGTGCGCGTCGCGACGGACGTGCCGTACCCGCCCTTCGAGATGTACGTGAAGGAGGGGGAGACCGGGCTGACCGGCCTGGACTACGACCTCGGCCAGGCCCTCGGCGCCAAGCTGGGCGTCACCTTCGCCTTCTCCCCGCAGAAGTTCGACGGCATCGTCCCCGCCATCCAGGCCGGCAAGTTCGACGTGGCGATGTCCGCCATCACGGACAACAAGGAGCGCCAGAAGGTCGTCGACTTCGTCGACTACTCCCAGTCCGGCTCCGGCATCCTCGTCGGCGACGGCAACCCGGCGAAGGTGACCACCCTCGACGACCTGTGCGGACGGAAGGTCGCCGTCCAGGCGGCGACCAACCAGCTCAACCTGCTGAAGGGCCATCAGGCGACCTGCGCGAAGGCGGGCAAGGGCAAGATCGACATCCAGACCTTCCCCAAGGACTCCGACGCCCAGCTCGCCCTGCGCTCCGGCAAGGTCGTCGCCCAGGTGCTCACCAAGCCCGCCGCCGGATGGGTCGCCAAGACGGCCGACAGCGGCAAGGTCTTCGACCTCGTCGAGGACCCCGCCGCCCCGGGCGGCTACAACGCCTCGCCCAACGGCATCGCGGTCAGCAAGCAGCTGCCCGAGCTGACGGACGCCATCCAGAAGGCGCTGCAGTCCCTCATCGACGACGGCACCCTGATCAAGATCTACAACAAGTACGGCGTCGCGTCGATCGCGGTGAAGGAAGCCACCAAGAACGCGGCGGTGGACTAAAGATGGCCGGCACCACCAAGGTCCCGCAGAACACGACCCCCACGGACCAGCCCCCCACCGGGGAACTCGAGATCGTCGCCGTCCGCAACTACACGCGCTGGATCGCGGCCGTCGCCTCGGTCCTCGCCCTCGTCGGACTGATCGGCTCCCTCGCCAAGAACGACAACCTGCACTGGGACGTCGTCGGTGACTACCTCTTCGCCGACCTCATCTTCGACGGTCTCGCGACCACCCTCTGGCTCACCGCCGCCGCCATGCTGCTCGGTCTGGCCCTCGGCACGCTGATCGCCGTCATGCGCCTCTCGTCCAGCCCCGTGCTGTACGGACTCGCCAACGCGTTCGTCTGGGTCTTCCGCGGCACCCCGCTGCTCGTCCAGATCATCTTCTGGGGCTACGCCGCCGCGCTCTACAAGTACGTCAAGATCGGCGTCCCCTTCACCGACATCACGTTCTTCCAGGCCGAGACCAACGCGCTGCTGACACCGGCGATCGCCGCCCTCCTGGCCCTCGGTCTGAACGAGGCGGCCTACGCCTCGGAGATCGTCCGCGCCGGCATCCAGTCCGTCGACCCCGGGCAGGCGGAGGCCGCGCACTCGCTCGGCATGCGGCCCGCCCTGACCATGCGCCGGATCGTCCTGCCGCAGGCCATGCGCGTGATCATCCCGCCGATGGGCAACGAGACCATCAACATGCTCAAGATGACGGCGCTCGTCTCGGTCATCTCCGCCCACGACCTGATGTCGAACATCCAGGACGTGTACGCACAGAACTACCAGGTCATCCCCATGCTGGTCGTGGCCAGCATCTGGTACCTGGCCCTCGTCACCCTCCTCAGCGTGCCCCAGGCCTGGCTGGAGCGGCGTTACGGCCGCGGGACCACCCGCGCCGGACACGTCTCGCCCTTCCGGCGCCTCCTCGGCGGAACGGTGGAGCGGCTCGGCAAGAACAGCAAGGAGCAGAACCGATGAGCACCCCCATGGTGCGCGCCGAAGGCGTACGCAAGCACTTCGGGAGGCTCGAGGTCCTCAAGGGCATCGACCTCACCGTGGAGCGCGGCCAGGTCTGCTGCCTCCTCGGCCCCTCCGGATCCGGGAAGTCCACCTTCCTGCGCTGCATCAACCACCTGGAGAAGGTCGACGGCGGCCGGCTCACCGTCGACGGGGAGCTCGTCGGCTACCGCCAGCAGGGCAACAAGCTCCACGAGCTGCGCGAGCGCGAGGTCGCGGACCGCCGCCGCGACATCGGCATGGTCTTCCAGCGCTTCAACCTCTTCCCCCACATGACGGCCGTCGAGAACGTCATGGAGGCCCCCGTCAAGGTCGCGGGCGTCTCCCGCGCCGACGCCCGGGAGCACGCCCACGCCCTCCTCGGCCAGGTCGGTCTCGGCGACCGCGGGCACCACTACCCCGCCGAGCTGTCCGGCGGACAGCAGCAGCGCGTCGCCATCGCCCGCGCGCTCGCCATGAAGCCCAAACTGATGCTCTTCGACGAGCCGACCTCCGCGCTGGACCCCGAGCTCGTCGGAGACGTCCTGGACGTCATGCGGCAGCTCGCCGCGGACGGCATGACGATGGTCGTCGTCACCCACGAGATCGGCTTCGCCCGCGAGGTCGGCGACACCGCCGTCTTCATGGACGAGGGCGTCGTCGTGGAGGCGGGCGACCCCCGCCAGGTGCTCGTCGACCCGCTGCAGGAGCGCACCCGCGCCTTCCTGTCCAAGGTCCTGTGAGCGCCCCCACCCGCCGCCGGGAGAGGCTCGACGACCTGCTGGACCTGGCCCGGGCCCGCCGCGCCGACTACCTGCGCGACTTGGAGGAGCTCGTCTCCGTCGACTCCGGCTCCTACAGCCCCGAAGGCGTCAACCAGGTCGCCGACTGGATCGAGCGCCGGCTCGAACGGCTCGGGTTCGCCGTGGAACGCGTCCGCTTCCCGTCGACGCCCGAGGGACACCGGACCGGTGACGCCCTCGTCGGCCGCCGACGCGGCATGATGCCCGAGTCGGAGGGAGGCCGCAGGATCCTCCTCGCCGGCCACATGGACACCGTCTTCGAGAACGGCACCGCGGCCGCCCGCCCCTTCCGGATCGACGGCTCCACGGCGTACGGCCCCGGCGTCAGCGACGACAAGGGCGGCCTGCTCGCCGGACTCACGGCCCTGGAGATCCTTGGTGACCTCGGTGTCGACGCGTACGACGAGCTGGTCCTGATCGCCACCCCCGACGAGGAGATCGGCTCGCCCGCCAGCCGACCGCTGATCGAGCAGACGGCCGGCGGCGTGCACTACGGACTGGGCCTCGAATGCGCACGGGAGAACGGCGACTTCGTCATCGCCCGCAAGGGCGTCGCCGACTTCCGCCTCACCGTCACCGGCCGGGCCGCACACGCAGGCATCGAACCCGAGCGCGGTGCCAACGCCGCTCTCGCCGCAGCCCACCTCACCGTCGCGCTCCAGGCCCTCAACGGCCACTGGGACGACGTGACGGTCAACGTCGGCGTCGTCCGGGCCGGGACCCGCGCCAACATCGTCTGTCCCCAGGCGGAACTGCGCATCGAGGTGCGCGCCGCCACGACGGCCGACATCCAGCGCGTCACCCGGGCCATCCGCGATGCCGCCGACCAGCCCGGCGTCCCCGGCGTCACGGTCGAGGTCGAGCAACTCGACCTGTGCCCGCCGATGGAGGACACCCCCGCCTCCCGGCGGATGTTCGACCACGCGCGCACCGCGGCCCGAGCGGCCGGCATCGAGCTGGGCGCCGCCGCCACCGGCGGCGTGGGCGACGCCAACCTCATCGCAGGGGCGGGAATCCCCGTCCTCGACGGCCTGGGCCCGGTCGGCGGCGCCGACCACACGCCCCAGGAGTGGCTCGACGTCACCAGCGTCCCGCAGCGCATCGCCCTCCTCGCCGACCTGATCGCCTCCCTGGGCACGGCCGGCACCACCTGAACGACGCCGACGCTGCCCCGACGCAACCCCGGCGCCGACGCCGACGTACAGCGGAGGGAAGTCCCGCTTCCCTCCGCTGCGGGTACGACGCCGACGCCCCAGGAGGCGTCCGCCACGGGCCCCGGCCGCGCGCCTCAGCCCCACGCACCATCCCGCCACTCATCCGACCCTCAACGGAGGCACCATGCGCGTCCCTTCCGCACCCGCACGCCGCACCGTCCTCGCCGGCGCCCTCGCCGTATCCCTCCTCTCGGTCTCCTCCTCCGCCCTCGCCGACACCCCGAAAGCCCGGACCCAGGCGGGGTCCCTCGTCCTGATCGGCGGAGCCCTCAAGGAGAGCAACACCCAGGTCTACGGCGAGATCATCAAGCGGGCCGGCGGCCCCGGCTCCCGCATCGGGATCATCACGGCCGCCTCCGTACCCGAGAGCCAGGACCCCCACGCCGGCGACCCCGAGCGGTGCAGCAACTCCGCCTGCAACGGCGCCTACTACGCCGACGTGTTCAAGCGGCACGGCGCCGCGGACGCCCAGTGGATCCCCCTCGACATCGACCACGTCGCCCACGCCGACTCGGACGCCGTCGTCGCTCAGGTCAACTCCATGACCGGCTTCTTCTTCGGCGGCGGCGACCAGTACCGGTACGTCACCACCCTGCTGCGCGGTGACGCGCACCGGGACTCCAAGGTCCTGGCCGCCATCCGCGCCAAGCTCGCCCGAGGCGCCGTCGTCGCGGGGTCCTCCGCGGGCGCCCAGATCGCCTCCGGCCCCGACATGGTCACTGGCGGAGAGTCGTACGAAGGGCTCAGGGACGGCAGCGCACCCGGCTACTTCGACGACGCGACGCGCCTCGGCTACCTCCCCGAGGGCGGCTTCGGCTTCCTCCGGTCGGGGCTCGTCGACACCCACACCGGCGCCTACGGACGCGAGGGCCGGGCGCTGCGCCTCGCCTCCGACACCGGCCACGACCGCGTCTACGCCCTGGAGGAGAACACCGCCCTCGTCGTCGACCGGCCGGGCAGCGCCCGTGAGCACCTCAGCGTCCTCGGGCCGAACGGCGTCGCCGTCCTGGACCTGCGCGACGCCCGCGCGTACGACTCCGAGGGCGGCTGGTCCCTGCGCCGGGCCCGGTACAGCTACCTCACGGACGGGGACCAGTACGACGCACGCACCTGGACGCCGCGCGTCCACCCGGCCAAGCAGCCCCTGGGCCCCGTCGGCACGGCGCCCGTGCCCGCCAACAATGACGTCTTCCACTCCGCCGCCAACCCCGACGGCGCCCCGTACGCCTTCCGGACCACCGCGCGGGCGCTCGCCTCGACGCGCGCGCAGAACAGCGCGACCGCGACCACGTTCGAGAGCGGGCCGCGGTTCACCGTGACGTTCACCAAGGGGCGGGGATTCGCCGCCTTCACCGGCGACGGCACGGACGCCTGTACGCTCCTCTCCCTGCGCATCGACATCGCGCCGCGCTGATCGGCCGAACGACACGGAGCCGGCCCCAGGACGGGGGTCGGCTCCTTTAGCGTCGTCGAACGGACCGCGGCGCGCGGTCCGTTCACAGCAGGCCGGTGCGCCGGGCGACCCTCTCCGCTTCCTTCATGCGCTCGTGGCCGCTGCCGCCGATCCGGTCGAGGACGGTGGCGACGAGCGCCTCGACGACCGCCAGGGCCGGTACGAGGCTGTCGTAGGGGGAGTCCGAGGAGACCTGGGTGATGAGGACGACGTCCGCGTGGGCGGCGGCGGGGGAGAGCCACGGGTCGGTGAACACGATGACCTTGCCGCCCCGCTCCCGGGCCAGTTCGGCGATCAGCGTCTTGTCGGCCTCGTAACGCCGGTAGTCGAACAGCACGGTGACGTCGCGTCGGGCGAGCTGCGTGAGGAAGGAGGTCCGCTCCACGTCCTTGTGCGGCAGGAGGCTCACCTGGTCGCGGAACTGCATCAGGTGCAGGCCCAGGTACTCGGCCATCAGGTGCGTGAACCGTCCGCCCGCCACGTGCACGCGGCGGCGCGGGTCGGAGAGGAGGCCGACGGCGTCCTCGAACTCGTGGGCGGCCACCTCGTCGAAGGTCTGGGCGACGGCCTGCCGCACGAGCGACGAGCGCTCGCCGAGCCGGGTGGCGGCGGCGTCCTGCGGAGCCTCCGTCCGCTCGTGCTGCGACGTCCCGGCGGCCGTGTAGAGCGTGATCGGCGAGGCGTTGCGGGCGTCGAGTTCGGAGCGGAGAGCGGCCTGGAGGTCGGGAAAGCCCCGGTAGCCCAGCCGGGAGGCGCACCTCAGCACTGTGGGTGCCGAGACGCCCGCCCGCTCCGCGATCGTGGCGACCGTCTCGAAGACCGCGGCCGGATACCCCGCCAGCAGCACCCGCGCGACCTTGCGCTCCGCGGGACTCAGCTCTCCGAGCCGACTGCGGATCTCGTCGGCCAGCGTGGGGCTCATGGCTTTCCCTTCTGCGGCGTGGGATCACCAGGGCGGACGGCAGCCGTCGATGCCGCGTCCTCCGGCTTGCCACGTTCCAGATCAGCGAGTTTCAGGGATCGAATGTACCGCCTATTACGGAATCTGTCCCACGGGGGCGTGTGGCTCCCCGCCCACGATTCATGTTTCAACCGGTATGCGCCGTGGCCGTATCTGTACGTCAGAAGCGGGCCGCGTCCCGTACGGCTCCGTGGACGGCGCGGGCCACCCGGGCGCCCCACAGCGAGCGGGGCCCCGCGAAGGCGTGCAGCTCCTCGCCGGGGACAGGGGTCCGGGCGGCGACGCACACGGCGTCCGTCGGCGTGCCGGAGCAGTCGTGGCCCGCGTCGAGCAGCGCCTGCACCTTCGCCTCGGTGGCCGTGGCCACGGCGTTGACCAGCGCCGCGTCGGTCAGCGTCACCGGCAGTGCCACCACGATGTTGATCGTGCCGGGCGCCATCGCGAGGGCGGTGCCCTCCTGGGCGGCGGCCGCCCAGCCCTTGACCCCCAGGCCCGCCGTGGCGACGGCCTCCACGCCGCCGTCGCGGGCGTGACCGTACGCCCGGACGTCCGCGGCCGTCATCAGTCCCACCCCCGGCCCGCGGACGCCGGCCTCGCGGGCCAGCTCGGCGAGGTGGCGGTCCGGGTCGGCGCGCCGGTAGCCGTGCGCCACCTGCGCGTTGAGTATCCAGGAGCGTTCCCCGATGCCCCCGCCGAGCACGGCGCTGCTGATCATCCGCCAGCCGTCACCGACCCGCCACAGCAGGCCGTGCAGCCGCTCCCCGTTTTCCAGGCGCGTGAGTGCCCGCAGGGGCGGCAGGCCGTGGGGCGGACGGGGCGGCGGGTTGCTGCTCACGGGGCGGGCACTCCTTGCGGGGACGGAACCCGCTGATCGTACGCACTCCGTACGAAGGCGGGACGGCCCGGTCGACCGGCGCCCGTGCCGCGTTCCGTCGGAGACAACGCGACGGTGTCCCGCACGGAATCACCGCGCGGGACACCGTCGCGCCCCCCATGCGTGCCTCGCTGTAGGCGAACGTCGCCCTCCACGTGGCGGGTCCGACGACGCCGTCCACCGTCAGGCCCCTGCTCGACTGGAAGCTGTGGCAGGCCGCGTCGGAGCCCGGGCCGTACTGTCCGTCCACGGTGAGGGCGTAGCCGTGCGCGCTGTTCGTGCCGTAGGTAGCCGTGTACACAGGCCAGGTGGCTGTAGGCGTTGTCCGACCAGGCGTTGCGGTCCATGTGGCCATTCTGGATGCCCCGCACGTGCGCGGCGCAGTCGGCGTGGCTGGCCTCGGCGACCATGCCGCCGTACGCCTCGGCGACGTCGTCCGCGGTGGCCGGGGCCGGGACGCCGTGCGTCAGGTACGAGGTGAACGCCGCCTTGGCCTCCTGGTAGAGCGCGTTTGGGCCCCCGACCAGGTCGCCGAGATCAGCGCAGACACCGCGATCGACGGCGGCGCGTGGAGGCACCCGCTGCGCTTCGTACCACTGCCTCGGGCCGCCCTCGTCGTGAACGTCGTCCAGCTCTCGGCAGGATCCGGGGGGCCGCGCCGGGGAAGTAGGCTTCGGCGTTCTCGGCGATCTTCCCGAACTCGGCGCAGATAGCGGGAAGCCGCGACCTGATGAGCGCCTCTCCGTCCGAAGACCGCTGCGCCTCCGGCCCCAGAGCCAGGAGCCTGTCGAGGTTCTTGCCGTGGCGGACCATCAGCTCCCGGCCACCCAGGCCGTACCACGCCTCTGCCTTCGACCTTGCCGTTGGTCTGCGGCCTGTAGGCCCGGGTGAGTTTGCCGGTGGCGCCGAGGTCGGCGAGCGCGTTCTTCCAGGCCAGGCCGTTGCGGTAGGCCCAGGCGTTGTCGGTCAGGACCCGTTCGATGCGGTCGATGCCCTGGCTGTGGAAGAAGGCGGCCGCGCGGGTCAGGAAGGCCGCGCAGGTCGCGACCTTCTTAGCCCACGCCGCGGATCGGGCGGCCGGCCTGTCGGCCGTTGGTCTTGTGGTCGCCGCCGTCGGGGATCCGACGGGTCAGGATCCGGTGCACGGTCGAGGCGGGCAGGCCCAGGATCGGGCCGATCCGATCCGGGCCGGGCCGGGCTTGCGGCTTCGCCGCAGTTCGCAGACCCGGGCTTCGACCGCGGCCGCTGTCCGGTGCGGCGTCGTGCGAGGCCGGCTGGAGCGGTCGTGCAGACCCGCCTCGCCCTCGGCCCGCCACCGGCGCATCCATGTGTGGGCCGTGGCCCGTCTCCGGAACCTGGCTGCGTGTGCTGGCCCTCCAGGCCGCGCGGACCCTCACTGTGAGCGTCCACCTCGAATGGCCCAGCGGCATCGTGACCCTCCACTCCAACTACGGGGACGTGTTCTTCCACCCCGCCCCGCCCCGCTGCGTCTGAACCCTCGGTGGTCCACCCCGCTGCCGCGCCACCCAGCACCATGGTGGACGGGCTCGGAGGGGCCGTGGTGTTCCGTCAGAACCGCACTCCATAGGCTTCCCAAGCTGTAGCGCGCGGTTCGATTCCCGTCATCCGCTCATATCGCAAAGCTGCAGGTCAAAAACCTGGAGCTTCGTCGTTGTCCAGACCCCTGAGAGTGCCTGCCGTGCCCTGTGCCTCGACAAGGCGCGCGAGTTCCACCCTCGACGAGATGCCGAGGCGGGCGTAGGTGCTGCGAAGGTGGTGGTCGATCGTGCGGGGACTGAGGACCATCCGGATCGCGATCTCGCGATTCGTCGCACCGTCTGCCACCATCCTGGCGATCAGGGTCTGTTGAGCGGTGAGCGCGCCGAGGGCCGCTGCTGCCGGGAGGCGGGCGGACCGGGCCGTATCGCCGAGTGCGCGCAGCTCCGCCTCCGCATGACTCGCGCCGGGCCGGGCCCCGAACTGCTCGAACGCCTGGAGTGCCGCACGCAGCCGGTCCCGCGCCTCCGTGGTTCGCCGCATCCGTCGGAGGGCGATGCCGTACAGCAACTCGGTCCGTGCGCGTTCGAGGTGACGGCCATCAGCGTCGTGCAGGTCCAGGGCGTCACGGTAGTGGGCGAGGGCCTCCCCGCCGGAGGCGAGCAGCGCTCGGCAGCGGGCCGCGAGGGCCAGATGCCCCGGGCTGGCGACGGTGTCCGCCCAGCGTGTGTAGCCGACGGCCGCCGCGGCCGCGGCGGCCGGTTCGCCGGCGCGGACGGCGGCCTCCACGTAGTGCGGGGTGGAGAGCAGCCGAATCGCCGGATGTCCGTGCCCGGGGCCGAGACGGGCCAGGGTGCGCAGCTGGGAGGCGGCCTCGGCGGGGCGGCCCTGCGCGAGGTCGAGGTAGGCGAGCGCCCAGAGGCTGAGCGCCGTAGCGAGCCCGATGCCGTGCTCGGCGGCGTACGTCCGGGCCTGCCGGGCGCGGTCCCGACACGTGGTGGTGTCGCCTTGGAGCGCGGCCAACAGGGCGAGGCCGGCCAGGATGTGGCAGGCGACGTTGTCCTGGCCGGTCCCGCGGGCGAGGCGGTGCGCGTCGACCGCGGTGGCCGTGGCGGCGCCGAGGCGCCCGTTCCACGCCTCGGCGTACGCGCGGAACTCCAGCAGCCGGGGCAGGGCGGCGTGTTCGCCTTGGGCGCGGGCGGCGGACTCGGCCCGGTGCGCCACAGCCAGGGCGAGGCCGTCGTCGCCGAGGTAGAGCGCGGCCAGCGCCGCGTGCACCAGCACGGTGGGGTCGTCGCCGTACCGGGCGAGGGACACGGCTTCACGGAGCCGGACGGCGGCTTCGGCGTAGCTGCCACGTACGGCAGAGGCGACCCCGGTGAGTCCGGCGATCAGGGCGCGGGCGGCGGGAGCGGACGGTGGCGGGCTCTTCCGGGCGAGGACCGCGGCCTGGTGGCAGCGGTGCAGGTCGCCGGTGTAGTGGCCGACTTCGGCTGCGTACGCGAGGGCGTACGCGGCGGTCGCCGGGGCGGCGAAGGCTGAGCCGGCAGGCGTACCGCCGGTCGCCGAACGCCCCGCGCCGGTCTCGGCGTATGCCCCCCGCACGCCGGCGAAAGCCGAGGTCGCCGCCTCTGCAAGGTCGTCGTAGGCATCGGGGGCATGCCCGGAGCGCAAGGTGACCAGGCCGCGCAGGAGCCGCACGCGGGGATCCGTACCGGGAGCCGTGCGTTCCGCGGCGGCGAGGAGGCAGCGTGCCCGGTCGGGCAGGCCGCCGTGCCAGGCGTGGAGGGCGGCACGGGCTAGGGCGGCATGGCGGACGGCGGTGTCGGGGGTGAGGAGCGCTGAGCGTTCCGCGTGGTGGGCAGCGGTCGCCGGGTCGGGGGCGGGTGCGCCGGCAAGGGCGCGGGAGAGGCGGCTGCTCGGGCCGAGGGAGGCGCAGGCACGATGCCAGTTCCACGGGCCGGGCTCGGCCCTCGGGTCGAGGACGAGCGCCAGCGACCGGTGGGCGAGACGTCGCTCCTCGGGTCCGGCGCTGTCGTACACCACGTCCCGCAGCAGCGGGTCGGCGAAGACGAGACCGGCGGCGGTGAAGCGGATGAGGCCGGCCTCCTTGGCGGGATCGAGGTCCGTGGGCTCGTGCCCGGCGGCGACCACCGCGCGGTCGAACGCCCAGCTCTCCACGGGGTGCTGGTCGGCGGCGGCGAGCAGCAGCAGTCGGCGCGTGGCGGTCGGCAGCTGGGCGAGGCGGGCGCGGTGCTGTTCCGTGGCCACCAGCCGGAGGGTCAGCGGATCCGGCAGCGGGTCGAGGCCGGCGCGTTGACGCGTGGTGAGGGCGGCGGTGAACTCGGCTGCCGCGCGCGCGTCGCCGTACACCGCGAGCCGGATGCGAACGCTCACGCCGTCCTGTGACAGCCCCGGGGCGCAGTCACCCGAGTGTTGTCCCTTCGCACCCGCGCTGCGTGGCCCCACTGGCATGTCTCGTAACGCTAGAGCCAAGTTACCGGCGTGTAAAGACTGGTGAAACAGCCGATGGCCGTGGCGTCGCGCCGCCCTCACCCTGGGGCTCCCCCAGTAAGTGAGAGGAACGCCGATGCGACGATTCCCCCGTGCGCTCTCCGCCGCCGCGTCCTGTGCCGCGGTGGCGGCCGTTTTGCTGCCTGCGGCCCCGGCCCAGGCGGCCGTGCCCGATCCGGTTCTGTTCGTCCACGGATACAAGGGCGGCGCGTGGAACTTCAACGAGATGGTCTCCGACTTCAAGGCGTCCGGCTGGCCGGCCGACCGGCTGTACGCGATGTCGTACAACCCGTTCCAGTCGAACGAGACGACCGCCGTGCAGATCCGCGATCAGGTCAACGCTCTGCGCGCCCGCACTGGCGCGGCGAAGGTGGACGTCGTCACCCACTCGATGGGCGGCCTGGGCTCGCGCTGGTACGTGAAGTTCCTCGGCGGCACCTCGTACGTGGACGACTGGGTGTCCCTGGGCGGCCCGAACCACGGCACGAACGCGGCGCAGGTCTGCGACTGGGCGCTCGCGTCGTGCAAGGAGATGGCGACGGGCAGCACCTTCCTGACCGCGCTCAACAGCGGCGACGAGACGCCCGGGGCCGTCAACTACGGGACCTTCTGGTCCACGTGCGACGAGTTGATCAATCCGGACTCGAGCACGGTCCTGTCCGGCGCGAGCAACACCAACGTGGGGTGTGTGGAGCACGCGTGGCTGTTGGTCAGCGAGAACGTCTCGCAGTTGACGCGGAACTTCGTCAGATGACGCGAGCCATCACCGGGTGAGCCCCGGAGGCGGAGGGCTGCCGCTCCAGGGCCGTCCTCCGCCGCCTAAGTGCCCCGGGCCGGGACCAGGTCACGCTCCGTCTCGTGCGAACGACCGGTGAACGGGCGACGGCGTCCCGTCGCGCACCCGCTCCCATGCCACCGGCGAGGTTGAAGAGGTTGCGCTGGGCAGCGGCGTGACAGTCCGCGGGTTGTCAGGCGGCGCCGATAGGGGGCTTTGGCGCAGGGTGAGGCGGTGATCGCGCAGAACACCCCGAGGTGGCCGGCGTGATGAAGACGGCCGTTCTTCACCCAGTGGCGGGTGATGCTGGGCTTTTGCCTGAGGCCCGGGTGAGGGGCGAGGCGCCGGCGTATGCCTTCAGTCCGCAAGCGTAGGCGAACCGCTGTCGGTCGTCGCACCGATCTCGGCGAGCACGCACCGACCTCGGGCAGCAGGACCGCCGAGTGCGACACACACCGTCATGGGCCTGACGGGAGTCAACTCCTCTACGACCTGGACGCTCACCGCGGCCGCCGACGGCAACAACAACAAGGTCAACACCGACGTTCACCACGCCGAGTTGGTGTACTTCGCCGGCGGCGACCAGTGCCGATACGCCGCCTGGAAGGGAACCCCTCTCGAAGCCTCCGTGGAGCCCGTCGTGGCCAAGGGAGGCGGTTCGGGAGGTGGCAGCGCGGGCCATCACATCAACGGCCCTGTCGTGTACGGCGCCTGCAACGGCAGCGTCGCAAGCGGTGTGTCCCCGACGCCAGTCTCTACAACGGCACGCCCGTGACCAGTTGCGAAAGCCAGGGCGGGAGCACGTTGGTGGAGAGCGAGCCCAACGACACCCGGGACACGGCCGACGACGCCACGGTTCTGTCTTCACCCGGCTCCCTCGCCGGCACTTCGTCGGTGCCGGCGCCGTCGTTGACGGAGCACTCCAGGGTGCCGCCGGCCGAGTCCAGGAGGAGGCATCGGCGTCGTACTCGGCAGGGACGGCGCAGTTCAAGGCGGCGGTCACGCCTGTGGCCAGGTGGACCTTGAAGTCGTCGCGGTCGCTCGTCGACTTCATGACGCCCTCACCTTCACGAGAACCGCCTCAGGGACCGGCATGTACTACGCCGACGTAGAGGCCTACATCGGCAGCGGGAGCGCCACGTACACCTGCACGCTGACCAGGAGCTGACGAAAGCGCCGGGTCTTGCGCGTGGCCGTGCGCACGGCTCCTACCGGCGTCGTTCGTGGCGCCAGAGGACATGGACGACGCGCATCACCGCGAGCACTCCGGCGAGCCAGGATCCGGAGACCACGAGGAACCGCTCGAAGGCGGGAGGGAGGTGCCAGACAGCGGCCGGTCCGGCGATCGTGCCGAAGACGACCGCGCCGAGGAAGCACGCGCTCAGCAGCGCGTAGCCGATCTCGACCGGGATCGCGTCTCGTTCCGCCTGGCTACGGCGCCGTGTCGTCATAGGGGCACCCTCGCACACGCGCAGGCCGGCTCATGCCCCAATGCGGCCCGACCACCGTCCGGCTGCTCCCGGTGCGGCCCCGAGCGCGGGACCGTCGAGCCCGTCACCGGTCAGATGGCACCTCGTCGCCGGGCCGCAGGGGGCCGTCCGCGAGGTGACCGGTCACCACCAGGCCGCCGTCTGCGGTGCGATACGCCAGGGTGCCCGTGCGGAGGTAGCCGTCGGTGGTGAAGCGGCGGGCGTTGTGGGCGGGTGCACGGTAGTAGCCGCGCGGGGTATACGGGCCCCGGGCGAGGAGTTCGCCGGCTTCCCCGGCGGGCAGGTCCTCGCCGTCGGCGTCGACGATGCGGATCTCGTCGTCGGGGGAGAGCGGGCGGCCGTGCGCGGCGAGCGGGGGACCTTCCGGGCCGGCGGGCGGGGTGAACACGAGCAGCCCCTCCGCGACGCCGACGACCCGCTGCAGGCGGCGGCCCGCTCCGGGGCCCGTTCGTCCGAGGGGTTCCCGGTGCCGCGACCGTCCGACCGGCGTGTCGTCGATCTGTACGAGACGCAGGCTGCTCACGTCGGCCTGCGCCGCGGGCAGCGCGTCGAGCCACAGCTCGGCGACGGCGGGTCCCACCGTCGCGATCGTCACCCGCTCTCGTTCGATGAGCGGGAAGCACGCGGCGGGTTCCGGGGCGTCGACCAGGACGACGGTGCCTCCGACGGAGAGCGTGCCGAGGATGCCGGGGCAGCCGAGGGCGACGTTGCTCTCGGGCGGCAGCGCCGCCAGATACACGTCGTTCCCGGTCGACGCCACCAGCTCGGCGGCGGCACGCATCTGATAGGCGTAGTCGTTGTGGGTCCGAGGAACGAGCAGGGGTACGGGGCTCCGGCTCGTACCGGCCGAGAGCAGCATGAACGCCACGTTGTCGGCGCTCAGCGCAAGGTCCCGCTCGGGCGGGGCGTCGATGGAACCCAGCGGAAAGTGGTGGCATCCCGACGGGTCGATCGTGAATCCGCCGTACGGGGAGGCCGTGCCCGGCGCCTCGTAGGTGAACACCCGCCGCAGGAAGGGCCCGCCGGCCGCGATGCCCGCCGCCATCGCCGTGTGGTCGAAGCCCTGGTACGTCGACGGACCGACGTAGCCGACGGCCTGGGTGAGCCGCACGAGGTCGGCCACCTCGTGCGCCGGCAGCGGGAGCGGGCAGAACACGGGCACCGCGCCGGCCCGCATCAGCGCGAACACCGTGACGACGAACTCGGGGACGTTCGGCAGCTGGACGACGACGCGTTGCCCGGGCCGGAGGGCCAGCAGCCGGAAGCCGGCGGCCATGCGGCCCACGCGCCGGTCCAGGGCCGCGTACGTGAGCCGTGTGGCACCGTGCACCAGGGCGGTCCGCGGCCCGTACTCCACGGCCCAGCCGCGCAGCAGGTTGTCCAGCGTGTTCCCGCGCCAGTGGCCTGCGGCCCAGTAGCGGTCGACGAACTCCTCGGGCCAGGGCGTGCAGCCGTCGAGCATCGGTGTCATGAGCTTCCTTCTGTACCGGTGAAGGGCCGGGCCGCCATGACCGTGACCTTTCCCCAGTCCAACCCGCCCGCGCCGTCGCACACAATGTGCTGTCCCCACCAGGGAAGCCGGCTCCCCTCGGCGGAACCACCAAGGGCCGCCGCCGCACGGGTTGTCGGGTTTGCCGCTCGCGTCAGCGCCTGGTGGACAGGCGGCGTGCGGTGGCTCGGCGCCGTACCCGCCGAGGTCGCGCCGATGCTCGGCCACGGGTGGCAGGCGCCTCCTCCGGCCGGCCGCACCTCCCGGCACGCCGCCGGGCCTCCGCGGCCGCTCCGCCCCCGTCTGCCACGCGCGAACGACCTGGGCCGCGCCCGCACCGCCGTCATCGGAGGTCCGCGAGCGCGGCGGGTACGTCTGCCTCCGTGTACGGAAATCTATGCTCGCGAGAGTAGACATTGAGTGGCGGTGTGGATATGGTTTCTCACGTAGCCCAGTCAAGAGGGGCCCGGCAGAGACGAACTGCCGGGCAGCAGTACCCGCAGTCGCAGTACGCAGTACCCGCTTGGTAAGAAGTTGATCACCGAGGAAGAACGGAGGAAGCCACGCCATCAGGATCGCCCGGGCGGATTTCGGAGCCCGGGTACCGCAGGACATCGACAGTGAGGTGGTCTCCGGTCAAGCAACCGCGATCCCCGCGCCCCCGACAGCAGTCCGGTCGAGGCCGCGGAAACAGGAAGCCGGCGCAGTCCCCCGGCCGGCGGATGGTGTAGCAGTTCCTTCGGGGTCCTGGTGCCGTACGGCACCAGGACCCCTCGACGCGTTCCAGAGAGAGGTGCAGATGACAGCAGACGACTCCTACGGCCGTCTCGACGACGACGACTACCCCGCCTACACGATGGGCCGGGCCGCCGACATGCTCGGCACCACACCGAACTTCCTCCGCGCCATCGGCGAGGCCCGCCTCATCACCCCGCTCCGTTCCGAAGGCGGTCACCGCCGCTACTCCCGCTACCAGCTGCGCATGGCGGCCCGCGCCCGCGAACTCGTCGACCAGGGCACCCCCATCGAGGCCGCCTGCCGCATCATCATCCTCGAGGACCAGCTCGAGGAAGCCCAGCGCATCAACGCCGAATACCGCCGCGCCGCCGCGTCGGTGAACGCGACGGCCGAAGAGACGGGTTGTGGTGCCCACGCCTGACGGAGCGCCGCCCTGTCGGCCCCCCGATCGCGTGATCGCGATCGCGTGCAGGCCGGACGATGGGGAAGTCCGCGGCAGCGGGCAGGCAGGCAGGCGGAGGCGGGAGCGAGCGGCACCGCTCAGGTGAGGAGCGATCGGCCCGTGGGCGCCAGCCGCAGGATCCGGGGGGCCGCGACCCGCTCTCGCTCGATGCCCGGCAGGATCTCGTCCCGTGCGCGGGGGTGGGCACGCACCTCGGCGAGATGCCGGAGGTGAGCGTCCTCGTCCGGATACGAGGTGAAGACGGCGGCGACGTTCTCCCCTGTACGGACGGGCAGCCGGGCGAAGGTGTTCTCCGCCGGCTCGGTGGTGAGGGCGGCGAGTGGCGCCGCGCCCGTCTCGCGGAGCACCGGCAGGAGTCCGTCGCGGACCAGTGCGACGCCGTCGGGCCGCCGGGGAGGGAAGGACCAGAGGGTGGCGGACACGAATCGCTCCGGCGCCGGAGCGCCGACCGGCGGCCGCCTCCGTGGTGATGCGGCGAGGGCGCCCCGGTCCGGCAGGGGACGCAGCAGCAGGACGTCGTCGGAGTCGATCATCGTGGCATTGGCCCGGGGGCCGTGCTCGGCCCAGACGGGGCCTCCGTAGAAGGCCGTCAGGGCGCGGTGCCGGGTCGCCATGTCCGGGAATCCGCGCAGCCAGACGAAGCGGTCCGGGTCGTCCAGGTCGCGGAACTGGCCGAGCACCGCCATCCCCGTCTCTTCCTGGGTCTCGACGAACTCCCGGTCGAACAGGTCGACGAGTTCGTCGCGTCGGCCGGGACGCAGGGTGTACTGGCGCAGCTCGATCACGGTGAGGTGGACGGGGGGAACGGCGGGGGACACGGCTGACTCCGGTTCGGTGGGATCCATCAGGTGCGGTGCGGTCCCTCACGTGGGGACGTCCGGCTCCTGGAGTTCCGAGCCGGACCTGGACCGACCGTAGGGCGGGGGTGTGCCAGGGGCTGTCAGGGTTTCCGTGGAGAATGTGATCATGTCTGCCGGTCGGCTCCTCTCGGTGTTGCTGTTGCTGCAGTCCCGCGGCCGCATGCCCGCCCGGGGGATGGCCGACGAGCTGGGCGTGTCCGTGCGGACGGTGTACCGGGACCTGGCACGGCTGGCGGCGGCAGGGGTCCCGGTCTACGCGGAGCCCGGACGACACGGCGGCTACCAGCTCGTGGACGGCTATCGCACCCGCCTGACCGGCATGAGCCCGGGGGAGGCCCGGGCGCTGCTCTTCGCCGGACTGCCCGGCCCCGCCGCCGATCTGGGGCTCGCGGACGAGGTGACGGCAGCACGGCTGAAACTGCTGGCCGCGTTGCCGGCGGAACTGAGCGAGGAGGCGGCGCGGACCGCGGCGGTGTTCCACCTGGACGCCCCGGCCTGGTACCGGGAACCCGAACAGGCGCCGCACCTGTCGCTGTTCGTCGACGCCGTGCTCAGCCGGCACGCGGTGGACGTGCGCTACCGCCGTTGGCGTGCGCCGCGAGAGGTGGGCCGCCGCCTGCGCCCCTATGGCCTGGTACTCAAGTCCGGCGCCTGGTACCTCGTGGCAGCGGCGGAGACCCGGATCGGGACCTACCGGGTCTCGCAGGTCCTCGACGCGGTGCGGAGCGACGAACGCTTCGCCCGGCCGCCGGACTTCGACCTGGGCGCGTACTGGGCCTCGTACCTCGACGATTTCCAGGCACGCCGCTACACCGGCACGGCCACCGTCCGGCTGTCGCCGCGGGGACGCCTTCGCCTGCCGGACAACCTTCCCCCGGCGGTGGTGCGGGCGGTCGAGGCCACCGCGACGTCCGTAGGCGACGACGGATGGGTCGAAGCGGAGATCCCGACCGAGAGCGTCTCGCACGCGTGCGGAGAACTGCTCAGGCTCGGCGGCGACGTCGAGGTCGTCGCGCCGGCGGAACTGCGCCGAGCCATGGCCGAGACGGTCGCCGTCCTCGTCCGGGCGTACGACATCGCCGGGAGGGCGTCCGGAGGGGTTCCGGTCGGGGTGGAGGCGGCGCCGTCGAGTGACGGCCGGGGGGTTCCGGTCGGAGCGGCGGCGAGTGAGGGTCGCCGGGCGGGGCAGTCGAGGGGTGCACCGGGTTCGCAAGCGACTGAGGAGACAGCGATGCAGAGTGCCCCCGAGCCGGAGCTTCCGGACCGTGTTCCGGCGAGTGACGACGCGGTCACGCCGGATCTGCCTCCGGCGGGGACCGGCGCACCGGAGATCCGGGTCCCGAAGACCGGCAGGCCGGAATCCGAGGACCCCGACGAGAACGAGGGGGAACAGGAGGCGGGGGAGGAGCGCGGCGGCGAGGGGACCCCTGCCGGCCCGGGCACGCCCGCACCGCAGGAACCGACCGGTTAGTCCGGGCGGGTCACCCCGCCGGGAGCGGGAGAACCTCATGACCAAGGGCGGGGGCTCATGACCAAGGGCGGGGGCGCCCAGGACGCCCCCGCCTTTGCGCTGTAGCGCCTCGGACATCCCGCCCGTACCCGTGGAGCGCGGGCCGCCCCGCCCTCGTCCCGTGGAATCGGCCCGCTCCGGCCCTGGCCGGGGGAGCCCCGGCCAACCCTGACCGTGTGCTGTCACGCCCCAGCGCCTCCGGACCGTGCCCGAGAAGCCCGGGGCATCCCCGCCCCTGTCCGGCGGCGCCCTCGGTGCCACGCCACGGTGGACCGCCCGACGGGGCGGTCGAGCACCCGCGCCGCTTCGCACCGCCGACTCCCTCTTCGGCCGCCATCTGGGGGCGAGGGACGGCGGGAAGGGTTCTCGTCGGACGTGGAGGGGCACCCGCGTGCGGTGACGTCGAGATCCCCTTCCGACCCTTCCGGGCCACCCGAGATGAGCCCCGACGGGCACCACGTGATCATCGGCGGCCGTCGCTGGCGCGCCACCGACCCGGCCGTCCCGGACGAGGCCGGCGCCCGGCTGCGGCGCCATCTGATGGCGGCACGGCGAGCGGTCGGCGCTGCCCTCCGTGCCGGCGATCCGGAGGCCGAGCGCGACGCCCGGGCCAGGGTGCACACCGCGAAGACGGCGCTGGGAGAGCGCGGTGCGCCGTGGTGGGACCAGACCGACGAGGAGCGGCGGACCCGCTGGGAGGAGGGTCTGGCCGCGCTCGACGCGGGGGAGACGCGGCCGTGAACGTGCCCGGCTGCGAAGCCTCCGGTCCCTCACCGGGCCGAGGAGTCCCCTTTGCTTCCGCAGGCCCCACGCGTGGGGCCTTGGTTACCTGTGCGTACCGCACATACGGAAGGTGACAGCGGCGACTGTCGGGGCCCATGTGAGCCGTGACAACGTCGTGTTCGTCACCGACCGAGGGAGTGCGTTGTGAACAAGGGGTACGCGGTCTTCTGCGACGCCGACCGTCACTTCTACGACGCGCCGCACCGTCTGGTCTTCGCCGACGGGGCGGGCGACTCCCTCTACGGGCCCGCCACGCTCCCCGTACCCGAGGGCTGGAGCGCCCACCGGACCGGTGACTGGCTCGCCCTACGTCCCGTGGACCGCCCCCTCCCGTCGCAGGGCTGGAAGATCCATGTCTCGGCCGGTCTCGACAACGCGGAGAAGGTCCTCGCCACGGTCCGCGACCACTGTCTGGAACACGAGGTGGCCTTCAAGTTCGTACCGAGCCGCTACCTGCTGCACCAGCGCAACGCCAAGTACGCGGACCGCGCGGCGAGCGGCAAGTTCATGACGGTGTACCCGGCGGACGACGAGCAGTGCGAGCGCGTGGCCACCGACCTGGCGCGACTGCTCGACGGCGAGCCCGGCCCTTACATCCTCAGCGACCTGAGGTGGGGCCGCGGCCCCGTGCACCTGCGGTACGGCAGTTTCACCCGGCGGCACTGCTACGACGAGCACGGGGAGCTCCGGCCGGCCATCGAGGACGGCACCGGCACCCTCGTACCCGACCAGCGCGGGCCCGTCTTCCGCGTGCCCGACTGGGTGACTCCGCCTCCCTTCCTGCGCCCGCACCTCGACGCGAGGGCCGCGGTGACCGTCCAGGAGATGCCGTACGAGATCGACAAGGCCCTGCACTTCTCCAACGGCGGCGGCGTGTACGAGGCCCGGCACCGGAAGACCGGCAGGCGGGTCGTGCTGAAGGAGGCGCGCCCGTACGCCGGGCTGGCCGCCGACGGGGCCGACGCCGTGACACGGCTGCACCGCGAACGCGCCGCGCTGGAGCGGCTGTCGGGGCTCGCCTGCACACCGGAGGTCCTCGACAGCTTCACGATCGGCGACCACCACTTCCTGGCCCTCGAATTCGTGGAGGGCAGGCCGCTCAACACCTTCTTCGCCCGCCGGCACCCGCTGATGGAGGCCGATCCGCCGGCGGACCGGCTCGCCGAGTACACCGACTGGGCCCTGCGGATCCATGGACTCGTCGAGCAGGCCGTTGCCGCGGTGCACGCCCGCGGGATCGTCTTCAACGACCTGCACCTCTTCAACATCATGGTGTCCGAGGACGAATCCTCCGTGGTGCTGCTCGACTTCGAGGCGGCCCAGCCGGCCGCGGAGGGCGGCCGGCAGACCGTCGCCAACCCGGCCTTCGTCGCACCCGCCGACCGGCGCGGCTTCGACGTCGACCGCTACGCCCTCGCGTGCCTGAGGATCGCCCTCTTCGTCCCCCTGACCAGCCTGCTCGCCGTGGACCGGGCCAAGGCCGCGCACCTGGCGGAGGTCGCTGCGGCCCAATTCCCCCTGCCGCCCGGCTTCCTCGACGCGGCGGTACGGGAGATCACGCGTGATCCCGTCGGCACCCCGCCCCGCGCCCGTGCACAGGCGCCCGACCGCCCGGCGGGCCGCGCCCGTTTCCTGCCGGAGGAACCGGGGGACTGGCCACGCAGCCGCGACTCGATGGTGCGGGCGATCCTGGCGTCGGCGACGCCCGACCGGGAGGATCGTTTCTTCCCGGGGGACATCGCCCAGTTCGCCACCGCCGGCGGCGGCATGTCCGTCGGATACGGCACGGCGGGAGTCCTCCACGCCCTGCGCGAGAGCGGGGCCGCACGCTGCCCGGCGGCGGAGGACCGGCTTCTGCGGCACGCCAAGCAACCCGAGTCCGGCACCCCACTCGGCTTCTACGACGGATTGACCGGCATCGCCTGGACCCTCCAGCGGCTCGGGCACACGGCGTCCGCCCTCGAACTGGCCGAACTCGTCCTCGACCAGGACCACGACGCGCTCGCCCCCGATCTGCACGGCGGAACGGCCGGAATCGGTCTCGCCCTGGACGCCCTGGCCACCGCCACCGGCGAGACCGGCCTGCACACGGCGGCGCTGCGGTGCGCCGAACTGACGGCCCGCCCCTCCCGGGCGTCCTCCAGGGACGCGCAGGCGCCGCCGGGCCGCGTAAGGACCGGTCTCCTGCACGGCGCGGCAGGCCGGGCCCTGCTGTTCGTACGGCTCTACGAACGCACCCGGGACACCGCGCTCCTCGACCTCGCCGCCGAAGCGCTCCACGACGACCTCACCCGCTGTGTGCGCGGAGCCTCCGGCACCCTCCAGGTCGACGAGGGCTGGCGCACGATGCCGTACCTCGGCGCGGGCAGCGTGGGCATCGGCATGGTGATCGACGACTACCTCCTCCACCGCCGGGACGACGCCCTCGACCGGGCGCGCCGCGAGACCGTGCAGGCGGCGCAGGCCACCTTCTACGCCCAGCCGGGTCTCTTCCGCGGCGCCGCCGGGATGGTGCTCCACCTCGCCCGCACGAACGCCGGAGGGCCGGGCACAGCGCCCGAGGACGTACGCCGCCAGGTCGGCTGCCTGACCTGGCACGCGATGTCCTACGAGGGCCACCTCGCCTTCCCCGGCGAACAGATGATGCGGCTCTCCATGGACCTCGCCACCGGCACCGCGGGCGTCCTGCTGGCCCTCTCGGCAGCGCTGGGCGAACGCCCGGCCCACCTGCCGTTCCTCCCGCCGCTTCCGCGGCCCCAAGAACCGGCCCCGCACCGGGGTCGTACCGCACCACCGTCCCCACACGAAAGGAAACGATCATGAACCTGTTCGACCTGCAGTCGCTGGAGACCCCCAAGGACGAGGCCATCGGCGACGTCGAGACCGGCAGCCGCGCCAGCCTTCTGCTCTGCGGCGACAGCAGCCTCAGCGTGACGACCTGTAACTGACCCCATCCGGCTCCGCGCACGGCGCCGAGGCGTCGGCACGGAGTCACGGTGCCCCTGGAGCGCGGCTCCCGGGGCACCGGCCGTGGGGGCCGAAGGCGGGCGGCCCGGCGAGAAGTTCCTACGCGGCAGCCCCACGCGGCCAGCCCCGCGCGGAGTGCTCGCGACGGGTTCCAGCGAGGAGAGAGGGGTCGGATGGCCTCGCCCACCGGTTCCGACCGGCTGCTCCGCGGCGCCGTACGGCACACCGCGGGCATCACGGCGGTGCTGCTCGCCTGCTCGGTCGCCGGCGCGGCCTGCTCGCTCGCCGTCCCCGCACTCGCCGGCAGGACGCTGGACCTGCTCCTGCGCCGACACCCCGACGCGGGCACGTGGCTCGCGTGGGCGGCCGTCCTGCTCGCCGCGGAAGTCCTGCTGGAGACCGCCGCGGTCCTGCTGACCCAGCTCACCAACGCCCGCGCCACCGCCTGGGTCCGCCTGCGAGCGCTCACCGGCCTGCTCGGCACCGCCCCCCACCGGGCGGCGCCCCACTCCGGCGGCGACGTCGCCGCCCGGCTGTGCGTCAACGCCACCGACACCGGCACCGCCCCGGCGGCTCTCGCGAGCTCGGTGTCGTCCGTCCTCGTCCCGGTCGGCGCCCTCGTGGCGCTGGCGCTGATCGACGCCTGGACGGCCGTCGTCTTCGTGGCCGGCCTCCCGCTGCTCCTGCTGTTGCTGCGCGCGTTCGCCCATCAGTCCTCGGACTCGGTCGGCCGCTACCAGCGGGCGCAGGGCGCCGTCGCCGCCCGGCTGAGCGAAGCGCTGAGCGGCGCCCGTACGATCGCCGCCGCGGACACGGCACGCCGGGAGGAGGAGCGCATCCTCGCCCCGCTGGAGGACATGACCCGGCACGGAACGCGCATGTGGCTCGTCCACGGCCGCGCCGTGGCCCGCAGCGGCGTCCTGCTCCCCCTGCTCACCACGGCGGTCGTGGCGGTGGCGGGGGCCGGGCTGGCGGCGGGGGAGGTCAGCGTCGGCGAACTGCTCGCCGCCTCCCGGTACGCGGCCCTCGCCGCCGGCATCGGAGGCATCGCGGCACCGCTCGGCACCCTGGTCCGCGCCCGCAGCGCGGGCCGCCGCACCGCCGAACTCGCCGATCTCGAACGGATGCCGCACGGCTCCGCCGTCCTGCCGACCGACGGCCCCGGCGACCTGGAGCTGCGGGCCGTGTGGGTGGTGCGCGGCGGAGTCCCGCTGCTCACGGACGTGACGCTCGCGATCGACGGCGGGTCGACGGTCGCGATCGTGGGCCGCTCCGGCGCCGGCAAGTCGACCCTGGCCGCCGTCGCGGGCCGGCTGACCGACCCCGACGAGGGACGCGTCCTCCTGGACGGCGTCGACCTGGCCGGCCTGACCCACGCGGAACTGCGCGGGGCGACCGCCTACGCCTTCGCGCGCCCCGCCTTCGACGGCGCCGCCGCCACGGTCCGTACCGCGCTGGCCGCCGGGACCGGCCCCGCCGCGGGCCCCGCCACGGCTGCGAGGGTCCGCGAGGCGGCGGCGGCCGCGAGCGCCGACAGCTTCATCCGTCTGCTGCCGCTGGGGTACGACACGCCTCTGGACGACGCTCCCCTCTCCGGCGGCGAGGCCCAACGCCTGGGTCTCGCCCGGGCGTTCATGGGTAGGGGTCGGCTGATGATCCTCGACGACGCGACGTCGAGCCTCGACACGGCCACCGAGCGACAGGTGGAGCTCGCCCTCGCCACCTCACTGCGCCCGTGCACCAAGCTCGTCGTGGCCCACCGGGTGTCCACCGCGGCCCGCGCCGACCAGGTGGTCTGGATGGAGGCGGGCCGCGTGCGGCGGTGCGCACCGCACCGCCGGCTGTGGGAGGAGGACCCGGACTACCGCGCGGTTTTCCTGGCCGAGGCACCGCCGCCGCCGTGCGCCCCGCTTCCGCCCGCCGACGCCGGTGTAGGCGGGGAGACGGTCGACGAGGCGCACACGGGTGCGGACACCCTGGCGGGCGCCGGTGCCCATGCCGCTGGGCGGACGGGCGAAGAGGCTCACGCGGGCGCCGACACGCGGGCGTCCGTGGCGGCGGCTTCGGCCGCGCCACCGCCGGCGCCGACGGTGGTCGCTCAGGGCTCCCGCCCCACCGGTCCGACGACCCGCGACGACCCCGGGGCGGGCGAGTGAAAGAGACAGCGGGCAGGGGCCGGAAGACGGGCACGACGACACGGCGGACCGCCGCCGAACCGGGACCGGTCGCCGACGGTACGCCGCCGGTCGCCGCCGAACCGGGGCTGGTCGCCGACGAAACGCCGCCGGCCGCAACCGCACCGGGACCGGCCGCCGCAGAGGCGCGGACCTCCCGGCGCGTCATGGCGTCGGGCCGGGTCTTCCTCGGCCGCCGCAAAGGCGTCCTGGTCAGACTGGCCGCATGGTCCGCCGCCGAGTCCGCGCAGACCTTCCTCGGTGGCTACTGCGTGGCCCGCTCCCTGGACGACGGGTTCCTGCGGGGCGCCCTGGCGACCGGGCTGCTCTGGCTGGCGGGCGCCGCCGTGGCCATCCTTCTCGGCGCTCCGGTCGTCCGCGGCGTCTTCGCCCAACTCCCGCACCTCACCGAACCGCTCCGTGACCACCTCGTACGACGATCGGTCGCGCGCGCCCTGCGCGCGGCCACCGCCCCGGGCGGATCCGTGGACACGACCGCGGTGTCCCGGCTGACGAGTCAGACCGAGATCGCCCGGGACAGCTTCGCCGGACTGGTGCTCGCGGCCCGCTCCTTCGTCTTCGTCGCCGCCGGAGCCCTCGTCGGCCTCCTGTCGCTTGCGCCGCACTTCCTCCTCGTCGTCCTCCCCCCACTCGTTCTGGGCCTCGCCCTGTTCACGGCCTCCCTGCGGCCCCTGGCACGGGCCCAGCACCGCTACCTCGACGCGGACGAGGCCGTGGGACGGCGCGCCGAAATCACCCGCACCGCCCTGCGGGACATCGTCGCCTGCGGCACCCGGGAGCCGACCGCCGCGCACAACCGCCGGGCCGTCGAGGAGGCCGCCGCCGCCCAGCGCGCCATGGCCCGCTGGGCGGCCGCCCGCACGCTCTCCGTGGCGACGGCGGGACAGCTGCCGGTGTTCCTGCTGCTCGCCGCGACGCCGTGGCTCCTGCGCCAAGGCGTCACCGCGGGCGCCCTGGTGGGGGCGCTCACCTACGTCCTCCAGGCGCTGCTGCCGGCCCTGCACACCCTGATGACCGTCCTGGGCGCCGCCGGAGCACGGCTGTTCGTCATCCTCGACCGGCTCACCCGGCCGCTGCCCACACCCCCTCCTCGCCCCGCCACCCCCGCGCCCCCACCCCCCGGCCGTGCGGGCCGCGCGACCGCCGCGCTGGAACTGCGCCACGTCCGGGCCGCGTACGGGCCGGGAGCCCGGGCCGTCCTGGACGACCTGGAACTGACCGTCGAGAACGGCGAGCACATCGCGATCGTCGGCCCCAGCGGCATCGGCAAGTCGACCCTCCTGCACGTCGCGGCAGGACTGCTGACGCCCGAGCGGGGGGACGTACGGCTCTTCGGCCGCCCCGTCGGAGACTGCCGGCCGCCGGAACTCGCGGCGCTGCGCGTGCTGATCCCGCAGGAGGCGTACGTCTTCACGGGCACCCTGCGGGACAACCTCCGGTATCTGCGGCCCGGCGCCTCCCGGTCCGACGTCGAGGAGGCCGTACGCGCCCTCGCGCTGGAACCGCTCGTCGACCGTGTGGGCGGGCTCGACCGTCCCCTGTCCCCTGACGCCCTCTCGCTCGGCGAACGCCAGTTGATCGCCCTGGGGCGCGCCCACCTCTCCGCGGCTCCGCTGCTGCTGCTCGACGAGGCGACCTGCCATGTGGATCCGGTCGCGGAGGCCACGGCCGAACGCGCCCTGCGCGCCCGGCCCGGGACGTCGGTCGTCGTGGCCCACCGGCTGTCGTCCGCGCTCCGAGCGGACCGGATCCTCGTCCTCGACGGCACCCGCGCCCAGCACGGCACGCACGAGGAACTGCTTGCCCGTTCCGCCCTCTACCGCGACCTGGTGGGGCACTGGAACGACGTGCCGGGGTGAGGGGGGCGCGCCCGCGGACTCGTCACGCGGTGCGGTCAGGTCCAGCCGGCGCCCTGGGCGATCCGGATGGCGTCCACCCGGTTGCGCGCGCCGACCTTGCGGATGACGCTCGCCATGTAGTTGCGGACGGTGCCCTTGGACAGGTACAGCGTCGCGGCGATCTCGGCGACCGGCGCCCCGTTGGCGGCCAGCGAGAGAACGCTCAGCTCACGACGGGTCAGAGGCATCTCCGCGGCCTGGAGAAACCCGACGGCGAGCGTGTCGTCGATGAAGCGCTCACCCTTGGCGACCCGCTGCACGGCCTCGAGTAATCGACACTTCGAACCGTTCTTGTCGACGAACCCGGTCGCCCCCGCCGCATGCGCCCGGCGCAGCACTCCGGGCCGCTGCGCGGGGATCAGCGCCAGCAGGGCCGAACCACCCGCCGGCGCCGCCCCCGGTGCCGACGGTGGCACCGAGGCGGTGGCGGGTACGACCGCGGAGGTCGGGAGACACTCGGCGTCCGCGACGTACACGTCCGGCGCCGACGCCACGGACGCCGGCCCCTGAGGCCAGTGGGGCAGCGAGGAAACGGCCAGGACCCCGCTCGACCGCAGCAGGTCCACGAGCGCAGCACGCAGGAGCTGTGCTTCGTAGACCACCGTCACTCTTATCATTCCCACCCCTTCGGTCCTCCGCCATGCGATCGGTGCATGACGCGAGCAGTCACCCCCACCCCCCTGCCCTCGCCTTCCGGACGAGAACGCGGCACCAGGGGCACGGGGGGCGCACTCCGGAGCGCTCGGGCCGAAACCGTTCCGTGACCTCGACGGGAGCGCAGGCCGTGGCGGTGCGGCGCCGGCCGGAGCGAGCGGGGAATGTCCAAATCCCACCGCCCTGTGCCGGACAGGGCGCGACCCGGACGGTGTGACGCCCGGGCCGTGCTCAGACCTCGGGAAGGGAGGGATCGGGCGTCCAGGGAGGAGGCGCGCTGATGGACCAACGCTCGTGGTCGCGCCAGGCCCCGGCGATGTAGAGGTAGTCGGGCGACAGACCTTCGTAGCGGAAGCCGAGGCGCTGCACCAAGGCCAACGACGGCTTGTTCGCCGGCTGGATGTTCGCCTCCAGCCGGTGGAGCCGCAGCTCCTCGAAGGCGTGCCGCAGGACGAGGGTGAGCCCGTCGGCCATGTAACCCCGCCCCGCGGACGGTGCGAAAGCCGCATAGCCGAGGGACGCGCCCTGGTAACGGCCCCGGATGATCGAGTTGATGTTGACCGTCCCGGCGGCCACACCGCTCTGCCGTACCCGGATGAGGAACCCGAGGTTGGTGCCGTCGTCGAAGCGGCCCATCCAGCGCTGGAACTCCGCCGCGTTCTTGGGCAGTTGCATGTAAGGCCCGTAGAGCTCGGCGCTGGCCCTCACGAGCGAGCAGAACTCGTCCTGGTCGGCGAGGGTGAGCGGGCACAGTTCGACCCGTGACGAGGTGGTGGACATGAGCCCATGCTAGGCGGGTCCTGCCGGGGCCGTGGCGGCCGGCACCGCGCCTCGCCGCGTCGTCGTCGACGCTCCGGGCGACGAGGGGCGGAAGGGTGGCGCCGCGCCGGTGCGCGTGACACCCTGGCAACCGTGATCGTCAGGGTGAGTGAGGCACGCGTACGTCCCGAACGGTTCGAGGAATTCCGCGAGATGATCGTCTCTGCTGTACGCGAGTTCCCCGCCCGCTACCCAGGCTTGGTGGACCATGAGGTCCTGCTCGCGCCGCCCGACTCGCTGCTGTACGTCAGTCGCTGGCGCGGTGAGCAGGATCTGGCCGACTACGCCGGCGAGCACTGGCGGGACCAGCCCGTGGTCCTCCCGGGCGAGGACGAGTACCTGGACGCGCCCCTGCGCGTGCGGCACTTCACGATCGCGCCCCTGGCCTGACCGGCGGCACGGCGCCTGCGGGCCGGAGCGCCGGGCAAGGGCCTCCGCGGTGGCTCGCGGGGGAGGGCCGGAGGCGGCGGCGAGGCTGCCTCCACGGCCTCTCGGGGTCACCTGCCGTACAGGAAGGCGCGGGCGGGGACGAAGAGTTCGTGGCCGGTCGGGAAGCGGACGCGTACGCCGGACTCCGTCCACGTGGCGGATTCGATTCCCTTCGCCCCCAGGGTGGTGTCGACGTCCACCCAGTGTCCGTAGGAGGCGCCGGGATCCCTTCCGATGACCATCCGGTAGGACTGCTGTCCGGACAGGTTGTACCGGTGCACCAGCGACAGGAAGTGCGGCGACCCGTCGGCGTAGGCGACGACGGAGGGCGCGGAGCTGCGGTACGTCACCTCGGTGCGCGGCCACCACGCCACGGTCAGGACGACCGCGCTCAGCAGCACGCCCGCGACGCCGCCCAGCAGCACTCTGCCGATTCCGGCCGTCCCGCGGGACCGTACGTCCCGGCCCTGCGGTTCGAACGTTGCGGTACCGATGATGCCCTCCCCTGCGGATGCCGCTCCGGCCAGGTGACCGGAGACGGCCTGAGGAGAAGGACGCGGAACCGGGCCGATCGGTTGTGGCGAGCCCACGGTCACGTACGCTTCGGTGCCGGCTTCGGATCCCGGGGCGCCGCCGTGCGGCGGGGGAGCAGGAGCGGCGTCGCCAGCAGGAGCACGCCGGCCAGGCCGACGGCCGTGCGGGGGCCGACCAGAGCACCCAGCAGGCCCCACAGGGCCGTCAGCACCGCGGTCGTCGCCTTGGTCGTCACCGCCCACGCGGTCAGCGTGCGCGCGACCCGACCGGCCGGGGTGCGCTCCAGCCGGTAGGTGGCGGAGACGGGGTTGAAGACCCCGCAGCAGAGGATGAGCCCGAACTCGACGCACATCACCAGGACCAGCCCGCCGGTGCCCGGCCCCAGGAAGGGCAGGCCGACGAGCCAGACCGCGCGCAGTGCCCCGGACGCCACCAGGATCCGGTGCTGCCCCCACCGGGTGACGAGCGGTCGGGCCAGCCGTGAACCGAGCAGGCCGCCGATCGAGGGCGCGGCGAAGGCGAGGCCGTACTGCCAGGGGGCGAAGCCGAGGTCGTCGAGCATCAGGACGGCCAGCAGCGGCGTGGAGGCCATCACCAGGCCGTTGAAGAGGGCGGTGTTGAAGAACAGCGGGCGCAGCGCCGCGTCGGCGAGGATGCACCGCCAGCCGTCGAGCAGTTCCCCGGCCCGCATGCGCGTGGCCTCCCGGCGCTCGGGCAGCGGTTCCCGCCCGCCCATCGCGCGGATGCCCACCGCCGAGAGGAGGTAGCTGACCGCGTCGGCCACCACCGTCGCCACCGGCCCGAGCAGACCGATCGCCACACCGCCCAGCGGCGGTCCGATGATGGTGGTCGTCCAGGCCGTGGACTCGAAGCGGGCGTGGGCGACGAGCAGGTCCTCGGCGGGCAGCAGCGTCTTCACATACGCGCCGGAGGCGGCGCGGAAGGTGATGTCGCCCGCCGCGACGACGACCGAGACCAGCAGGAGCTGGACGAAGGTGAGCGCGCCGAACGCGAACGCGACGGGGACCGTCAGCAGCGCCGCGCAGCGCGCCAGGTCCATCGCGATCAGTACGGGCCGCTTGCGCCGGAACTCCACCCACGGACCGAGCGGCACCGCCACGGCCGCGCCCACGGCGGCCCCCGCGGAGGAGAGCGCGGCGACCTCGGCCGGTCCGGCGTGCAGCACATGGAGGGCGATCAGCGGGAACGCGCCGAAGGCGAGCCACGTGCCGAGCGCGCTGGTTCCGTAGGCACCCCAGAGCCACCCGAAGGGCCGCCCCAGCCGCGGTCCCCGCAGCCGCCCTGGCCGGTGCCCGCCCCTCGTGCCCGACACCCACGCCACCCCTCCGCACAACCGATCCGCGACGGGAAGCATCCAACCGAGCGCCGTATCCGGGCGTCAAACAACCGCGGGGCCACCCGGCCACAACGCGTGGTTGTGGCCGTAGGGTGTCGGCATGGACCTCGACACCGTCAGGACCTTCCTCGCCGCCGCCGACGCGGGGCGGTTCCAGGAGGCCGCCGCCGAACTGGGGGTCACCCAGCAGGCCGTCTCCAAGCGCATCGCCTCACTGGAGCGCGGCCTCGGGGTACGGCTGTTCACCCGCACCGCGCGCGGCGCCGAGCTCACCATCGACGGGCAGGCGTTCCTGCCCCACGCCCGCGAGCTGCTGCGCGTCGCCGAACGCGCGGTCGCGTCCGTCCGCACCGGCCGCCGCCCCCTGCGCGTCGACGTGATCGCCTCGCGCGTCGCGCCGTCGGGCCTGATGCGCGGCTTCCACCGCGCGTACCCCGAGATCGAGCTCGACGTGGTGATGCTGTTCGACGTCGAGAAGGCCGTGGCCGCCCTCCGGTCCGGTGCGATCGACGCGTCCTTCCGCGCCGTCGCCGTACCCGGCCGGCCCCTCCCCGAGGACATCGAGTCCGTCCGGGTGCTCGACGAGCCGCTCCAGCTCCTCATCGGCCCCGCCCACGCCCTGGCGGGCGCCCGTTCGGTGCCCCTCGCGCAGCTCGCCGGGCACCGGATCTGGATGCCGGGCATCGTCCCCGGCACCGAGTGGGCCGCCTACTACGACGACCTCGTCGCCGCCTTCGGTCTCACCATCGAGGCGACCGGCCCCAACTTCGGCTCCGACGCGCTCCTCGACACCGTCGCCGACACTCCGGCCCTCGCCACCTTCATGGGGGAGCAGACCCGTCTCGTCTGGCCCGCCGGCCACGGTCTGCGCCGCATCCCGGTGACCGACCCGACGCCCGTCTACCCGCACTCGCTCCTCTGGCACCGCGACAACCCGCACCCGGCGCTGGCCACCCTCCGTGCCTACCTGGCCGCCACGGGCGCCCGCCACGACGCGGCGGGGACCTGGGCGCCGCACTGGGTGGTACCGCGCTGAACCCCGCGGCCCGCGGTCGACCCCACCGGATCGGCCGCGGGAGCGAGCGCGTCCGCCGCCCCCGGTTTGCCGTCCGCCGTGGCGCCGACAGTGGGCGCGTCAGGGCATGCCGTCGGGGCTTCCGGAGGAGTGGGCGGGGCGGCTGCCCCAGTCCAGGCGGAGCACGGCGAGGTCGTCGGAGTGCCGGCCGGCGTTCCGCGCGTGGGTCTCCTTGATGAGGAGGTCGACATGGGCGGCCGGGTCCGCCGGAGGCAGGTCCTCGATCATGGCGAGCAGCCCTTCGACGCCGAGCCGCTCGCCCCGCGCTCCGTCGTGGCCTTCCGTGAGGCCGTCCGTGTAGAGGGTCAGGGCTCCGGTGACCGGCAGGGGAATGACCGTGGACGGCCAGCTGCGCAGCTCCGGGGCTATGCCGAGGGCGATGCCGTGCGCGGCGGTGAGTTCCCTGGTCCCCTCGACCGTGGTGAGCAGCGGTTCGTGGTGGCCGGCGAGATGGAGGGTCGCGGTGGCGGCGTCCTGGTCGAGGGTGAGCAGGGTGCAGGTGGCGAACAGCTGCTGATCGTCCCGTTCCGCGATCAGGATCCGCTCCATCAGGTGCAGCAGGTCGTTGCCGCGATGTCCGCCGAGGACGAGGGAGCGCCACGCGATCCGCAGGCAGACGCCGAGCGCGGCGGCGTCGGGGCCGTGTCCGCTGACATCGCCGACGACGGCGTGCAACAGGCCGTCGTCGCCCTCCACCACGTCGAGGAAGTCACCGCCCAGCAAGGCCATCTCGGCGCCCGGCAGGTAGCGCGAGGTCACCCGCACCTTCGAGGTGCCCAGGAGCGGGCGGGGCAGCAGGCCCCGCTCCAGGCGGGCGTTCTCCTCCGCCCGCAGCCGGGCGGCCTGCGCCTCGGCGCTCGCGCGTTCGGTCTGGCTCCGGTAGACGGCGTAGCGCACCGTACGGTCCAGGAGGTCCGCTTCGACCTTCCCCTTGACGAGGTAGTCCTGGGCCCCGGCAGCCATGGCCTCCGTGCCCGCCTGGGCCTCGGACAGCCCGGTCAGGACGATCACCGCCGTGTGCGGGGCCAGGGCGCGGACGGCGGCGACCGCGTCGGTGCCCGACACGTCGGGCAGGTGGAGGTCCAGGAGGATGCAGTCGATCGCGCTGCCGACGAGCGCGGAGCGAGCCGCGTCCAGAGTGGTCCGGGTGGTCAGCTCGAACCGCAGCCCGGTGTCGAGGAGGAGCTCCTCCACGAGCACGGCGTCGCCCAGGTCGTCCTCGATCAGCAGAATGCGGTACAGCGGCTCGCCGAGCGTCCCTCCGGGAGCGGCGGTCGCGGCCGCGGTCATCGTTCCTGCTCCGGGGCGGGGCGGAGGGCCTCGGCCGGAGTGTCCGGGCCGGAGCCGAGGTTCTCCATCGGCTCGGGCGCCAGGGTGAAGGAGATGCGGGCGCCGTCGCGGTAATCCGTGTCGACGGCGATGGTGCCGCCGTGGAACTCGACGATCTTCTTGCACATGGCGAGGCCGATGCCGCTGCCGGAGTACACGTCCTTGGTGTGCAGCCGCTGGAAGATCACGAAGACCTTGTCGGCGTACTCCGGCGCGATGCCGATGCCGTTGTCGGTGACCGTGAACCGCCACAGTTCCTCTTCACGGGCAGCCGTGACGTGGATCCGCGGCGCTTCGCCCGGCCGGCGGAACTTGACCGCGTTGCCGATCAGGTTCTGCCAGAGCATGCCCATCTGGGTGGGGTCGGCGATCAGGGTCGGCAGCGGATCATGGGTGATCGTCGCCCCGGACTCCTCGATGCCGACGCTCAGCGCGGACAGGGTCTGCCGCAGCACCTCGTCCACGTCGACCTTCTGGTGGGCCTTGTGCAGCCGGCCGACCCGGGAGAAGTCGAGGAGGTCGTTGATGAGGGTCTGCATGCGGTTGGCCCCGTCGACCGCGAACTCGATGTACTGATCGGCCCGGGCGTCGAGCTGCCCTCCGTAGCGCCGTTGCAGCAGCTGGGTGAAGCTGGAGACCTTGCGCAACGGCTCCTGCAGGTCGTGGGAGGCCACGTACGCGAACTGCTCCAGCTCGGCGTTGGAGCGCTGGAGGTCCGCGGCCTGCGCGTCGAGTCGCAGCCGCGCGTCCTCGGTGAAGGCCAGCTCCCGTACGAGCCGCCGGCGCATGGAGTCGATCTCGCCGCTGAGACGGCGCAGGTCGGCGGGGCCGGTCGGGGTGATGGGGTGGTCGAAGTCGCCGCCGGCGATGGTGCGGGCGTCGGCGCCGAGCCGGTCCAGGGGCGTGGTGATGCCACGACGCAGCCCTTCGAAGACCAGGGCGGCGAGGAGGAGGATGAGCATCCCGATCGCGCTGAACACCCAGTTCCGCATGACCAGGGTGGCCATCAGGTCGTCCCTCGCCTCGGCCCGGTCCGCCCGCAGCCGTTCCTGCTGACGGCTCAGCGCCGCCCGTACGGTGTCGAAGGCGGCCTTGCCCTCCTCGGCCCGCCGGGTGGCCAGCGGTGACGCGGCACCGGGCGGCGCCGCGGCGATCGGCCGGGCGATGCGCTCATGCCACCTCGCCACGCCGTCCCGCACGGCCCGCAGATCGGCGAGGCCACCGTCATCACCCTGAAGCAGCTCCGTGAGCCGCGCTTCGTCCCGCCGCTGCTCCGCGAGACCCTGCCGGTACGGGGTGATGAAGTCCGGCGTACCGGTGAGGCCGTAGCCGCGGATTCCGGTCTCCTGGTTGAGGATGGCCGATTCCAGGCGGATCGCGGTGGTCAGCGCGGGGGACCGGACGTCCACGATGTCCTTGCTGAGGGATTCGGTCCGCTGCAGGACCCATGCCCCCGTGACCCCGAGGAGAGCCAGGACCGTCAACGAGACGGCCACACCTACGCGAAGCCACCGCCGGGTCGTCCACGTGGACAGCCCTCGCAGACGCGGTTGCCTTGCATCGCCGGTCATGGTGTGAACTCCTCGAGGTGACAGCCGTTTCGAACGGGGGGCCAGCACACTTTAGAGGGCGACAACGCTTGTTGTCGCGGAGCTCCTCGGGGACCTAAAGTGCCAGGCATGCCCGGCAAGAACTTCGAGTTGCGGACCACCCCGCAGGAGACGGACACCCTGACGGACGCGGCGGTCGGCAACCTCGCGCAGCACCTCGCCCGTCGGCTGCTGAACGTCCCCTCCCGGCCCGCACCGGACGACCCGGCCGAGGCACTGGCCCTGCTCCACATTCTGGATCACCTCCGGCGGGCCGCTGAACGGCTCCAGCGGGAAGCAGCCGCGGCCGCCGCCCGCACGGGCGCCGGCTACCCGCAGATCGGCGCCGCCTGCGGCCTGACCCGCCAGGGCGCCCGCCGCCGCTGGCCGGGCCTCTTCCACCACTCCTCCGACGAAAGAACCACGGAGCATCCGATGATGACCACCCCCGCCCGCCCCTTCGACGTCCTGCTCGTCGAGGACGACGTCGCCGACGCCATGCTCATCGAGGAAGCCCTCTCCGAGCGCGGGGCCCGCAATCTGGTCCAGGTCACCGACGGAGTCGCCGCACTGGAACACCTCCGCACGCCGGGCACCCCGCGTCCCGACCTCATCGTCCTCGACCTGAACATGCCCCGGATGAACGGCCGCGAGCTCCTCAAGGTCCTCAAGACCGACGAGGACCTGCAGACAATCCCCGTGGTCGTCCTCACCACCTCCACCGCTCCCGACGACGTCACCGGCGCGTACAGCAGTCACGCCAACGCCTACGTCACCAAGCCGGTCAACCTCGCGGAGTTCGAGCAGGCCGTGCAGAGCATCGACGCCTTCTACCTCGACACCGCCACCCGGCCGCGCCCCTGACGAGGCCCCGTCGCTGGTCGGCCGTGACCGACCGACGCACGTGGGCGACGTGGTGCGGCGAGTTCCGGGCCCGCCTGGGCACGGCCGGGGTCGCAGCCGGGCTCTCCACGGCGGTCATGGTTGCCACGGCGCCGCCCCTCCCGCGCGCGGGAGGGGCGGCGAGGACGCGCGCGCCTCTGCGGATCGGGGAGGACGGGCCGCCACCATCGGTGCATGACGACGCGAGACGAATCGGGCGCGTTCGGCCCGCAGGCCCCCCTGCCGCCGCTTCCGGAGGACTGGGAGCGATGTCTGGCCGTGGCGGCGCATCCGGACGACATCGAGTACGGCGCGGCCTCGGCCGTCGCCCGCTGGACCGCTCAGGGCAAGCGGGTGACGTATCTGCTCGCCACCCGTGGCGAGGCGGGCATCGACGGTCTGCACCCCGCCGAGGCCGGACCGCTGCGCGAGGCCGAGGAGCGGGCCGGAGCCCGCGAGGTCGGCGTGGACACGGTGGAGTTCCTCGACCATCGCGACGGGGTGGTGGAGTACGGCCCCGACCTGCGCCGCGACATCGTGCGCGCGATGCGCCGGCACCGCCCCGAGGTGGTGGTGACGGGCGCGTACACCGTGCGGATGGTCGCCGGCGTCACCAACCAGGCCGATCACCGCGCGGTCGGCCTCGCGGCCCTGGACGCCGCGAGGGACGCGGGCAACCGCTGGATCTTCCCGGAACTGGCCGACGAAGGCCTCGAGCCCTGGGGCGGCGTCCGCCTCGTGTGCATGGCCGGCGCCGAACGTCCCACCCACGCCGTCGACGTCACCGGAGAACCCCTGGAACGCGGCATCGCCTCGCTGTCCGCCCACGCCGAGTACACCAGCGGCCTGGGGGAGCAGAGCTTCGAACCCCGCCCGTTCCTGACCTGGGCGGCGCGGATGGGCGGCCCCGCGCTCGGTGTCGAGGCGGCGGTCCTCTTCGACGTCCACCACCTGGCGTTCGACGGGAAGCCGCCCTGGGAGGCGTAGAGGCACCGCGCGAAGACGGCCGACCCCGCCGGCCCCGGCCTTCGACAGCCGACCACGTGGAGCGGCGGCGTCGTCGGCGGGGGCGCGGCGGGGCAGGGCCCGGCATCCCGTCAGCGCGTGGCGAGAAGCTCCAGCGTGTCGATCACACGGTTCGAGAAGCCCCACTCGTTGTCGTACCAGGCGACCACCTTGACGTGGCGGCCGTCGACGCGGGTGAGCTCGGAATCGAAGATCGACGAGGCGGGGTTGCCGACGATGTCGGCGGAGACGAGCGCGTCGTCCGAGTACTCCAGGACACCGGCCAGCGGGCCCTGCGCGGCGGCTCGGTACGCCTCCAGGATCTCCTCGCGCGTCACGTCGCGTGCGACGGTGGTGTTGAGCTCGACGATGGAGCCGACCGGCACGGGGACGCGGATCGAGTCGCCCGACAGCTTGCCGTCGAGGTTCGGCAGCACGAGGCCGATCGCCTTGGCGGCACCGGTCGTGGTCGGGACGATGTTGACGGCGGCGGCGCGAGCCCGGCGCGGGTCGCGGTGCGGTCCGTCCTGCAGGTTCTGCTCCTGCGTGTAGGCGTGCACCGTCGTCATGAAGCCGTGCTCGATGCCCGCCAGTTCGTCGAGGACGGCGGCCAGCGGTGCCAGCGCGTTGGTGGTGCAGGAGGCGTTCGAGACGATCGTGTGCAGATCCGGGTCGTACGCCTCGGTGTTGACCCCGTACGCGAGGGTGACGTCCGCTCCGTCGGCCGGCGCGCTGACGAGTACCTTCTTCGCGCCCGCGTCGATGTGGGCGCGGGCCGCCTTCGCGGAGGTGAAGCGGCCGGTCGCCTCCAGGACGATGTCGACCCCGAGCTCGGCCCACGGCAGCTGGGCGGGCTCCCGCTCGGCGAGCACCGTGATCCGGCGGCCGTCCACGACGAGGGTGTTCCCCTCGACGGTCACCGGGCGGCCGAGACGGCCCGACGTCGTGTCGTAGGCGAGCAGCCGGGCAAGGGCGGCCGGTTCCGTCAGGTCGTTGACGGCCACGATCTCGAGAGCGCTGTCCCGCTCCAGCAGGGCGCGCAGCACGTTGCGTCCGATGCGGCCGAATCCGTTGATGGCGATGCGAGTCATGAGTGGTGTCCTTTCCGGGTCGACACCAGGCTCGCCTGCGGCGCACGCCGTCGACAGTGGCGAGATCGCCACGGTTCACAAGGATCCCGCCACACGGTCGAGCTCCGTCGTACGGACCTACTCGACCTGGGTGAACGTGCGCCGGTACTCGCTCGGCGTCGTGCCGAGAATCCGCTGGAAGTGCAGGCGCAGGTTCGCACCGGTCCCGAGCCCGACGTCGGTGGCGATCTGTTCGACGCTGCGCTGTGACCGCTCGAGGAGTTCGCGGGCCAGGTCGACGCGGGCGCGCATCACCCACTGCATCGGCGTGCAGCCGGTCTCCTCGACGAAGCGCCGGGAGAAGGTCCGCGCGGAGACCCCGGCCTGCCGCGCCAGGATGTCGAGGGTGAGCGGCTCGCCGAGCCGGCGAAGCGCCCACTCGCGGGTCGCGGTGAACCGCTCGCCGAGCGGCTCGGGCACGCTGTGCGGTACGTACTGGGCCTGGCCGCCGCTGCGGTAGGGGGCCGCGACCAGGCGCCGGGCCGCGTGGTTGGACGCGGCCACCCCGAGGTCGCCGCGCAGGATGTGCAGGCACAGGTCGATGCCGGACGCGGCTCCGGCCGAGGTGAGCACGCTGCCCTCGTCGACGAACAGCACGTTCTCGTCGATCCGGACGAGCGGGCGCTTCGCTGCCAGCGCCTGGGCGTAGTGCCAGTGCGTCGTGGCGCGCTTGCCGTCCAGCAGTCCCGTGGCGGCGAGCGCGAAGGCCCCCGTCGAGATCGCGGCGAGCCGCGCGCCCCGCGCGTGGGCGGTGATCAGCGCCTCGACGACGGCCGGCGGCGGATCGTCGCGGTCCGGGAACCGGTAGCCCGGCACGAACACGATGTCGGCCCACGCGAGAGCATCGAGGCCGTGGGCGACGTCGTACGACAAGCCGTCGCCGCCGGTCACGAGACCGGGCGCCGCCCCGCACAACCGCACCTCGTACGGCATGCTCGCGCGGGTGGTGAAGACCTGCGCCGGAATTCCGACGTCGAGCGGCTTGGCGCCCTCGAGCACGAGGACGGCGACGCGATGCAGGCGGGAAGTCGGCACAGGTCAAGGCTACGGGGGAGGTGGCCGCGACACATTCACGTCCCCGGGCCGGGCAGGCGTCACCGGCAGCGGCCTCCCCACCGCCGGAGGCGGGATCGGTACCTCGGTACGCTGCCCGCGTCCTGTCGGGCGCCAAGACGGCCACCGCCACCCTGCTGGCGGAGTACGCGGAGGAAGGCGAAGAGCTCGAGTTCGCAGGCGAGGTCCTCGCCCTGCTGGACAACGACGGCACCGTCCTCGCGGAGTTGCGCGTCACCGACGTGACGATCACACCGTTCGGCGAGGTCCCCGGGGAGTTCGCCGAGGCCGAGGGCGAGGGCTACACCGACCTGGCCCACTGGCGCCGCTCCCACCTGGCCTTCTGGCAGGACGTCGAAGGCCGCCGCGTCGACGCGTCCACCCCCGTGGTGTGCATGCGCTTCGCCGCTCCCGCTCCATCGACCGGCTGAACCGCCGGACAGGACTGACCGGACGCATCTGCGCTGAGGGTCGTTAATGCCTCTGCCGAGCGGGAAGACGTGATCCGTCAGTTCCCGAGGCCGCGGGCCGAGGGCATCCCATGAAAGAGGGAGAGTTATGACGACGGCACGACAGATCATGACCGCGGGCACCGAATGCATCGGTGCGGAGGAATCGGTGCTGGAAGCCGCGAAGAAGATGAAGCAACTCGGTGTGGGAGCGCTGCCCATCTGCGGTACGGACAACAGGCTCAAAGGTATGCTCACCGATCGGGACATCGTCGTGAAGGTCCTCGGCGCCGGTAAGGACCCCGCCACGTGCAAGGCCGGAGAGCTGGCGCAGGGCGAGGCCGTGACCATCGGAGCGGACGACGACGCGGACGAGATCCTGCGCACGATGTCCGAGCACAAGGTCCGCCGCCTTCCGGTCATCGACGGGCACGACCTGGTCGGCATGGTCGCTCAGGCCGATGTCGCCCGTGCCCTGCCCGACCCCAAGGTCGGTGACCTGCTGCAGGCGTTGTCGACGGACTGAGACGCCCAATACCGCTGAAACTTTCGCCCGGGTGTTTACAGGCGGCGGTTTTGCACATGCGGTACGGGTATTCGCCTACGTACGGCAGGTAGTGACGTATCTGCCATTCCCTCAGATGGAGGAAAGTGTCATGCCCGCAGGGTCCAGCCCCAAGCGAGAGCGCCAGTACGAACACATCAAGGAAGGGGCCGAGAAACGCGGCACCTCCGAAAAGCGGGCAAAGGAGATCGCCGCCCGTACGGTCAACAAGGAACGGGCTCGTTCGGGGGAGTCGAAGACGGCGAGCAAGACGTCCACGCGTGACCCGAAATCCGCTCCCCAGCGCGGTGGAGAGCGGTCGCACAGCGGCTCCGGAGGACCGACCAAGGACCAGCTGTACGAGGAGGCCAAGAAGAAGAACATCGAGGGCCGCTCGTCGATGACCAAGCAGCAGCTGAGCAAGGCACTGGGCCGCTGAGTGAGGACCCCGGATTCGCACCGGCGGAGCAGGCATGCCGCTGGCCTGGAGGATCCGGGCCCTGGCCGAGAGGCAGCGGCGATGTGGGCCGACCTGCGAAGGCCGGCCCACACGATGCCAGGACGGACAGGCCCCGGGGCGCACGCGGCAGAGGCCGGACGCCCCTTCCCTGCGACGACGCCTATGCGACGGGTCGCCGGGCCGCCTGCCGCCGCAGGCGCAGCGGCAGCACGTACCAGCAAAGGCCGAACCACAGCATGACGCCTCCGACCAGCACCTCGGCGAGGATGCCCGGAACCGCGATCCGGAGGATAAGGAGCAGCGTGCACCCGATGGTCAGCGCGAGGAGGACCATCCCGCAGACCATCAGCCGGCAGGCCGCCTCCACCACCGTGTGCTTCATCCGCTGCCCGGACAGGAAGCGGTGGATGGAGACGGGTGCTATCAGCGCGCCGGTCGCGGAGGCTCCCAGCACGACGGTGATGACGTAGACGACACGGTCGAAGGTGTCGAGGTTCCCGAACAGCGGAGTGAAGGCGACGCTGAGCAGGAATCCGAAGAGGATCTGTACGCCCGTCTGGGCGACGCGTGTTTCCTGAAGGATCTCGTTCCACCGGCGATTGACGCGGTCCCGCGCCGTCTCCGGCGCCTCAGGACGAACGCCGAGACTGATGTCGACACCGCCACCGGCACCGTCGCAGGCACAGCCCGCGACGTCGTCTCCTGCCGGTTCGACCGGCTGCTCCGTCATGGTCATGGCACCCTCCACTTCTCAGAGTGACCGAGTGCCCCCGACCCGGCAACCACATGCGGCTGCTCCCACTCACCGGGTACGGAGCAGAAGCAGGGCGATGTCGTCGGTGTAGGCCTCATGGGGGAAGGCGTGGTGGACGAGGCTGTCGGCCAGTCCGTCGAGCGGCCGGTCACTGCTGCCGGTGAGGTGACGGGCCAGGTCGGCGATGGACTCGGTGAGGTCGACGCCGGGGTTCTCCACGAGGCCGTCCGTGTAGAGGGCGAGGAGTGAGCCGGCGGGCAGGGGGGGAGCTGGTGACCGGGTAGGAGCTGTCGATGCCGACGCCGATGCCCAGCAGCGGGCCCGGCTCCACCTCGAGGACGTGCGTCTGCGCCATGGGCGCGGGGCTGCGGAGCAGTGGTGGGGGGTGCCCCGCGCTGGCGAGGTGGAGGCGTCGGGCGGCGAGGTCGATGTGGATGTACAGGCAGGAGACGAACAGGTCGGTCTCCAGGTCCAGCAGGACGCGGTTGGTGCGCGCCGGGACTTCCCCGGGCGTCGCACCGGCGGTGGCGTGGACCGCTGTACGGACCTGGCCCATGAGCGCGGCGGCGGAGATGTTGTGGCCCTGTACGTCTCCGATGACGGCGGCGACGGCGGTGTCGCCGAGGCGGATCAGGTCGTAGAAGTCGCCGCCGACGTCCATGCCGTGGGCGGCCGGGAGGTACCGTGCGGCGACGGTGAGGTCGGGGATGTGGGGCCGGGTCGGCGCCGTCTTCTTCGCCTGACGGACCTTGGCGCCGAGCTCCTCGACCATCTCGGGCGGGCACGCCGTGCGCAGGACGGGAAGAGGTTGCCCTCCTCGTCGGCCACGTGCTCGCGGATCTCGGTCATGAGGCGTGCCATGAGGCTCGTCGAAGCGGGGGGCGTCCGCCTCGCACCCCTCCAGGTCCCTCATGGTGCGTTCGGCGGCCGCGTGGTCGCGCAATTCCTTGTCGGCGATGGCGTCGCCGTTCGGCACGTGCTCGCGCGCCGCCGGGGACAGGTAGGACTCCTGGGCGACCGAATGCCGGACGAGCTCCATGATGGCCTGCTCGGCGTACTGCCGGCGCTCGGGCGATGCCGATGGCTTCTCGGCGCCTACCCGGCAGGCCCCGGCGCACTTCAGCGCGGTCTCGCCGAGGCCCAGGCCCGGCAGGCGGTGACGGTGGCGGCCTGGCTGAGGTACCCGACGGAGCTCGACGCGCAGCTGGTCGCCTTCGCGGGGCCTGGCGGATCCACCCGGCTCGACTGGATCACCGGGGCGGACGCCGACACGGCCGGCCCTGACGCGCCCCAGGGGCACCCCGACGCATGGCGGAGCTGGGTGGACGAGGTCGTCGCCAGCTGGGCCGCCTGCCTCCTGGGCTCGGCCGGCTTCGCGCGAGCGGCGGTCCGGGCCCTGGGCGGCACGAGCCACCTCATGGGGGCGCCGGTCGCGTTCGACCGCCTGGCGTCACCGGCCGACCGGGACCATCAGGCGGCGCCACTGCTCCGGCACCCTGATCTTCTCTCCCCGATAGCGGTCCTGCACCGGCAGGAACTCACGGAGCGACTCCGAGGGGCCGGGGCCCTCACGTGAGCCTGTCAGCCCCGGCAGGGCCGCCTGGATACTGAGGCCATGCAATTCGTCTTCTTCATGGCGCTGCCCGGGCTGGTGATCATGCTGACGCTGCTGGCCTTCGTCGACCAGCTGCTGTTGCGCGCGGGGCGGGCTGGGATGCTGCCCTGGCGGAACAGCGCGAGGCAAGGCCAGATATCGGCGACCGGCTTCGAGCAGCTGCACGCGAGTCTCTCGCCCGGCAAGCAGAACGAGCTGAAGGAACGGCAGTCGGCCCTGGTCATGCCGGACAACCAGGATGACGGTGCGCCGCCCCACGGGATCACGGTGGATCTGGCCGGAGGGACGGCGGTCGTCCGGATGCCGCCTGCCGAGCGGTAGCAGCGCCTCTCGCGGCGCGAGCGGGCATGAAGCCGACCTAGGCCGAGCGGTTCAGTCCCGGGCAGGGGTGCTCGCCGAGGCGGGCCCGACGGATGCCCACGGCCCCTTGGGTGAGCGTCCTGCGTCCCAGGTCGTCGCGGAAGGCGCGTAGCGCGGGGCCGGGTTCTCCGTCGGTCGCAGGTCGCTCCCGTGGGGGCGGAAGGGGAGCGGCTTCGGCCCTTCCCTCGCCCAGCGTCACGATCCTCACCGGGCGGGTACGCCTCCACTCGCGCAAGGCGGCTCTGCCGTCCCGCGACAGACCGCCTCGGCCGTGGTCGACATCGAGGATTAGGGAATCGGTCCGCGGCGCAAGCGCGACGAGGGCGTCGGCGAACGTCACGCCGTCACCGGCGCCGTCGCTCCGGCGGCCCCCCTTGCAGAAGGTCACCACGGCGACGGTGCCGTAGTACTGCACATGAACGGTGTGCGGCTTCATCGGGCTTCCCCAGGCCGGGGTGTCAGCCCTGGACGACCGAGCCGGTGGCAGGGCTGTCCGGACGCGGTCACGGGGGCCGCATGTGAGTCCGGCGTTCAAAGCCGCTGGGCACCTTTCGTACCCCGGCCCGTCCCGGCGCGGGAGGCGGGCCGGCGAAGCCTCAAAGCGACGGAACCAAGCTGTTCCATCACGTCCACGATGTCACACTTCGAGACCTGAAGAGGCTTCCAGGGCCGGTCGATCGCCCCGTCCCGCCGGCATTCGATGCACGCGTGACGGGTTCTGCGGGGCTGCTTGTCCGGATCTTGCAGCGATGTACGCTGAGGGGGAAAATCGTGTCATAACGCCGACGTGCTCGAGCGGTGCGTCGGGTCGCCCCCTGGTGTGGCGAGATGAGACGCCCATGACTTCCGCATTCGACATCACGATGAAGCGCTACGGGCCCACCGCTTACCTGACCCTGGCCGGTGACCTCGACCTGGACGCCCGGCCCGTCTTCGAGCGGGCCCAGAGCTCCCTCGAGGGTGGGGTCTCCGTGGTGGTCTGCAACATGGAACGTGTGCCCTTCATGGATGTCTGTGGTCTGCACTGTCTACTCGCCCTGGCCCGGCACCTCGAGCGGCGGCACATGGCTCTCTTCCTCTTCAACTGGCACCACCAGCCGCTGCGTCTGCTGGATCTGGTCGACGAACGGGACCGCCCCACCGGCTCCGGCACCCCTCGGGCACGGTCGGCCGCGACGGCCGGGCTGCGCCACAGCCTCGGAAGCTGGGCACAGGCGGGCCGTGTCGGCGGAGCCACGGCGGCCGAAGCCCACTGCGTGTCGGCCGGCACGGTGTCGGAACGGCTGGGCGGCCCGCACGCACTTCGCCCGCCGGGCTGACATCGCCGCACCGGGGCAGTGTCCCGTGCTGCTGTCCCGGGCAGTCGGCAGCGGGCGGCGAAGGGGCTCAGCGATCGGTCTTCAGCACGGTCTCCGGGGAAAGCGCGCGCCGCACCAGGCGCCCGGCGACCTCCGTGGGCCGCTCGCCGTGGTCGTCGGCGTATTCGTGCAACTGCCGGTGCGCCTGGTCCAGGCCGATGCCGGCCGAGGCGGCGATCATGCCCACCGCGGTGTCGAGGAGCGCTTTGCCCGACAGTGCGGCCTGGGTCCGCGTGGGGATGTCGGAGGGGCGCAGCGGGTCGGCCGTCCACGTGATCACGGCGGAGGTGGGGGTGTCCGCCACGGCTTGCAGAAGATGGACCTCGCTCTCGGAGAGAGCGGTGGGCGCCTGGGCGAGGAGGTTGAGTGCGCCGACCTGCTGCCGGCGCACCCGCAGGGGGATCGCGTGCGCGGCGCGGTAGCCCGCGGCGGCGGCCAGCGAGGTGAAGTCGGGCCACCGATCGGCGTAGTCGGCAAGGTCGTCGGCTGGACCGGTTACCCCGTGGCGTACGCGTCCACGTACGGCCCCTGGGCGATCTGCCCCTGCAGTATTTCGGTGATCTCGACGCGACCCGAGGTGGCGATGACGGGGCGCACCCGCCCGAGCGCGTTGACGAGCATGACTCCGGCCGCGTCCACGGCGCTGAGCCGGACGCTGTGCTCGATCAGTCGACGCAGGCCCGGCACAGTACCTCCGGCACCTGGCCGCCGGGCACACCCGAGACGGCTCGGGCGAAAGCCTCCGACAGCGGCCGGGCCTCCTGCGCACCGGACAGGTGCTGTCCGTCGTCGGGAGGAAACGGGTCCACGACGCCTCACCTCCCGCTGCAGGCCCGTGTCCATCCTCCCATCCCACCGCTCCGCCAGAGGTGCAAGGGCGCGTGCGCCCGGACGTCCGACGAGGACGCGGCCCTGACGACGAAGGACCGTCAGCCGGCGGACGCGGGGGCGGGCGGAGTCCAGCGCCGGGTGCGGGGTACGCCGCCGGAGACGCCGAAGTCCTTCTTCAGCTGCTCGGGGATGGCGTAGTGCATGACGCGGCCGCGGGTGAGGGAGGACAGCTCCAGAACGGTGGTGAGGTGGCCGAGGCGGTCCAGCGCCCAGGCCCCGACCGGCGAGGCGTCCTCGATGCTCTCCAGCACACCCAGCAGGCTGGGGACGACCTTGACCACGCTGTCCCAGGGGGTGCTGGGTACCTGGAGCCAGTCGGCGCAGGTGTCGCCGATCAGGTGGCGGATCAGCGCGGAGACGATCGGGTCGAAGAAGGTGCCGGGCACGACGTCCTCGTACAGGTCGATCAGCTGCCGGGTCAGGTGGGCGCCCTCCTCGGAGGGGCCCATGTGACGGAGCATGTACCGGTCGAGGAACTGCCGGGCCTCGTCCAGGTCCTTGGGCACGGCCGCCTGGTCGACGCCGAGGATGGCGCCGACCACGCGCCAGGCGTAGAAGTAGGCCTCGGCGCCCTCGGCCGACATGTGGATGCCGAGGCGGTGCAGGCTGTCCAGGACGAGCAGTGAGAAGAACATCTGTCCGCCGATCATGTCCTCCTGACAGATCGGCGTTCCCAGCGCCTGGTCGTCCCAGCGGTTCTCCCGCTTGAGATGGTGGCGGATGGAAGCGTGCAGCAGGCGTACCTTCTGCGCGGCGGGGAGGAAGCGGCCGCCGGCCTCGAAGGCGTCGGGCCGCATGAGATAGACGGTGAACTGCCCGGTCTCCGCCATCCGCTTGGAGGGGTAGTCGAGCCCGTGGGTGGCGGACAGCAGCCGTGCCACGTGGGGAACGAGGTAGCAGGCCGGCATGGCGGCGAACGACAGCGCGGTGGAGATGTGGACGTTGTTGTCGATGAAGAACAGCCGGGCCTTCTCCATCTCGTCCCAGTCCACCCAGGCCGGCGGTGTGGAGGTGGCCTCGAGGTAGGCGCGGGCGACGTCGGGCAGCCCGTCGGGCAGCGGAGCGCCGGAGGTGGAGACGTAACGCATCAGGGTGTTGAAGGTGCCCACCTCCCCCGCTCGAACAGGGTGGCCACGACGCTGTCGGCGAGTTCGTCACCGGAGTGGCGCAGGGCGTCCATCGACGCCTGGGTGTAGGTCATGACTGCGGTCCTTGTCTACGGGTCCCGTGCGCGGCGGAGACCGCCGCGGCGTCGGAGGGGTTCAGTGCCGGCGGTCGGTGGCCGACCGCGCGAGGACACCCAGGGCCTGCCGGGCGTCGGGAGGCATGGGGAGTGCCGTGAGGACCCGGGTGGCTTCCCCCACGCGCGAGCGGATCATCTCCTCGACCCGATCCGGTGCCTTGAGGGCCGTCAGCAGCTCCCGGAAGCGGGTGAGATGCCGGTCGTCCAGGTCCCGTCGCCCCAGCAGCTCGCTGAGCTGGACCCGCTGGGCGGGCAGCGCGGCCTGCCAGGCCGCGGCCAGCAGGGCGGTCGGGCGCTGGCCGCGGAGGTCGTCCAGGCCGGCCTTCCCCGTGCGCTCCGGTTCGCCGAACAGACCGAGGAGGTCGTCACGGAGCTGGAACGCCTCACCCAGCGGCAGCCCGTAGGCGGAGAAGCCGGCACGCAGGTCCGGCGCGGCCCCGGCGAGCAGCCCTCCGATGAGCAGGGGCTGCTCGACGGTGTACTTGGCGGTCTTGTAGCGGATGACCTTCAGCGAGGCGTCCGTGTCCGGCACGGACCCGGTGCGCAGGATCTCCAGGCACTCGCCGGCGATCAGTTCGCGGGCGAGTTCCGCCCACAGCGGCCGGGCTCGCGCCAGATAGGCAGCGGGCAGGCCGCTGGTGGCGAACAGCTGCCCCGCGAGCGCCATCAGGTGGTCCCCGACCAGCATGGCCAGGGAGCGGGCAGCGCGCCGCGCGCGCGGACGTCCGGCCAGGGGCGCCCGCAGGGCGATGTGGGCGGTGGGCCGGTTGTGGCGCAGCGGACTGTCGTCGACGAGATCGTCGTGGACCATCGCCGCCGCGTGCACCAGCTCCATCGAGGCGGCTGCCCGAACGAGGGCGTCGCTGTCGGGCTGCCCCGCCGCGCGCCAGCCCCAGTAGCAGAACGCCGCCCGTAGCCGCTTGCCGTGCTCCGCCGCACACCGCAGTTGCTCCGCCACCGGTTCCAGGAGGGCGTCGATCGCGCGCAGGTGCTCGGCTTCCTCCGCCAGGAACTCCGACAGGACACCGTCGACGCGCGCCTTGAACGCGGCCGGCGGCCAGGGCTCAGACATCGCCGTCGGCGGCCGCGCGCCGGGCGAGTACCTGTTGGGCGAGCACCTCCAGGTGGGCGGGGGCGGCCGCGTACCGGTCCAGGGCGAGCCTGCCCCGGGACTTCAGGTCCTGCTCCGCGTCCCGCACCAGGTCGGCGCCGTCCGAGCGGCGCAGCAGGTGCCGCAGTGTGCCGGTGGCCGAGCTGATGGTGCTCACCGCCAGATCGGCCAGACCTGCCACGAGCAGCACGGCCTGCTCGTCGAGACGATCGCTCTGTCGCTGTGTCGGCGTCATGCCCCGGACCCCCAAAAAAGCATGTGGTGCGCCGTACGCGGCGCTGCTGTTCCGATCATGGGGCCGTCCCCGGGGGCACATGCTCCGGATACCGCAACGAGTGACGGAGGGGAACGCCTGTCCCCCTGAGCGGGCCGAGGGCGCGCCGCGTCGTTGCCCCCGCCGCGTCGTCGCGATCGGTCGCCGGGCCCACCTGACGCCGGGAAGGGGCCGCGCGGGGGACCGCACGGATGGCGGCATCGCGTCGCGGCAGGAATCATGTGACGGTGACCGGGCGCGCCGGTGGTCATGCCGACGCTCGTGTTCGCGGGTGTCTCGCGCGCGGAGGAGCGCCGCGACCTCGCCGAGGAGGGATGCCGATGCCGACGAGGGTGAACCGGTGCCCCCATGGCGCCCACACCCCACCGCGGGCCCACGCGTGCGTACCCGCCCCGCCACCGGTGACCGGAGCCACCCGGTGATGAGCCCGACCCACGGCGCGGACGAGAGCGGCCGGGACGAGGACAAGGGGCCTGTGGACGAGGACGCGGAGTTCTCCGCGCTGCTGGAGGACAGCGCCGAGGACCTGTACGAGCACGCGCCCTGCGGCTATCTGTCGACCCAGCTGGACGGCCGGATCGCGAAGATCAACACCACCCTGCTGAACTGGCTCGGTTACCGGCGCGGCGACCTGGTAGGCCACAAGCGCTTCTCCGACCTGCTGACGGTCGGCGGCCGGCTCTACCACGAGACCCACTTCGCCCCGCTGCTGCGGATGCAGGGCGAGATCAGGGGCATCGCCCTGGAGATGCGGGCCGCGGACGGGTCCCGCCTGCCGGTCCTGGTCACGTCCACCGTCAAGACGGACAGCGACGGCCGGCCCCTGCTGATCCGTACCACCGTCTTCGACGCCCGCGACCGCCGTGCCTACGAGAACGAGCTGCTGCTCGCCCGCCAGGAGGCGGACCGGGAACGCGACCGCCTGCAGGCCCTGGCCGCCACCCTGCAGAAGACGCTGCTGCCGCCGGTACTGGCGGACGTGCCGGGCCTGGACGTCTCGGCGTACTACCACCTCGCCTCCGTGGACGAGGTCGGCGGCGACTTCTACGACCTCTTCCCCCTGGCCGCGGGCACCTGGGGGCTGTTCCTGGGCGACGTGTGCGGCAAGGGCGCCGCCGCGGCGGTCGTCACCTCCCTGGTCCGCTACACCCTCCGGGCCGCCGCCGTCTACGACCCCGATCCGGTCGCCGTGCTCGGCAACCTCAACACGGTCCTGAACCACGAGGACGACGGCGCCGACCCCCGGTTCTGCACCGTCGTCTTCGGCCTGCTCACCCCTGCCCCCGACCTGGGCGGCTTCCACGTCACCCTGGCCAGTGGCGGGCACCCTCCCGCCGTCCTGATGCGCGCCGACGGCACGGCTGACCCCCTGCCCACCCCCGGGGGACAGCTCATCGGCGTCCTGCCCGACGCCCACATCGCGACCACCACCGTCCACCTCGCCCCCGGCGACGGCCTGCTCCTCTACACCGACGGCCTCACCGAAGCCCACACCGCCGGCGGCGGCGACGACCGCTACGGCGATGAGGCCCTTCTCGCGTTCTGCCGCACCCTCGGCCCCGCGACCGCTTCGGACACGGTCGGCGCGGTCCGCGCCCTGCTGGACACCTTCGGCGGTGGCGTGGACGACGACACGGCGGTCCTGGCCATCCATGTGCCCCGCGCCCCTGGTGAGGAGCGGGAGTGACCCGATGCGTGTACCTGCCCTGCGTGTGGAGATGCCGCGCGTCGTACGGTCGGGTACGCGCTGGGGCAGGGCACGCACGGTCCTCGCGCCCGGGTTCAGCGCCGGTTGCCGACGGGAGACGAGCCGGCCGGCCCCCGGGCGGGCACGACGGGACACGGGCCGGCGGGCCGCCGGGCGGGCACGACGTGAGGGCGTGGCCCCGCGGAAGGTGACGACGCCCCGGCGGGGGACAGGTCACCGACGTCGCCCTGTGAGTGCTGCGGGCGCTCTCGCCGGTCGGGCCCATCGCCCTTCGAGGAACCGCCAGGCGGCGTACGGCCGGTTCGGCCGGGCTGCCGGAAGCCGAGGAAGACGCCCGCGGCGACGATCAGTGCGCCGGCGATGTCGGCGGGGCCTGCCTGGCCCACGCCGAGTGCGACGGTGGTGAGCAGGGAGCCCACGGGTATCAGGCCGGCGAAGAGGCCCGCACAGCGAGGCCGCCGCTCTCCAGCAGGACATCGGCCGCCGCTGCATCGCCGTCCTGCGGCGGGCGCAGGCCGACAAACTTATCGACGAGGCGGCCGACCTCGACTGGGTGCGACGGGTCTACTACGCGCTCATCGGGGAATCGCTCCACGGCAACACGGACGGCGCGGACCCCGACACCCTCGCCACCCGCATCATCGACACCTTGCTGCACGGCGCCGGCCCCCGCGCCTGAACGGCCGCGTCGGTGGCGGCGCCGGTTGATCACGAGCCGGGCGCCGCGCTCCGTGGCGCTCGGGCCTGACCTGGGCGGCGAGGTTCCGGCGCAAGGCGTCCGCACGCGCTTCGGGGGTTCAGTCGTCGCTGGGGAACGGAGGGCGGGTCCAGAGGGTGAGGTCACTGCTGGTCGCGACTGCCAGGGTGAGTCCGGTCGGGGAAAAGCCCGCGGTGCGCAATTCCGCGTGCGCGGAGTGGAAGACGTGCCACCAGGTGCCTCCCGCCGTTCCCTTGTTCGCTCCGCCGTCGGCCGAGAGGATGATGCGGTCGTGGGGCCAGTCGGGGCTGACGACATCCACGGTCCAGCCATCCGCGGTGGTGCTGTGCAGACCGCCGCCGAAGAGGCCGGCGATGCGGATGCCGGTGCCTTCGACGGGGCCGATTCCGGGGCAGGTGAGGTCCGGGTGTGCGTCGGGGGTGCTGGTGGCGAGGTCGGGATCCCGGTCGCGTGCGATCTTCTCGCCGGTGACCGCGTCGAAGAGTCCGTGCCCGTCGTGGGAGACGACCATGACGAGGTCGTGTCCCGTGTCGGGATGGACCGCGAAGCCGATACCGAGCAGGCCGCCGATGGGAGTCGTGCGGTCCAGGACCGGGTGCCACGGTGCCGGGGCCGGCATGACGGGGGCGGCGAGGTAACGGTCGCGTAGGCGTTGCTGGTACTCCGTGATCAACCTGACTCCTCGGTTCGGTCCGCCTGAGGATCTCTTGCGCAGCGTGCCGGGTCGACCTGATTTCAGGCGGGTTGATCTCCGCTGCTCCGAGCGGACCGGGTTCGCTGTGCACTGCGCCGAGGTCGACGGCCACCAGGACCCGGCCGCCGCCCCCGCATCCGTGCCGGCGGCCGACGGTCACCGCGGCACGCGCGAGCGGGTGTGGGCCAGCCCGCCGAGGATGAGGGAGGTCAGGCCCACCGCCAAGGCCACGAAGGCACCGCCGCGCCCGTTGCCGGTGCCGATGCCGGTGTCGGAGGTGGCGACCACCAGCGCACCGAGGGCCATGGCGATCGTGCCCGCGACCAGGGCCACCACCGCCCGGCTTCGCGCGAAGCCGACGGGGGTGCGGCCGGCGGAACGCAGAGCCCAGGTTCCGGCGGCCACACCGGCCAGTCCCACGAGCCCGGCCACGACGGACCCGAGTCGTCCGCCGCTCATGGCGAGGACGTCGGCGGCGAGGGGCTGGAAGGTGGCGTACGCGGACTCGGGTGCGGCGGGACCGAAGCGGACGGGCATGGAGTGCTCCTTCTACGGCGACTGGATTCGGCGACTGGACACGGCCCGAGCATGCCCGGCGGACCCGCCACCGGTCGTCCGGCGCGCGTGGGCATTGCGCACTACCGCGGACGTGGCAGGCGCCGCGGACGTACCGCGCCTGCGGTAGTCGACCCCTCCTGCCCGGGCGGGACGTCGGCGCCGCGGGATGCGGCTAGGGTGCGCGCATGCGTACAGGTCGATTCGGTGTTCGAGCCGACGTCAGAGACGGGTCGGTCGCCGTCGGGGTGACGGCGGCGCTGCTGATCACCGGCCTGTCCGGGCGGCACCCCACCACCGGCACCGGTCTGCTGGGCTACGTACTGCTGACGGCCGGTGGCCTCGCCCTGGCCGCCGGCCGCCGGGCTCCCGTCCCCGTCCTGGTCGCCACCGGCCTGTGCGCCGTGGGGTATCAGGCGGCCGGTTTCGACGTGCCCGCCGTCGCGTACCTGTTCGCGGTCTACGCGGCGATGCGGTCGGGACACCGACTCCCCACGGTGGTGACGAGCGTGGCCGTGCTGGCGGCGCTCCCGCTCGCGGCCCTCGCCTCGGGGCTGCACGACACGGGCGAGGCGTTCGCGCGGGCCCGGGGCGCCCTGGAGATCGCCTGGCTGATCGCCGCCGGCGCGGCGGGGGAGGCGCTGCGGCAGGCCGAGCGGCGGGCGGACGAAGCCGAGCGCACCCGCGAGGAGACCGCGCGCCGCCGCGCCGACGAGGAGCGGCTGCACATCGCGCGAGAGCTGCACGACTCGCTCACCCATCAGATCTCCGTCATCAAGGTGCAGTCGGAGGCCGCCGTGCACGTCGCCCGCAGGCGAGGTGAAGAGGTGCCCGAGGCCCTGCTGGCGATCCGGGAGGCGGGACGTGAGGCGGCCCGCGAGCTGCGGGCGACGCTGGAGGCGCTGCGCGACGACGACACCGCGCCGCCGCACGGGCTCGAACAAATCCCGGAGCTGGTGGAACGGGCGGGAGCGGCCGGCGGCCTGGAGACGACGCTGACGATCGAGGGACAGCGGCACGACGTGCCGTCCGCGGTGGGCCGGACCGCCTACCGCATCGTCCAGGAGGCGCTGACCAACGTCGCCCGGCACGCCGCTGCCACGACGGCGTCGGTGCGCATCGACTACCGGACGGACGCGCTATCCCTGCGCGTCGACGACAACGGCAGGGCCAGGCCGGACGTCGCCCCGGAGCCGGGGATCGGGATGCTCGGCATGAGCGAGCGCGTCACCGCCCTCGGGGGCCGCCTGCGGGCGGCGCCCCGCAGCGAGGGCGGCTTCTCCGTCCAGGCCGAGCTGCCCGTGGAACGAGCGTCGTGATCCGAGTTCTGCTGGTCGACGACCAGCCGCTGATCCGCAGCGGATTCCGCGCCCTCCTCGACCTCGAGGACGACATCGAGGTGGTGGCAGAGGCCGGAGACGGTCTGGAGGCGCTGGACCTCATCCGAGAACATCTGCCGGACATCGCGCTCGTCGACATCCGGATGCCGGTCCTCGACGGCATCGAGGCGACCCGGCGCATCGCCGCCGACCCGGCCCTCGCCCAGGTGCACGTCGTCATCCTCACCAACTACGGCCTGGACGAATACGTCTTCGACGCGCTGCGCGCCGGCGCCGCCGGATTCCTGGTCAAGGACATCGTGCCGGAGGACTTCCTGCACGCCGTACGCGTCGCCGCGCGCGGAGACGCCCTGCTGGCACCCTCCATCACCCGCAAGCTCATCGACCGGTACGTCACCCGCCGGCCCGACACCGGCACGCACACGGCGCTGGAGGAGCTGACCCACCGCGAACGCGAGGCCGTCACCCTGGTGGCGCGGGGCCTGTCCAACGACCGCATCGCCGAGACCATGGTGATCAGCCCCGCTACCGCGAAGACCCACGTCAACCGGGCCATGACCAAACTCCATGCCCGCGACCGCGCCCAGCTCGTCGTCCTCGCCTACGAGTCGGGCCTGGTGACGCCCGGGCAGTGACCTCGCGGACGGGGCTCAGAGGAGCCAGGAGCCGGAGCCCCGCCCGCCGCGGCGCATCGAACTCGGCCCCGAGCAGAATCGTGGCTCAGTCCGGCAACTCCTGCTCGACCCAGATCGTCTTGCCGGTGGCGGTGTAGCGGCTGCCCCAGCGCAGGCTCAGCTGGGCGACGAGGAAGAGTCCGCGGCCGCCTTCGTCGGTGGTGCGGGCGCGCCTGAGGCGGGGCTGTGTGCTGCTGGGGTCGCTGACCTCGCAGATCAGCACGGTGTCGCGGATGAGACGCAGCCCGACGGGTCCGCCGGCGTAGCGCATGGCGTTCGTCACGAGCTCGCTGACGATCAGCTCGGTGGTGAACGCCAGGTCGTCCAGGCCCCACGCGGCGAGCCGTTCCAGCACCGCCGCCCGGGCGTCGGCCACCGCCGAGAGGTCGGCGGGGAAGGGCCACTGGGCGATGTCGTCGGGGTCCAGCGGACTGTTGCGGGCCAGCAGCAGAGCCGTGTCGTCCCCGGCGGCGGGCCGCGCGGAGACGAGGGACCGAGCGGCCTCCTCCAGAGGCTGCCGCGAGGTCTGGCAGACCGAGAGCCTCTCGGCCAGGTTCCGCAGCGCGGCGTCCACGTCCGCTTCACCGTCGTCGAGCAGGCCGTCCGTGAAGAGGGCCAGCATGCTCCCCGGTTCGAGGCGGACCGTGGTCGTCTCGAAGGGGAGCCCGCCCGTGCCGAGCGGAGGGCCGGGGCGCAGGTGCACGGTCCGCGCCTTCCCTTCCGGGGTCACCACGATCGGCGGGGGGTGTCCGGCGCTGGCGAAGGAGCACTGCTCCGTGACCGGGTCGTACAGCGCGAACAGGCAGGTCCCGCCGACGACATCGCGGTGCTCCGGCTCGGCTTCCCCCGCGAGTCGTGTCACGAGGTCGTCGAGGCGAGTCAGCGTCTCGTCCGGTGGCAGCTCCAGATCCGCCAGCGTCTGCACCGCCGTCCGCAGGCGTCCCATGGTCGCCGATGCGTGCAGGCCGTGGCCGATCACGTCGCCGACGACCATCGCGACCCGCAGGGAGGGCAGCGGGATGGCGTCGAACCAGTCGCCGCCGATGTCCGCGCCGCTGCCCGCGGGCTGGTACGTACCCGCCGTCTCCACCGCCGTGGTCCGCAGCGGGCCCCACGGGAGCAGGCGCCGTTGCAGAGCCACGGCGGCGCGGTGTTCGCGCGTGTAGCGGCGAGCGTTGTCCACGCTCAGCGCGGCGTGCGCGGCGATCTCCGACAGCAGTTCCGCGTCCTGCGCGGTGAACGGCGCGGCCGGTTCCGTGCGCCATACGGCGATGACGCCCAGGACCCTGCCGCGTGCCGCCATGGGGGCGACGGCGACCGAATGGCCCTTGTCCGGAACGACCAACGCGATCAGCGAAGGGTCGGCCAGCGCGCGTTCCAGTGCCGCCCGTTCGACGACGACGGTGCGTCCCTCCTGCAGCTGCCGGATTCCCGGTCTGTCAGGCAAGGGGGGCACCGCGGCATCGGGCGCGAGGAGCGCGGCGGGCCACGCGCCGGTCGAGGACCGCGCGGCCGTCCGGCGCAGGTGCAGGTCCCCGCCGCCGAACGACCGGGGCGGCTCGTCGCCGTCGAGCACCGCCTCCGCGAGGTCGACCGAGACGAGAGCACCGAAGTCGGGGACCAGCAGATCGGCGATCTCCGCCGCGGTCTGCCGTATGTCCAGAGAGTGTCCGATCGTGACGGCCGCCGTGTGCCGCAGCCGGAGCCGCTGTCCGGCGAGCCACTGCTCCGTCCCGTCGGTCAGCAGCACCGCGACGCCCGTCGGATCGCCCTTGCCGTCCTCGAGCCGGACCACCGACACGGAGAGCGACCACTCGCAGAGGGGAGGCGACAGGGAGTGCACATGGTGCTCGCGCGCGACGACGGGATCGCCGGTGTCCAGCACCTCCCGCAGCGTCGCCTCCGCCGTGGCGGCGTCCTCCCGGGACATGACCGACCTCAGACTGCTCGCGACCGGGAGCAGGGGCATGGAGGCGACGGTGTTCGCCGCCCGGACCCGCAGGTCGGTGTCCCGTACGACGAATCCGATCCGGTCCTGCGTGAGCAGGGCGTGCAGGAGGGCGGAGCCCAGTTCGGCCTCCTTCGCGGCATCGGGGGACGTGAGCAGCATCAGGCGGTACGGCGATCCGGCCATCGGTGCCAGCCGGTAGAGGACCGGCGTGGGCGCACCGGAGACGCGCCGCGGCATGACGGTCCCCGAGGCGGGCGGATCGGCGGACACGCCGGGGAACAGCTCCGTGAGAGGGAGGCCGCGCACATCGTCCGCTCCGCGGTCGAGGATCACCTCGGCGGCCCGGGTCACCGCTGCCACGTTCCCCTCCGCGTCGACCAGTACGGTCGCGGGCTCCGGCGGCGCCTCCGTGCCGTCCTCACGTTCCAGGGAAGTCATCCCAGGTCCTCTCTGGGTGGAGCCGGACCCCCAGTGCCTCCCATTCGATGCTAGTTCGTCGGCCGGATCCTGCCCTGCGGACGACCCGCGAGAGGCGGCCGGACGCAGGGCTCCGCACGTCGCCGCCACCGCGGCGCCGCTGCGCGTGCCGCAACCGGCGGAGTCGTCGTCCGCCCGAGGACGAGCGGAGGTTCCGCCCGGGGCCGGCGGTCAGACGGCGTCCGGCTCCGCGCGGGTCGTGAGGCGCCCGGCCGCTTCGAGCCGGGACAGCCGGCGGTGCTCCCGGGCGGCCCATCGCCGCACCCTGTCGGTCTCCAGGGGGGTGCCGTGCCCGACGTGGAGCCGGGTGGGGTCGAGATCCAGCATCCTGCGCAGGCTCGCGAGGTTGCGGAGTGGATCGTCGTGGAAGGGAGGGTTGGCCGGCCTGCCCGGGATGAGGCCCATGAACGAGTTGGCGATCAGGTCACCGGCGACGAGGTCCCCGTCGTCGGTGAGCACGGAGACGGAGCCGGCGGTGTGTCCGGGGGTGGGCATGATGCGCGCCGCGATCCCGAAGTCCTCCAGCGCCGTCTCCCCGTGGATGAGGACGTCCGGTTCGAGCGGCTCGGCCCGGACATGGAGGTTCCTGTTCCTGGCCAGAAGCCGCCCCATCGGGCCGGTGGGCAGATAGGGCTTGCGTACCCGGCCGGTTCTGTACGGTCCGAGGTCGGCGACGTGACCCGCCACCGGCGCTCCGGTCAGGCGCTGCAGTTCGGCGGCGGCGCCGAAGTGGTCGAGGTGGCCGTGGGTGAGGACGATCAACGAGACGTCGGTGGGGTCGACACCGTGGGCGGCCACCTGGTCGTGGATCCTCCGGCCGCTCCCCGGCGCCCCGGCGTCGACGATGACGGGCCGTCGGCCGAGCAGCAGGTAGGCGTTGATGGCGTGCCGGCCCATGACGGGCAGGGGGATGACGTCGGTACGGGACACTGACTTCTCGGCGGCCCAGGGGGAGTCGGGGCCGTACCCCTTCGCCCGGGCTCCGGCGGCGGCCACCTCGGGGGCGTGGGAAGCGATGCGGGGGAGGAGCCGCTCCAGCAGGGCGATGCGTTCGGCGAGCGGGGTGGCGGACCAGGACTCGGCCCTGGCCCGTGCCCCCGCCACGACGTGGTCGAGGGCGGTGGTGTCGAGGGTGTGGGTATTCACGGCGTCCCTTACGGAAGGCGGGGGAGCGGGCGGGGGGTCGCTCCCCACGGCGGTGGTGCCGGGGGAACGGCGAGGGGCGCGAAGGAGCCGGGGCGGGAAGGCCCAGGTTGCGGAGGGACATGGGCGAGGAGGGCCGTGGGCCGGAAGGGCCGGACGAGGCCATCCGCGGGGTCAGAGGGACAGGAGGCGCCCGTCGCGCCGCGGGTCGATCAGCGTGACGGCGGCGATGCCGCCCATCAGGAGCAGGGTGCCGGTGATCAGGACGGCCTGGTCGTATCCGGACGGGCCGTGGAGGTCCACGAGGCGGCCGACGAGCACCGGAGCGATCAGGCCCGCGATGGTGACGACGGCGTTCATGAAGCCGAGGGTGCCGCCGCGGCGTTCGGCGGGTGCCATCTCGGTGACCGTGGTCACCGAGACGCTGACCATCGCGCCGGCGAAGCCGAAGCCGGTGACCAGGAGGAGCACGGTCGCCGTACCGGCCGGTGCCGACGGGAGCGCGAGACAGGCCGAGGCCGCCACCAGCAGCAGGATGCCGCCGACCCTGCCGCGAGCCCACCGGCTGGTCGCTCCACGGCGCATGAGCCAGCCGGTCAGCGCGGCCTGTCCCAGGATGACGGCGGCGGTCAGCCCCCACACCAGGACCAGGAGTCGCGCGGAGGAGGCCGAGGAGTAGCCGAGGCCTTCCTGGAGGTAGGAGGGCAGCCAGACCAGGACGAAGGCCGCGACCCAGTAGGAGCTGAAGTACGCCGCCGTCGAGCCGATCCAGGTCCGTGTCCCGAGGATGCGGCGGTACGGCACGCGCCGGGGCGCCGTACCGGTCGCCGGGACGCCGGGCGAGGTGGCGGCGGGATCGGCCGCGTACGGACCCTCCGCGCCCAGCACGACCCACAGCGCGGCCCAGAGGACTCCCACCACGGCCACCGCGGCGAACGCCGACCGCCAGCCGTGGTGCTCGACGAGCCATGTCACCGCAGGGGCGGCGAGGACCACGCCGAAGGTCGTCCCCATCACGATCAGCGCGCCGGGAAGGTTACGGCGGTGGTTCGGGAACCAGGACAGCGTGGCCTGCTGGGCGACGGGGAAGGCGGGGCCCTCGGCCGCGCCCAGGACGATCCGTGAGGCGATCAGCGCCGCGAGCCCGCCGCCGAGCGCCAGTGGCGCTTGGGAGACGGACCAGAGCACAGCCATCGTCAGCAGCAGCCACTTGGGACGGACGCGGTCGGCGAGCAGCCCCACCGCCGCCCCGCACAGCGAGAAGAGCAGGAAGAAGGCGCTGTTGGCGAGCCCGAAGGCGGACGCGGAGAGGCCGAGGTCCTCGCGGATCGGGTCGGCGGCGAGTCCGAGCACGGACTTGTCGGCGAAGTTGATCATCATGAAGACGGCGAGGAGCGCGGTGACGCTCCACGCGCGGCGTCTCGAACGGCTCGGCGCCTTCGGGGGGCCGGCGGGCACAGCGGGTGCGACGTCGGTGTCGGTCACAGGGGCTCCGCGGGGACTGGGGAGGGAAGAGGGGCGGGAACCGGTCAGGACAGCGGAACGCCGGCGATCGCGATGCGCTCCATGACGCGACGCTGCGGGAAGTAGTCGCTGATCGCGTAGTGCTGGGTGGCGATGTTGTCCCAGATGGCCACGGAGCCCGGCTGCCAGCGGAAGCGCACCTGGTACTCGGGGATGCGCGCCTGGAGGACGAGCTCGTCGAGCAGCTCGCGGCTCTCCCGGTTCGAGAGGCCGACGATCCGGGTGGTGAAGGGCTCGTTGACGTAGAGCAGGCGGCGGCCGGTGCCGGGGTGGCGGACGACCACGGGATGCTCGACGGCGGGCAGGTTCTCGCGGTGGGCGGCGACCTGGGCCTCGGTCATCATCGAGCCCCAGCTCGGCACCCAGTCGTGGACGGCGGTGAGGTCCTCGACGCGGTCCTTCAGCGCCTGCGGGAGGTTGTCGTACGCGGCCGCCATGTCCGCCCACAGGGTGTCGCCGCCGGCGGAGGGGACCTCCACCGCGCGCAGGACGGAGCCGAGGGCGGGCGCGGCCATGAACGAGTGGTCGCTGTGCCAGATGTTCTCGGTGCCGATGGTCATGGCGTCCTTGGCCAGCCGGGAGACGCCGACCGTGCTGCCCTTCGGGAAGAAGGGGTTGGGCTCCGGCTCGCCCCACAGACCGGCGAGGGCGAGCTGGGAGTCGGGGGCGAAGGCGTGCTGGTCGCGGAAGAAGAGCACCTTCCATTCCAGCAGGGCCTGGCGCAGCTCGTCCGCCAGCTCGTCCCCGATCGGCAGGGAGAGGTCGACCCCCTCGACCTCGGCCCCCATGTGCGGAGTGAGCGGGCAGATGTCCAGGAGCCGGTAGTCGGGCTGGTCCATCCCGGGCGCGACACGCGTCAGGGTGCGCGTCCCGTAGTGCATCAAGGGCTTGTCGAGCGCGGGGGCGGGGGTGGTGACGACGCTGTCCATGGGTCCTCCGTGTGAGGCGGCCGGAAAATCGTTACCGGAAGTATTGTTATACGGGTGTGCCGAGGCAAGGGGCCTGGGGGCAGGAAATGCGGAACGGTTCGAACGGCGTCCGGGGGCGGGGCCGATGGGCGGCGCTCGAAGCCGGAGTCCGGGGAACGGCGTCGGCAAGCGAGGCCGGAGGCCCGGAGCCCGGCGAAAGCCGACGGAGAACGTCAGGCCGCGGGCCGTCGAGCAGGCCGTGAAGCGGGCCGTGGACCGCCCGGGGGGAACGTCAGGCGGCCGGGCCGACCGCGCGGGCGACCAGGTCGACCAGCGCGTCCACGAATCGGTCGTCGGGCATCTCCTGCTCACCGATCAGACGGAACAGCAGGGGCGCCGCGACCAGCGTGGCCGCGGCCCTTACGTCGGTGTCCGGGTCCACGTCGCCGCGGGCGATGCCCCGTTCCAGGATGCGCCGGGTCTCGCTGGTGATCCGCGCGGTGTAGTCGGCGTACTGGCCGCGCACCGCGCCCGTCTCGGCCGCCGCCCCGATCAGCCCCGCGATGAGCCGGTCCGACCCCGGCAGCCGGTACGTCTCCAGGCGGGCGGCGAGCACGAAACGCAACTCGGCGCGGAAGTCGCCCAGGTCGGGCACCGACAGGGCGCCGATCCGGGTCTCGGCCGCCGCGATGACGAGGTCCTGCTTGGTGGGCCACCGGCGGTAGATGGCGGGCTTGCTCACCCCGGCCCGGGCGGCGACCGCGTCCATCGTGACCGCTCCGATCCCCTGCTCGGTGGCCAGGTCCACGACGGCGCGGAGGACGGCGCCGGTGACCCGCTCCTCTCGCGGTCGTCCGGGTCCTCGTACCGTGTCGCGCGGTTCCCTGCCCACCATGCCCCGAGCCTACGGCCGCCCACCCCGTCGGCGGAGACCGGGTGCCCCGCGCTCGGGTGGTGGCGGGCGCGGCCGGGATTGGGCGAGCGACTCGGCTACGTCCCCGTGTCCAGCGAGGGGGAGTATCCGCCGATGCCCTGACGGTCCGCCCGCTCCGCGATGGCGCGGCGCGCCGCGTCGGGGAAGCTCCGCCCGAGCGCCTCCCGCAGCAGTCCCAACTCCTCGCGCACGGCGGGGTGCCGCTCCGGCGGCAGGGTGTCCAGCAGCCCCTCGAGCAGCGCGCGGAGTCGCCGACAGACCTGCACGGAGGACGATCCGTAGTCGCGGATCTCGCAGACGGCGAGTTGGAGGTAGCTCTCCCAGTCACGTCCCGGCAGCACGAGCCGGGGATGACCGTCGTGATCGGCGAGCACGAAGCGGCCCGGAAGGCGCACGCTGCCGACCCTGTGCAGGAAGGTCTCGATGTGGTTGAGCACCTGCACGGCGGTCGTGGGATCGTTCACGGCGGGGGAGAGCGCCCGGATCGCGATGTCGACGAGGATCCGCAGCGCGAAGGCGGGATCCTGCTCGATGGTGCGCTCGGCCCCGAGGGCGACACGACCGGTCACCCGGTCCGGCGCGGGTCGCGACGTGCCGCCGTGGACCTCGACGAGCACGGCCCCGGGCGGTACGAAGTCACCGATCAGCCGGGTGACGACCAGGACGCAGTCGTGGCGCACGGCCTCGGCCACCAGTCGGCGCAGGTCGAACGCCTGGATGGCGCCGCCATGTTCGGAACGGATGCGCAGTGCCGGAGGCCCGGTCGGCACGACCTCGTTCGGATGCGGCGCCGCGCCGCGGATCGCCGTGGCTCCCCGGGTGAAGACGTCCTGCCCCATGCGCACGACCAGCTCGGCGATGGCCACGGGCCTCAGGCTGTGCGTGAACCGGTTCAGATAGATGAGCAGCAGGACGAGACTGACGCCGACCGCCGCGCCGGCCAGCGTCACCCCGAGGTCGGGCACGGAGTCGTCCTCGATGCTGCGCAGGAGCGAGAAGGCGAACGCGAAGGTCCCCGTGAACGTCGCGAGGACCACCTTCTGCAGCCGGTCGCGGTACCACAGGCGCATGTACCGGGGGGAGAGGGTGCCGGTCGCCTGCTGGACGACGAGCACGCCGATCGTGACGACGAACCCGAGCAACGCCACCATCGCCCCGACGATGGCGGTGAGGACACCGCTCGCCGTACTCGCCGAGTAGTGCCAGCCGCTCGGCGGCCGGCCCGTACGGTCGGCGGCCAGGGCCCATTCGGCGAGCATCCCGCCCAGGACGAGTCCGAACAGCGGCACGATCCAGAGGCTGGCCTTGATGTACTGCCGGGCCCGGAATCTCGCCGCCCACGACATCACGACACCCACCTCACGTCCCTTCGCCCGGACCGGCCCGGCGTACCGGGACACGGGACGCATCCGGCTCCGTTCGTCCGCGGGGCCCGCTGTGCCCCTCCACGGTAGAGCCGTTCACCACGGGCCGCAGCGGCAGCGGGGCGCCCGCTCCGGTCCCCCGTCGACGGCTTCTCACTCGTCCGGAGTACACCCGCCGACGTCCTTCCGGACCGTCCCGCGTACGAGGGGCGCTCGGCCGTCCCGGGTACACCCCGGCGGCGGTCTCCCGGCCCCCACGCACCACGGCGGCGCTCGGCAGGACGGCGTGCCGAGGGCGGCCTAAGCTGACGAAACGGCACCGAACGCAGCCCTGTGCGTGGTGCGACCGGCGGGATCCGCCCTCTCGTGCGAGCCGCACCCGGCCCACGGGACGGATCCTTCGCCGGGCCGGGCGGAAAGGGGCTCGCGATGGATGACTACCCCCTCATCGAGAACCACGGGCTGATCGGCGACCTGCAGACGGCCGCGCTCGTCGGCACCGACGCGACGATCGACTGGTTCTGCTGTCCACGCTTCGACTCGCCCAGCGTCTTCGGCGCCCTGCTCGACCGGCGCGAGGGCGGGCACTTCAGTGTCAGACCGTCCGTCGACTCCTACTCGACCAAGCAGCTGTACCACCCCGACACCGCCGTGCTGGTGACCCGGTTCATGACCGAGGCGGGGGCCGGCGAGGTGGTCGACTTCATGCCCGTCACCGGGGCGACGGCCACGGACCGGCACCGCCTGGTCCGCATGCTGCGCTGTGTGCGCGGCACCATGACGTTCGTGGGGGAACTCGCCCCGCGCTTCGACTACGGCCGTCAGCCGCACCAGGTCCATCTCACCCCGCACGGTGCCCTGTTCACGTCGGAGAGCATGAACCTGGCGGTGCACCCCGTCCGGGAGCCGGGCGACGACCGGCTGCTGAGCCTCGTCTCCGCCGACCGGGACCTCCGCTTCACCCTGACCCTGGAGGCGGGCCAGCAGCGCGGCCTGGTGATGGAGTCGTCCCCCGACGGCCCGCCACACGAGGTCCGGGTGGAGGAGTTCCAGCAGCTCTTCCACGAGACGGTCCGCTTCTGGCGCTCCTGGCTCGGCCAGTCCACCTACTCGGGCCGCTGGCGCGAGGCGGTGGAGCGCTCGGCCATCACGCTGAAGCTCATGACCTACGCCCCGACCGGCGCCCTGGTCGCCGCCCCCACGACGGCCCTGCCCGAACAGCTGGGAGGCGAGCGGAACTGGGACTACCGCTTCACCTGGATCCGTGACGCGTCGTTCTCGGTGTACGCCCTGCTGGGCCTCGGCTTCAAGGAAGAGGCCGCGGCGTTCATCAACTGGCTGCACGACCGGGTCAAGGAGGAGGCGGGCCAGGGCAACGGCACCGGCCCCCTGAACATCATGTACCGGGTCGACGGATCCACCGATCTGGTCGAGGAGGAGCTGAGCCACTGGGAGGGGTACCGCGGCTCCGCTCCCGTCCGCATCGGCAACGGCGCCGCCGACCAGCTCCAACTGGACATCTACGGCGAGGCGCTGGACAGCATCTACTTCGCGCACCAGCGCGGCATCCACCTCGACCACAAGGGCTGGACCGCGCTGCACACCCTCCTCGACTGGCTGGCCGGCCACTGGGACCAGCCGGGAGAAGGGCTGTGGGAGACCCGGGGCGGCCGGAAGGACTTCACCTACGGTCGCGTGATGTCCTGGGTGGCCTTCGACCGCGCCCTGCGGATCGCCTACGACGACGGCCGCCCGGCGGCCCGCGGCCGCTGGACGACCGAGCGCGACAAGCTCTACGAGCAGGTGTTGGCCAAGGGATGGGACCCGGGGAAGCGGGCGTTCGTGCAGCACTACGGCAGTGACGTGCTGGACTCGTCGTTGCTGCGCATGCCGACGGTGGGCTTCATCATGCCCGACGACCCGATGTGGCAGTCCACCCTGGACGCCATCGACCGCGAGCTGGTCAGCGACAGCCTCGTCTACCGCTACAACCCCGAGGCGTCACCGGACGGCCTGACCGGCTCCGAGGGCACCTTCTCCCTGTGCACCTTCATGTACGTCGACGCCCTGGCGCGGGCGGGCCGCACCGACATGGCGCGACTTGTGCTGGAGAAGATGCTCACCTACGCCAACCACCTGGGCCTGTACTCCGAGGAAATCGACCTGACGGGTCGCCAGCTCGGCAACTTCCCGCAGGCCTTCACGCACCTCGCGCTCATCGACGCGGCGATCACTCTCGACAGAACGCTCAACCAGGGGCCGCACGGCACGATGCCCTGACCCCTCGGCAGGGCGGCACCGGCGCCGCAGGCCGCCCTACGGTCGCACCGCGCCGTCGGCGGAGCCGAGCACCACGAACTTGTCGCCTTCCTCGGGCTTGGCACTCTGCCGGTCCGTGACCGGCTCCACGCTGCGGTCGGCGCGTACGACGAAGAGGGTGTCGTGGGCGGCGGGCAGCGGGGCGGAGGCGGGCAGCACCGTGAACCGGGCCCCCCGCTCGTACCGCTCCGCGAGGACGTGACGTACCAGAGCACCGCCGAAGAGGATCTCGCCGCCGGTGTACGGGGCCACGACCCCGTGGCTTCCGTGCGGCGGCCCCACCCGGTACACGTGCCCCTCGACGCTGTCCTGCATCACCACCGACGCGAGCGCGTTGAAATCGTCGTCGTCGGTGGCGAGGAACACGGCCGTGACCCCCTCCAGACGCGCCCCGGGGTTGGTGGCCGTGGCCAGCAGGTCGCCCGTGGCCAGCTCGACGCCCGCGTCGCCGATCCGCTCGCGTTCCGCGTCGGACCCCGCCCACATCAGCACGTCCAGGCCGGCGTCCCGCAGGGCCCGGCCCAGATCCACCACCCAGGGCTGCCCGCCCACCAGCAGGATCCGGGCGCCGGAAGGTTCCGTGATGCCGAGCCGGCGTGCCACCGGCGCCGCGGTCAGCGCGTACAACAGCACCGTTCCCACGATGACCAGGAAGGTGACGGGAAGGATGCGGGACGCCCCAGCCACCCCCCGGTCGACGAGCCCGGCCGAGAACGCGGAGGCCGTCGCGGCGGCGACGATGCCCCGCGGGGCCATCCAGCCGATGAAAGCCCGCTCCCCGGTGGACAGACCGGAACCGGTCGTCGACAGGAAGGCCACCAGAGGCCGCACGACCAGCACGAGGAGGGCGATGAGGGCCAGCGCCGGCAGCAGCACGGGGACCAGCGAGGCCGGCGTGACGCTGGAGGAGATCGAGACGAACAGCAGCCCGATGATCAGCTGGGCCATGGTCTCGAAGAAGGGCCGCCGTGCCGGCATGTCGAAACCGCGGATGTTGCTCACGGCCAGACCCACGACGATCGCGGCGATGAGTCCCGTGTCGTCCCGGACGATGTCGCACAGCGCGGACACGGCGACCACCGTGGCCAGCTGCGCCAGCGTGCCCAGCGTCTCGCCGAGCCGCATGACGCGCAGGGTCAGCCACAGCAGGGCCGTCCCCACCGCCCCGCCCGCCAGACCCACGGCCAGGCTGAGGGCGAACTGGCCCAGCTGATAGCCCCGTCCGATGTCGACCTGGTGGGACGAGGCGATGGCGTGGAACACGAGCGCGCCCAGGATGCCGCCGATCGGATCCGTCAGCGTCCCTTCCCAGATCAGGATGCGCCGCACCTTGTCGCTCGGCCGGACGAAGTCGAGCAGAGGGCCGACGACCGTCGGGCCGGAGACGACCAGGATCACCCCCAGCATCGCCGCGACCCGCAGCGGCATGTCGAACATCGCGGGCGCCACCGCCGACGTGGCGAAGAACGTGAGCAGCACGCCGAGCAGCAGCAGCCGGCCCACCAGCCACCGCGTCCGCCCCGTCAGCTTGCGCAGGTTGAGCCCGAGGCCCGCGTCGTAGAGGATCACCGCGACGGCCATCGACACGAGGGCGGAGAAGTTCTGCGCCGCCAGTCTGTCGGGATGGATGACATCCGTGACCGCCCCCGCCGCGAACCCCGCAGGAAGCAGGATGATCAGGGCCGGCACCCGCAGCTTGTTCGCCAGGATCTGGGATCCGGTGGCGAGCGTCACCAGCAGAGCGATGCCGAAGAGGATCTCGTCGTCCGTCACGGCCCTTCCCTTCGTCGGAATCGAAGCGCGCCGGCGATCCAGCCGTCGGGAGTCACGCGGTACCGGTGGGACGCTCGCCGTCCGCCCCGCCCCGTGGGTCCGTGGCCCCCCGCAGCAGGTCGGCGTCCCCGAGCTCCTCCAGCTCGCCACGGGCGTCCAGCCAGTACAGAAGGGCGACCGCGGGGAAGACGAGGACCACGGCGACCGCCGTGACCACGATCAGCCACGTCAGCGTGGCGGGGGCGCCCGCCCCGTCGGCCACGGTCAGCGAGGTGGGGAGGAGGTACGGACGCTGGGCCATGCCCCAGGCGAACACGGCGCACGCGATCACCCCGACGGCCGCGACCCGCACCCATACCCCCGGAACCCGCAGGAGCAGCCCTACGGAAGCGAGGGCGGCCACGCCCGCGGCGACGACGAGGCCCAGACCCAGGCCGTGGGTCAGCCCGTGCCACACGTGCGCGCCGTCCTCCCGGGTGACGAACAGGGCGATGACGGCCAGCACGGCCAGCACCGCGAGGGCGGCGAGCGCCCGCCCCCGGAAGTAGCCCACCAGATCGGGGGCTCCCAGCCGCCGGGCGTCCCCCGACAGGAAGACCGCGCCGAGGAACGCGGTCCCGGCGACGGCGATCAGCCCGAACATCAGGGAGGTGGGGTTCGCCCAGGCGTCGGCCGAGGCCTCCGTGCCCGGCGCGACCCGGCCAGAGGCGATCCCGCCGACGGCCGTGCCGAGGAAAAACGGCGTGACGAGGGAGGCGACGGCGAACACGGCACCGTACAGGCGCCGCCCGGCCAGCCGGCGGGCCGGCTTGCGGAACGCGAACCCGGCGCCGCGCAGCACCATGCCCACGGCGGCCAGGGCCAGCGGCAGCCACAGCGCCGAGAACACGGTCTGGAAGAGGACCGGGAAACCGGTCCACATGAGGACGAGGATGAAGATCAACCAGACGTTGTTCACCTCCCACACGGGAGCCATGGCGTGGTCGATGAGCCACCGGGGGCGCCTGCCCCGCTCTGCGCCGCCCGCGGTCAGGTCCCAGAACCCGGCGCCGTAGTCGGTGCCGCCCGCGCAGGCGTACGCGGCGACCGCGAGGAGCAGCGTGAGGGCGATGACATCGGCGGTCACGGCCGGCCCTCCCCGGTCCCGTCGCCGGCGCCGGCGCCGCCCGAGGGGGCACGCCGGTCGTCCGCGCCGCCGGAGGGCGGGACGGCACCGGCCGGGGCGGGCTCCCTCGGGCCGTAAGGGCTGTCCGCCTCCGGTGCGTGCGCCGCCCGTCGTTCGTCGGCGAGCCGCCAGCGCGTGCGCATCGTGAGCAGGACCGCGAGCAGCGAACCGAAGATGAGCACGTACACGACGACGACCACCCCCAGCATGATCCACAGCGTGGTGGAGCGGGTCGACGTGACCGCCTCGGCGACGCGCATGTTCTGGTAGACGATCCAGGGCTGGCGACCCACCTCCGTGGCGATCCAGCCGCACTCCACCGCCACCACCGACGCGACGCCCGCGCACGCCGCGCCGCGGTAGAACCACGGCGAGGCGGGCGGCCGGCGGTGCCGCAGCCACACCAGGCCGTACCAGAGGGCGAGCAGCACGAGCGCGGAGCCGATGAAGACCATGAGGTCGAAGGCCCAGTGGGCGATGGTCGCCTGCGTGGCGGTCGGCCGCTCGTCCGCCGGCACGGAGGTCAGTCCGACCACCTCGGTGTTCGGACTGAACCCGGCGAGGAAGGAGTCGAGCAGCGGGATCTTGATCCCGCCCGAGATCGACCCGTCCGGATGCAGACGGCCGAACAGGTACTCCGGAACCCGCGTGTCCGTCTTCCACACGATCTCCATCGCGGCGAACTTCACCGGCTGCTTCTCGAACACCGACCGCGCGATGGAGTCGCCGAGGACGAACTGGACCGGCGTGGCGATCGCCGCGACGGTGAAGGGGACGGTGAAGCCGAGCCGGTGGTACCGGTCCCTTCGCCCGCGCAGCCATCCCACGGCGTAGACACCGGCGACCAGGTAGCCCGCCGTCAGCAGCATCGCCACGACGAAGTGCCAGTACTGCGGACCGAACATGGGCGTGAAGATCGCCTTCCACACGTCCACGTCGACCGGTCTGCCCGCGGAGTCCAGGGTGAACCCCTGAGGCGTGTTCATCCAGGAGTTGGCGGCCAGGATGCCGAAGGCGCCGAGGAGCGCGGTCGCCGGCAGCGGCAGCCCGAGCAGGAAGTGCGTACGCGGTTTCAGCCTGCGCCACCCGTAGAGGTAGATCGCGATGAGCACCGCTTCCAGGAAGAACGCCCAGGCCTCGACACCGAACCCGATCCCGAAGACGTCACCCCACCGTCCCATCAGACCCGGCCAGAGGAGTCCGAACTCGAAGGAGAGCACCGTTCCGGTGATGATGCCGACCGCGAACTGCACCGCCATGACGGCCGACCAGCGCCGCGCCAGCAGCAGCGCGGTCGCGTCCTTCGTCCGCAGCCCGCGGTAATGCATGATCAGGGTGATGAGGGGGAGCGCCACGCCGAGGGGCACGAGGATGATGTGCGAGGCCAGGGTGAAGGCCATGAGCTCGCGGGCCGGCAGGAGTTGCGCTGGGGCGTCCGCCGCCAGCCAGACAGAGGTGTGCATCGACGCCTTACCGTTCGTGGCGTACGGAGGGAAGCTCAGCCACCGGTCGCGAAGCCGGGGAAGAGGGTCATGCCGCCGTCCACGTACAGCGTCGTGCCCACGACGTAGTCCATGAGGTCGGACGCGAGCGCGACGACGGCGTGGGCGATGTCCTCCGGGTCACCGATCCGGTCGTAGGGGATCAGCCGCAGGAGGTCCTTCCGGGCCTCGGGCGTCTCCCAGGCGCTGCGGTTGATCGGTGTCCTGATCGCGCCCGGCGCGACCGCGTTCACCCGGATCTTCTCCGGCGCGAGCTCCTGGGCCAGTGTCTGCATCATCATCTGCACACCGCCCTTGGAGGACGCGTAGTTGACGTGCCCGGCCCACGGGATGAGCTGGTGCACCGAACTCATGCAGATGATCTTCCCGGCCGCGCGGGACACCTCGGGGACGACACCGCGGCGCCGGAACTCCTTGGTCGCCTCCCGCGCGCACAGGAACTGGCCGGTGAGATTGACGTCGAGCACCTTCTGCCACTGCGCCAGCGTCATGTCGGTGAACCGTGCGTCGCGCTGCAGACCGGCGTTCGCGACCATGATGTCGATCGTCCCGAACTCCTCGACCATCCGGTCCACCATGGCGGTGACCTGGTCCTCCCGGGACACGTCCGCCTCGTAGGCCGCCGCGCGCACGCCGTGGGAGGCGATCTCCTCGACGACCTTCTCGGCGGCGTCGCGGTCCGCGACGTAGTTGACGACCACGTCCGCTCCGGCCCGGCCCAGACCGATCGCGGTGGCCATGCCGATGCCCGAGTTGGCTCCGGTGACCAGTGCCTTCTGGCCCTTCAGCAGATCCGCCGGAACGACCTGGGGCGCTTCGCTGGTACTCATGACCCTGTCTCCTCAGCTGCGCGGCGGGCGCGAGCGCCGGTCCGGCGGTCCGGCACGGAGGTCACGCAATCACCGGCGGCGCGTACCGGCATGTGCGCCGGGTCGGCGTTGGGCCGTCCGGCCGACCATGTTCGTCCGGACGGCCCAGCGGTCCCCGACGTCAGCCGAGCCGGGAGAGCAGGTGGTCGCCCACCCGCAGGGCGTTGGCGATGGCCGTCAGGGACGGGTTGACCGCGCCGATGCTCGGGAAGAAGCTCGTGTCGACGACGTACAGGTTGTCGAGGTCGTGCGCCTTGCAGTCGACGTCCAGCGCGGAGGAGGCCGGGTCGGTGCCGAAGCGGACCGTGCCCGCCTGGTGGGCGGTCGCCCCGATCGGCATCCCTTTGTGCAGGTAGATGCTCCGCGACAGCAGCCGGTGCGGGTGCATGCCCAGGTGCCCCAGCATGCCCTGGAGTTTGTGCCTCAGCCGCTTCAGGCCCTCGATGTTGTTCTTCTCGTCGAGCGCGAGCCGGATCCGGCCGTCGCCGTCGAGGGTGACCCGGTTGCCGGCCACCGGCAGGTCCTCACCGCACAGCCAGAAGTCGACGGCATGGTGCGCCAGCACCTCGAACGGCATGTCGGGGGCGACCGCACCGGCCCACCGCGGGGCCTCGCCGTGGATCTGCGCCGCGTCCGACTTGCCCAGCATCTGGATGCCGCCCAGGGGGTAGTCCCAGTCGTCCGCGCCCAGATACCAGTCGTGCAGGGCCAGGGTCTTCTGGAACCGCGTGTCGTTGGGCTCCTTGGAGACGGCCATCAGGGCGAGGTTGTTGTGGCGCATGTAGTAGCGCCCCACCACGTCGGAGCTGTTGGCGAGGCCGCGCGGGTGCCGGTCGTTCGCCGAGGCGAGCAGCAGGGCCGCGGAGTTGACCGCGCCGCAGGAGACCACCACCACGTCCGCGGTGAACCGCGCCTCCGATCCGTCGGCGAGCCGTCCCACCACGGCGTCCACGGTGCGTCCGGTCGCGTCGGTCTCCAGCCGGACCACCTGGGTGTCGGTCATCATCTCGACGCCCGGGTGGCGCAGGGCCGGCTCCACGCAGATCACCTCGGCGTCGGACTTGGCCCGCAGGAGACAGGGAAAGCCGTCCACCCGGTCGCACCGGATGCAGACGCTCGAGTGCAGGGCACGGCCGTCGCCGTCCTGGCTGAGGTTCACCCCGATCGGGAGGTGGAAGGGGTGCAGGCCGCGCCGCTCCAGATCGTCGCTCAACTGCTGGATGCGCGGTTCGTGTTCCACCGGCCCGTACGCGTACGGGGCGCTCGCCGTTCCCTCGCTCGGGTCCTCCCCGTGCCGCCCGTGCACGAGGTACAGGTGCTCGGCCTGCGTGTAGTACGGCTCCAGCTCCTCGTACGTGAGGGGCCAGGCGGGGGAGAGGCCCCCGTGATGCCGGATCTCGCCGAAGTCCTGCGGCCTGAGCCGGAAGAGCGCGGCCCCGTAGAACTTGGTGTTGCCGCCGACGTAGTAGTTGACCTCCGGCGGGAACTCCGTACCGTGCCGGTCGAGCCAGAACTCCGGCGCACGGTACTTGGCCTTGACGAACACGGCCGTCGAGTCCCAGTTGTCCCGTTCACGGGGCAGGTACCCGCCGCGTTCGATCAGCAGCACGCGTGTGCCGGACGGGGCGAGCCGGTGGGCGAGAGTGCCGCCGCCGGCACCGGTGCCGATGATGATGACGTCGTAGTGAGGGAAGTCGCCCACGACGACCACCGTCCTCGCGCTCGCGGCCCTGACCTGGCGTCGGAGCCTGTTCCCCCACGTGGCCCCGGGCAAGCGGCCGTTCCGTTCGAACGTAACCGCGTTCCCGGTGCCCGGCGACCGCACGACGGCCGCCTCGACCCGGGGCCGTGTCCGCGCCGCTCACAGCACGGCGATCGGGTTGACGGGGGACCCGGTGGCGTCGGGCAACCGCAGCGGAGCGAGCAGGCACAGGAAGCTCCAGCGCCCGGCGTCGGCGCACACGGCAGCGAGCTCCTCGAAGTGCAGATAATCCATCAGATGCACGCCCATGGCCTGCACGGCCAGGACGTGCACGGGGAACGCGACGCCCTCCACCGCACTGGGGGCGGTGTCGTTGTTGCCGTCCCCGCCGAGGACGGCGACCTTCCGGTCGGCCAGGAACTCCATGGCGGACGGATGGAGACCCGCGCGTGCCTCGGCCGCGTTCCAGGCCCCGAGCTCCCGACGGCGGCGGCGGTGACCCACCCGGACGAGGAGGATGTCCCCCGCGCCCACTCGAACCGACTGGGAGGACTCGGCGGCCGTAAGGTCGTCCGCGGTCACCTCGTCGCCCGGCTCCAGCCAGTCCGTACCGCGCAGCCGCGGGATGTCCAGCAGGACGCCACGGCCGACGAGGCCGTCGGCGGCCAGGTCCACGGAGAGGGCACGGGCCCCCTTGGACGTGACGGCGGCCTCGGGGATCCCGCCGTACATCTCACCGTCGAAGAGCACGTGGCAGAGCGCGTCGAGATGGCTGTCCGCGTCCCCGTGCACGTTCATGGCGAAGCGGTCGGTGGCGAACCGCACCGCCTCCGCCGGACCGCCGTCGCCGACCGGGCCGGTCATCCAGTGGCCCGCGGGGTCGGGATTGTCCGGGCCCTGGCGGGTCTCGATACGTGCCGCGAGCGACACCGTGCGACCCAGCCGTACCTCGGCCGCGGCCGCCGCAACACGCTCGGGCGTGACGTGGTCGAGCGCCCCGCGCTCGCCGGCCCCGGCCGTCGTGGCCCGCTCCCGCAGGCGCCGATGGAGCGCGCGGAACGCGCCCTCGTCCATGCGTTGGGATGGGCGGCCGTCGGCCACGTGCGGGACGGAGGCGCGAGGGCCGGACGAGTGGCCGGGCGCCCCGCTCACCGGGACCCCCATGGCCTGCGACCCCGTCGAAGGACAGGGGCGGGGGTGAACCCGTCGAGCCACGGCCGGTCTTCCGCCGTGCGGACCCGCGCTGCCCCGCCCGGCCGGACGACCTGGGCGCTCCGCCGGTCGTGGTGCGCCCGCCTCAGCTCACCGGTCGGAAGGGACGGCACCGACGACTCCTCGGGCGGGTGCGACGGACCGGTGACCGGCCCGGAACGCGCCTCGAAAGGCAGGACGTGCTCGTGCCGGGCCGCTCACGCGGGACGTCGGCCGCGAGCGGACGGGTGCGCGGAATCCGCGCGCACACGGCCCGGCGACGCCGACGACGAGCACCGCCTCCGGTGCTGCGGCGGACGTCAGTCCCATCGCGGCTTGGGAGCCACGCACAGCGCCCAGATGACGAAGGCGTCGATCGCGATGAAGAGCAGCGCCCACCACGGGGTGTAGGGGAGCCACATGAAGTTCGCGATCATGCTCAGACCGGCCAGCACCACACCGACGATCCGGGCCCAGGTGGCGCCCTTGAACAGGGCGACGCCCGCGAGGGCGATCACGATGCCCAGGATCAGATGGATCCAGCCCCACCCCGTGAGGTTGAGCTTGTACACGTAGTCGCCGGTTCGGACGAACACATCGTCCTTGGCGATGGCCGAGATGCCGCCGAGCAGCGTCATGATGCCGCTGAAGACCATCATGACGGCGGCGAACACGAGCCAGCCGCTCCCGTGTCCCGACTCTCTCGTGCCGGCTTCCCTCGCGTGCGTTGTCATGACAGGTTCCTCCTGTCGTGGGGCCTGCCCGCCGCCGTTTCCGACGCCGGGCCGAATACCTCCAATCTGAACCCGTGCGTCACACAGCGCATGTCGACGGCGGATCGGGCACGGGGCGCGCGAGGGTGGCGTACGGCCCGGGGCGGATGTCCTGGGGGACGAGGTACGTGCCTTCCCCGTACGTCTTCGTGGCCTTCTGCGGGCCGGGCCTTTCGGCGCGCGTGCCGCCGCCTGGCCGGCGGGCGCGCCCGCCGAGGACCTCGTCGACGCCCTGTCGGCCCTCGCCCCGGCGCAGGCCACGGGCGGCCTCTGATTTCCCTTCCGAGAGGCGGGTAGGAGTTGCGTGTGAGCGTCCGAGGAGGGACCGGCATGAGCGCCAAGGAGAAGGTCAAGGCGAAGGCGGAGCAGGTCGTGGGCAAGGCCGTACGGAAGACGGCCCACGCCTGGGGCAAGGAGACGACGGCCGCCAAGGGTGCGGCCCTGGAGACGCGCGGCAGGGCCCGGGAGGCCAAGGAAGAGGGCAAGGACAGGGGCAAGGGCTTCTTCGGGCGCTGAGCGCCCGGCGCCCCCGGCGCCCCCGGCGGGCCCCACCCCGGCGTCCCCCAGGGTGGGGCCCGCGGCCGCTCGCCCCGGACCGGACCGGGACGCGGTCGGGTCCGAGCCGACGCGGCACCGGGCCCCGTCCGTGTGTGGCTCCGATGCGGTGGACGGCCCGCCGCCCCACGCCTCCTGCGCTGCGCGGCGCCTTCGATGCGGTGGACGGCCCCCTCGTCCCGGCGTGCGGCGTCGCCCACAGGCGCTCCGAGTCGGCGCGAGACCCGACGCGTCGCGCCTCCGCTTTATAGGCAAGTGAAGAGTTGCCTATGCTGAGGTTGTGGCAGACGACCTGTACAAGGCCCTGGCCGACCCCACCCGCCGCACCATTCTCGACGAGCTGGCGGAGAAGTCCGGGCAGACACTGTTCGAGATCTGCTCGCGACTGAGCATGAAGCACCAGCTCGGCCTGTCCCGCCAGGGTGTCTCCCAGCACCTCGCCGTGCTGGAGGCCGCCGGACTCGTCGAGACCAGGCGGGAGGGCCGCTACAAGTTCCACGACCTGAACACCGCCCCGCTGCGGCAGATCACCGAGCGATGGCTCACGCCCGACCCATCCGGACCGGAGAGAAGAACCCCATGAAGATCCACCTGACCAGCGTCTTCGTCGACGACCAGGCCAAGGCCGAGCGCTTCTACACCGAGATCCTCGGCTTCGTGAAGAAGCACGACGTCCCGGTGGGCGGACAGGACCGGTGGCTGACCGTCGTCTCGCCCGACGAGCCCGAGGGCACCGAACTCCTCCTGGAGCCCTCCGGCCACCCGGCGGTCAAGCCCTACCGCGACACGCTCGTCCAGGACGGCATTCCGCTCGCCCAGTTCGCCGTCGACGACGTGAGGGCGGAGTACGAGCGTCTGACCGCCCTCGGCGTCCGCTTCACGCAGGAGCCCCTGGAGATGGGCCCCGTCACCACCGCCGTCTTCGACGACACCTGCGGCAACCTCATCCAGATCGCGACCAAGCCGTAAGGGCGTCCGGCCGTGCCGCCCGGGTGCGTCACTCGGGCCGGACGGACGGCGCCGGCTCGAGGGGCCCGGCGGCCTCGGCGGCGGTGTAGGACGAGGCGAAGGTGAACGCCTGCGGCGACGGCCCGTGCGCCCGCAGGTCCGTCAGCCGCTCCAGAGCCTCGGCGACGGTCGGAAGGTGCCCCGCGGGCACCCACCAGAGCACCAGGTGCGCCTCGACGTGCCGTTCGAACCATTCGCGGCGCCGGCGCATGACCTCCAGATGGCCGCTGCGGTAGCTGAAGTCCCACAGGGCCTCCTGGCTCTCCCACACGGTCAGGTTGACGATCACGTTCTCGCCTGCCGGGCGCAGTCCGGTGGCGTCGGCCGCCCCCTCCTCCACGAGCCGCCACACGAAGCCCGGCGCGCTGTCGGCCGCGGCGTTGACCGGGTCGAGCATCTCGACGAACGGCGCGATGCGCGGGTCGTCGAGGGGGTGCCGCAGTGTGGCGACGTTGAGTTGGGCGAGATGGGCGGCGTGCGCGGATGCGGTCATGGCCTCATCCCAGCACGGCCCGCTTTTCTATGTCAATCCTCATTGTTTTTAGAAGGCTCGATCACCACGCAGCACTCGCCCGGCCGGGCGTCCATGCGAGCGCGGAGAGGGCCGCCCTGGCCGAGCAACCCCTCCAGCAGCGCGAGATTCATGCCGCACACGAGAGGCGGGAAGCGTTCGGCGACCGCGTGGAAGGGGCAGTTGCGCATGCGGATGAGGGGTGCGGCCGTCCCGCTCGCGGACTCGGTGGCCTCGGTGCCTTCCACGCGCGGTTCGTAGCCGCGCGCGGCCAGCAGCGTCATGGCCTCGTCGAGGTTGCCGCAGGGCGCCTCCGCGCCCCGAAGGGCCTCGCCCCGACGGCGCGCGGCCGCGCAGAGTCCGGCGTCCAGCCCCGCCTCCTCGGCTGCCTCGGCCAGGAGTTCTGCGGCCGTGCGGTAGTCGCGGCCGGGCAGCGACACCGACCGCTCGGCCGGCGCCCGCGTGTACACCTTGGCGGGCCGGCCCGCACCCGGCCCCGAGCGGCCCGTCAGCCGGCGACTCCCGCTCTCCAGCAGTCCGGCCTCGGTCAGCTTGTCCAAGTGGTGCGCGGCGAGCGTGCGCGCGACCCCGGCCGCCTCGGCGGCCTCGTTTCGCCCGACCTCGCGGCCCTGCGTGGCGACGTACTCGTACAGGCGGCGCCGCACCGGATCCTGCAACAGCGCGATCGCGTCGATGTCCTTCATCCGGCCATTCTAGGAACAACGCAGGTTGGAGATAGAAAGAGGCGGTGTCGGCGACGGGCCGGGGCGCCTGTCCCTTCCCCCGGTGGCAGGAACAATCCGCCTGACGGCGGAGTTGAGTCGATCATGACGACACCGCCCGCAGTTCTGCGCTTCACCGCCTTCTCCGACGACCCTGAGGGCGGCAACCCCGCGGGGGTCGTCCTGGACGCGGCCGGACTCGACGACGACGCCATGCTCGCCATCGCCGCGGAGCTCGGCTACAGCGAGTCGGCATTCCTGACCGCGCCGCCCGAGGGCCTCGGTGGCGCGGAAGGGCGTGCCTTCACTATCCGGTACTTCAGCCCCAAGGCCGAGGTCCCGTTCTGCGGTCACGCCACCGTCGCCGCGGCCGTCGCCCTCGGTGAGCGCGTAGGCCCCGGCGACCTTGTCTTCGCCACCCGGGCGGGGACGGTGTCGGTGAGCGTGACGCGGGACGCCGGCGCCCTGCGGGCCACGCTCACCACCGTCGAACCGCACATCGAGACCATCGCCGACGCGGACCTCGCCGAGGCGCTCGCCGCCCTCGACTGGCCCGCCGCCGACCTCGACCCCGCCCTTCCCTCGCGCATCGCCTTCGCGGGGGCCCGCCACCTCGTCATCGGTGCGGCGACCCGGGAGCGGCTCGCGAACCTCGCGTACGACTTCCCGCGGCTCGAGGCGCTGATGCACCGGCTGGACCTGACCACCGTTCAGCTGGTGTGGCGCGAGTCCCCGGCCGTCTTCCACGTCCGCGACCCCTTCCCGGTCGGCGGGGTCGTGGAGGACCCGGCGACGGGCGCGGCGGCCGGTGCCTTCGGGGCGTACGCCCGCGAACTCGGCCTTGTCGAGGCCGCGTCGGTCCTCACCCTGCACCAGGGTGCCGACATGGGCCGACCGGGCGTGCTGACGGTGGAGCTGCGTGACGGCGACCCGAGGGTACGGGTGAGCGGTATGGGCGCCCGCATCGCCTGAGCGCCGGGCGGCTCGGCCCCGGCCGGCGCGCGCAGGCGCCCGCCCGGGGCGCTCCGGCCACGACGGGGAGGCCCTTCTGGCGCGTCGACACCGCGAGCGGCCGGCGGAGGAGTACGGCCATGCCGTCGAGGCCGAGCCGGGCGACCGCCGTCCGGTCAGGGCTGCTTGCGCGCCTGGTCGGTCGCCTGGTCGGCCGCGGCGGTCTCCGTCTTGGCGCCCGCCGTGCTCAGCCGGCCGCCGGTGGACTCGAGGTGGGCCCGTACGAACCACTGGAACAGTTCCAGCCCGCGCAGCTGCTCGATGAGCATGTCCTGCGTGACCGGGTCACTGGTCTCGGTGGCCTGCATGGCCTCGCGGTGATCCTTGATGATCGACGTGTAGACGAGGTCGAGGGCGCCGAGGTGCGCGATCGACTCGGCACGACCGATCGAGTAGTCGTTCCAGGTGCGGTCCCGGACCAGCGCGCCAGGGGTTCCGTTCGGCTCGCCCCCGAGCGTGGAGATCCGCTCCGCCAGGTCGTCGGTCATCGCGCGGACCTGGTCGACCTGCGGGTCGATCATCTCGTGCACGGCGATGAAGTGCGGGCCGACGACATTCCAGTGGATGTGCTTCAGGGTCAGGGTGAGGTCGTTGAGGGAGTGCAGACGCATCTGGAGAAGCGTGATGATCTCACCGCTGTCCTGCTCGCTCATTCCCGGCACGGTGTACGAGACACCCGGTTGCTGTGACGCCACGGCGGAGCTCCTTGCGAGGTGATGTGCAGAGGTCCGCAGCCAATCAGCCCCTGAAGACCTCCGCCGTTCGGCCGCGCGTGACGGGGCGGCGATTTCACCGGAGCGGACGCAGAAGCCCGCGGTCGGGGGTGAGAGGCCGGGAGCGGAGGGGCTTGGGGGGAGGGCAGGCAGGCAGCGGCGCGATGTTCCCGGCTGCGTGGCCCCAAGCCGGACGCGGCACCTCCACGCGTCGGTGCAGTCTCGACGCGGCACCCTCCGCACGTCGGCGACTCCCCTGGGGCGGGGCCTACCCGGCCGCCCGCGCGACCTGGCAGACTGCGGCGCTCACACGTGTCTCTCCGGGAGGCGAGCGCCCTGCGCGCATCCGGGGGAGTGGTCAACGGCTCCTGGAGGACCCCGCATGGCCGAACGCCGTGGCCGACGACACGCGCACGAGCGGATTGCTTCCTCGCCCACCACGGTCGCCTCGCCCACGGCTCCGGGCGGTCGGCGGATGACCGCCGACTCGGCCTGCGGCACACCGGCGAGGTCCGCGGGTGGCGAGCTGATACTCCGGAAGGCCCCCGCGGCCCCGGCGGCGGCCGTGCTGCTGCTGCACGGTGGCCGCGCGGACGGTACCGAACCCCCGCCCGCCCTGAACCTCCCCGCTCTGCGTATGCGCCCCTTCGCCGGCGCCGTGGTCCGCGCCACCCGGGGGCGCGACGTCCTGGTGGCGGAGGTGCGCTACCGCCACCGGGGCTGGAACGGCACGCGGTGCGACGCCGCCGCCGACGCCACCGCCGCCCTGGCCCGCCTCCGGGAGCGCGCCGGTGCGGTGCCGGTGATCCTCATCGGCCACTCCATGGGCGGTCGCGCGGCTCTCCGGGCAGCCAGGGAGCCCCTCGTCCTTGGCGTGATCGCCCTCGCTCCCTGGTGCCCACCCGACGAACCGGTCGATCACCTGGCCGGCCGGAGGCTCTTCCTCCTGCACGACGAGCGCGACCGGATCACCTCCGCGTCCGAGTCGTGGCAGTTCGTACGCCGGGCCCGGACCGCCGGCGCCGATGCCGTCGGCGTCCCGATGCCCCGGGGTGGTCACGCCATGCTCCACGGCGCCGGCGCCTGGCACCGACGTACGGCGGAACTCACCGTGTCCCTGCTCACCTCCCGATGACGGGCCGCGGCGGGCCCGCGTGGAGGAAGCCCGTCGCCCCGCCCCTCGCCCCGCACGATGCCCGGGGGCGGTACGGTGACGATCATCGACCGTGCCCGTGACAGGTCCGTCGGCCGCGGCGGGCGGGGACGGACATCACCGTGGGGGACAGGGAGGCCGACCGATCATGGACACGGGGGTCGACGACTCGGCCGCCACCGGCGCCGGACCGCTGCCGACTCGCGCTCTCACCCGTGAGTCCGAGCGGGCTCGGCGCCTCCTGGACGCCGGCCACTGGCATCCGGCTCCGGCGGACACCCACGCGATGGCCGCCGTCCTCGCCCGCCTCGCCGCGCCGCTCCCGACACGGAAACACCCCTCGGAGAAAACGCGGCTCACCGATCGGGACCGGCGGCTCCACCGCGTGCTGCGCAGTGCTGTGCACCATCTCGACGCGGGCGCCGTCGAGCCTCCGACCGCCGCCCTGCTCGCCTCGGTCGCCCGCGCCTTCCTGTCGTGGCACGCCACCCCGAACCCACCGGCCGCCGCCGCCGCGCCGAGATACGGGGGCGCGCGCGGGACAGCGTTGGAGGCGCCGACCGCAGCGGGAGAAGCCCTGCTTCCGGACCTGATCGCCCTCTTCACCGACCTGGCGGCATCGCAACGGGCCGGTCGTCCCCGCGCGCTCAGGCCCCCGCTGGAGCCATGGCGGGTCCGGCACTCGGGCCGGTTCCGTCACTACGGCAGACCCTTCCCGGGAGTGTGGACGGCCACGACCTTCCGCTGCCCGGGGTGTGAAGGCGCGGCCGGACCGTGGACGGTGACCTGCGACTGGCGGCTGCTCGCGCTGGGCTGCCCGTGCGGCGTGGTGACCGACGACCACGGCCTCACCCTCTCCGAGGTCTGGCTCTGCCTGCCGGACGCATGACCGGCCCGCCGATGGCCCCAGGGGACGGCGCCGACGTGCGTGATGATCGCCGACGACAGACCCTGAAGTCATGAGCGAACCACTTGTACCTCCAGAAGAGACGCCTCCCGTGGAGGGCTCCACGGCCGAGGCGCACGAGGAACGCAAGGACGGTGGGATATGGGAGCACCCCATGTTCTGGCTGGGCCTGATCGTCGCCGGCGCGATCCTGGTGGGCGCCTTCTTCCTCGTCCGCATGATCGACCTCTAGGGCCTGACGTACAGATCCTTCCGACCTGATCCCGAGGAGGGCGCGCGGTGGACCGGCCCGGAGTGAGCGACGAGGCCACGTGCGACGTGGCGAGCCGCGGCGGACCGCGGCAGTCGGGGCGGCTGGACCGGTGAGCGCTCGATGGCGGTCATGACGCTGCGAGCGGCCGGCGAGGCCGCGGCCGAAGACGTCTGGGCGCGCTATGTCAGGCCCGCCTGCTGGCCGGCGTGGTCCCCCCAGATCAGGGCGGTGCGCGTGGCCGGTGACCGGATCACCCCGGGCATGAGGGGAGAGGTGGTCTCCCTGTTCGGTCTCACCACGCGGTTCGTCGTGGAGTCGGTCGACGAGGAGCGGCGGCGGTGGGTGTGGCGGGTCCGCCTGGGGCCGGTGCGTCTGCGGCTGCACCACGCGGTCTTCGCCGCGTCGACGGGATCCCTCACGACCCTGCGGATCGAAGGCCCGACGATCGCGGTCCTGGCGTACGCCGGTCTCGCACGGTGGGCGTTGGGCCGTCTCGTCCGTGGAACAAGGAAAGGGCATGGCTGTGAGTGACAGGGAGATGTGGGGCTACCACCCGGACGCCGGCCACGAGGAAGGCGGCGACATCGTCGGCTACAAGGTCGAGGCGCTCGACGGCGCCATCGGCACGATCGACAAGCACTCCGACGTGGTCGGCGCCTCCTACCTCGTCGTGGACACGGGCAAGTGGATCTTCGGCAGACACGTGTTGCTGCCCGCCGGGACGGTCGAGCGGATCGACCCCGCCGAGAAGAAGGTCTACGTCACGCGGACGAAGGAGCAGATCAAGGACGCCCCGGAGTTCGACGACGCGAAGTGGGCGGGGGAGCCCAGCTATCTGGAGCAGTTCGGCCGCTACTACGGCCAGCCGCACATCTAGCCACGGCGGCGGGGCAGGCAGTCGCCCGGCCGGCCCGGACAGATCCCTGCCGAGCGGAGCCACCCACGGCGAGCCGCGTGATCACGTGGAGGGCGACAGATGGTCCCGCACCCACGCCGGGTCGGGGTTGACGTGCGCTCGGCCCCCCACGAAGACGGTCGGCACGGTCTCGTCGCCGTCGTTGACCGCTCGCACCGCCGCGGCTCCCGCCGGGTCGCGCCAGATGTCGACCCAGTACAACCGGCGTGCGTTCCGGCCCAGCCGAAGGCGCATGCGCATGCAGTACGCGCAGCCCGGCCGCCAGTAGACGACCGGCCGGCCGTCGGCCGCGCTGCGACGCTGGGCCTCCGACGCGCCGACCGACCTGGGGAAGACCAACGGTGAGTTGAGGCCGGCGAGCACCACGAGCAGCAGCAGGAGCGCGGCGGCCTCACCTGGACTTCCCCGGAAGACCAGGGCGGTCGCGACGGCCGATCCGCTCAGGAGAAGGAGTACCGGCAGGAGCCACGCGCGCGTCATGAGACGCAGGCTACAGGCGGGTCGCCCCTGGCCCTCGTACAACCGTACGGCCGTACGTCTGGGAGCATCGGGCAACTGCCGTACGTCCGACGCCTCCGGCCGTCCCGCCGGGCGGTGAGGGCAACGGCGGGGCACCGGCAGCCCGTCAGGTGGCCTTTCGCCGGGATCCGCCCGCGGCGACAGGCCGGCGGTCTACGGTACGGACATGCCGCGCCGCCTGCCGCGGTCACGTGAGGAGGACCCTGTGGCATCGTCCTGCGATCCCCGACACGCGCCCGCCGGTGATGTGGGCGCGGCGCTCATGATGATCGACTCCCGGCTCAAGTCCATCTACGACGGCCAGGCGCAGCCGGATCCCGAACAGCAGCGGCTCACCGCCCAGTTCACCGCGTCGTTGGGCCCCACGGGCGCCCACGACCTGCTGGACGGCGCCTGCACGATCATCTTCATGTTCACGCAGTGGCTGCGGATGGCCTACGAGGACCACGGCAAGGACGCCCTCGCGTCCGTGGTGTCCGACCTGGTGGCCGCGCTGCGCATGATGCCGAAGAGCGTCCACCCCGACGCCATCCCCACGATGGCCGGCCTGGTCGTCGCGGCGGGCACCGGACTGAGCCCCAGTCTGTGGCGCCGGCAGTACGGGGACTGGACCGAGGAGGAGATGAACCCTCTGGAAGCCACCGCCTTCCTGCTCGCCGAGCACATCAACCGCCTCACCGACGACCGCGACTTCGCCACCCGCCTCATCACCACCGCTCTGTCCGACGCGGAACAGGACTGACGGGCCTTCGTCATGTCGAAGTGACGCACCACCCACCTCGCCAGGGCGATCGGCCCCTCCGCCACGCCTCCGAGGCACCCGTTGCGTGGGCACTGGGTCAGTCGGCGCCCGTGTCGTGAGGAGCGGGACGCTCGTCCACTCCGTGCCGGGCCCGTCCGCCCGATGCCGCCCGGTGCGCGGCCTGTCGGCGGCTCGTGCGCCGGTCACGACGAGGCGTGGCGTCCGTCGCGGCGCGTTCCGGCGAGTCCCCACCTCCGCCGACGTGCAGGAGGTGGGGACTCTGTCAGGGAATACCGCCGATCGGTGCGCTTTGGATGCGCCCGGAGCGCGCGGATCCGAGAGGGGTGCGGACCGGGCCCGCCGGCGGCCGCAGCTTTTCTCCGGCTGGGGCCGTGCACGGGGCTTGACGGGGTGCCAGGGACTCCACAAGCATCATGGGAGCGCTCCCATATGACAGGGGGGCGTTCAGGGAACGTACCGTCGACGGAGGCCCCCGCTCATGCGCCGCAGAACCGCCGCCCACGTGCTCGCGCTGCCCATCGCTCTCGCAGCCGCCCTGCTGGCGGGCCCTCAGCCCGCTGCCGCCGAGGACCCGGCGAGCTCCTCCCGCTCGCACGGGACTCGTCTCTACACCCCGAAGGCCAACCCGGACGCGTACCGGCAGGCCGCCGGGCTGGTGCAGGACGGCCGGTACGCGGACGCCGCCGGCATCCTCGCCATGGCCCACACGCCACAGGCCGTCTGGTACGGCGACCAGACGCCGGCCGAGGTCGAGCGGCAGGCCCGCGCGGTCGTCCGGGACGCCGCCCGCAAGCGTGCCGTGCCCGTCATCGCCCTCTACAACGTGCCCGGCCGCGACTGCTCGAACTACTCCGGCGGAGGAGCGTCGACCACGGCCGAGTACCAGGCATGGGTGGACGCCGTCGCGCGAGGCATCGGCGGCCACGACGCCATGATCGTCCTCGAACCCGACTCGCTCGCCCTCCTGCCCGCCGACTGCGGCCAGGACGACGCACAGGGGACGAAGACCACCGCCCGCTACACCGAGGTCAACTACGCCGTCGACACCCTGGAACGGCTCGCCCGCACCAAGGTCTACCTCGACACCGGCCACCCGGGCTGGCACAGCGTGACGTCCATCGTGCCGCGCCTGGTCCGCGGCGGCGTCGGCGAGGCCACCGGCTTCTTCACCAACGCCTCCAACTACCGTACGGAGGAGGACAGTCACTGGTACGGCACGCTGATCTCCTCCTGCATCGGATACGTGGAGGACGGCGGCGCCGCCGCCGACTGCCCCGACCAGTACTGGCCGCGCGCCGACGCCCAGGCGTGGATCGCGGACCACGTGAAGACGCCCCTGTCCCGGATGAAGCACTTCGTCACGGACACCAGCCGCAACGGCCTCGGACCGTGGACCGCTCCCGCCGGCAAGTACACCGACGCGCAGGACTGGTGCAACCCTCCCGGCCGAGGTCTCGGCGACCGTCCGACCACCGTCACCGGTGACCCGCTGTACGACGCCAAGCTCTGGATCAAGATCCCCGGCGAGTCGGACGGCCTGTGCCTGCGCGGCACCGCCGGCCCCGAGGACCCCGAGCGCGGCACCGTCGACCCCGCGGCCGGCGACTGGTTCCCCGAGCAGGCGCTGGAACTCGTACGTCTCGCCCAGCCGCCGCTCCTGCGCCGCTGAGGCGACACCCCGGCGGCCCGCAGGGCGTCGCGCCCGCGAGGCGCGACCGCCCCGCCGGGCGCCGGCGTGGCCGGCGTGCGCCGCGCTCCCGCCGGCGATGCCGGAGCGCGACGCACGGCGGCCCGCCCTCAGCGCACGTCGGCCCGCGCGGTGGTGTCGTCGAGGAAGCCGCCCGACTGGTGCGCCCACAGCTTCGCGTAGGCCCCGTCCGCGGTGAGGAGCTCCTGGTGCGTGCCCTGCTCGACGATCCGCCCGCGGTCGAGGACGACGAGCCGGTCCATCGTGGCGACCGTGCTCAGCCGGTGCGCCACCACGAGCGCGGTCCGCCCGTCCATCAGCCTCCACAGGGCGTCCTGCACGAGGATCTCGCTCTCGGAGTCCAGGGCGCTGGTCGCCTCGTCGAGCAGCAGGATGGGCGCGTCGCGCAGGATGGCCCGCGCGAGGGCGACCCGCTGGCGCTGTCCGCCGGACAGCTTCACCCCCCGCTCGCCCACCATCGTGTCGAAGCCGTCGGGGAGCGCGTCGGCGAACTCCGTGACGTGCGCCGCCTCGGCCGCGCGGCGGATCTCGGCCTCCGTGGCGTCCGGCCTGGCGAACGCGATGTTCTCCCGCAGGGTGCGGTGGAACATGGCCGGGTCCTGGGGCACGTACGCGATGAGGCTGCGCAGGTCGGACTGCCGGAGCCGGCTGATGTCCTGCCCACCGATCAGGATGCGCCCGCCGTCGATGTCGGTCATCCGCAGCAACAGGCGGGAGAGCGTGGTCTTGCCGCCGCCCGACCGGCCGACGAGACCGATCTTCGAGCCGCCGGGTACGGCGAGATCGAGGCCCTCGAAGAGCGGACCCGCGCCCGCGTGGGCGAACTCCACCCGTTCGAAGCGCACGTCGGATCCTTGGGAGAGCAGCGGCTCCGGGGCCGGCGGGTCGACCACGGTGGGCTGTTCGAGGAGGAGTTCGGTGAACTGCGCGGCCTCCGTCATCGCGCTTTCCAGGCGGCGGTAGATCTGGTTGAACTCGAACATGATCCGCGTCGCGTTGGCGTAGTAGGTGAACGCGACGACGACCGCCTCCACGCCGTGCTCACCTCCGCCGAGGGCGACGGCGAGCAGCAGGCCGAGCACGTTGGTCAGGACGGACATCGGCGCGACCAGGGTGTCGATGCGCAGGTTGCCGTAGTCCCACGACCGGAGCGTGAGCCGCCGCGATGCGGCGACACGGGTCCGGTGTTCGGCGGCCTCGCGTCCCTCGGCGGCGAACGACCGGACCGTGTCCATGTTCATCAGGCTGTCGGCGACGTGCCCCGCCACTCGGGCGATCGCCTGCTCGCGGCGGGCGACGAGCCGCTGACGGCGTCGGATCAACGGGGTCACGCAGAGCCCGGTGAACGCGATCAGCGTCAGCAGTCCGACGACGAGCAGGGGGTCGTACTGCCACAGGACCACCGAGGCGAACACCAGGGGGACGAAGCTGCCCATCACCGAGAACGTCAGCGTGTCGACGAACTCCTCGAAGCGGGAGGCGAAGCTCAGCACCCGTTTGGTCAGCGAACCGGCGAAGTTGTCGTGGAAGAACGCGGCGTCCTTGGCGTACAGCTCGTCCATGCCGATCACGTACAGGTTCTCGATGCCGCGGGCGTCGAGGCGGTTGAGGCAGTGCAGTCCGACGCGCCAGAGGGCTTCGGCGAGCAGCAGGACGCCGGCGAATCCGAGGACGTAGGGGAGCATCGGGCCGGCGCCCGAGGACGGGCCGTCGTCCCCGGCGATCCGGCCGACGAGCTTCGCGACGACCAGCGGAGCGATGTAGAAGATGCCGATGTTGCCCAGCGCCGGGAGCAGCATCGCAGGGGCGGTCAGCCACCGGAGCCGGAGGAGTTCGCGCCCGTAGTGGCGCAGGGCGAGGCGCACCGAACCCTTGCTCGGCAAGCCGTCGCGCGATGGTGCTGTATCCATCCCAACCCTATGATCTCGGACCGAAAGGTGAGCAAAGGGAGTGTCCCGTGCCGATGCCCGTCCGGTCCAAGCCTTTTCCGCGCGACGGCGGGGCAGCGGGGCGTCGGGACGGCGGGCCAAGGGGCCGGCGGGGCTGAGGGTTTACGGATGGGCGGATGGGCGGCTCTGCGTCGGCGAGGACCGCATACGGGCATCGCGCACTGCAGGGGAGCAGGAGCGGTGGGCGACAGGTGGCCGAGCGGGCGCCGCGCTCGGCCGTGTCGTAGGGCGTGACCGGCTCCGACGCTCAGCGGCCCGCGCCCGAGGCGGCCTTCGACGCGGCGATGGCCGCCTTGTACCAGTGGTAGGAAGCCTTGGGGGTACGCCTCCCGGTCGGGAAGTCGACGTGCACGAGGCCGAATCGCCTGCTGTGGCCGAAGGCCCACTCGAAGTTGTCCAGGAGCGACCATGCGGTGTAGCCGCGCAGGTCGACGCCGTCCGCCACGGCTTCGGAGGCCGCGCGGAGGTGACTGTCCAGATAGGCGATCCGTTCGGTGTCGTGCACGATGCCGTCGGCGGCCGGGACGTCGTGCTCGGCGGACCCGTTCTCCGTGATGTGGAGCGGCGGAAGGAGGGCGCCGTAACGATCGCGCAGCGAGGTGAGGAGCTGCCGCAGTGCGTCGGGAAGCACGGGCCAGCCCATGGCGGTGTGGCGGACGTCCGGGAGGGCGACCCCTTCGAAGCGGTTGTCCATCGCCGTACGCAGTGCAGGGTCGGGCTCGCGCCAGGGGGCCGCGCGGACGGTAGACGGCGTGTAGTAGTTGAGGCCCAGGAAGTCCATCGGGGCGGAGATCAGGGCGAGGTCCCCCTCCCTGCGGAAGTCCTGACGCTCGATGAGCGCGCCGAACGTGTCGCTCTCGGCGGCGGCGTAGCTCCCCCGGAGCAGGGGGTCGGTCCACATGAGGTTGCGCTGGGTCTCGGCGCGCAAGGCGGCGGCGGCGTCGGCGGGGTCCGGTGTGGCAGGGGAGACGCGGTCGAGATTGAGGGAGATGCCGGCTTCCCGGACCCCCGCGGCGCGCAGGGCGCCCATCGCCCGTCCGTGGCCGACCAGCAGATGGTGGGCGGCGGCGAGCGCGGGCGTCCCCTCGGACGCGCCGGGGGCGTGCTCGCCGTTGGCATACCCCAGGAAGGCGCTGCACCAGGGCTCGTTCAGGGTGATCCACCTCGGTACGCGATCCCCGAGCTTCCCCGCGACCAGCGCCGTGTACGCGGCGAATCGCTCGGCCGTGTCCCGTGAGCGCCAGCCGCCCGCGTCCTCCAGGGGCTGGGGCAGGTCCCAGTGGTAGAGCGTCGCGACCGGCGTGATGCCGGCGTCCAGCAGATCGTCGACCAGGCGGGCGTAGAAGTCGAGCCCCCTGCTGTTGACCGGGCCCGAGCCGGTGGGCTGGACGCGCGGCCAGGCGACGGAGAAGCGGTACGTGGTCACGCCGAGGTCCGCGAGCAGCGCCACGTCCTCCCGGTGCCGGTGGTAGTGGTCGCAGGCCGTATCGCCGGTGCTGCCGTCCGACACGGCGTCGCCGCGCCGGGTGAAGGTGTCCCAGATCGAGGGCCCGCGCCCGTCCGCCGTCGTCGCACCCTCGATCTGGTACGCGGAGGTGGCGGCGCCGAACTCGAAACCGGACGGAAAGGCCGGGAAATCACTCAGGGGCATGGAAATCCTTCATGCGCGGTGTCGGGAACCGGCTTTCGAGCATGAAGGGCTTCATCCGCTCAGTCCAGGGAGATCGATGCGGTCGCCGGTGGTTTTACTGAACCGGGGCTTTACTGAACCGGTTTACTAGACAACGTTGTCAAGCCTGGGCAGAGTGGCTGCCGCGGATGCCGGACCAGGGGCCGCGAAACCGCCACGAAGCTGCCACGGAAAGGTTGGACACGATGGTGTACGGAGCACTCGACGTCGGGGGCACGAAGATCGCCGGGGCCCTCGTGGATGCCGACGGGCGGCTCCTGACCAGGTCGCAGCGGCCGACTCCGGCGCAGGGCTCCGCGGAGGCGCTCATGGCCGCCGTCTCGGCGGTCGTGGACGACCTCGCGGCGCACGCGCGATGGGCGGCCCTGTCCTGCATGGGCATCGGCAGCGCGGGTCCCGTCGACACGGTCGCGGGAACGGTCAGCCCGGTCAACATCCCCGCCTGGCGTTCCTTCCCGCTCGTGGACCGGGTGCGGGCGCACCCGGCGATGCCCGCCGGGATACGGCCCGTTCTCGTCGGGGACGCCGTGGCGATGACCGCGGCCGAGCACTGGCTGGGTGCGGCCAAGGGCGTCGACAACGTGCTGTGCATGGTGGTCTCCACCGGCGTGGGCGGCGGGCTGGTCCTGGGCGGGGAGCTCCACGCGGGGGCCTCCGGGAACGCGGGCCACATCGGGCACATCACCGTCGACCAGAACGGCCCCCTGTGCCCCTGCGGGGCACGGGGCTGCGTGGAGCGCTTCGCCAGCGGCACGGCGATCGCGGCCCACGCCCTGGAATCCGGCTGGACCCCTCCGGCGGGGGCCCCCGCGACGGCGAAGGAGGTCGAGGCGTCCGCCCGCGCGGGCGATCCGCGTGCCCTCGCCGCGTTCGACCGGGCGGGACGTGCCCTGGCCGCGGGCATCGCGGCGACGACGGCCCTGGTCGAGCTCGACCTCGTGGTCGTGGGCGGCGGCGTCGCCGAGTCCGGCGAGACGCTGTTCGGGCCGCTCCGGCATCACCTGGCCTCGTACGCGGTCCTCGACTTCACCCGGGGCGTACGGGTGGTGCCCGCCGGCCTCCGCCTCGACGCGGGCCTGATCGGGGCCGCCGCCGCGGGCGCCGCGGCAGCGGGGGTGCCGCAGTCGGCCGGAGCGCCGGGGGCGGCCGGAGTGTCGCATGCCGCCGCGGCGCCGCAGGTGCCCGGAGCGCCAGGGGTCGTCGGAGCGCCGGGGGTGGCCGGAGCGTCGCCGCTCGTCGGTCTGCCGCAAGCGGCCCGAGCGTCGCAGGCGCCCGCCGGCCCGACCCCAGGGTCCGTGACCTGAGGGGCACCTTCCCTCGCGTCACCCCTTCGCGTCCTCGCGTCCCTCACCCCAGGAAGACATCGTGGATCTGCTGCTCAACACCGTCCAGTCCTACGACTGGGGCTCCGTCACCGCCCTGCCGCGCCTGATGGGCACCGCACCCAGCGGGCACCCTCAGGCCGAGCTGTGGATGGGAGCCCACCCGGCCGCGCCGTCCCGGGTCCCACGCGCCCGTGAACCGCTTCCCCTGGACCGGGTCATCGCCGCGGACCCGCTCGCGGAGCTGGGGGCGGACACCCTGCGCCGGTTCGGGCCCCGGCTGCCGTTCCTGCTCAAACTGCTGGCCGCCGACGCGCCCCTCTCCGTCCAGGTCCACCCCGACCTCGCGCAGGCACGCGCCGGATTCGCGCTCGAGGACGCCCTCGGCATTCCCCTGACCGCCCCGCACCGCAACTACCGGGACGCCCACCACAAACCCGAGATGATCGTGGCCCTGGACCGGTTCCGGGGGCTGTGCGGCTTCAGGGCGCCACGGCAGTGCGCCGACCTGCTCGACGCACTGCGCGTATCCGCACTGGGCCCCCACGCCGAGGCGCTGCGCGCGCTGCCCGAGGCGCAGGCTCTCGCCGAGGTCTTCACGGCCTTCCTGAGCCCTCCCGCCGGTCTCGTCGACGCCGTCACCCGGGCCGTCGAGGCGGCGTCCGACCGGGGCGGCCCGTACCAGCGGGACTTCGTCGCCTACGCGGGCGTCGCCCGCGCCCACCCGGGCGACCCGGGGCTGCTGCCCGCCCTGATGCTGCGCCACGTCGAGCTGGAGCCCGGTGAGGCCCTCTTCCTGGGTGCCGGGATCCCGCACGCGTACCTCTCGGGCCTGGGGGTGGAGATCATGGCGAGCTCCGACAACGTCCTGCGGTGCGGGCTGACGTCCAAGCACGTCGACGCGGCCGAACTCGTCAAGGTCGTACGGTTCACGGCGATGCCCACCCGCGTCCTCACCCCCCACGAGGAGGACGGCGAGGAGGCCTACCCGGCCCCGGTCGACGACTTCCGCCTGTCGCGGTTCCGGCTGCGACGGGACCAGCCGCCCCGGCGGCTCGCGGCCGGCGCTCCGCAGATCCTCCTCTGCGTCGACGGCGAGGCAGAGGCGACCTCGGCGTCCGACACCGTGCGCATCGGGCCCGGGCGTTCCGTCTACGTCCCCGCCATGTCCGAGGTCTCGCTCACGGGCGCGGGGACGGTCTTCCGGGCCACCGTGGGCCTGGGCGGCGCCGGAACACAGGACCGCACGCGCGCGGACAACCCGACCGCCGACCGGACTTAAGCGGTTCCGTGCTCGCTCTTGCCCGGGGTGTGCCTCCCCTTTAGTCTCGATATCCGTCGGGGCGCCCGCCGAGGAATGCACACGCCATTCCACGCGACCGCCGATTTCCCTTCCCGCTCCGAGAGAGGCACCCCGGCGACAAACGCAACTCGTCGTGGCAGTCCCGGCAGCCGGGACAGCAGGCAGCAGGAGCGCCCCCCGACGGGCACGCCCCCTCGCTCCCGCGGACTGGTCGAGGCCCGGGAGCCCCGCCACCCATGTCAGGCATCACCGCACCCCCGCCCGCCCGGGACCCAGCGTCCTCGGGCGTGCGGACGCGAGCTGGAGGAACCTCCCTTGCCGTACGCCGATCTGCCCCCCGACCACCCGGCCACCCTGGCCAAGCCCCCCGTCGAACCGGACGACTTCGACGCTTTCTGGGCGGGGACCTTGCGCACAGCCCGACAGGCGGGCGGCGCACCGGAACTCCACCCCGTGCGCGACTCCCTCCTGAAGACCCTCGACGCCTACGACGTACGGTTCCCCGGATGGGCGGGGGACCCCGTCGCCGCATGGTTCATCGTGCCCTCGGAAACCGAGGGGCCCCTGCCGACGGTGATCACGTACCTCGGTTACAGCGGCGGGCGTGGCCTGGTGACGGACCATCTCCTCTACGCCTCCGCCGGCTACGCCCACCTCGTCGTCGACAGCCGGGGCCAGGGCCACGACACCCCGGACCCGCACCCTGACGCGGGAACCCAATGGGTGCACGGCTTCATGACCAGGGGCATCGAGGGCCCGCACGCCCACTACTACCGTCGCCTGATCACCGACTGCGTACGCGCCGTCGACGCCGCGCGCGCGATCCCCCACGTGGACGGCGACCGGATCGTGGTCCAGGGCGCCAGTCAGGGAGGCGGTCTCGCCCTCGCCGTGGCGGGGCTCTCCGGCGACCGTGTCGCCGCCGCCCTTCCCGACGTGCCCTTCCTGTGCCACATCCGGCGCGGCGCCGAGACCGCCACCGACGGGCCCTACACCGAACTCGTCGCCTATCTGCGCCACCACGCCCCCTACGAGGCCGAGCGGGCCTTCGCCACCCTGGCGCACTTCGACGGGGCGCACTTCGCCCGCCGGGCGACGGCCCCCGCCCTGTTCAGCGCCGGACTGATGGACCCGGTCTGCCCGCCGTCCACCGTCCTGGCGGCGTACCGGAACTACGCGGGGGAGAAGGACATCAGGGAGTGGCCCTTCGCCGACCACGCCGGCGGAAAGGGAGCGACGGCCGTCGAGCAGCTGCGCTGGCTGCGCCGGCACGGGCTCGCCCCCGCGGAGCGGTAGAGGGATTGGGCCGGGACCGTCCCCGCTGAGCGGTGGAGGGACGGGGCCGGAACGGACAGGGGCTGTACCTCCCCCGTGGAGGTACAGCCCCTTCGCCGTTGCCGGGTGTCAGGCGCGCCGGGGCGGCCCCGTGGAACCACGCGGTGCCAGCGCCGGCGTCGGCACCTGGTGGTTCCCGTCGTGGGTGCCCTCGATCACCTCGAACAGGGCCCGCGCGACCGCCTCGCCGAACTGGTGCACGTCGTGGCTCATGGCCGACAGCGGCGGGTGCGTGAGCCGGCACAACTGCGAGTCGTCCCACGCCAGCAGCGACACGTCGTCCGGCACCACGAGCCCCATCTCCGAGGCCACCGCCGCCCCCGCCACGGCCATGATGTCGTTGTCGTACACGATCGCCGTCGGGCGGTCGCGGGAGAGGAGCAGACTCCTCGTCGCCCTGGCCCCCTCCTCTCCCACGAAGCCGGTCGCGACCTGACGGCAGTCGCTCAGGCCGAGTTCCGCCATGGTGGCCTCGAACGCGGCGGCTCTGATGCCGCTGTGCCCGAGGCTCGCGGGGCCGCCGACGCGTGCGATGCGCCGGTGGCCGAGCGCCGCCAGATAGCGCACCGCGTCCGCGGCCGCGGACGCGTCGTCCGTCCACACGGAGGGGAAGCCTCCGGTGAGCGACGGATGCCCCACCGCGACGGCCGGCATCCCGAGGGCGCGCAGCGGCGCGATGCGCGGATCGTCGCGGTGGAAGTCGACCAGGATGGCCCCGCCGATCGTCCGGCCCCGCCACCACTCCTCGTAGAGGGCCGCCTCCTCGTCCAGATCCCGCACCAGCCGCAGGAGCAGCGAGCACGAGCGCTCCGCCAGCACGTCCTCGATGCCGGAGATGAACTCCATGTAGAAGGGTTCGAGGCCGAGCATCCGGGCCGGGCGGCAGATCGCCAGGCCCACGATGCCCGCGCGTCGGTTCGACAGGCTCCGGGCGGACTGGTGCGGGGTCCAGCCCAGCTCCCGGGCGATGTCGAAGATGCGCTCGCGTGTCGCCCGCGACACTCCTGGGCGGTTGTTGAACGCCATGGAGACGGCGCTCTTCGACACCCCGGCCCGTGCGGCGACGTCGTTGATGGTGACGCGAGCGGCTGGGGCGGTCACGCCGGTTCCACGCTGAACAACGCGTCCCGTACGGCTGCCACGTCGGTTCCGCTCCAGCCCCTGACCACGATCCGCGCCTCTTCACCGGGGAGCAGGGTGAGCAGGCCGCGGTCCGCGCGGGCGCCGGGGGCGAGCCGGTCGGGCTGCAGGAGGAGGTCGCGCACCAGGGTCCGGGCCGTGACCACCACGTCCACGGTGTCGCTCCCGGAAAGGGTTTCGACGCGGACGTCGTACGCGGCGGCCGGGTAGGCGAACTCCTTGTCGGGGACGGGGAAGTGGACCGCGCGCAGCCCGTCCGCGTCGGCGACGAGGAACTCCTTGGCCGATCCCTGCGGGGGCAGCACCTCGGCCGGCAGCGTCGGCCTGGCGACCGAGCGCGGGGCCGCCTCGACCTCCACGACGGCCTGGCGCAGGACGGTGCCGTCCGCTCCGGTCCGGCGCAGGGTGAGGGCCGTCCGCCACGGGGTGGCGGACTGGTTGTCGACCACGAGCACCGGCCCGTCCTCGCCGGGTACGAAGGTCAGCAGACGGTCCGCGTAGACGCGGCGCAGCTCGTGGTAGAGCGGCTTGAGGTGCCCGTCGCCGTCGATCGCGGCCCAGGAGCTCACCGGCCAGCAGTCGTTGAGCTGCCACACGACGGTGCCGGCGCACACCGGCCAGTTGGCCCGCCAGTGCTCTATGCCGGCCGCGACGGCGCGGGCCTGGACGACCTGGGCCAGGTAGTGCCAGCGGTCGAAGTCGTTCTCCGGCAGCTCGAAATGGCGCTCGATGCCGCGATTCAGCTTGCCGTTGCCGTCCTCCGCCTTCTGGTGGTGCAGCATGCCGGGGGAGTCGGGGGCGAGGTCCTCGCCGGGCAGGGCGCGCCGCAGCGTCGCGAGGGCGGGGGGCGCCTGCCAGCCGAATTCGGCGACGAAGCGCGGCACGTCCGCCCGGTACTCCGCGTAGTCCTGACGGTTCCACACCTCCCAGGAGTGGTGGGTGCCGTGGGCCGGGTCGTTGGGGTGGTGGTCCCAGGAACCGGACCAGGGGCTGCCCGCGGTGTAGGGCCGGGTCGGGTCGAGTTCGGCGACGATGCGGGGGAGCAGGCCGAGGTAGTACCCCTCCCCCCAGGAGTCGCCCGCGAGGGCCGGCTCCCAGTCCCAGTCACGGAAGCCCCAGAGGTTCTCGTTGTTCCCGTTCCACAGGACCAGGCTGGCGTGCGGCATCAGACGGACAACGTTGTCACGCGCTTCGGCCTCGATCTCGCCGCGCAGCGGCTGTTCCTCCGGGTAGGCCGCGCAGGCGAAGAGGAAGTCCTGCCACACCATGAGTCCGAGCTCGTCGCAGACGTCGTAGAAGGCGTCGTCCTCGTAGATGCCGCCGCCCCAGATGCGCACCAGGTCGACATTGGCCTCGGCCGCCCGGGTCAGCCGGGACCGGTAGCGCTCCGGTGTCACGCGGGAGGGCAGGACGTCGTCGGGGATCCAGTTGACCCCGCGGGTGAAGATCCGCACGCCGTTGACGACGAAGGTGAAACCGGTGCCGTGCTCGTCCGCGGAGCGGTCGATCTCGACGGTCCGGAAACCGATGCGGCGCTCCCAGGTGTCGAGCGGGCGGCCCTCCTCGTCGAGGAGGGTGACGTCGAGTCCGTACAGGGGCTGCTCTCCGTGGCCGCGCGGCCACCACAGCTCCGGCTCGGGGACCTCCAGGCGCAAGGCCGCCTCGTCGCCCTCGAAGGAGACCTCGCCCTCCACCCCTCGGACGCCGGCGCGGAGGGTGAGCGGGCGGCCGGTGCCGCTCGCGGTGCGGGTGACGCGGATCCGCAGCTCGACCCGGCCGGTCGTCCCCTCGACGGTGACGAGCGGGCGGACCTGGGCGAACCGGGCGGTCGACCAGCGCTCCAGGCGGACCGGGCGCCACATGCCCGCCGTCACGACGGTCGGGCCCCAGTCCCAGCCGAAGCTCGAGGCCATCTTGCGGATGTACTGGAAGGGCTCGGGATAGACGTTCGGCCGCTCCCCGGTCAGGGCCCGGACGCGGTCCGCCTCCTCGTAGGCGGAGGCGAACCGGACCTCCAGCGCGCCCGAGCGGCCGGTGACGTCGAAGCGGTGGACGCGGTGCATGTTGCGCGTCGTGCCGAGGCTCTCGCCCGCGAGGACCACCTCCGCGGCGGTGTCCAGACCCTCGAAGACCAACTCGGCGCGCTCGTGCCCGCCCGCGGGGTTCAGCTCCGTGACGTAGGACCACCCCCGGCGGCCGACCCAGGCGATCTCCGTCTCGTTGTGGCCGATGAAGGGGTCGGGTATGACCTGCGCGGCGAGCAGATCGGCGTGGACGCAGCCGGGGACGGTGGCTGGAAGCAGCGCGTCCTCGTGGCGCAGTCTCCAACCCTCGGTCAGCTGGGTGACGTCCTTCATGATGTGCGGCTCCAATCGCCGGGCAGGGGGGCGGGGTGCGTGTACGAGGCGACAAACTATCCGCACCGTGAGGTGGCTGTCCATGAACCGGTAAAGCAAACTCCAGCTCACAGATGGTTGTCGCCCCTGCGCGGGAACCGGGTCGTCCTAGGGCTTTCCGGCTGTCACGGTAACGATTGAGTATCGCGCAGGAAATCTGCACTTTACCGGTTCACGTACGCCTGACATAGTTCCGTCATCCCACCGCAGACCTGAGCCGTAACCCTGAAGGAGTTGGGCAATGGGGAAGAAGTCGATGGCGCTCACGGGCGTGCTTCTGTCCGCCGCGATGCTGACCGTGGCCGGATGTGGCGGGGGAGGGGGCGCCGTCACGGGACAGGCGGCCACCCCTCCCGCCGACCCGAAGGAGGTCTCGGGCGAGATCAAGGTCCTCACGCACCGGACCGACCTCGTCCAGAACGGTGCCATGAAGGCGTATGCCGCCGAGTTCAACCGGGTCTACCCCAAGGTGAAGGTGAAGTTCGAGGGCATCACGGACTACGAGGGGGAGGTGAAGATCCGCCTCAACGCGAAGTCCTACGGCGACGTGCTCGGGATCCCCGGGGCCGTGGCCAAGAACGACTACCCGAAGTTCTTCGCCTCGCTCGGGACCTCCGCCGAGCTGGGCAAGAAGTACCGCTTCGCGGACAAGACCGAGGTGGAGGGCAAGTCCTACGGCATCGCCCAGTTCGGCACCGCCAACGGCTTCGTCTACAACAAGGCCCTGTGGAAGAAGGCCGGCGTCACCGAGTGGCCGAAGACCCCGCAGGAGTTCACCGCCGCCCTGAAGGCGATCAAGGACAAGACGGGCGCCATCCCGTACTACACGAACTTCAAGGACGGCTGGCCGCTCGTCCAGTGGAGCGCCAACCACGGCGCCGTCAGCTGTGACGCGCAGGCGAGCAACGCGCTGGCCGGCCCGGTCTCTCCCTGGAAGGCCGGCAGTGAACTCCGGACGATCGACACCCTGCTCCACGACATCGTGAAGCAGGGACTCTCGGAGAAGGACCCCACCACCACGAACTGGGAGACCTCCAAGGCCCTGCTCGCCGAGGGCAAGATCGGCACGATGATGCTGGGCTCCTGGTCCATCGCGCAGATGCAGGGGGCGGCCAAGGACGAGGGCGTGTCTCCCGAGGACATCGGCTTCATGCCCTTCCCGACCCAGAAGAACGGCGCGTTCTGCTCGACCGTGACCTCCGACTACCAGCAGGCCGTCAGCATCTACTCCGAGAACAAGCCCGCGGCGCGCGCCTGGATCGACTGGTTCACCGAGAAGTCCGGCTACTCCGAGAAGGAGGGCGTCGTCTCCGCGGTCAAGGCCGCGCCGATGCCGGCGACCCTCAAGGACTTCGTTGACAACGATGTCATACTGGTCGATCGTTCCGAGGCTAAGACCGCCACGGTCAACGACATCGACGAGGCGGCCGAGATCGGCCTCACCAAGCCCGACTACCGGCAGCGCCTGGTCGACACCGCCCGTGGGGCCCAGAAGGGCAGCCTCGAGGACCTCTTCGCCGAACTCGACAAGAGGTGGGACGAGGCGGCGAAGACCGCCGGTTCCTGACCGACCGGCGGAGCGGGCCCCGGCCGTACGACACCGGCCGGGGCCCCTGGACCCCGCAGTCGCGGACACGAAAGGCCGACATGACCGAGACAACCGACACCGTCCCCAGGGGTGCCGCCGTGAAGAGGCGATCCACCGCGGGCTCCCCACGCGGGAAGAGCCGGCCTGCCGAGCGCCGGGCCCCGGGAGGCGGCACGCCCCGCTCCTGGCGCCACTCCCCGCTGCGCCGGCTCACTCCCTGGTTCTTCCTGGCGGCGCCGCTCGCGCTGCTGATCACGTTCACCTACATACCCGTGGCGAGCATGGTCTCGTACAGCTTCACGGACTGGGACGGGGTGAGCCCGGACAGGGAAGCCGTCGGCTTCGACAACTACGTACAGATCTTCACCCGCCCCGAGCTCTTCCGCGTCTTCTTCGTCAGCGGCTACTACCTCGCCGCCTCCGTCGTGCAGATCGCCGTCGCGCTCTACTTCGCCACCGTCCTGAGCTTCGACCTCAGGTTCCGGAACTTCTTCAAGGGGATCCTCTTCTTCCCCTACCTCATCAACGGCGTCGCCATCGGATTCGTCTTCCTCTACTTCTTCCAGGACGGCGGCACTCTCGACTCCGTACTGTCCTGGCTCGGCGTCACCACCGACCACCCCTGGCTCGGGGACCCGACGTCGGCGAACATCTCCCTCGCGGGGGTCTCCGTCTGGCGCTTCACCGGCCTGACCTTCGTTCTCTTCCTCGGCGCCATCCAGTCCATCCCGGGCGAGCTCTACGAGGCGGCCCAGCTGGACGGGGCCGGCAAGTGGCAGCAGTTCCGCCACATCATCGCCCCGAGCATCAAGCCCGTCCTGAGCCTCAGCATCATCCTGGCGATCTCCGGATCCCTGTCCGTTTTCGAGATCCCCTACATCATGACCGGCGGCGCGACCGGCACCTCGACCTTCGTCATCCAGACGGTCAAGCTCGCGTTCCAGTTCAACAAGACCGGCCTGGCCTCGGCCGCCGCCGTGGTGCTGCTCCTGATCATCCTCCTGGTCACCTGGATCCAGCGCCGCCTCGTGCCCGACGACAAGGTGGACCTCGTATGACCCCCGACCTCACCGCGGCCCCGGCCCGCAAGCGGCCCTCCCGCCGCCTGCCCGTCGGAACCGTGCTGACCTACGTGTCGCTGCTCGCGGCGACCGCCGTGGTCCTGCTGCCGCTGGCCGTCGTCTTCCTCACGTCGCTCAAGACGTCGCAGGAGGTCAACGACGGCGGTGCGCTGTCGCTGCCGGGCAACTGGCTGAACCTCGACAACTACGTCACGGCGTTCACCGACGGCAACATGCTCATGGCCTTCTGGAACACCGCGTTCATCCTCGTCTTCTCCATCGGCGGCACCGTCGTGATCGGCTCGATGACGGCCTACGCCATCGACCGCTTCGACTTCCGGGCCAAGAAGCTCGTCATGGCGCTCTTCCTCGTCGCCACCCTGGTCCCCGCCGTCACCACCCAGGTCGCCACCTTCCAGGTCATCAACAGCTTCGGCCTGGTGGACACCCGATGGGCCCCGATCCTGCTCTACATGGGCACGGACATCGTCTCCGTGTACATCTTCCTGCAGTTCATCCGGGGCATCCCGATCTCGCTGGACGAGGCGGCCCGGCTCGACGGCGCCCACGCCTTCACCATCTACCGGAAGATCATCTTCCCGCTGCTCAAGCCGGCGATCGCCACCGTCGTCATCATCAAGGGCATCACCACCTACAACGACTTCTACATCCCGTTCCTCTACATGCACTCCGAGGATCTCGGGACGATCTCCACCGCCCTGTTCCGCTTCAAGGGGCCCTTCGGAGCGCACTGGGAGGCCATCTCGGCGGGAGCCATCCTCGTCATCCTGCCGACGCTGGTCATCTTCCTGCTGCTCCAGCGCTGGATCTACAACGGCTTCTCCCAGGGAGCCACCAAGTAGCCCCTTGGCTGTCGTCCGGGGCGGGCGGACGAGCCGGTAGGGCGGGTCGGGCAAGTCCCGCCCCACGGCCGGACGACGCTACCTCCGAGACGCGTCCCGGAGCGCTTCCGCCTGCCCGCCCGGCGGCGGACACGTGCTGCCTCGGGGGGCGAAGTGCGCATAGCCCTCGCGGATGTGGCCGACCGTCTCGCCGGCGATGAGGGCGAGCAGGGCGTTCGCCGCCCGGGCCCCGTAGGCCGGGATGTCCCGCGTGACGGCCGACAGCACGGGCCGGACCACCTGCGTCAGCGGAGACTCGTCCCACGCGACGAGGGACAGGTCGGCGGGGATGGAGAGACCCAGTTCCTGCGCCACCGACAGCGCGGCCACGGCCATGATGTCGTTGTCGAAGACGATGGCGGTGGGCCGCTCCGGCGCGATCAGCAGCGCCCGGGTGGCACGGGCCCCGGCGTCACCGGTGTAGTCGGTGTGGACCACGCCCGCCTCGGGAATCCCGGCCTCCTGGCAGGCGGCGCGCAGCGCCTCGTCACGGATCCTCGTGTGGGACAGCTCGGCCGGGCCCGCCACCCGGGCGATGTGCCTGTGGCCGAGCACCGCGAGATAGCGCACGATCTCGTGGACGCTCTCGCCGTCGTCCGACCAGACCGCGGGCAGCGAACCGGCCGCCTCGGGCGGCCCGACGACCACGGTCGGCAGGCCGAGGGCCTCGATCGCGGGCACGCGCGCGTCCTCGCCCAGGAGGTCCATCAGGAAGACGCCGTCGACCCTCCGCTCGCCCCACCAGCGCCGGCACACCTCGATCTCGGCGTCCTGCGAGGCGACCATCTGCAGCATCAGCGCGTACGACCGCTCCGAGAGGGCGCTCTCCACACCGCTGATGAACTCCATGAAGAACGGCTCCACGCCGAGCGTCCGTGCGGGGCGACGCACCGCGAGACCCACCGCCTGCGCCCGGCCGCCGGTCAGGGCGCGAGCGGCGCTGCTGGGACGCCACCCCAACTCCGCGGCGATGCTCTTGACCGCCGCGCGCGTCGCGTCGGACACTCCCGGCTGGTCGTTCAGCGCGTACGAGACCGCCACCTTGGACACGCCGGCGCGGCGTGCGATGTCCGCCATGGTCGGTCGCTTCACGCCCCACCTCTGTCCTATTCCGGTTCCTCGGCGGTGTAGACCTTACCGCCCGTCCGCGCCGCCACGAGAAGCCGTGGGGGCGGGCGCCCCGCCGCGTCCGACGGTCGCCCCGTGCGCCCTTCCGCCTCGGCCGGCCGGGAGGCCGGAGAGGCGGAGCGGACCGCAAGTCGGCCTGACCGACAGCGCGTTGCAGGCACGAGCCGGCTCGGCTACGGTTCCCGGGCGCCGCGCAGTGAACCGGTTAACGGCCATGGCGCTCTCGCACTCTCCCGAGGACGTGGGACGTGCGGGGCGACGGGCGGGCGCGGGCGCCCACGGATGGACATCGGTCACCCCCGGCCAAGTCGTCATGCTCAGCGCCTACTTCTCCACGCTCACGGGCACGGTGACCAGCCTGCTGACACTGGCGCCGGTCGTCGGCAAGTCCGTGGAATCGCTGAAGTCCGTCGGAGAGATCCTCCAGGCCCCCGACCTCGAGGAGAACGACGGCAAGGTCGACGTGGACGAGGTGGTGGGCGAGTTCCGATTCGAGAACGTCAGCCTGTCGTACGAGAAGGAGGACGGCCCCGCGCCGAGCGGCGTCGACCTGGTGATTCCGGCGGGCCGGACCGTGGCGATCGTCGGCGGATCCGGGGCCGGGAAATCGACTCTCCTGAACCTCGTCCTCGGATTCCACCGGGCGACGAGCGGACGCGTTCTTCTGGACGGACGCGACATGAGCGAGCTCGACCTGCGGAGCTATCGGCGTTTCGTGGCCGTCGTGCCCCAGGAATCGGTCCTCTTCGAGGAGGGAAGCGTGCGGGAGAACGTCACGTACGGAATGCCGCACGTCGACGAGGACACCGTGCGCCGCGCCCTGCGGAACCGAACGCCACCGAATTCGTCGACGCGCTGCCTCTCGGCCTCGACACGGTCGTGGGGGAACGGGGGGCGCGGCTTTCCGCAGGGCAGCGTCAGCGGCTCGCCATCGCGAGGGCGCTGATACGCGACCCCCGCGTCCTCGTCCTGGACGAGGCGACCTCCGCACTCGACGCCCGCTCAGAGGCGTTGGTCCAGGAGGCGCTGGCCCGCCTGGTGGCCGGCAGAACGGTGTTCGTCGTGGCGCACCGTCTCTCGACCGTCCGGAACGCCGACCGGATCGTCGTACTGGACCAGGGTCGCGTCCTGGAAACCGGTACCCACGCCGGACTCCTGGAGAAGGGGGCGGCCTACGCCCGTCTGCAGGCGACCCAACGCGCCTGATCCGGCGGGAGGGAGGCGTCCGGCGGGCGGCTCCCTTCAGTGGTCCCGGAGGGCGCGAGGGGAAAGGGACGCGCTCGGTACCCGCCTGCGGGCGGCGACCCCTTCACCTGCCTCCGGAGGCCGAGAGGGCGCGTCCGGCGGCCGCCGCGCCAGGGCGTCGCCCTTCCGCCCGCACGGGCCGGAAGGGCGACGCGGCTCTCCCGCGCGTGCGGGAGAGCCGCGGGGATCAGCGGTCGGCCGAGCTGCCGCGGACGACGCAGGAGCGGCTGTTCTCCCAGCCCCATCCGTCGCCGTCGGGGTCGGAGGCGGTGCCGTGGACGCAGTACGGGTAGCCGTTGGGAGCGGTGCCGCCCGTGTTCCCTCCACCGGAGCCGGTGTCCGCCGAGCTGCCGCGGACGACGCAGGAGCGGCTGTTCTCCCAGCCCCATCCGTCCCCGTCGGGGTCGGAGGCGCTGCCCTGGACGCAGTACGGGTACCCGTTGGGCGCCGTGCCCCCGCCCGTCCCGCCTCCGTTGCCGCCGCCCCCGTAGATGGTGGCGGCCTTGGAGGTCGTGGAGATGCCGTTCGCGCCGTAGATCAGGCGGTTGCCCCAGGCGGTGAGGGAGCCGGCGTCGAAGCCGTTGACCATGTCGAGGTACTCGACCCCGCTGCCGTTGCCGCTCCACGACCAACCGAGGTAGCCCACACGGAGGGCCTGGGCGGTCGCCATGATCGCGTTCTCGTCGGGGTTGCCGTCACTGTGGGCGTCTCCGAACTCGCCGACGACGAGGGGGATGCCGTTGCTCACGAAGTGGTTGAGGTAGTCCCGCACCTCGGCGGCGGTGTCGTAGACCCCGTACATGTGGATCGAGAAGATGGTGTTCCGGTCCGGGTCGGAGGCGAAGACCGACGCGGCGTTGCTCCGCATGGTGTGGGACCAGTCCTGGCCCCAGTTGGGCGCGTCCACCATGAGCGCGTGGTTGATGCCGGCATTCCGGATCTTGCCGATCGCGCTCTTCGTGGCGTTCGTCCAGGCGCCGTAGTTGCTGTTGCCGAAGGGCTCGTTGCCGATGTTGACGACGACGTAGTTCTCCTGGCCCGCCAGCGCGCCCTTGATGCCGATCCAGTAGTCGGCGGCCTTGTCCAGCGACGCCGCGGCACCGTCCTCGCCGTAGCCGGTCGTGTCGTGCACCTCGAGCACGCAGATGACCTTGCTCGCCTTGCACTGGCCGATCAGGGACGAGACCTCGGCCGCACCGGTCCTGGTCCACCGGTCGCCGCTGCTGAGGACGACGCGGACGGTGTTGGCGCCCTTGGCGGCGATGTCGGCGATCGAGCCGGTCCGGTCCGGATACCAGGTGTGCGCGTGGTTGACCCCACGCATCACGAACTCCGCGCCGTTGGCCTCGTAGACGCGCCCGTTGCTGACGTGGATTCCGGTGGCGGCGGCTTCGGCCGCTCCGGCAGGACCGACGACGGGCAGCAGAAGGCCGACGACGCCCGCGACGGCGGTGCCGAGCGCCGTCCACCAGGTGCTTCTTTGCTTGTTCATGCCTCTCCTCGAGGGATCGGAACGGGGGGCCGGCCCGGGGGATGCCGGGAGAGCACTCGTACGGCAGGGCAACCCGGTGGGGGTTCGCCTGGGTGCCGGCTCACGGGGGTCGTCCTGGTGAGACAACGTTGTCAGAGTGCTGGACGAGGCCCCGATCGGCAGTCGTCCGAGGGGTTCCTGCCTGGGTGTGGCGGGATCCCCGCTGGTGCCGATCGGGCAGGCCGGAAGTTCCTCACCATGAGGCGCCGCCTGTTTGCTCCATGTCAATAGAAGTGACCACGATGTTTCCCTCTGACGGTAATTCAGCAGAGTTTAGTGCGGGTAAACTCCGACTAAACCAAAGTCGTTCCACCCGGGTGGTTGTCCCGCGTCCGAACTCCCTTTACCTTCGCTTCTCGGTTGTCCGGAAAGGGGACGTACGGCCCGTCCCTTTCCCAGGCTCCCGTGGCGTCCCGAGGCGCACGCACCGGCAGGCTCGATACGTGTCGAGGGTGCGGGCCCGCCCGTCCCGCAGATGACAGGGGGGCATACGGGGCGCCCGGACGCTCTCGCCAGGGCACGGCATGGCCGAGGCGGGTTCGGCACGGAGAATGAGGGAAGCAGGACGACACGCAAGCTCCGTCCCATGCGAGGAGTCGCCATGACCACCTTCGTCATCACCGTCCCCGGCACGTTCGTCTCGGGCATCACCGACTCCGCGCGCTCGGTCCTCGAACGGCAGCTGGCGTCGCAGCACACCGACGTGAGCGAGAGCGAGGGCCTGGACCTGCTCACGCTGAACGACGGCGGCACCTTCTCCATCCGGCTCGAAGTCGACGCCGCGGACAAATACGAGGCCGAATTGGACGCCACCAGGCTCGTCTCGGCCGCTCTGAAGGAAGCGGGCATCGCGGAAGCCGATGCCCCGCTCGGCCCGCCGGCCGTCACCGGTATCGACAGCGACCTCTGAAGCGCGGGCCCGCGCGGGCCCCTCGTCGAGGCTCAGGCGCCGATGACGTTCAGCGCGCCCCACAGGCCGACGACGGCCGCGACGACCGCGGCGGGCGTGACCAGCACTCCGAGGCGGGTGAACTCGCCGAGGGCGACGCGATCCTCGTGCTCGTGCACGATGCGCCGCCACAGGAGGGTGGCGAGAGAGCCCGCGTACGTCAGATTGGGGCCTACGTTCACGCCGATCAGCACGGCCAGGACCGGGCCGGGGCCGATCGGGGCCACGAGCGGGAGCAGGGCGAGCACCGCGGGCAGGTTGTTGATCAGGTTGGCCAGGACGGCCGCGACGCCCGCGAACGCGAGGAGCGCAGCGAGCGAATCGCCCTCCGGCAGCACGGCCGCCAGGCCCTGGCCGAGCCCGTGATCGACGACCGCGCCCACCACGACGCCCAAGGCGAGAACGAAGAGGCAGAACCCGGGCGCGGTCGCCGCGGCCAGCTGCCGGGGCGTGGTCGTACGGCGCCGCAGCGCGCGCACCGAGAGGACGAGGACTCCGGCCAGCGCCGCCCAGGCGGGGCTCGCGCCGGCGAACGAGGCCACGGCGAAACCGGCCAGGGTCAGTACCAGCACCGCCAGCGGGAAGCGCGGCACGGGCGTGCGGTGTTCCGTATCGTCGGGCAGGTGCACGGCCTTGGCCAGATCGGCCCGGAAGAAGCGGCGGAACACCACGTACTCGACGGCGATGGCAGCCGTCCAGGGCAGGGCCATCAGGGCGGCGAAGCGCGTGAAGGACAGCCCGCTCGCGGTGAAGGCGAGAAGGTTGCTCAGGTTGGAGACCGGAAGGAGCAACGAAGCCGAGTTCGCCAGGTGCGCGGTCGCGTACACATGAGGGCGCGGCGCGGCGCCGATCCGGGCCGCGGTCGCGAAGACGACCGGTGTGAGCAGGACCACGGTCGCGTCCAGGCTGAGCGCCGCCGTGGTGACGGACGCCAGCACGAACACGCCACCCAGCAGCGTCCGCGGGTTACGCCCGCAGCGCCGTGCGACGGCGTCTCCGGCCGCGCGGAACAGCCCCTCGTCCGCGCAGAGCCTCGCCAGCACCAGGATCACGGCGAGAAACCCGACCACCGGCAACAGCTCGCGTACCTGCCGCCACGCATCGGCCGGCGCGACCGCCCCGACCGCGACGAGCATCCCCGCGGCGGGTACGGCGAAGACCGCCTCGGGCAACCCCCGCGGCCTGACGACCGCGAAGGCGAGGACACCGATCAGGAGGCCGAGCGACAGCGACTCGGCCAGGACACCACTCAGCACGAGCTCCCGGCAACGAACATCAACCCCGGCCGGACAGCGGTCACGACCCGCACCAGGATGCCATCCACGACGGAGCACTCGTCCGCCCGGGCGGGACGGCGGCGGAGGCGGGGTCGCCGGCTTCCTGCGGCGTCCGGCCGTGCGCGTACGTCGGCGAGGGAACGCGAGGCGGTACCCGTCGGGGCGGACAAGCCGTCGGCCCGCTGGTCGTTCCTCAGCTGGTCGCGGTGGCGTGGAGGTGATGGAGCGCGTCGACGACGGCGGTGTTGCGGTGCCAGGTCAGCCACCGGCCGACCTGTTGGCCCAGCTGGTGCAGCTGGGTGAGCTGGGCGGCGGAGAGGTCCTGCAGGGTCTGTTCGTGGTGCGAGGAGATCATGCCGACGACGGCGCCCCTGGGGCTGAGCAAGGGGACGCTGTGGCAGGCTTGGCTGCCCGCCTGGAGGATGGCGTGCCGCGAACCCTCGTCGAAGGTCTCGGAGGCGCCGACATCCCTCACCGTGACCTGCCGGGATTCCTCCGCCGCCTGGGCGCACGAGGTGGTGGAGGTCTCGATGAAGGCGAAGTAGTCGGTGAAGTGGCGATTGAGACCGGTGTGCTTGTCGATGCGCAGCATCCCGTTCTCCACCAGTTGCACGTTGCCCATGTCCGTGCCGGTGATCTCCAGGGTGTGGTGCAGAGCGGCCTTCAGGACGGCGCCGTGGGTCGTCGGTGGCGTTCCGTTCGCGGACAGCAGGGCGGACAACTGAGGCGGATTCCCGTGCGCCGTGGCTGCCGGCCGCCGCGGAGCGTTCCCGGACGGCGCGGGCAGGCGGACGGCGACGTCGGCGAGTGTCTGCATCTTGATGTTGAACCGCTGGGAAGCCTGGCGCATCAGCCCGAACGCCTCTTGCCGGGAGGTGAGCCCGTAGCGCTTCATGAGGACTTCCTCGGCGCGGGCGACTCCGGCATGCGCCAGCCGCCGGTTGCGAAGTTCGACGGCATGGTGCAGCGCGTCCTCCGCGGCCGGGTGCGGTCCGGCTGTCGGTGGATCGGGTGGACCGGAGTGCACAGTCACCGGCGGGCATCCTCTCTTGCCGAGATCCGCGAACCTCCCGTGGCGTGGACGAGCCGTGGGCGCGGGCATGACGGGGTGCTCGTCGGCGAAGCACCTGGCCCTACTGTACGGAGGCTCGGCCCGGCATTCCCGGGGTGGTCGGGAGGGCGTCCGATGTGACCTCATCACGTGCGATGATTCCGCCCCCTCTGCGAAGATCCGGGCGGCGCCTGGGGCCCGGGGGCGCCAGCGGTGGGCGGAGCCGACGAGAGCCGGCGTCCGGTGCGCCACCCGAAGGAGCGACGGCACCTCATCGGCGATCCGTGGCAGCCCCTGTCGCCCGGTACCGGCGCCCTGCCGCGTGTGCGTGATCAGTAGCAGGGTAAGCGAGGGGCACACAAGCGCCGAGAGCGTCGAACACAATAACGAAAGATTCCCCCATGGTCATCCCGCTTAGGAAGCAGGCGGCAGATGAGCAGGGCCCGGCCGAGTGCGCCCCGTGGCGCTACGACGCGACCTGGGACGACGGCGCGGCTCATGCCGCGGACGCTCGCCAGGTCCTGCGTGATTTCCTCGCCCAGGCCCCGCGCACCGGCCGCCCGGCAGTGCCACCCGCCGTGGCCCTGGACGCCGAACTCGCCGTCAGTGAACTCGTCACCAACGCCCTCCAGCACGCTCCGGGCCCCTGCGGGATGACCTTGCGGCGGTCGGGTGAGGAACTGACGATCACCGTGTGGGACACCTCCGCCGAGAGGCCGTGTCTGAAACCGGCCGACCCGCACCGCGTCGGCGGTCACGGACTGCACCTGGTGCACGCCGTCAGCACGCGGGTCGTCGTCGCCGTCCACCCCAAGGGGAAGGACATCACGGCCCACCTGCCTCTGGGGCCGAACCACGACACCACCCTGGAATGGGCAGTCCTGCCCACCTCGCTGTCGGGAAGAACGCGGAAGGATGCCTGACCGGTCAAGTCGACCCAAGGAGCCTTACAGCTGCCGCTTCTGACGGACCACCAGCTCAAGCGGACCCCCGGTGACATGCCAGGCAGGCTGGTAGCGGTCTGCCGCCGGACGCGTACAGCCGCGGATGAACGAGGGACGGCGGAAGGCTGCCCGGGGTGCCCCGAGCGGCCTGCCGTGTGAGCGTGCGGTGTCACGGCACCAGGTCAGGTCATGGTCTCCCCACGCGGGCGGGGACCCGTCGTCATCCGTGCTCCGCCAGTGTGCCGAGCCCCGGGCCGGTGAGGTCGTCGAGCGCCGCCCGCCGCCCCGAGACGGCGCGGGGCCGCTCACGTGTGGGCCGGTACCGATCGACACGTCGGCGTCCGTCGCGGTGAGCCGCACGCGGCCAAGCAGCTCCTTCGCCCCGCCGAACGAGGCGGGAATACGCGCCTGGGGCCTCAGCGCCCGGACGACCGCCTCCTGCGGGTAGGCGTGTGTCAGGCCGAGGGGCCTGCGGATGTCCTCGCCGTGGACGATCTCCTCGACCAGCCGGCTGTCCAGCGGAGCGGGCGGGGTCGAGGTGCGGGGCGCCACCCGCCGGAGGCGTTCCAGCGTGACGTGAGGCGTCGCCCCCCGTTCGCGTTCCACGCCGGCGGTGTTCTGACGGTCGAAGGCGAAGCGCGCTCGCGCGGGGCCGATCACGAACCCGAGGCGCGTCGTCCTGGCCGTGTCCACGAGGTGGGCACCACGTCGTGCACGTCCCACCCGTCGCAGAGTGACGGCGTGCCCCACCGCGCTTCGTCGAGGCGCGCGAGGTCGTCGACGAGTGCCGTGCGTTCCGCGTGCACCAGGGCCCAGACGTGTGTGCTCACGACATCTCCTCCATCGATCTCCGGCGTCATGACGTGAGACTCCCCGAATGGCGAGAACTCATCGCGGAGCGTGTGCGGACAGCGCCCTGTGCCAGCCCCGCGCCCGCCCCCTGGCGCCCGGCGTCGGCGCTCGGCCGTCCTCCTGTCAGCCGACGCCGCTCGGGCATGTGTGCGCTCCGGCGTACGCCCGTCCGATCGGGTCGGCCGTGCGGAAGCCACGGCCCGTCGCAGGTTGCCGACACCTCCCTGTGCGGACCATGGGCGGGCCGGGGCGCTCGCCGGTCCCGGCCCCCCATCGAAGGGAACGTCCCGTGGCATCGTCCGCCCGAACCTCCGCCGCACCCGTCCTCACCGACCATTACGTCGAGCACGACTCCACCATCCCGGCGAACGAGGGCGAGAGGATCAAGCTCTTCGTCCGCGAGCGCAACGGCACGCCCGAGGGCGGCCCGCGAAGGCCCGTCCTCATGCTGCACGGCCGCAGTGTCTGCGCGCTGGCCGGCTTCGACCTCCCGTACAAGAAGTACAGCTGGGCCGAGGAGCTGGCGAAGGCCGGTTTCGACGTCTACGTGATGGAGCAGCAGGGGTCGGGCCTCTCCACGCGGCCGAAGATGGACGACCCGCACAACGTCAGCCCCACGCCGGCCCAGCAGAAGCTCCTGGTCCCCAATCCGAACGCCACCGAGTACACCGGCCCGGTGGGCTACGCCGCGCAGCTGAACAACTCGCAGAGCGACTGGGACGAGGTCGACACGGTCGTCGACTTCATCATCGCCCGCAGCGGGGTGAACAAGGTCGACCTCATCGGCTGGTCCGCGGCTGCCCAGCAGTTCGGCCCGTACACCATCCAGAACCCCCGCAAGGTGCGCAGTCTCCTCCTCGTGGCGCCGATCTTCCCGCCGAACGGCAGGGAGAGCGCCCCCGGGACCGACTTCGGCGCGCCCGTGACCCTGCCCGTGTCCACGCCGGCGGCCGCCTTCGGCTTCCCGATGACCGTCGGTACCAAGAGCGGTCTCGACAACGCGTGGAAGAGAGACCTCGGGTGCCCGGACCAGCGCGAGGCCGGGATGGTCGACGAGGTGTGGAAGGCCATGATGGCGGCCGACCCGATCGGCGCCCAGTGGGGAGGCCCCGTGCCCGGCTCCCCGGAAGGGCTCAACCGCGTCCGGAACGCGTACTGGTGGGGATGGAACAAGACCACCGTGCCCTTGCACGGAGTCCTCGGCGACCAGGTGCCGGTGTGCATCGTGTACGGCGAGCACGACACGATCATCAACACCTCGCCGGACCTCGGCCTGTTGTACTTCTCGACCTCCGAGCTCTACAACGCCATCCCCGGCTCCGAGAAGTTGATGTTCCGGCTCGCCTGCGCCGGCCACCAGATCGTCTGGGAGCGCCAGGCGAAGCTGCTGCACACCATGTCCGAGCACTGGCTCGACAGTGGCAAGGTCTTCGGCGAGAGCAAGGGAAGCTTCTACCGGGACGAGGACGAGGTCCTCATTCCTCTGTAGGGACGACCCGCAGGCGGGCTGTCGGGTGAACCGGCCTACCGGGTGAAGGATCGGCCACCGGTCCGCAGCGCCTCACCGAGGATGCGTACGGCCTTCGGGCCCACTCCGTGCATGGCGAGCAGTTCCTCCTCGGTCCACGCGGAGACGTCGGCGAGTGAGAGGATGCCGGCGCCGGCGAGCGCCCGGGTCGCGGGCCTTCCGATAGCTCGGGGCAAGTCGCCGACGTCGCCGGGGGCGGCCGCGTCCGCGGCCGCCGACTGCGCCGCGAGCCGCCGGGGCGCACGCGTGAGCCAGGCGCGGCGGACCCAGTGGTTGAGCTGCTGACCGTCGAGGTCGGAGAGCGGGACTCTCACACCGAACGGTGTGGCGCCCCGGTTCAGCAACTCCGCGGTCGGCTGCGCCGCGAGCATCTCGTCCCGCTCCTCGGAAGGGAGGTGCAGCTGGACGTGCTCGTCCCGGTCCACGGCCACGAACCGCTTGTCCCGCACGGTGAAGGCGACCAAGCCGGAGCTGCTCTGTCGCTCGGCGGTCTCGGGAAGCGAGAGCGCGGTCCTGCGAAGCTGGGCGAGGGTCGTCATCCATCCACCTCGGCGGGTTGCGGAACGTCCGGACTGCTGCGGAGGGTACGCGTGCTGCCGGCACGCTCACACAAGAACGACGTGGCGGCAGGTTGCGTTCCCCTGTCCGGGCGCACGACCCACCGCCCCGCCGCCGTTGCCCCGTAAGGCTGCCCCGTCCGTACGGCTGCCCTGGGCTCGCCCGGCTCTACTGGCCGCCCAGCCAGAGGTCCGGCCCGAAGACCTCGTAGTGGATCCGCTCCGCGGGAACGCCGCGCCGGAGCAGGTCGCCGCGCACCGCCCGCATGAACGGCAGCGGCCCGCACAGGTAGGCGGTCAGGTCCCGGGGGAGTTCCAGACCACTCACGTCGGCCCGGCCGGCCGTCACCTCCGCGGACCGGTCACCCGGGACCTCGTAGAACAGGTGGAGCCGGGCATTCGGCAGCGCCCGCACCAAGGCGAGCTGCTCCGTGCGGTGCGCGTGGTCGGCGGGGGAGCGGTCGGCGTGGACCGCGATGACGCTGCGGCCGGAGCCGGCGGAGGACAGGTGGTCGAGCATGGCCAGCAGGGGCGTGTTGCCGATCCCGGCGGACGCCAGGAGCAGCGGACCGTCGCCCTCGGGCAGGGTCAGGTCGCCGAAGGGCGCCGACACCGTCAGCGTGTCACCCGGCCGCGCTTGCTCGTGGAGCCAGGAGGAGACCTCACCGTCCGGACGTGCCGCGCCGTGGACGCGCTTGACGCTGATCCGCCAGTCCGGTCGGCCGGGGGCGGAGGAGAGGCTGTACTGGCGTATCTGCCGTGCACCGTCCGGCAGTTCGACCTGAACGCTGACGTACTGGCCCGGACGGAAGGACGCGGCCGGGCCGCCGTCGTCGGGCCGCAGGAGGAAGGAGACGACATCAGGCGTCTCCTGGCGCCGCTCGGTGATCTCCATGCGCTGCCACACCCCGCCCTCCGCGGCGCCCGCCTCCTGGTAGAGCCGGGCCTCGACGGCGATCAGGGCGTTGGCCATCAGCCAGTACACCTCCTCCCAGGCCGCAGCGACCTCTTCGGTGACCGCGTTGCCCAGCACCTCGGCTATCGCCGCGAAGAGATGCCGGTGGACGATCTTGTACTGGTCGGCCGTGATCCCCAGCGACGCGTGCTTGTGCGCGATCCTGGCCAGCATGGCGTCGGGGCGCGAGTCCGGTCTCTCCAGCAGCAGACCCGCGAACGCCGCGATGGATCCCGCCAGCGCCTTCTGCTGTTCGCCGGTGGCCTGGTTGCCGCGGTTGAACACGTCGCGGAGTAGCTCGGGATGGGCGTCGAACAGCTTCCGGTAGAACAGCTCGGTGATGTTTCCGATGGCGGCTCCGACGGCCGGCAGAGTGGCCCGGACGACGGGAGCGGACTGCTCGGAGAGCACAACGCCTCCTAATAGGTAAATGATCTTCGTGTTTCAAGGTGCGTGCGGAGCCGCGCGCGGCTCCGCGAAGGGGACCGCGCTACCGCTGGGGAGGGCCGGAAAGGGACAGCAGGACCGGCCCGGTGGGCGACGTGACGAGGTCGGCCACGGTCAGCGGATCGAGCGTGGCGTAGAACGCCTCCTGGGCGTCGTGCAGTGCGCGCCGCAGACGGCACGCCCCGCGCAGGGGGCACGGCGGGTCGTCGCACGAGACGACTTCGCTCTCGCCCTCGAGCTGCCTCACCAGCCAGCCCACGGAGGCGTGCCGGCCGAGGCCGGTCAGGGCGAGCCCTCCGCCGCGGCCGCGCCGGGCCTCGACCACGCCCAGGTGCTGCAGGCGGGTGATCGCCTTCGCCGCGTGGGTCTGGCGCACATCCATGGCTTCGGCCACCTCGCGGGTGGTGAGCACTTCGTCGTCGCCGCAGACCGCCAGACGCATGACGGATCGCAGGGCCAGGTCGGTGAACTTGGTCAGTCGCACAGCCCGGACGCTAGCAAATGCGCATCCTGGATTCATGTTTACAAACCGCTCGGGGTCGTGTGGCGTGCGTCACGGGCCGACGCGTGCGACGGCGTGCCGGCAGCGGGCCGGCACGCCTCGCGCGCAGGGGATCAGGCGGGCGCGGCGCGCCGGCCCGGCCCGGGCCGAGGGGTCGAGCCCCGTCGCCCCGCCCCCACGCGGTCCCAGGCGGACGCCAGGACCTGCCGGTAGCGGTGGATGTCCGCCGGTCGTCGCCCGCGTCCACGTCCATGCGCCTCGCCGCACACCGGCCACGGCTCGTCCGCAGGCCACAGCAGTGGACCGCCCAGGAGCCGGCCGACGGATCCGGTTCGCCCGGCCGCGGATGGAGCCGCGTGGTCGTTCCGCGGAAGGCCGCCAGCTCCGGGAAGAGCGCCTCGACATCGGCGGGCCGGGGCGGTGTGGTCCTGGCCATGGCCGCGATCGTAGACATCTGCCGACCCCCGGCGTCGGGCATGCCGGCTTCCGGCCGCGGGCGGGCCGTGGCGGTGCGGCGGCAGCGGGGGGCGGTGCACCGTACGGAAGGCGCGGCCAGGGGCCTCCCGGGTGCCCGGAGCGGCGGCTTGGGGCACCCGACCGGACCGGGCACAGGATGTCGGGTCCGGCAGGGTGGTTCCTTCCTAACGTGAGGGACCGAAAGGGAAGGAGACCGGGGTGCTGGAGCGGCTGAACCAGGCCATGGAGCACTGCGCCTCGCCCGGGCCGGTGCGGCCGCCCCTCGTCGTACCGACCCTGGCCGCGGGGGCACCGCCCTCACCGTCACCGGGTCCCAACCGCCTCCCGCCGTGATCCGTACTCCCCACCGGGCGTACGCCTGCGGCCTGCACACCGTCCCGCAGGCGGACGGATCCCGCTACGTCGGCGCCAGTGCCCACCCGTGCCTGACCAAGAGGCGGCGGAGGAGGCTGCCGGGCACCACGCGGCGTCGCGGCGGAAGCCCGGTTGCGCCCTCCGCTGACCGGGGCATGGCCCCAGATGCCGGCCGATGCCTACCGGGTCTGATGGACCGCGCCTACGCGGCCATGCCCGACGGCTACCTCCTGCCACCGGACCTCGCCCCCCTGGCCTACGAAGGCGCCGGGCCGGCCCTCGTGGAACCGGCCGCCGCCCACCAGGACCGCTACCGCGCCTCCTGAATCCGCGCCGCCCGGGCGGGGGTTCCCAGGGGAACGAGCGAGCGACGAGAACAGGCCATTGTCATGTGCCAGGTGCGTCAAACACTTCCCGCCCTCCCTCCATCAGAAGTGGTGAACTCCGCAGCTCAAGGGAGTAATGCACCCCGATCGACCACCATGATGACGTCGTCTCACCCACCCCCCTCGCACAAGGAGCACGACCATGTCCGAGACGACCGAGCCCAACGTCGGTTCGTTCACTCTCGGCGGTCCGCTGACCGCCGAACCCGCCGGGACCATCGAGGTACCGGAGCACCAGGAGTGGCCCCTGCCCCACGGCTTCGCCTGGGTCTTCCCCGGTGAGGGCAACAGCCGCGGTCTCGTCCGGCCGGTCATCATGGCCGACGGCTTCAACCTCGGCCGGAGCAGGCTCGACGTGCTCTACCACGGGCTGGAGAGCGGCGAATACCCCTTCGTCAGCGAACTGCGCCGACGCGGCAGGGACGTGATCCTGCTCGGCTTCGACGAGCGCAGCGCCTCGATCCAGGACAACGCGCAGGCGGCCGAGGCCGCCGTCATGCGGGCCATCGCCGAGCGGCAGGGCGACGCCCACCTGGTCGTCGGCGGCTTCAGCATGGGCGGCATCGTCACCCGCTACGCGCTCGCCCGCTTGGAGGACCAGCGCGTCGACCACCAGACCGCGCTGTACTTCTCCTACGACAGCCCGCACCGCGGCGCCACCGTCCCGGTCGGCGTGCAGGCGTTCTCGCACTTCATCCCGTTCCCGAACAACTTCGCCCGGCAGATGAGCAGCCCGGCCGCCTGCCAGATGCTGTGGCAGCACTACGACCGGGAGACCGGCAAGACCGGTGTCTCCCCGCTGCGCACGCAGTTCCTCGACGACCTCGACCAGGTCGGCGGGTGGCCGCAGATCCCGGTCAAGATCGCCGTGGCGAACGGCCGCGCCGACGGGGTCGGCCTGCCGGAGGTGAAGGCCGGCGAGGTCGCGCTGCGGATCGACCGGATCTACCCGGGCACCACCTTCTACACCCAGGCGCAGGGCAACGACGTGACGGCCGCCTATCTCAACCGCAGGCTCCCCAAGGCCGAGGAGACCATCACCACCAGCGACTTCCCGGAGCTGGACGGCGCCCCGGGCGGAACGCTGCACACGTACAAGATCCTCGCCGACACGATGGAGAAGCTCGGCGGCAAGGCGGACCTGCGGCACGAAGACGTGTGCTTCGTCCCGTCGGTCAGCGCGGTCGCGATCCGCGACATCGACAAGCAGGACAACCTGTACGCCGGCATCGACGCACTGGACCCGCAGGAGAGTGAATTGGACGAGTTCCGCTGCTCGTCCACGACCACCGCACACACCGCCATCACCGAGGAGCTGTGCAGCTGGATCATCGAGCGGCTCCCCAGCTGACCGTGCCCGTCCCGCACTGACCGGGGCCGCCGTCCGCTCGCAGCAGGCGGACGGCGGCCCCCTTCTCCGAGCCGCGCCCTTGCTGTGGCCGCCTGGGCACACGAGGGGGCGAGGGTGGTGCGTTGTGGGGGCCGGGACCGGTGGTCCCGGCCCCCACGCGCCGGTCAGGCCACCGCGCCGGCGACTCCGGTGCGACCCGCGGGGACACCGGCGATCGTGACGATGACCTGCTGACGGATGTCCTCGCCGAGGACGCCGACCAGCGCCTCCGTGGTGGTGGTGACCAGGCGGGCAGGAGCGTCCGGGATCTCCGGGAGGTGATACGCGGCCTCGCGCATGCTGAGGGTGACGAGCGGGGCGTCGATCTCGGCGGGGACGCCGCCGATGCCCCGCCGGTGCTGGGGGATGCCGATGAGGTCCACGGCCGGGTCAAGAAGATCCCCGTACCCGAGGCGCTGCGGTCCTTCTCGCTGGCGCCCCGTCACCTCTCCCTGCTCGCCTACCTGCTCTTCGACGGGCCGATGACCGTCGCGGAGTCCTGTCCGCGAGATCGCGACCGTGTGCGGCCCCGTCGCCGCGTCGCGACGGGGCCGCGCACCATCCTCGCCGGGACGCGGGTCAGTGCACCGCGAGGTAGAAGGAGTTGGCCATACCGCCGCCGGACGGGTTGTAGGTCGCGACGGTGATGCCCTTGCCGGCCGCGCAGTTGCCCGGGATGACCCGGAGGGTGGAGCCCGGCGTGTCGCGGGTGGTCGCGGTGACGATGGCCCGCGACAGGTCGACGTCGGCGTTCTCGATCTCGACGCAGTAGACGTGGCTCGAGGCGGTGACCGCCTCCACTCCCTTGGAGTGCACGACCGTGCCGTTGGCGTTGACCAAGGCGCCGGCCTGCACGTACGGCGCCTGCGAGGTGCCGGCGTCCGGCGCCGCGACGGCCGCCGCCCCGGCCAGCGCTGTCGCCACCACGGCGAGTCCCGCGCCGGTGAACGCCATGAGACGGGTCTTCCTGGCCTTGCCCATGCGTCATCCCTTTGCTCGAATGCGGCCCGCCTTCCTGGGCCGCGACCGGGACGACGCTAGGGATACGTACCGCCGCATTCCGTACTTTCCGTGGCAAACCACCGGTTGGAAGGGTGTTGCGGCTCGACGGCGCGCGACCGGCGCACCAGCGCACGCCGGGCGGATCAGGCCGTACGGCTCCCTCGTGTGTCACGACCTGATGCGTCGTCGACCCGCGGCGTGACGTCCCGGCCGCCCTGGGCGCGCCGCGGGTCGGTCACACTGCCCAGCCACCCCAGAGCGAAGCCGACCGGGATGGAGATGAGGGCGACGGACTGGAAGGGGAGCCAGGCGACGTCCACATGGGGCAGGAACGACGAGGGCAGACCCGAGACCATGGGCGTGAACGCCTGGAGTACGACGACGCAGCCCGCGCCGCCGGTGAGCGTCCACATCAGGCCGCGCTCCGTGAAGCGGCTCCAGTACAGGCTGTAGACCAGGGCGGGCAGCAGGCTGGAGGCGGCGACGGCGAGCGCGACCCAGCTGAACATCTGGATGTTCCAGTCGAGGGCCGCGTACGTGAGGACGATGCCGGCCGCGCTGACGGCGACCGCACCCCAGCGGGCGGTGCTGATCTCGACGCCCTTCTCCGAACTCCCCGTTCGACGCAGCGCCTGCCGGTACAGGTCGTGCCCGACCGCGGCCGAGGCGGTCAGGGTGATGCCCGCGATGACGGCGAGGGAAGTCGCGAAGACGGCGGTGGCCACGAGGACGAAGAGCGCGGCCCCGGTCGTGGATCCCGGCCCGCCGGCGAGCGTCCCGGTGACGAGCATCAGGGCCCCGGTGCCGCCGGGGCTGACCGCGGCCAGCTTCGCGCCACCGACGCTCGCCGCCGTCCCCAGGCCGATCACCACCGTGCACGTGATGACGGCCGAGACGACGAACAGGGCGCCCCGGACGGAGCGGCGCGCCGCCGTGGCGTCGGGGGTGGCGTGCAGTCGCATCACGACGTGCGGCATCACGGCCGCGCCGAGGACGATGCTGAGCTGGAGGCCGACGAAGTCGAAGGTCCAACTGGCGCTGGGATTGGAGCGTTGCAGCAGCCCGGGCTGGAAGTACGCGGAGCCCGCACCGTTGTTGGCCCGCGCGGCCTCCAGCAGAGCGACCGGATTCCAGCCGAAGCGGGCGAGGAGCGCGCCGACGACGAGGACCAGGGCGACGATGACGATGACCGTCTTCGCCGCCTGCAGCGCGGTGGCCCCGCGCATCCCCCCGACAGCGGTGGCGCAGGCGATCAGGACCCCGATCATCACCGCGATCGTGCGCTGTGCTCCCACGGTCTCCAGGCTCAGGAGCTGCGCGGTCACCAGGGCCACGGCCGAGAGCTGGACGACGAAGTAGAGCAGGCACACCAGCAGGGTGACCACCGCCGCGGCGACCCGGACGGGCGTTCCCGGCGCACGGTCCGCGAAGACGTCGGCGATCGTGAACCGTCCGCGCGCCCGCAGCGGTCCGGCGAGGAAGGACAGGACGACGAGCGCGGCCACGGTGCTGCCCGCGACGAACAGTCCGTCGAACCCCATCAGGGCGACGGTCCCCGCCGTACCCACCACCGTGGCCGACGAGATGTAGTCCCCCGCCAGCGCGAGTCCGTTGCGCACGGGCTTGTTCCGCCGGCGGCCGATGTAGAAGTGCTCGGCCTCCTCGCGCTGCGGCCCGAGGAGCAGGCAGGCGAACAGGGCGGCGACCACGATCAGAAGGAAGCTGATCAGGACCGCGCCCTGGGTGACACCCCCGGACATGGACAGCTCTGTGACGGGGGAGGGATGCGCGGTCATGACTCTCCGGGACGCTCGCGACGGTAAGGAGCCCACGAGAGCACGGTGCGGGCCCGCCGGTGAAGGAGCGGGAGCGGGGACGTGTCACGAGCACATCGGCACGGCCCCGGCCTGTGCACGGGACCAATGCCGTACGGGAGGGGAGCGGCCGGCGGGGACGGCTTCTCGGCGGAACTGCTGCGTTCGGCCCGGGCCATGCCCGACGAGCCGGGTCACTCGCCCCACGCGTGAGCACCGCCTGCACGTGGGCGCGGGGCCCGTCGGGCGGGTCGGTCACCGCCGCCTGCGCGACTGCAGATACCAGGCGGCGGCGAGGGCGATGACCACGATGACGATCAGAAACTTCATGACGACCTCGTGCCCCGGATCACCAGCTTCACGCTCGCAGGGAAACGTGCTCGCGGGTCGTTGCACGCTCCCGCGGGACACGTGCTCGGGCGGATCGCATCACGCTCCCGCGGGCACCGGCTCACGGGTCGTTGCACGCTCACGCGCCCAGGCGCAACCGGCTCCCGCGTGTCGACCGGCACGTCCGGCCTGGCCGGCGTCCCCGGCCCCGGCCCTCCGCGCCGGCCGACGGCGATGGCGCCCCTCGCCGCCCACGCCCCCGACCGTCCGAGCCGGCCGAAGGCGATAGCGCCCCCTCGCCGCTCACGAGCCGCTCAGCGGCGATCGGTATCCGGCCGGCTTGCCCGCCTCTGGGCGTCCTCCTGCGCGCTTTCGCTGGTGGAAAGGGCGTCGGCGGCCGCGCCGTCGTTCTCGGAGTGGTCGCCCCGTACGGCGGTTTCCGCCTTCCGGGCCTCCTCCAGAACCTCTTCCGCGGCGGTCCTGGGCTCCTGATTCCCGGAAGCTGCCTCGTCGTGGTGCGGCATGCGTCCTCCTGACCTCGTCCTGTCCCTACGGGACGCCGTTACCCAGGAACCGCCTCTTCACCCCGCGACCGCGAGAACGCCGAAGCGGAGCTGGCGCGGTCCGACAACAGGACTGGAGTCCCTCGACGCCGAGCTCCACCGGCTCGCGCGCCCGGGCGCTTGAGTCTCCAGCGGCTGGAGGGTCCAGGATCTCGCTCATGGAAGACGAACGCCCCGACGTACTCACCATCGGCCGGCTCGCCCAGCGCACCGGCCTTCCGGTGCGCACCCTGCGCTTCTGGTCGGACGAGGGAGCGGTGCCGCCCGTGGCCCGCTCCGCGAGCGGCTACCGACTCTACGACGCCGCGTCCGTGGCCCGCGTCGAGCTCGTCCGCACCCTGCGGGAGCTCGGCCTCGGGCTGGACGACGTGTGCCGCGTCCTGAGCGGCCGCACCACGGTCGCCGAACTCGCCGACGCGCACGTGGCCGCCATCGACGCGCAGATCCGCTCCCTCAAGGTGAGCCGGGCCGTCCTGTCCGCCGTGGCGAAACGAGGTTCGACCGCTGAGGAGACAGCACTGATGAACCGGTTGACGCGGCTCTCCGCCGCCGAACGCAAGCAGATCATTGACGAGTTCAAGGAGGAGGTGTTCGGCGGCCTCGACGTCGAACCACGTCTGCGCGACCGCATGCGCACCTTCGGCATCGAACTGCCCGACGACCCCACGCCCGAGCAGGTGGACGCCTGGATCGAACTCGCCGAGCTGGTGCGGGACCCCGGGTTCCGCACCCGCATGCGCACCATGCTGGAGCTGAGCACCCCGCTCCCCGGACAGAGCCGCGCCCCCGGTGCGTCCATCTGGTGGGCCAGGCAGGTCGTGCAGACCGTCGCGGAGGTCAGAAAACGCGGTATCGCCCCCGAGGGGCCGGCCGCGGCCGAGGTGCTGTCGAAGCTGTTCGGCGACACCGACCGCTCCGCCGTGCTGCTGTGCCTGGAGGCCGGGATCGAGGCAGAGGCAGAGCGCTACCGCACACTCGTCGCCCGCGTGCGCGGACAGTACGCGTCCCCCGACGCCTCCGAGGAACTGGACTGGCTGGCACGAGCCCTGCGCGCCACGGTGCCCACCTGACAGGCCGAACCGCCGCCGCGCCCCGCAAACCGGTGGCGCCGTGCGGGGTCTACGACCGTCGGTGACAGCCGCCCGGGTCGCCCGCCTCCTACCTGTCAGCCGAGACGCGCGAGCCTGTCGAGGAACGTCGGCTCCGCCAGGCTCTCCCGCAGGGTCACCGGGATCGACGGGGCCTGCGGGCCGGTGCCCACGGTCAGCGTGGCGACCTGGGTGCCTGCCGCGGCCGAGAGGGGGAGCGCCTGGCCTCCGACGCTGAGGACGGCGTCCAGCTTCTGACCGGGCACGCCGACGACCGTCAGGTCGCTCGCGGCCACCACGGGTACGCGGCGGCCCAGAGGATCGAGCACGTGCCCGACGACCTGCCCCTTCGGGACGACGGTCACGGACGTGAGGCCGGCCCGGACCGCTGCGACGACCCGCTCACTGTTGGACTTCACCAGCGCCAGGCTCCGGAGGGCGTCGGGGTCGGGCCCGTCGGCGCGCTGGCCCATCATCGAGCCGAGGATCAGCGGCGTCCGCGAGCCGACCGTCTTGTACGCCGCCCACACCAGCGTGCCGCCCGCCGGCGTGCTGGAGCCGGTCTTGATGCCCTTGATGCTCAGCCCGGCGAGCAGCTTCCGTCGCTTGAGCGACTGGCAGATGTCCTCGGCCTCGCCCGTCGCACCGGATCAGCCGGAGTGGGCAGGTCGGCGCCCACTCCTACATGGTTCATGGGGCAGGGTGCTGCTTCGTGTACGACAACGGCATTGAGGTCGATGTGGACTTCGCAGCCGACGGAAGTGAACTCTTCGACCTCTGGCGGCTGCGAAGGTACGGGTTGAGGCTGCCGGAGTCTCTTGACGTCACGGATGAGGACCTGCGGGCCGCAGTGCGGTCGCTGCAACCGCTTCTGGCCGAGAAGCGGCCGGGGTGGTTCAGCGTGGCCAGCTGATCGCTTCAGGGTGAGGTTCGCAGGCGGCGCAGGCATATGAGACTGCAGGCAAGTTCGAGCAGACCCTGGTGGAGATCGGCACGTCGCTCGTAGCGGGTGCGGAGCCGTTTGAACTGGTGCAGCCAGGCGAAGGCGCGCTCGACCACCCAGCGCACCTTGCCCAGCCCGGAACCGTGGGCGACACCGCGTCGAGCAATCAACGGTTTGATGCCCCGCTTCCACAGCAGACGGCGGTACTTGTCGAAGTCGTAACCCCGGTCCACATACAGACGCCGGGGCTTGCAACGGGGACGTCCCCGCAGTCCCCGGATCGACGGGATAGCGTCGAGCAAAGGCATGAGCTGGGTTACGTCGTGCCGGTTCCCGCCGGTCAGCGTGACAGCGAGCGGGGTTCCGTGCCGGTCGACGATCAGGTGGTGCTTGGAGCCGGGGCGGGCACGGTCAACGGGCGAGGGGCCGACGTGATCCCCTCCTTTTAGGGCCCGGACATGCGAGCCATCCACGGAGCAGTCGTCCAGGTCCAGCAGGCCGGCACGGCGAAGCACGCTCAACAGGGCAGCGTGCAGGCGCGGCCACACTCCGGCCTCGGTCCAATCCCGCAGCCGACGCCAGGCCGTGACACCGGAACAGCCCACAGTCTCCGTCGGGACATCCCGCCACGCGACACCCGTCCGCAGCACGAACAGGACGCCGGCGAGTGCCGCCCG